>JANXCQ010000014.1 GCA_025060195.1 Gemmatales bacterium | reverse complement strand
GAGACGTATAAGCGGTACCTCAAGAAACTGGACGAGCAGGAGCCGATGATTGAGAAGTATCAGGATCGTATCAAGGCCCTGCAGCAGGAGATTCTCAAGCAGCGTCAAGGTCTGGAAAATTATCTCCTGAGCTTGAATATCGAGTGAGTCAAGTCCGAGCGCAACGGTTGGTCCCTTGATGACGCGAGCCGAACCGACATAGGACGTAGGCGGTCAATAGAAAAGTCTGCCTAACGGGGGCGCGGTGCTAAGCCGCGCCCTTTCAGTTTGATGCGTACGATCAACCAAAGTCGGCTGTCTTTTCCGAGTAGTTTACGCTATAAAGCAATGGTTGAGCGCAGGATTCATCCGCGTGGACAGAAACAGTGGTCTGGCGTATCAGGCCTTTCCGCAATCCCGACCCACCACAATTGGTACGCTTATGGAACTTGGCCCTGGTCGGCCGAGGAGCTGCCGTTCTGCCCCACGTAAATTGTTTGGAGCAGGGAGTCCTAAGTAAGCCGTACTTCGACCCTAAGGGCCTATTAGTCGCGGAACGAGATGGTCAGCTTCTCGGCTGGGTCCACGCGGGATTTGGACCGGGTAGTACAGGGCAAAGGCTCAGCACCGAACAAGGTGTCATCTGTGTTTTACTAGTCCATCCTCAGCATCGCAGGCAAGGACTGGGCACGGAGCTGCTCCACCGTGCCGAACAATACCTGCTTGAACATGGAGCCCGCGAGATTTATTTTGGCGCTCATAATCCTCTGCGTCCGTTTTATTGGGGCCTCTACGGCGGGAGCGAGCCTTCTGGCATTCTCGAATCCGACACAGACGCTCGGCCCTTTCTGGAAAAACGCGGCTATCAGATCGTGGCGACGCACATCGTGTATCAACGCATCCTGGATGGCAGAGCTTGTGAAGTCGCGGGTCCTGCCGCTACCTGGAAGGCGCAGTGCACTCTGCAAGTGATTCCTAAGCCCCTACCCAGTGATTGGTTCGAAGTAGCAGCCAGTTCGCCGCTTGAAATAGTGCGCTTCCAATTCGTGCATCGGGGACAAGTGCTGGCTCATGTGGACATGTGGGAAATGGAGTTATTCGGTTGGCGGTGGAAACAGCCTACGGTTGGCTTACTTGACTTATCGGTTAGCCAAGAACACGCCAGTTCAGGCGTCAAAGCAGCCCTGTTGGCTCAGAGCTTAGAATATCTCGAGGAACAATACTACACCTTGGTAGAAATGCATGTGCCCGAATCGGCACAACACCTGCGTCGGTGCCTGCGCGACTTAGGATTTGAAATGATCGACCGCGCCTTGGTGTACCGGCGCAACATCCGCCCTTGACTCTTATTCACCCCACTACGGGATCGACCATGCTCGAAAAAAAGCCGCACCGCGATGAAGGTTTTTGCACCGTCGAAGAAGCAATAGCCGAACTGCGAGCAGGACGCATGATCGTCCTGGTGGATGACGAGTTTCGCGAAAATGAAGGTGACTTGGTGTTAGCCGCGGAGAAAGTTACGCCCGAAGCCATTAACTTTATGCTCCGTGAAGCGCGCGGCTTATTATGTTTAGCCATGTCAGCCGAAATTTGCGAGCGCTTACAGCTGGGCTTACAAGCCCCCCTGGGCAATCCTATGGGGACCGCTTTTACTGTCTCTTTCGACGCGCGGCGGGGGATTACTACCGGAACCTCCGCCTACGACCGTGCGCGCACCATTCAGGTCGCCATCGATCCCAAGAGTCAACCTGCCGACTTAGTACGTCCTGGTCATGTTCAAGGTCTGCGGGCGCACCCCGGCGGCGTATTAGTGCGTGCCGGACACACAGAAGGGAGTGTGGACTTGTGCCGACTCGCAGGCCTGCGCGAAGCGGCTGTGATTTGTGAGATTTTGCGCCCCGATGGCCACATGGCCCGCGTGCCCGAGTTGCGCCAGTTCTGCCAACAGCACGGCCTCAAGATGTGCACGATCGAGGAGATTATCAAGTATAGGCGTCAACGCGAAAAACTCGTTAAACGCGAACTTAGCTTAACCTTGCCGACAGAATTCGGCGAATTTCGCCTTTTCGCTTATACCTCGGTCGTCGATCCCGAGCCTCACATTGCTCTCTGTAGGGGCGGTATCGGCGACGATAGTGGCGGCTTAGTGCCCGTGCAAGAAGAACCTGTCTTAGTACGCATCCACTCGCAATGTCTCACAGGCGATATTTTCCACAGTTTGCTGTGTGATTGTGGCGCGCAGTTGCAACAGGCACTACGCCAAATCGCCGATGCTGGTAAAGGTTGCTTACTCTACATGCGACAGGAGGGGCGCGGGATCGGCCTGCTTCCTAAGTTGCACGCCTATCAGCTGCAGCAGGAAAAAGGCTTAGACACCGTCGAAGCCAACCGCGAGCTGGGCTATGCGCCCGACTTACGCCATTATGGCATCGGCGCTCAGATTCTCTATGACCTCGGCATTCGACAAATTCGCCTGCTCACTAACAATCCTAAAAAAGTCGTAGGCTTGGATGGCTACGGTCTCAAAATTGTTGAGCGCGTCCCTATCCTAGTCCCACCTACTCAACAAAATCGCGATTATTTACTGGCGAAGAAAACTAAACTCGGCCATTTGTTAGACCAAATTGTTGGCCCCATATCCGATAAGGACTAAGCTGGCAGTCCTACAATCCAACGCAGCTCGCCTAGGCGTGCAGCTGGATAGCTCTTGGACTGAGCCCCTTTATTTTACCATCGCCTGTCTAAGCTCATTGCTAACTACGGTAAAACAACGCCCCATACGAATAAATTCCGCTTATCTGTCGTATTCAGCACATAGAGGTTCCCGCCATCAGTGCAGGCTGGTCTTGAAGAAGCAGACACAGCAACTAAGAAAAATTTTTACACCGTCTAAGCCCACCGGGGTGCTTCTCGCTAGGCAAGGGGTTTGGCTCAACGAATTAATCGCACCGAAAACCTGCATAACTCCCTGACTAAAGGCTCGGCTAAATTCTTAGCTCTGCATACCTCGGAGCGAAGCTATATGGCTAAGCCCTTCGTCCACTTGCACTGTCACAGCCACTACAGTCTTCTGGACGGAGCCAGCCGCATTCCAGAGTTAGTAGCGCGCGTCAAATCCCTCGGCATGAACGCCTTGGCCTTGACCGACCACGGCAACCTCTACGGAGCCATTGAGTTTTATCAGCATTGCGTGGCTAACGGAATTAAGCCCATCATCGGTTACGAAGCGTACGTGGCTCCCACCAGCCGATTCGACCGCGACAACCGTGGCATAAGCGAAGCGGCCTATCATCTCACTCTCCTGGCGTACAACGAACAAGGATTCCGCAATCTCATTCGCTTAGCCTCCCTAGCATTTCTCGAGGGTTTTTATTACCGCCCCCGCATTGATAAGGAACTATTAAAAAGTTATAACGAAGGCCTCATCTGCCTCAGCGGCTGCGCTTCGAGCGAATTCAGCACTCTTATTCTTCAAGATCGTTTGGAAGAAGCCACCCAACTGGCACGCTGGTTTGCAACCGTATTTAGTCCTAATCGCTTCTACATCGAGATTCAAAACAACGGACTGGAAATTCAACGCCGATGCCTGGAGGGAGCTGTCGAGGTTGCCCGCCGACTGAATTTGCCCTTAGTGGCCACGGCGGATGCTCATTATCTCACTCAAGCGGATGCTGAGGCTCATGATATCTTACTTTGTATCAACACAGGCAAGCAACGTAGCGACACCAATCGTTTGCGCTATGGCAGTGACTTGTTTTATGTGCGCTCTGCCGAGGAAATGTACGAGGCGTTTCCCGACTATCCCCACGCAGTGGCTCGGAGCCAGGAAATTGCCGACTTATGTTGCTTGGAGCTGGATTTCCACAAACGTCACTACCCAGTCTTTCGACCCCCTAATGGACTTTCTCCCGAACAATATCTCAGGCAATTGTGTGAGGAGGGGCTGAAACAACGGTATGGTAATCCACCCCCCGCCGCAGCACGCGAACGCTTAGAACACGAGTTAGATACTATATGCCGACTCGGTTTCGCAGGCTATTTCCTCATCGTGTATGACTTTGTGCGGTTCGCACGGGAACGTGGCATACCTTATGGAGCACGAGGTTCGGCATGCGGAGCCCTAGTAAGCTATGTCCTGCAACTAAGTCACATTGATCCCCTGCAATATGATTTATTATTCGAGCGTTTTCTCGACCCGAAGCGAGCGGAGGCACCAGATATAGATATCGATTTCTGCCAACTCCGCCGCGACGAAGTGCTTGATTATGTTCGGCAACGTTACGGCGCGGAGAGCGTCGCGCAGATAGGGACATTTGGCACCTTAGCAGCGCGCGCAGCGGTGCGCGATGTCGGCCGCGCCTTAGGACTGCCCCGTGCCCGCCTGGATCAATTAACTCGCCTGATCCCACGCATGCCTAACGTCACGCTGGCTGACGCCCTGAATACCATTTATGACCTGCGCCATGAATACGAAACCGATCCCCAGGTACGCGAATGTATAGATATTGCACTCAAACTAGAAGGAACTAATCGCACGGTCAGCACGCATGCCGCCGGAGTGGTGATCGCCAATGGCCCGTTGATTGAGTATGTTCCCGTACAGCGAGTCTGGCCCCAGCGGAGCGACCCTGCCGACGATGGGCACGACGAAGATTACCAAGAGTCCCATCGCGGTGCTGGACGGGAAGGGGTGGTGATCACCCAATGGACCATGGACGACCTGGAAAAGGTCGGCATGCTCAAGATAGACTTACTCGGCTTACGCACCCTTACTTTATTAGATCATGCGGTTCGACTAATTAAGGAACAACATGGCGTAGACATAGATCTACACAACCTACCTCTAGACGATGCGAAAACTTATGCGCTATTACAACGGGGCGATTCTATAGGAGTGTTTCAATTTGAAGGCGAAGGGATTCGTCAACTCCTGCATCGGCTTAGGCCTGACAATATCCGCGACTTAATTGCATGTAATGCCCTCTATCGTCCTGGGCCTCTCGGCGGTGGCATGGTAGATGCCTATGTCAATCGCAAGCACGGACGTGAGAAACCTGTTTATCAACACCCCGTGATGGAAGAAATCTTACGCGAGACCTATGGTATTATGGTTTATCAAGAACAGGTAATGTTGATTCTTAATAAGTTGGGGGGGATAGACTTATCAAGCGCATATTCGTGCATTAAGGCAATTAGCAAAAAGAAACACGAAATCATCGCAGAACGCCGTCAACAATTCGTCGAAGGCGCAGTTGCGCGAGGCGTTGCTAAAGAAACGGCAGAAGAGATTTTCGACCAGATCGTTCACTTCGGAGGATATGGCTTCAATAAGTCCCATGCCGCGGCCTATGCTCTTGTGGCTTATCAGACCGCCTACTTGAAAGCGCACTATCCCACGGAATTCATGGCTGCGTTACTGACCAGTGAAATCGGTAAGGCAGAAAAATTAGCACAATATGTCGCGCATGCGCGGCAGATCGGCGTCAAGGTTCTACCTCCAGACATTAATCGCAGCCAAGTGGAGTTTAGTGTTGAACAAGGTCAGATTCGGTATGCTCTGGCAGCGCTCCGCGGCGTGGGCTATAGCGCTGCTCGTGCTATTGTCGAAGAACGAGAAAAGCACGGGAAATACTTAGACCTATACGACTTATGTTGCCGACTTGATTCGCGTGTCGTGTCGCGGGCAATCCTGGAGACCCTAATTAATGCAGGTGCCTTAGATGGGTTCGGTAGTCGTGCTGCTTTATTAGAGGCATTATCTGAAGCACTCAGCACAGGGATGCGTCTTCAGGAAGACCGTAAGGTAGGCCAACGGAGTTTCCTAGACGGCTTAGAGTTGACCGCCGATCCTGGAAAACGGCCCCTTCCGAAAGTCGACGACTGGTCTCCTGCAGAGCGTGCGCGGCGGGAAAAGGAAGCATTTGGTTTCTACTTCGCCTTGCACCCCCTAATGGGATGGGCTGAGCGCCTAGCCTCGCTGGCGACGATGCCGATTCACCAGGTACTTGGTTTATCGGCAGCGACGCAACTACCCCAGGAGATCGTCCTTGCGGGAATGATTACGGACGTCCGTGTCAGTCATGCACGCCGAACTCGGGCAGGCAATACTAAGATGGCACGTTTTAAGCTTCAGGACTTGGAGGCCAGTATTGATTGTCTGATATTTCCGGACGACTATGCGGCGTGTCAGGAATCGCTTACTGAGGAAAATATAGTAGTCGTTCGTGGAACATTGGATCGATCACGAGACCTACCTGTATTTCTCGCAACTAAGGTCCTTACTTATGAACAGGCATTGCGCGATTCTACTCGGGCAGTGCTCCTAAGACTCTCCACGAAGCATCATAGTCCCTACCTTATTGAAGAACTCGGCGACATTTTACAACGGAGTCCCGGTTCGTGTCCTGTATATCTGGAGATAAGTGATCGGCACAATAAGAAAGCGTTATTAGCTTTAGACAAACGATATTATGTTGATGTCGCCCAGCTTGATCGTGCAGCGTTGGAGAATCTTCTAGGAACGAGCAGCGTATACTTCCAACAAATCAACGGGCTTATACCAGCGAATTGACCGTGGGAAGTTGGCAACTTTCCGAAGGATGACGTCATAGGGAGATATTCATGCGATTGGTGACCCTACATACAGACGGGGGCTTGCGGGCGGGTATCGAACGGGACGGGAAATATATTGACATAGCGGTCAACTTGCCGCACTTACCTTCGTCGTTACGCGAGTTATTAGAGCTAGGCGATGTAGCCTTGGGTCAGTTGCAGCAATTACTGGATCGTAACGAGAGGCCTACGTTTGTGCGTGGTCCTGTTCGGTTAGCAGCGCCAATTCCAGATCCTCCTAAAGTGATCTGCATTGGCTTGAATTATAGGGATCACGCGGCCGAAAGTGGCGCACCGATTCCTGCAGAGCCTGTGTTATTCAGTAAATTCAGCAGTGCCATCATCGGGCCTGAGGAGCCAATTCGTTTACCGAAGGTGAGTAAAGAGGTGGATTACGAAGCCGAGTTAGTGATAGTAATCGGCAAACGGGGACGATATATTCCCGAACAGGAAGCGCGACAACACATAGTTGGCTATACCATCGGGCACGACGTATCGGCCCGCGACTGGCAATTACGTAAGCCCGGAGGTCAATGGCTCGCAGGAAAAACGTTTGATACCTTCGCTCCTATAGGCCCAGCTTTAGTGACTAAGGATGAGGTCGGCGATCCCCATCAACTGAATATCGAGCTGCGGCTCAACGGCCAAGTCATGCAACGCAGCAATACTAATCAGATGATTTTTTCCGTGGATAAGTTAGTATCTTACATATCGCAGGTGGTGACTCTACAACCTGGGGATCTTATATTCACGGGTACCCCGCCTGGCGTGGGATTTGCCCGTAAACCGCCGGTTTTTCTGAAATCTGGGGACACAGTAGAAATTACAATCGAACGTTTGGGTGTATTACGTAACCCTGTGGTATCGGAGTGATCTAATAACTGAAGTAGAATCCGGCTCTCTTGGTCAATAGGCAACTTAAACTTCGGCTCACTAGGAAACTCAGCAATCTACCATCCAACTGGCGGAGGGATGAAAATGGTGCGCATTGGTATCGTAGGTATCGGGTTCATGGGCATGATCCATTACTTAGCGGCACAGCGGCTGGTTAGCGGGCAAGTGACAGCGATTGTTAGTCGGGATGCGAAAAAACGGTCAGGCGATTGGCGTGGCATTCGCGGTAACTTTGGGCCCCCAGGTCAGGTTATGGATTTGCGCGGAATTAAGACCTATAGTCAGCTTAGTGAATTATTAGCCGACCCAGATATAGACTTAGTGGATATATGTCTGCCTACTCACCTCCACGCCGGGGCCAGTTTAGAAGCCTTGCGTGCGGGAAAACATGTGTTAGTCGAAAAACCGATCGCCTTGAAGCTTGAAGAGGCGGATCGCTTAGTCGAAGAGGCGCAACGCGCTGGTAAGTTGCTGATGGTGGCGCAGGTGCTGCCTTATGTGGCGGAATTTGCTTGGGTGCTGCACTGGGCTCGTTCCGGCGAAGCTGGCAGGTTATTAGCGGGACACCTGGACCGTATTATCAGTAAGCCTGATTGGTCTGCCGAGATTGCCGATCCTTCGAAAACGGGTGGGCCTGCGATTGATCTGCATATTCATGATACGCACTTCGTGGCGTTGCTAGCAGGGGTGCCTAAGGCAGTCTATTCACGAGGTGTGGTGGAAAATGGTGTGGTAACCCATCTAAGCACCCACTATATTTATGGGAGCGATGGGCCGGCTTGCTTGACGTGTTCGAGCGGGGCCTTATGTCAGAAGGGGCGCGAATTTACTCATGGCTTCGAATTATATTTCGAGAAGGCCACGGTCAGTTATCGATTGGGCACGCCTTTGACGGTGTATCATGCGGATGGACGCATTGATCGGCCTGCTTTATCTGGCGGCGACGATCCCACGGCAGCTTTTACGGCTGAATTGCAAGCGGCGGTCGATGCCGTGGCCTCCGGTCGTGCTCCGCGGGAACTAAGTGGCGAACTAGCTCGCGTTGCTTTGCTGTTGTGTTATAAGGAGATTGAATCGGCCACTTCGGGACGAATGGTCAGTATAAACACATAAGCCAGACCAGAGTGATGTCTAGTTTTCAATGGGCCCGGCAGGACTCGAACCTGCAACCTACGGATTATGAGTCCGCTGCTCTGCCAGTTGAGCTACGGGCCCTCGTGCGATGGGGTGCTGGACGTGTTTAAGCTTTACTTTATTCTATCCGAACTTCCCTGTCTATCGCAGTGTTCTACGGTGCCGTTTGGCCGGCCCAGGAAGGCGGCTTGTACGATCGATCTGCAAACATACATATATAAGCATGTGTTCTATAAGCACCCGTGGTGTTACCCTGCGAAAACGCGTCAGCAGATATTGTATGACTTCCGGAACGGACTACGCTGGGGAAGGATTCGTTCGCAGTTCGACCAGTCGCTATCACGCATTCAGTGGACGCAGGGGCAGCCTGGATACAAGCGGTCGGCATCCAACTGCGATGGTCTTGTAGATGTGCAATGCGTTTCTTATAATAATGGTGGTAGGATTAAGATTGCGTGGCACGATTGGGCGCTTAGCTCAGCTGGCTAGAGCGCATGGATCACACCCATGAGGTCGGGGGTTCGAATCCCTCAGCGCCCATTGGTAGTGCTCGACGGTGTTGGCATCGCACACACGTCAGACTTGGCCATGGGAATTTAGCGTGTTCAACCTCGTATTGTTTCAGTTAGTCGTGTAAGCACCAGGGCGTGTTTGTGCCAAGGTAGGCCGTCAACAAAGAAATCACGGTTTCGGCAAGCAGGTTGGCCCGTCAATCCATCGCATAGTGGATAAGTCTGGCAGACTTTGCGCCAGAGTTGCAATTCTTGGTCGGGGTTAGCCAGCTCTAGGAAAAGCTCCTTTGCATTGTGCAGCAGACACAGCGCAGCGGCCAATGCGTAAGCGGCCCAGTTACTGACAGTGGCAATTATGAGCCAGTCGGCGGAAATGCGGCAGGCAATGCGAGCGCCCTGGGGTACATACTGAGCCAGTTGCTGCCAGGGAATTTTGCCCATTCCGAGTTCGTTCCCGCCGTCGCCGATGGCTAGTAACGGAACTTGGCCCTGCTCGAGCCAAAGATGCACGGGCCAATGGTAGGACGTTACATCAAGCGCAGACATAGTGTGCAGGCGATCCCAATCGGCAGGTGGCACGGTGGCGAGAAACTGCTGGTGAACGTGGGGGTCATCGGTTTGACGAGCCAGCGAGATGGGCGTGTGGGCCGGACCTGGTCGTTCGACGCTGATGAGACACCACTGTCGTTCGGCAAAGCGGAAACGCTCCTGCTGCCACCAGGAGGCAAGTTTTTCCGTCGCTGGAAAAGTTGAGACTGGGAGAGTTTGATGGCACTGGTCGAGCGCCAAGCGGAGAATGTCCGCCAAAGTTTCCTCGGCATAAAAGCAGACCGCTTGACCTAAACGGTCGAGACACCTTCCGAGAAAGATAGCTCCCGGGGGGCCGTCGCTTTCCCAAGCACTAGATTGAGGAATAAAGAAACCAGTGACTATGCTCACGGCGGGCCCATGATTGACCAGATACGTGCAAGCATCTTCGAAGTCTTGCCAGCGTTGTGGCACGGGCCAGACACGGTCGAGGCCCCGGCGTGCCAAATCGTGCCACACGACCTGCAGAATCGGCTCAGCCCAGTTAGGAGGCATGTGCAGTGTTTCCTGGCGTTACAAGAGGCGGTTTGCGACGCGAGCTTCGTGACTATTGCTCTACTTCCTGAGTGGCGCGAAAAACTATAATTTTGTTGCGTGCGGCAGATTGGTCGGACTTTGGCAAATCTTGTCGGAGGATGATTCCGTGCCCGTGCAAATGGAGCTGCGGCGGATTGTGATCAGCGAAATTCAGGATCAACAGGTCATCTATCTGAAGGAAGTTGAGGGAGAACGGTGTTTTCCCATTGTCATCGGCATCTTTGAGGCCACGAGTATCGAGCGACGGGTAAAAGGTATACCATCGCCACGTCCGCTCACGCATGATTTGCTGGCGAGCGTGATCGAGTCGCTGGGGGGCGAATTGCAAGACATTATTATAAACGACCTGCAAAATCACACTTATTACGCCCAACTGCGGATTCGCAAGGATGGGGAATTAATAGAAGTGGATAGCCGACCGAGCGATGCTATCGCTTTAGCTGTTACCTGCCGTGTGCCTATCTATGTGAATGAAAGCGTGCTCGAGGAAGCGTTGGGCAGTTAGTTGAGTGAGGTATCGGCCTCGATGAGATTCGGGCAGGTTTTGCCCATGCTCCAAGGCCTGCGAGGTTGGCAAGGAGTTTCCCGCAGGGTTTCATAGGCGGGCCGTTTGTCGTTTGCCAAAATGGGATTGACGCAGGGGATTCGCGTTATATGGTCGCATTCTACAAACATGGGAGGGAACCGAGGATGCGGTGGGGCCTGGTTTTGTTGGTACTGTTAGCTGGGTGCAGCACGGCTCCGATTGCCGACCTTATGGATTATGCTTGGCCCGCGCGGTCGCCGGGCACTGCCGAAACATTACCGCCCGTAATACCACCACCCTCAGAGGCGTTGCCTGCACCTGTGCCGCCTTCCATACCGCCTTCTGTGTTCCCGCCTTGAGTGGCGTACAGCGTTCGGGTACAACAACACCAGTTTGGAGGCTGGTTCAGCTCCGCGGAATTTCAGGCTTCCGAGGTGCTGAAGGTGTTTATCCCGCACTCATTCTTGATCCCTAGGCTGCAATCAAGACGAGTCGTAACACGAGCAATCGCAGATTACCTAAAAGAACGCTAAAAAAGTGACGGTCAAGTGCCTGAGACTAAGTGGTATAAGGGGCGATCTTCGGGACAATTCTACCTAGGCTCGTCTGAACGGCTGGCTATGCTCTCTGTTTGTGTGCTTCGCCAATCCGTGTCCTCTGCGGTTTCGATACTGAATAATAACGCTCTGGTGAGGCGGCGCCCGATTCTCCTAGAGCATGGTCACGAGGTTCGGTTCGTACCTGGATGTCAGTTGCCTTATAGTGGTATAAGTTGCAAAGAGACTAACCGGAAAATGGACGACGTGCCAAATTGCGTGGCTTTCGTCTTTGTTGAGGCAATCGGGCTTGCCATGGGCGATGGTAGGATTAGGATTAATAGGCGGAAGCAGGCCAGCAACGTCAATCAGCATGGTGAGAGTAGCTCAACCGGCTAGAGCACCAGACTGTGGATCTGGGGGTTGGGGGTTCGAGTCCCCTCTCTCACCCTGAGCTAGGAGGCGACCAGTAAAGTCTTTCCCTCTGTACCTTACCTGATGAAGCGTTAGCTCAAGGTTCAGCGACAGGTAGATAAGAGCTGCTAATGTGTGGTCGCCATGTGGAAGAAACGGCAAGGAAGCCTGAATAATGATCTCCCGCGCTCGGCTCATGGAAGCAACGCAGGATTCATGTTGTCAGGTAGTCGGCCAACATGTGCCCAAGCGAGCAGTCCTGCAACGGAGTTGGTTCGACATCGTGGCCGTTGCTTTGACCGCGGCGTTGTGTATGTTACCGAACCTGGGTGCGCACAGTTTATGGGACGTGGACGAGGCTCGCAATGCTGAGTGTGCCCGCGAGATGTGGGAAGCGGATGACTGGATCGTGCCGACGTTCAATTATGAGTTGCGCACCGATAAGCCGATTTTGCCGTATTGGCTGATTATGCTTAGTTTCGAATGCTTCGGTGTGAGCGAATGGTCGGCACGACTACCGTCAGCGTTGGCAGGAATCGCGACCTGTATCCTGACGTATGGGCTTGGTTGGAGCATGTTCGGGCGCTTGACAGGTCTCCTGGCCGGGATGATGCTGGCGTCGGCCATTTTGTTCAATGTGCTGAGCCATGCCGTGACGCCCGATGCCTTACTGATTTTGTGGACGACCGCGGCCCTGACCAGCGCCTGGTTGGGCATCGCTCACGCTCGTCCGAGTTGGCTTGCCTGGTTCGGCCTGTTCACGGGATTGGCGACGCTGACCAAAGGCTTGGTCGGAATACTGTTGCCCATGACCGCCGTGGGTTTGTTTCTCATTTGGCAGCGGAAATTGTCGCTATTATGGAATCGCTGGCTGGTTTGGGGTATCGTCCTTTGGCTGGTCGTAACGCTGCCGTGGTACATTGCTGTGGGAGTGGCGACGAAAGGCGAGTGGTTGCTCGGCTTCTTCGGTCGCCATCACGTGGAACGGTTCACCACTCCGTTAGAAGGTCATCGTGGCGGGATTTGGTATCACCCGCTGGGAATTCTGGTCGGCTTCGCGCCGTGGTCAGCGTGGTTGGTGTTGGCGCTGACGGTGATGCTGGTGCAGTGGTATCAGCAGCGCAGTCATAGGCATGCTGCCAGCGATTCGTCGAATTCGGGAACAGCGTCGCATTCAGCGAGTGCGCTGCGTTTCCTGGCTTGCTGGTGTGCGACTTGGCTGGTATTTTTCTCGCTGGCCCAGACGAAATTGCCGAATTACGTCGCCCCGATTTATCCCGCGTTAGCTTTACTGACCAGCGTGTGGTTAGTCGCTTGGATGACCAAGCAAACGGAAGCTCCCGGCTGGATGATCGCAACAACGCTCGCCGTTTGGGGACTGATCGGAGTGGGCGTGAGCGTGGGTATCCTCGTGGCCAGTGGCGTGATTTTCGTGCCGTTACTTGAAGGTAGGACAATTCCCGATTTGGCGCGGCTTAGCTGGCTGGGATTGCTACCCGTAATCGGTACGATATTGGCGGTATGGGCCTGGCATCGTGGACGTTATCTCGCCGTAGTGGGTAGCTGTCTAATCAGTGGCGTTGCTTTTGTGGCAGTAGGAGCGGCTTTTGGCCCGACGTTAGTCCATCCGGCGAAAATTGCTCATCGTCTTGGGGAAGCCATTCGACAAACGCAGAGCGAACGGGAGATTCGCGTGGCCTGTTACGGCTGGTTTCAGCCGAGTATTGTTTTCTATGTTCAACGCCCCGTGGCCAATTTGCGCGAGGTCCACGACGCTCAGGATTGGCTTGAGCATCCGCTGGAGAGTTATCTCATCGTTTCCAGGCCGTGGTGGGAAGAGCGGCTCTTACCGATGCTGCGACAACCTCACACAATGCTCGGCAGCTATTGGGATTTCACGAGAGCGCGGGAAATCTTATTGGTGAAGAATCGTGCGCCCGAATCGGCCTCGGCACGGTGCCTGGAACCGATTATCGCTCGGCTAGGAGGCGATACATCTGCGCGAGGTGATGCCAGGCTGACGTCTCAGGCAGTTGCGCTACCGCACGGGCCAGTTGCTCCCGGGCCAGATGAGGCTTTCCCTGCAAAAGTTGATTTAGGCCGCGATTGAAGCAGATCGGCGGGGCCTCGCTGTTCGCAGATTCCAGTATGGTTGCTGCAGTGGTATAGTCGCCCTCGTGCCAAGCCAGGGCCGCGTCTTCGTTCAAGAGCAACAAGTGCCAAGAGGCAGGGGCCTGTCCCTTGATAGCACGCAACAGTTGACGGGCTTCCCGTGTCTGGCCGAGTAGCCGCAAGACAGCTGCCGCGAAGAGCGCCTCAGCGGGCCGCATCTGTGCCAGCATTAGTTCCCCCCATTCCCAGAGGCCGCTGTAGGTCGTGCCGGCTTGAGGGGGCTTCCATTGAGTGGGGTCGGTCTGCCAGACTAGGTGCACGTCGCGCACCAATTGGGGGAAATAGCCCAGGGCGAAAGGCACGAACGGCATAGGCTCAACGCGGCGAAGCAGATTCGCCCACTCGGGAACGTGCCGCATAGGGCGCACTTGAAATTGCGTGCGTTGGGTGGGATCGTCGAGTAGCCAATGCGCTGCTGCCAACGCTTCTTCCAGGGCAGTACGGGATTCCAGGACGTTCACCTCGGCGGGTTGATACGGCTCAACTTCGCTGGCAGGCGGGCTCTCCCACAGGCCGTGCAACGCCGCTTCTGTCCGCAGCCGACTCAGGTATTTCGCCAACAAGGCGTTAATCGCGGGAGGGCCACTTTGGCCCCGTTTGAGGGTTTCCGACATCCCGACGCCTCCCACGTATGATGGCTGATACTTTGTATAGGCCCGTTTTATAAAGCCCTCATAGAGCCAGGAATGGGCGAATCCCAAGCGATTCCCTTGCTCATCATAGGAACGCATGGCATGGCGAAACTTGCGCTCCTATTGCTCCTAAAGGACTTCTCGCTATCGAACGAACCGCAGCTAACACAGATTAGTGCATAGAATTTGTGCTAGCCAACTCTATTCGCTCGCGCGCAGCATCTCTTTAGTCACTGACATAACCCGATCATAAAATCCACGGCCTTCACCGTCATTCTTGCGCTGAGCTTTACTTCTTGGTTGGGAAAATCGTGCCTCAGCTTTGATCGGAGTTAGCATTGCTCTGAGCTCATCGGCATAATCTGCGGTTTATTTTCCTAAGCTTAGTATCAGTGCGGCAACAAGGGTTTTGGTTTCCTCTACCTCAGCCCGCGGCCACCCTCGAAACCGCAGGTAACATGCAGGAGTGCCGAGCACGCAAGAGTTAAGAGTGGTCAGGAACATGCGTCTTTGCGTAACAACACGCATTCGATTTTCGATCCGCGGCTTATATTAATGTTCCACTCTGAGACAAATTTGCTTGTCACCGCCATGTGGATGGGTGGTTTAATCCCTCGGCCAACCTTGGTTTTTGGTACGCCTCTACGATGGGACTGTTTCTAATTCCGTACACTACTGACGGGAATGCCGCGGTAGGGAATGTGGCCGTTACACGCGGCCCAAAGAGCTTCGACGGGATGGGCGACCCAAATCTGGCGAGCATGCTTCTCAAGGTGCCGACGAATCTGTAACAGGCACCCCGCATTGGCCGTGAACACGGCTTGCACGTCAGCCTGGAGAATGTGCCGTGCTTTACGCTGACCAAGTCGTTCGGCCATCTCCGGCTGGGTCAGATTGTAACTGCCCGCCGCCCCACAACATACTTCGCTTTCCTGAAGCGGCACGAGCTTCAGCTGTGGAATTTGCTGCAACAGCCGTCGGGGTTGCTGGCGGATTTGCTGAGCGTGGCACAGATGGCAGGCGTCATGATAGGTCGCGCGGATAGGCAGGCCGAAATCGGGCGGATAGAAATCCAGCGTGGCCAGAAACTCATGCACGTCTTTGACCTTGGCCGCGAAGGCACGCCCCTGCTCGGCGTAAGGGGTATCCGCCAGGAGGTGGCCGTAATCCTTGAGCGTGCTGCCACAACCCGCGACATTGACAACAATCGCATCTATCTCGGAGGGGAAAGCTCGCAAATTCACCTGGGCCAACTGTTGGGCGGTCCGGATGCGGCCCGCATGATAATGCAACGCCCCGCAACAGACTTGGTTCTCAGGCACCAACACGTCGCATCCCTGAAACTGTAGTAACCGCACTGTCGCCTCGTTGACGTGAGGAAAGAAGACATGGTTAACGCAACCAAGAAAGACGGCCACGCGGGCTCGCCGTTCCCCGCGAGCTCGGAGATAATCAGGAAACCGATGATACCGTCGCGGCAGCGGAGGCAGGAGCGCTAGCATGTGGCGTAACTGCAAGGGCAACCAGGATGCCAGCGGTTTCCACCAATCGAGTCCGAAAACGCGTTGCAGCCAACGCACAGGGTACAACGACCACCAAGTCCACTTGGGCCACGGGAAAAGCTGAAACAGCAGGAGTTCTAACCACCGGGGAAGCTGTTCCTGCAAGCTCAACCGTTGCAGATCGGAGCGGAACGGCTCGATAAGTCGGCCGTACTGCACGCCCGAAGGACACGCCGATTCGCACGCCCGACAATCGAGGCACAGGTCAAGATGACGGCGCACGTTCTCGTCGAAAGGAATACGACCGTCCACAACACCCCGCATGAGATAAATCCGTCCGCGGGGACTGTCCATCTCCGTGCCGAGTTCTAGAAACGTCGGACAGGCCGAGGTACACAAACCGCAATGTACGCAGTCTAAGAAGAGGTCGTAAGGAATGGTTCGACCTGGAACGTCAGGCACCCGGGTCGGGGTGGCCTGATGCGCGCTGGCGACGGCTACTGTCGGTAAGCTGACCTTCTGCTGGGTTACCGCGCTGGCCACCTGTGACTCCATACTATGGCTGCGGGCAGTTTATCATGTCGGCGATTTCTCACTACGCCGACCTGGGTACCTTCCTCAGCGCACAATCGAACCGCTAAGAAGATGGCTTGCTCTGGCGTTCGGGGCGTAAGGATCGGACGATGGCGCCTGCTTGCCACATTTCGCTCTCGCGGATTTCGCGCAATTCGCGTTCTAATTGTTCGCGGTAATCGGGTCGGCTATTCATTTCCAACACGCGACGGGTTTCCTCGCCGCTGGCGACTTTCTGATACAATTCCTCGAAAACAGGTTTCACCGCGTCGCGGAAACGCCGGTACCAGTCTAACGCGCCGCGTTGGGCCGTCGTGGAACAGTTGGCGTACATCCAGTCCATGCCGTTTTCGCCGATGAGCGGATACAGGCTCTGCGTCGCCTCTTCGACGGTTTCGTTAAACGCCTCAATCGGAGAGTGGCCGTGTTCGCGAAGCACTTCGTACTGGGCCAGCCACAAGCCATAAATGGCGCCCATAAGCACGCCCCGCTCGCCTGTCAGGTCGCTATATACTTCCTTCTCGAACGTGGTCTCAAACAAATGGCCCGAACCGATGGCAATACCCAAGGCCAGACAGCGATCTAACGCCCGCCCCGTGGCATCCTGATAGACCGCGTAACTGGCGTTGATGCCTTTCCCTTCCAGGAAATGGCGGCGCACGGTCGTGCCCGAACCTTTCGGCGCAATCAAAATGACGTCAATGTCTGGCGGCGGCACTACCCCCGTCTGATCCTTATACACGATGCTGAAGCCGTGAGAGAAGTACAGCGCCTTCCCCTGAGTCAGATGGGGCCGGATTACCGGCCATTGCTCTTTCTGACCCGCATCGGAAAGCAGATACAGGATGATACTTCCGCGCCGCGCAGCTTCTTCGAGAGGGAACAGTGTTTGGCCGGGGATCCAACCATCTTGACAAGCCAAATCCCAGCTTCGGCCCCCACGTTCGCGCAACCCAATGATAACATTGAGCCCGTTATCGCGCAAGTTGAGAGATTGGCCCCGTCCCTGAACGCCGTAGCCCAGAACTGCAAGGGTTTCCTGGCCGAGAATCTGGCGAATTCGCTCGGGCGGATAATCCGATCGCTCCACGACCGTCTCTTCCACATTGCCAATACGAATTTTGCGCATGCTGGTTCCTCGTATGCACGTGCAGCCTGGTGAAGTTGTCGCCGGTCAGGCGCGTTTATGCCTGTGGAGTGAATTACCCCCTGGCGCGGGGGTTTCATGCTGCTCGCCAACACGCCGGGGGACTTCGCCATCCCTCTTGGCGTTCATCTTGCGGATGCTATTGTATGGACGAAGCGCGGGCCATGAAGCAGTCTAACCTTTACCGCACACCATCGAGTTATGACTCCCAAAATGCTTCTTACCTCCGCCTCTCGCTCCTCCAACTTATCGGAGTACCGCGCAACGTGGAACTATAGTTTTCGAGAACGTGCCGACCGTCGCTCAGTTGACGGCCTCTTGGAGCGTCGGCTACAATAATAGTGCAATTTCCACTGCTGTCAGGGGCGCATAGCTCAGTTGGTCAGAGCGCATCCCTGATAAGGATGAGGTCGCAGGTTCGAATCCTGCTGCGCCCACTGGCCCAGCTAGCTTCTACAGGCATGAGCGTTTCACCGGCATGGTCACCCAAGGTAACTGTCGCCATCACTGATGGACAAGTGAGTTTGACCGATCAGCCCGTTACGGTAGCCGCCGGGAAAAATTGCACTGTGCTTGTTTTTCGGAGCCTTTGTCTTTAGTATGAACGACTAAGGCCAGCTTAGTCTGCTTTGCCCTGATCATTTCCACCCTAAGGAGCGGCATCATGTTCCCATTAAGAAGATTTGCATCCGTGCGACTTGTCGCGGTCAGCTTGGCGATAGTGCCGACGGTGTTGCTGAGCCCCATGGCCTGGAGTCAGCCAGGTACTGGGGGTAAAGGGGATTACTATCCCCTAGTGGTCGGAACGCGGTGGGACTATCGTATCGTATTTGACGGCGAAGTGAAAGGTTCGATCTCTGAGGTGGTCGCCGAACAAGAAACCATCAACAATGTTCGCCTGCTACGTTTGGAGGCACATGTGAAAGGAACTGTGGTAGCTACTGAGCACCTTCGCGCGACGCCGCAGGGTGTGTATCGTCATCGAGTGCAAGGGGCCGAGTCCAAGTCCCCCGTGTTGGTCTTGCGCTACCCGGTCAAGGCTGGAGATTCGTGGAAAATTGCGACGCAGGTTGGCCAGCAACGAATTGAAGGCAAGGTGACCACCCGTCTTGACGAAGTGGAAGTACCCGCAGGCAAGTTCAAAGCCATCGTTACCGAAGGGGACTTTGAAGTGGATGGAAAACCCCTTAAGGTGACCACTTGGTTTGCGGAAGGGGTCGGGGTAGTAAAAGAAATAACGGAACTAATTCCAGGCATTGCAACCACCATAGAGTTGGAAAAATTCAGGCTAGGCAAGCCTTAGAAGTGATGGAGAACTAACATGCCGCTGCGCTTCGTAACCGCTCAAGAAATGCAGGTCGAACAGCTACCGTGGGGGCCGCATGATTGGCTATGCCGACCTGGCCTAGTCGAGGCGGAACAGTTGCTCTTAGTGCGAGTGCACATGCCTCCGGGTAAAGCGCACCAGTTTCATCGCCATCCCGAGATGGAGGAGATCATCTACATCCTGGAAGGCACGGCGGAACAATGGGTGGATCGCGAGAAACGTATCCTCGGTCCGGGCGAGATCGCCCACATTCCGAAAGATGTGGTCCACGGCACCTATAACATCGGGCAGCAGACTTTACGCTTCCTGGCCATTCTTTCCCCGGCAAGGATTAAGGGACCACCCCTAATCGACATGAGCCAGGAAGAGCCGTGGAAATCACTGCGGCCTTATTCTGGCTAATGAAACTTACTCCAGTGGCTCGTTTGCGTCGCTAGTCAGCAGCCTTAGTCCGGTAATTTGTAGGGGGAACGGTAATCGTAACTCAGGAGGCGGTCTGCCTCCGGACACTGGACGAAACGTTCGCGGTCGCCGTCCCATTCCAGGTATCGCTTCAGACGATGGGCGATGTTGCCGATGAGCGGCGCCACGGTGCTACGATGTCCCGACTCGATGTCCGAGTTGCACGGTTTACGACTTCGCACACAGTCGAGAAAATTCCGCACGTGGAGTTCCGTGCTGTCGGCGCCAGTTTGCTTCTTACCGGCAATAAGCGTTTGCGCACCCTTACGGTAGTCGCGTTCGAGAGCGCGATTGAGTGGAGTGCGTGCGGGCACCTCATTAGGAGTAATCACTTCGGGCACCACTTCAAAGCTACCATAAGAAAGGTAGGCAGTACCTTTAGTGCCACGAAACTCAATTTCACAGGGCCGCGCTCCGCCCCAGGAAGCATTGGCGTTGATCTGCGAAAAGCTAACCAAGACGGGACCTGGATACGTCCAGAGCACTTCGAGCGTGTCAGGCACCTCGCGGTTGTCATAGTCCGCAAATTTGCCGCCCATCGCAGTGACTGCTAACGGCTTGTCCACTCCCAAGCACCAATGAATCATGTCTATGTAATGTACGCCGAAATTAGTCAATTGCCCTCCCGAATAGTCGTAAAACCAACGGAAGCGATAGAAAGTACGGTTGCGATTGTACGGTTTAATAGGCGCAGGCCCCAGCCAGGCATCCCAGTCCAAGTCCTTGGGCGGCGGTTCATCGGGAGGCCGGCCGATGCCTTTGGGCCATTCGTTCAGCACATGGAAAGCTCGTACCCGCGTAATCTTGCCTAACCCACCTTCGCGAATGAACTCGGCTAACTCCCGACACATGGGCGAGGAACGCCGTTGTAAGCCCACTTGACACACGCGCTGATACCGCCGACATGCCTCGACCATTTTTCGCCCTTCCACGACGCACAACGACAGCGGCTTCTCGACGTATACGTCCTTTCCTGCCTGGAAAGCGTGAATCGTTTGTAAAGCGTGCCAATGGTCTGGCGTGCTAATGACCACGGCATCCACGTCCTTGCGCTCCAAGAGTTGTCGATAATCGGCATACTGAGCCACCTGACTAGCACTTCCCTGGACCTGAGCAATCTTTTTGCAGGCAAACTCCATATAAGCGGCAGACAAATCGCACACCGCCACTACTTGACAATCCTGCTGTTTCAAGAAAGCGTCCAGTAACTGGTCGCCGCGATTACCCACGCCGATAAAGCCGACACGGATCCGTTCATTGGCGCCCCAGACCTGCGACGCTGAGAGGGCCGACAATGCCCCCGCCCAGGCCACCCGTTGGCCAAATTGCCGCCGCGTCATCGGTTTCATGACTTGCTCCTCCGCTGGCATGACATTCATAACTTTACACACCCGCCCAAAGCAGGCCAAGCCAGCTAGTTGGCATACGCATTTTTACTAATTCGGATTAGTTCGCCGACGCGCAATGCGACAATCGCCAGAGTTTCGGCTCTCGCGGCTGCGATGCGCGTGCTAAGTCCTATTCATAATAAGTTGCGCTGAGCCGCTGAGAGCCTTCGGAACCGCTTTTACCGTGTAGGGGCACGGCATGTGCATTTCTCGTGCCTTGCCGATGAATAGCATTATCCCAAGATATTCGCCATGACACTGCATTTGGTCACAGGTGCGACGGGATTACTGGGGAGTCATCTGGCAGAGCAGCTAGTCAAGCGAGGCGAGCGTGTCCGTGCCCTAGTGCGCCCCGGGGCAGATTGCCGTTTCCTCAGTCAGCTGGGCGTCGAAATCGCCTGGGGCGACCTGACACGACCCGAAACCGTCCGAGCCGCGTGTTTCGGCGTAGACGTAGTGTACCATGCTGGAGGTAAAGTTGGTGACTGGGGCTCCTGGCCCGAATTCCGCCGCCATACCGTGGAAGGCACTCATCATGTGGTGCAAGCGTGTCTAGCCAACCGTGTGCGGCGACTGGTTCACATCAGCTCCACGAGTGCTTACGGTCATCCTCAGCCCGACGGTCGCGAAATCACCGAGGCGTGGCCTCTCGGGCAAACCTGTTGGGTCTGGGATTACTACACGCGCGCCAAGATCCTGGCCGAAAAAATCGTCTGGCGCGCTTGGCGCGAGCATGCTCTGCCAGTTACCGTGATTCGACCGAGTTGGCTCTATGGGCCATATGATCGCACCAGCATTCACCGCCTAGCCAGGTCGCTGCGTTGGGGACTCTGCTGGCTAATTGGCTCAGGTACAAACCGAATCAACTCCGTCTATGCAGGAAATGTGGCCGAAGCGTGCATACTGGCAGCTGAAAAGCCTCAAGCGGTCGGGCAAGCCTATAACATCACAAATGATGGAGCACCGATCACGCAGCGAGAATACTTGGCACAGTTTGCTCAGGAGTTAGGCTACCCCGTACCGCGGCGAGGTATTCCCTACCGCGTGGCGTTCGTCGCAGCCTTCCTCCTAGAGGCGACTTTTCGAGCATGGCAGATTCGACAGCCTCCTTTCGTGACTCGTTATGCTGTATGGTTACTTGGCCGGGATTTAGTTTACAGCACACGCAAGGCGGAGCAGGAACTCGGCTGGCGTCCGAGCGTGAGCTTCGAGGAGGGGGTTCATCGCACCGTCGCTTGGTATCGGCAAATTAGCCGTGCCTAGCCGGTCTAAGCCCCCTATGCAAGTTTATGCCGCAAAAGTTGCTCGCTTAAATTAGCGATGGGCTAATACGTCCTCGGCCCCCCCAGGCGGCAAGGAAGAAGATTTGCAGCTGACGATTCCGTTTAGCGTGTCATGCCTGCTCCCGCAAAGTTTAGCCCGTCCTGCTTTAGGGTGGCACTTACCTGACTAATCCATAGCACAGGGGATGTCTCCATGACGGCATATGACGCCAAGGCACACGGCGCGAGGTGGCCTTAGGTATCGCAGTGGCTGGTCAACGCAGGCACGCCGATATTTATGAGCTGTGCCCCGCGATCCATCGCGTTTTGCAACTGCCTCGCTAATCGACGCGGTCAAGCCGCGGAAAAGCGCTTACCCTTTTAGTCCGACGCGCTGGTCTGGAGGTTCCGCCCCCGTAACCTCATGTCGGAAAATCTATTGTCCGTTTTGTGAACTTAGCTCCTGTTTAGTCAGCCGATCTTAACCAGGGGCAAGCCTCACCTGCGCATTATCCTCGGCAGCACCGTGCGGCCGGTGTCACATGTCAACGGCAGCAGTACCCATCGGCTAGTCTTGCGCTACACCAGCGTAGCCAACGACCGGGATACGGATGGTATTGCTTCATTTTCCGCGTTGTGCCGAACAGCACCAAGAGTGTGGTAGTTAGTTTATACGGCGATTGGGATACGGAGGGCATTGCCTTTCTTGCCCACGTGCCTGCGGGAGCTAACAAGATGATTATCCCTCCTCCCCAGGGGCACATTCATCAAGGATGCTGACGGAACAAGTCTCGCCTTGGGAAATGGCAGCTGCACCATGCCGAGCCTCAGCGGCGTTTCCATCAATTGATGGCGCACTGGATTGCGTTCCGTTCCCGGGCATCGCATTCCCTGCTCCAAAAACCAATGTCAGCTGACAGCGAGCGGACTGCGTGCTAAGCAGTCGCGCGTCGGGGGATGCCAGCGAGTTTGTGCAAGCTGGTACACCCACATTGAGGTACAGGGCCGGTCACAGCCCGAGACACTTGCCCTAGGCCGATAGTCGGGGGCTTCAATGAGTCAATCAGCAACCTTGCCAGTGCTGGGATCAAACTGGTGGGGCAGCCTAGCTTGCCCTATTGCTCTTGCTGGGCAAGGTGGTTGAGCGTCGGGGAAATGGGACTGAGCTGGCAACACTTCAACGCGTGAGCAAATAGCTTCGATGTTGCACCGCAAGGATCCCTAGCCCTGCAACGCTGGTTGACATCGCTGTGGGGGCAATTGTTCGACTGGGCAGCCAATCATGGAAATCCTGGCTTGCGGCCGAAGCGGCAGATACGGTTGCAGTTTGAACAACTCGAAGAACGCGCCATGCCTGCGGGTTTCTAGTGCGGGATATTCGAGAGGGAGCCCATCCATCTTGACCACAGGATCTTAACGAAGTCAACGCCACGTTATACTTCGTAGCGTACCATCCGGACTTTGACAATGAACTGTGCAAAAGCGATGGTACTGCCAGCGGCACGGTGTTAGTAAGCGACACTCGCCCAGGCCCGGCCGGCTCATTTCCCGAAAATCTGACCAATGTGAACGGCACGCTCTTTTTAGTGGCCAACGATGGCAGCACGGGCTACGACCTTTGGGCCACTGACGAGAGACCTCCAAGGATTGTCTGCGTCACGCCGCCGGCCAACGGCACCTATCGTGCTGGCCAAACGCTGGACGTGCTGGTGCGGTTCAGCGAGGCGGTCGTGGTCGGCACCACCGCCACCAGCAGACCGTATGTCAGCCTCCGCATCGGTAGCCTCATCCGCAATGCCGAGTTTTTCGACCGAATCAGTCCCACCACGCTACGCTTCCGTTACGTCGTCCGAGCTGGCGATTTCGACAATGACGGCATCGAGATTCTGTCGCCTGTGATACGACCTGCGGGCACCTCGATCCGCAACTTGGCGGGCAACCACGCGGGCATAATTTTCACCAGTCCCAGCACGCCGAACGTTCGCGTGGATGCGGTGGCGCCAAGGATTGCCGCTGTGATACCGCCAGCCAATGGGCGGTACGTAACCGGGCAGATGCTGGAGTTTCGGGTGCGGTTCCGCGAGGCGGTGAACATACCCACGACTGCGACCAACAGGCCGCAGCTACGGTTGAGAATTGGCAACGTAATTCGCAACGCGGTGTTTGTCAACAATGGCCAACGCGACGACGGCCTGTTTCCGACGCGATTCCGCCCAGCGACCGCGATGCCGATGGTATCGAGATTCTATCGCCGCTCACGCTAGCGCCGGGGACGTTCCTCCGCGACTTGGCCGGCACCAACGCCATCCTCACCTTTGTACCTCCCAACACCCGCGGCATCCTGGTGAACTAGGGCGAAAAGTCCGGATGGCAGTCGGTACACTAGGCAGAGCCTACTGAGCAGACTGACGCTCTGTCGCTATTTCTCGTCAAAAAAAATGAATGGCTGTGAGCAAAGATGTGTGGCAATTGGTCGGTAATTTTGCCACCAACCAACGTGTCTCAGGACGGATAGTCTTGGCGTGAGGAGAGATCCCCCCTCTAAGTCCAACCGCCGAAGCGAATGCAACGTTATGCAGGTGGTTCGCTGAGGAATTCGGTTTCTTGTGGGCTAAGGGGCCGCACGATGACGTAACTGGGGCGAGTATCCACCACGCGCACGAATTGTCCCGCCTCAACAAAAACTCCTTCGGTTTCCGCGTCAATACGCCGCCCTTGTATCAGTACAATGCCGCTGGGCCGCAAGGGGGTCATAGCCCGTCCCACTTGGCCTTTGAGTTGTGAGTAATCGGCGCGTTCGGAAAAAGCCTGGGGCAATGGTTCTTCTTCCGCACTGGGGCCGGTTAGTATGAAGCGTTTGCCGAAAGGAGTCTTAGGCCAGTAATAAAAGGCCACACCGACCACCAACGGTACCAGCACGAAAACTATGACCACCGTAACCAAACCAGCAAACACGCCACCCCCGCGGGATTCCGGGATGAAAAAGATCATAGTAACGCCCACAATCAGAGAGACTAGCGCCAACACAAACAATATGCCCCCGGAAGGAATAAACACCTCGGCCACGAGAAGTAGCAAACCCAGCACGATCAGAGCAATGGGTAAGAGCCAGTCCATAGCAGCAAGGAAGTTTCAATCAAGCGAGCTCCGGCAGAGCTTGAACTACGATAATTGTGCCTTCTACTTCGACTACCTGGACGCGAGTCCCTGCCTGGAGATACTGACCTTCCGCTTGAACGTCCAGCAGCACGTCGCCAAAGCGTGCTTTGCCAGACGGCCGAAGGTCGGTAACGGCGATACCCACGGCGCCCAGGTATTGCTGATATTCTGAGACAGGTGAGGCTGCGGCAGCGGGGGACGCCGTCGGTTCAGGCGGTTGCAAGACCAAGCGGTTCAGTCCCGGTACCGAGGGCAAATATCGGCCAATCAGGAAGGCCAGGAAGATAGCGGCGACCAAGCCTCCGCCTAACACTCCCGAATATTCGGCTAGGCGGAGATATTCATCGGTGGTTTGTGGCCAATGTTGTAACAGCAACAAGGCGACGCTGCAAATGATGAGTAACACCCCACTCAACCCGGCAACGACCATCCCCGGCAAGACAAACAGTTCGACCAGAAGCAGGGCTAAACCCAGCAGAAATAGCAAAATGGCCAGGGAGTTAACTTCGCGGGCCAACCAGGAGTGCGCCCAAAAGATCAGAAGGAAACACACTGCGGCGATGACTGCTGGTAGTCCGATGCCGCTGGTCTTGAACTCCAGCAGGATGCACGTGAACCCCAAGATGAACAGGAACACGGTGGTAACGGGATGCACGATCAGGTTGATCAAGTCGTCGAGCCAAGTCGTGCGGAGTAGCTCCATGTTTTGCATTTTCAGGCCATAGAGATTGAGCACGGCCTCCGGCGTGGCGTCATCTGGGAGCACGTATCGGCTGACACCTAAGGTGCGGGCTTGCTCCCCGGTGAGGTACATCAGGCGGAAAGGTTTATCGAGCCAGTCGAATTCTTCCCGCCGGCGCTCCGCCTCTTCGCGCCGGACCAAAAGAATCGCTCCGCCGTCTTTCTTGCGGCGTACTCGTACTAATTCCGCATTCGGGTCGAACAAGGCCTCGGCCAGGGCTTCCCCGCCGTGATATTGTGTCAGTTCGCGTAACTGACGAATGTACGGTTCCAATTGTTGGGGGGTCAAAGCGCGTCGGCCCGTGCCGCGTACCTCTTGCATCTCACCCAGCTGCGCGGACTGACATAAAACAATTTCCCGACAGGCAAAGGCTAAATAAGTGGCGGCGCCACTTGCGCGTTTTGGGATATACGCTACGGTGAGCACCTTTTTGTTCGCGGGGAGCACCTGTTGCACCAAGGGCTCGAGTTCCTGAGCGGCGCGAGCATTGCCCCCTGCATTAATTTCGAACACGATGCAACCGACATTCGGCAAGCTGACAGCCCGCTCCCATTTACGCCGTAAGGCGTTGATAGTCCCCGAGCTCAAATCCCCTTCCTCACCCCCAACCCGAATCCAGACTACCTTGCTATCCGGGTTGACCAGGACGCTGCCCAGTAAAATAGCGCGGTTGAGTTGGAGCAAGTCAGCTAGCTCCTCTAGGCTGGCCACGCGCCTGGCCAAACCAAACTCCTCCGCTTGACCAGCGCGGAACAAGCCAACTCCCTCTCCGCCCGGGACGACCAACTGCCCTCCCTCACCCGGAATCGCCAACAATTTCGGGTCAATGTCGAGCTGGCGCGCGAACGGGGTATCTTCTAGCTTGTAGCGTACCTGTCCGTTCTCGATGGTTCGGTACACACTCAGCGGTTGGTATATCATGCGCAGGACAAGTGCTTCAGGCAAACCTCGCCCTTGAGCGATTTCCAGGTAAAAAGCGCGATCCGCGTGAGTTAGCTGAGATTCGGCACCTGATAAAATTTGTCCCAGAGCGCCCTCGGGTGCTAACCAACGGTATTGGGCAGCGAGAAAAGGTAAGAGCATATGGCCTTGGATGGGCTTATCCGCGAATGCATGAATCTCGGCGCGACCACGGATTCCACGCAACAAATATTGCGCTAAGTCGCGGGACACTCCGAATGAGGAAGGCGGACCGGGCTGAAAATGTAAGATAACTTTGCGAGTGCCCGAAGTGATGTGATGCTCGAGGTCGTTGCGTAGTTGCGCGACCGTTTCGCTCGACAGGGGGCTCCGCACCACTAAGTAGGCACCCGACTCCCGGGCGGGCTGCGCCACACTGAACGAGAGAAAGTTTATTAACAGGGCCAGACAGCCTACGCAGCCACGCCACATACTAGGAAATACCGGCGCGACCGGCCAGCACCTCCGTGCATGCGCGATCTGCAATGGGCGCGGCGATGCACCAACTCTCGGCATGGACATAACCCTGTGACACTCGGCCTTCATCTCAGGGCAGCGCCACCCTTCTAGTCTGATTATAGAATGGTCAAAAATTAGCGTCAAAAGCTGATGGGAGCGGGGTCATGGAGCCAAGGCCCCTGAAACGTGTGCGGTTCCTCTTGGGGCGCGCAGGTTCGGGCAAAACTTTCCGCTGTCTGCGAGAGATGCGTGAAGCGGAGCGCGAGCAACCACTCGGTCCGGCGCTCTTACTGCTGGTTCCTGAACAGGCCACTTATCAAATGAATCGCGCTCTGCTCGAAATAGGCCCGCGCCCAGCTACGCTGCGGTGCCAAGTGCTGTCTTTCCGACGTTTGACTCATCTGATTTTGGAGGGCGAATTAACTCGGCGCCGCGTGCTGAGCGATTGGGGTCGGGAGATGGTCCTTCAGGCGCTGTTACGGCGCCGTGTTCACCAATGGCGTTTTTTCGACGCCCGGCACGTGCGTCCCGGTTGGGCGGCCCACCTGGCTCGGTTGGTGCACGAACTGCGTCAGTACCGTGTCTCCCCGCCGATGCTCCAACGCGCTGGGGAAGAACTGGCTCGGCTACTCAATGGCGATGCTCCCTTGGTTCGTAAACTCCACGATTTGGCCCTGTTATTGGAAGATTACCAAGCCTTCCTTGCCGAGCGATGTTACGACAGCGATGACGTAGCCTACTTGCTCACACAAGCCATACGCCAGTGTTCCTGGCTGCGAGGTGCGCGGCTTTGGGTGGACAGCTTCGGGGACTTCACCAAGCTCGAATATGAGATACTACAAGCGCTGCTCCACGCTGTGAGCGAGGCCACATTTTCCCTCTGCCTTGACCCTTGTGCACTCGCTTCAGGTGACTTTCCAGAGGATTCGACACGGTTGTTTCACCGCGCGGAACAAACCTATCGTCGGCTTCGCAGCCTGATTCCCGGTCAAACGCCCATACAGCTGATTTACCTGCCTGAAGGACAGTCTAACCCGCGCTTTCGCAATGCCGATTTACTACGCATCGAAAGGGAAATGTTCGCCGACCTGGTAGCGCCCCCTCTCACGGCGCAAAATGGGGTTTCGGCAAATGCGTCGGCTCAGAACGATCCATCGCCTGATGCCGCGACGCTCGTGGCTCCGAGAACCGCGCTATCGGTTACGCTCCTGGAAGCGCGTCATCGTCGGGCTGAGGTCGAATTGGCCGCACGTACCATTCGTCGCCTGGTCATGCATGAAGGTTGGCGCTATCGCGACATTGCCGTCATTGTGCGTCGCCTGGAAGATTACCAAGCGCTGATAGAAGCGATTTTTCCCGATTATGGCATCCCGTTTTTCATGGACGTTCGCCGGAGCGTGCGGCATCATCCGCTGGTTGAGTTCGTCCGCGCGACGATACGGGTAGCCACGTATAACTGGCGTCGAGTAGATGTCATCCGCTGGTTGCGCACCGAATTGCCGACGCGCACCAGCGACCGTCCTTGGATGCGGGAGATTGTAGACCGGCTCGAGCAGTATGCGGATGAACACGGCCTGGAAGGCGAAGTTTGGCGTGCACAAAAATGGCGCTTCCGCGCGCCTTCGGGGAACACGGTCCCAGAATACTTGGAGCCGGAGGTGCTCAACCGCGAACGGCTCCGCCTGACCGAACCGTTAGCCGAGTTTTGTCGCGCCTTGGGGGAAGATCGTGCGATCTCCGTGCGCGCTGCCTTAGTGGCCCTTTGGCACCTGCTAGAGCGTGTCGGCGTAGCTGAGAGTTTAGTCGCCTGGCACGAACAAGCCCGGGCCGCGGGACGATTAGAGGAGGCGGCAGAACACGCCCAAGTGTGGGATGGATTGGTCCAGGTACTCGAAGAGCTGGACTTAGCTTTCGGGTCTGAAAAGTTGACCCGCGAGGATTTCGCCGCGGTGCTTGAGACCGCTCTCGACAGTTTGACCTTAGGCTTAGTGCCCCCCGCGTTAGACGAGGTTCTCATCGGTGCCATCGAACGCTCGCGGCAACCTGAGCTTCGCGGAGTTTTCTTGCTGGGAGTCAATGAGGGAATCTTTCCACTCGTTGGGGATGAGGACCCGATCCTCAACGACAGTGATCGCGAACAACTCCAGCAGCACGGAATTGAACTGGCTCCAACGGCAGAAGCCCGTCATTTTCAGGAACAATACCTCGGTTACATCGCATTCACCCGCGCCTCTGAGCGGCTCTGGGTCAGCTATGCGATGGCCGATGAACAAAATAACCCACTACTGCCCTCTCCCTTTGTCGAAAGATTACAGCGAGTGTTTCCTGAGCTACGCCCGCAGTTAGTCGAAGGCGTGGTGCACAGTGTTCAAGCGCAGGAAGCGCTCACTTGGCACGAATTAGCCAGCGCCCTGGCTCGAGACATCCGCCAAAATTCACATCAGCGGGGCGGTTCTCCAATGTTCCTCGTGGAGCGGTTCGCATCCCCATCGCAACTTCCTGTTGCCTTGCGAATGGTGGAGCAAGCACGCAACTATCACCATACCGCGCAGCTTCCTCCCTCGTTAGCCCGTCAACTGTTCATTCAAGGTTCCGACTTGCGTTTGACCGTCTCGGAACTGGAAAGCTATGCACGTTGTCCGTTCCAATTCTTTGCGTCCAGCGGTTTGCGCTTACGAGCGCGTCAATCGTTTCGTCTCACCCGCCAAGACATCGGTGAACTGCTACATCGTATCCTGCAGTTTTTCGTCCTGCGCTACGTACGCGAATTCATTCGTCCCGACCCCGAGAGTCCAGGCGACGCAAGTTCGCAAGGTGAACTGGAATCCATTACGCAACGCGAGCACCGTTTACGTGAGATGGTGAATGAAGTTGCAGAAGCGGTCATAGGGGAGCTGGAAGACGATCGATTCGAGGCGAGTGCCCGTCGAAGATACGTCTTACGCCAAGCTCAGCGTATCCTCGGGGACTACGTGCTAGCGCTTGATCGTCAGTTGCGACGAGGCCATTTTGTGCCGTGCACGACAGAGTTAGGCTTTGGCCAAAACGACACGAGGGCCGTCCAATGGGCCGTTGAATTTCTGGACCCGGCAGACGGCCAATCCATCGTGCGCCTATTCCCGCGCGGCCGCATTGACCGCATAGACGTTGTGCCGGGGGCCGAGGACAACTCGGCTCTTGAAAACAGAAACGGCTCCGATTTACCGGACACTACTGTTCAGGTAACACCGCTTTGCGATTCAGCCCGCGCGGTGCTCCCACGTTCCATTCTATGGTTACGGGTCGTGGACTATAAACTCTCGCCCATGTCGCTGGAGCTCGACCGTATTTATTACGGTCTCGACTTACAACTGATGCTATATCTCCTGGTGGCGCATGAAATCTTCCAACTGCCCATCGGTCAATGTTGCACCTTTTATGCTCCGTTACGACGCATTCCCAAGAGTCTCGACGATCGGGAGCGACCCCGGGGCGAAAATCCCGAACTTGATTGGTTACGAGGCTACAGGCTCAGCGGCGTGTTTCCCGAGGAGGCGGCAAAAGTCCTGGATAAGGAGAGCCTGACAGGATACTCTCCAGTGGTCGCCCTCTTCCGTTGTAAAGACGGCACGCTCGGACGCAAGGATGCAAGCGACGCTGTAGGGGCCGAGGACCTGCAATCTTTGGCCGACTGTACGCGGCGACACTTGGAGCGTATCGGACGCAGCATCTTGCAGGGCAAGATGAGTGCTCAACCTGCGCTGCACCGTGGCAGGCTTCCGTGCGACCTATGCTCCTGGTTGGCGGTGTGCCGATTTGACCGCGTCTGGGACAGTTATCGCCTGCTGAGGACGCTCTCGAAGAAAGAGGTGCTCGAAGCGTTGAGGGACTCGCCACGTGCCTGAGCTGACCCACGAACAATCCTTGGCAGTGTCCGCGAGACATCCCCGCATTCTGGTATGCGCCAGTGCGGGAACGGGCAAAACTCACGTCCTGACGCAAAGGTACCTGCATTTAGTGCTCAACGAAGGCATCGAGGTGCGCCAAATCCTCGCAGTGACCTTTACCGAGGCCGCGGCTGCGGAGATGCGCACACGAATTGCCCAAGCACTGCGTCAAACCTTATCCGCGCTGACATCACCTGCCCAGGCCGACTGGTTGCGCCGCCAATTGCTCCTGCTGGAGCGAGCCCCTATCTCGACCTTACACAGTTTCTGCCTGCGTATCGTCCGTGAATTTTTCTACCTAGTGGAACTCGATCCAGATTTCCGCGTCCTCGACCCTGTCGAGGCCGAGGTGCTGAAGCGCGACGCGCTGGACGACACGATGGAAAGCTGGTTTGAAGAGCGACCGTCCCAGGTGGATGAGCCAGCGTTCTACCGCCTAGTTGACGAATATGGCGGTTTACTCGCAGGTGAGGGTTTACCGCGTCTGGTGCTCGACCTGCACGCCTTTTTGCAAACGTTGCCCGACCCAGAAAGATGGTGGCATGACGTTCTTCATGTGTACGAGATTTCGCCGACAGATGAGTTGAAAACGCGTATCGCCCGGGCATTTCGTGAATTCGTCGATCCTCAGCGATGGTCGTCCGCCGTGGCCGAACTCCACCAGCTGGCACCGCTTATCCGCGTGCTCCGAACCTTACTGGAAGACTTCATTCGCCGTTACCAGCGTGCCAAGAACGAGCGCGCCGTGCTCGACTTTGCTGATCTGGAGCGACTCACGCAACAGTTACTTACTCACTCCCAAGTGCTGGCCTTGTTGCAACGACGTTATCGCCATATCCTGGTGGACGAATACCAGGATATCAATCCGTTACAGAACTGGATCCTCGAAACCCTGGCCGGACAGGAGCCGGAACCGACTCGTCAACTCTTCATGGTCGGCGACGACAAACAAAGCATCTACGGTTTTCGTCTCGCCTGTCCGGCATTATTTCAACAAAAGGCGCTGCGCTATCGCGCGATAGGCCACGACGCCCGGTTCAATCCAAATGATAGCGATGACCAGGTGTCAGCAAATTCCGATGAGCCCGATGCGGGGCCAACAAATGTTATGAGGCTGGAGCAATCAGCGGCTAGTAGCACTGCAAAGTTGACGGTAACCGCTCTGACAGCCCAGTCGGATGGGATTCGTGTACCTTTAACCGTGAACTTCCGCAGCCAACGTACCATCCTGGACGCAGTCAACATCATATTCAGCCAGCTCAGCCAATTCAGCGACCTCGGCTTGCGCTACGATGAGGACGTACAACTTAGGTTTGGCGCCGCTCATTACGACGCCGACGGCCTGGAGACGAATCGAGAGGAACCTGTTACCCTTTACGTGTTCGCGGGACAGCATGACCAAACCCTGAGCGACCAAGGCGAGTCGGGAGAAGGCTCGGCTCAGCCCCTGACGAGGTGGGAGCGTTTAACCCGCGAGGCCCGTCTGGCAGCGTGGCTGATCGAGCAGTGGGTTGGCAAGCTCCATGTCTGGGATACCGCCACGAAGACGTTTCGTCCTGCAGAATATCGAGACGTGGCCATCCTGATGCGCACCGTCCAAGGCCGTGCACAATATGTCGTTGAAACACTTCGCAGTTGCGGTATCCCTGTGCATGTGGAGTTACGGCGCGGTTTCTGGCAAGCGCTTGAAATTCGCGACATGACTGCCTTGTTGCAGTTGCTGCGCAATCCCCTGGATGATGTGCCCCTAGCCGCAGTGCTACGCTCGCCACTGGTCGGTCTGGAAGTTGCAGACTTGGCCCAGATTCGCTTGGCACAACGGGAAGGGCCATTTTATTGGGCCTTGCATCAATATGTGCACCAAAAGGGTGAGGATCGGCTGGCTGAGAAGATTCGGGCCTTCCTCGACCAGTTAGAGACGTGGCGCACCCGAGCGCGGCGACAACCCCTAGCGCGGCTGCTTTGGGACATTTATCGAGAAACAGGTTATTTGGCGTTTGTGCAAGCCTTGCCCGACGGAGCGGCACGGTCGGCCAATTTGATTTTGCTTCACGACTTAGCCAGGCAGTTTGAACGAAATCGCGGCGGCGAATTGGAACGTTTTCTGCATTACCTCGAGCGGCTCCGCGAACAAGAGCAAGACTTTGGCCCGGCTAACGTGGTTTCGCCAACCGAGAACGTGGTCCGCCTCCTGTCGATTCACCAAAGCAAAGGGCTGGAATTTCCCATCGTGCTTGTGCTCGACCTGGGATCTGAATTCAATGAAGAGTCGCTGCGTCAACGGTTTCTTTTTCATCGTGACGGTCTGCTCGGTGCACGTGTGCAGGACGAGCGGGGAGTTTATAGTTGGCCGACCGAACTCTACCGCTTCATCCAGCATGAGTTACGCAAGGAGTTTCTTGCGGAAGAGTTGCGCTTGCTCTACGTCGCTATGACCCGAGCCCGCGAACGCCTGGTTCTCATCGCTACCCACAACCGTTGGACTCAACCCCGAAAGTCGGCGCGGAGTCGTCCTGAGCAAAGCGATGAAAAATTTCACCTCGCTGCGGATCAGATACATTCCTCGCTGCAATGGTTACTTCCAGTCTTTCGACGTGCGACGCAAAATGGCTATCGTGCACTTCGTCTCCAAGAAATATCAAGCCAAGATCCAGTTATACATGATTTCCCAGCCGGAAGCACGTCTGAGCCACGCGAAGATGGGCAGGAGCCTTCAACACTCTCAGATGGTACGACTTCCAGCGCGCTATCACGCGATGATTGGTTCAACCCAACACTCTGGCAACGCCTGCATTGGAAGTATCCGCATCACTGGGCGACAGTTTGGCCCGGAAAGACCTCACCGACACGCCTGCGCTTGTGGTTAGAACGGGATGAGGACACCGCACCTTGGTCGCGGGGCCAACGGGGCCTAAGCCTAACTTCCCGACCCAGCTTTCCAAGGGAAAGTCCAACGCTAGATAACAAGCATGAGTCTACGGCGAACGTTTCCGCTACCACTCCGGCAGCAGGGAGCGCTGTCGAGCGGGGACAGCTCGTCCACCGGTTAATTCGCCACCTCACTATCTCTGCCAGCTTAGACAGCCTGGAGGAATTGCAGCGACAACTGTCCGAACTCACCGAGCAAGGCATCTTTAGCGAAAGCGAGGCCTCGGCAGTGGACTTACATGCTGTGGCCAATTTCTTTCGCAGGTCCTTGGGCCAACGGATCGTAAGGGCTCGAAAAGTAGTCCGCGAATTGCCCTTCAGCTTGATGCTACCAGCCCAGGAATTGCCTATGTTCGCCGAACGCCTCGAGAGCGACCTGACGCAGATGGCTTGGGAACAACTTGGTCAGGAACGCGTCTTAGTCCAGGGCGTCATGGACTTGGTCTTCTGGGAAAGCGGAGCAGATGGACCGATTCTGGTTGATTTCAAGACCGATAACTTGACTGTCGAGGAACTAAGCGAAGCGCAACATCGTTATGCTCCGCAGTTAGGAATCTACGCTCGTGCGCTTGAGACGGCCTTGGGACAACGGTGCCGCGAGGTCTGGCTTGTCTTCCTGACCTTAGGGCAAGACTGCCTCATGGACATGGAGACCTTGATTACGTGTTTACGACCGTCGCCTCCGTGCTCTTGACCGCGAGCACTGCGGTCGTTTGCGCTGTAGCTGTGGCTGCTCGACCGTGCTCAGGGTTGGTAATTTTGACTTGGCTAGCTGTCGGCGCTCTGGGGGGATTCTGCGCCGGATTAGGCTTCGCCTGGTTAGTTCGTCAAATTCGTGCTGCGACTCGACCAGGATTATCACTCGATAACCAAGCGTTTTTGCCCACCGACACGGAGTGGGATTTCATCTACGCAGGTGCCGACTTTGGTTGGACTGTGGGACTGGCGACGACTATCGTTCTGGACGTCAACCGATGGTTGACAACGGACGATCATTATTTGTTAGGCGCCGGCATTCCAATTATCGGTGCTGCGCTTGGGGGCTTCTGGGCCTCGCGACGGCGCGCTCAGTTCTGGCGCTTGAACGCGGTAGCGGTAGCATTGGCCTTGCTAACGGGCCTGCTGAGCGGTGTAATTTTGGTTCAATCTTGGGCGGGCTTACAAGACATTTTCGCCTGGCTTGTGGCCGGCGTTGTGGGCATTCATTTAGCCGTAAGCCTCGCGTTATTATCGAACCTCGTGACGCTAATGGTTGGGCATACCAGGGCCGAACGCTCAGCCAGTTGATCGAAACAGATTCGGCGACGACTGCGCAGTGCACAATAGTCTCAGGATAACTTGATGGCGCCACGCGTGTAACGCACGAGCAGCCTGATAAGCCTTCTCCAAGCAAACAGCAACGAATCGAACACTCTGCTGGGGGCGCAATTGACCGAGAAGATCCCAGTCGGCCTCGATGACGTATCCGATTCGCGGATAGCCGCCGATAGTCGGCCCATCCACGCCCAAAATGAGCAGCTGCCCCGATGCAGTCGCTTGGATTGTACCGATGCCGACGGGCACCGAAGGTAAATCATGCGGCAGTTCCCAGGCGACATCGGCCATTAGCCGCAATCCCATGCGATTCGATTCGGCACTCACCGTCCAGGTTCGTCCGGCCACTTGCTCGGACACTTGGGGCCAAAACGGGCCAGGCAGGAAGCGCAACACCGCGGTCGCAGCGGTGAAATTCGCCGCATGAGGTAACGGTTCGAGCCAGCGCCGTCGGCGCGCTATCTGCGGCTTGCAAAGCAAAACCTCGCCCTTGCGCAGCGGCTGCAAGGCGGAGCGACTACCGAGCAAAGGAGCGTACTCAAATCCCCCGGCCACGGCAAGATAGGCGCGCAGCCCCTTCCTGGAGGTTCCGATTTCAATCACATCGCCGGCACGCACATGCCAGACACTGGCGCCCGGCACGTTTCGCCCTGCCACGCGCGGGCTAAACTCGGCACCGACTAATGCACACGCATGATCCGCAGTGGCTCGCAACACGGGGCCCGACCATGTAATCTCCAGGGCCACGCCGTTTTCAGGGTGGTTACCAACTAACGCATTAGCCAAGAGCCACGCAGTGTGATCGGCGGGTCCACTGACAGGCACGCCAACGTGGCGCCATCCCAATCGGCCCGCATCCACTAGCAGGTCGTAGGTGCCGGGCCTTTCGACAATAAAGGCCATAATTTCAGAATGTCAGAGTATTATGCCTACGGTGTCGTCCACGGCCGCAGAGCGATCCCCCGCTGGCTCAAGGCTTCGCGCAACTGGCGAGTGAAACCGACCACATGAGGCCGATCGCCGTGGACGCAGACTGTTTCTACCGCGTCTTGCCGAATCAAGCGGAGCACTTGCTCGGCAGCTTCGTGCGGGTCGTCCAGGAAAGCGTCGGAGCGATGGCGCGGCACGAGAGAGCCATCTGGCTGGTACCGACGGTCGGCAAAACCCTCGCGGACAAACCGCACACCGTAGTACACTGCACAGCGCTCGAGCCAGGAATTCGGAAGTCCCACGAGGGCTAACCCGGTCTCCGCCGCTATACGGGCAATCAAATCGGCCAAGGCCTCCTCGCGACATGCCTGGTTATAAAGCGCCCCATGAGGTTTGAGAAAGCGCACGGAAATGCCCACGGCTTGAGCCAACGCTTGCAAACCACCAAGTTGGTACACTAACTCGGCACGCAGGCTTTCTGCTTGCCACGACAGTTCACGGCGACCGAAATGCTCGCGGTCGAAATAGCCCGGATGCGCACCGACAACGATGCCGTAATGTTTCGCCAGCTGCAGAGTCTCCCAGATGTCCGCCGGCAGGCCCGCGTGTGCCGCGCACGCCACGTTGGCAGACGTGACCAGCGGTAACAATTCCCGCTCGTTTCCCGTTCCCTCAGCGACGTCGGCATTGAGATCAACCTGCATCGTGGACAAAAAATATCCAAGAAGCAGTGGGTTTCCAGGCCATTGTAGGGACCCAAGGAACCCGCTTCCGGACATTAAGTAGCGGCGCTTCGGTGTCGAGGAAAGTGTTGGTGCCCACGATCGGTCTGCTAATTGGGATTGCCGACAGGACTTACTCACATACAGATCGTCAGCTTTTGGGCCGATGTATTCGGCACAAGCTCAGGACGTCTTCCCACATGACCATCGTCATGACGAAAAGGCGTTATGTTGGCGTCATTCGTCGCGGCTCAGGGTAGATGGTAGATGATTGGTGCGTCGCATCAAGGTGCGGCTCAGCCTCTTGATTCTCGATTCTCAGGCCGTATGTCAACTGCATGAGCGAGCTTTTGCGCACCCCTTTGTACGCACTGCACGTGGCGCGGAAAGCGCGTATGGTTCCATTTGCTGGCTGGGAGATGCCGTTGCAATTTACGAGCATCGTAGAGGAACATCACGCAGTGCGCCAGCAGGTTGGCGTCTTCGATATTAGCCATATGGGACGTCTGTTCATAGCCGGGCCTGATTCAACCGAACTGTTAGAATGGTTGTACACAAATTCCGTTGCCAGTCTGCAAGTGGGCCAGGTGCGCTACGGTCTGATTTGCAACGAACACGGTGGCACCAAGGACGACGTGTTGCTGTATCGTTTACCCGCTGCCGCGGCCGGCCCGCCTTCGACGCCAGAGCAGCCTCTGGTTCAGGCGTTTCCCTATCTCCTGGTGGTCAATGCTGCGAATCGGGAGAAAATCGTCGCCTGGTTCCAGCAACATCGCGGCACTCGCGCGGTAACGCTGTTCGATGCGACGCTGATCACAGCCATGCTTGCGGTGCAAGGCCCCCACGCGGTGGCCATGTGCGAACGCTTACTCGCGACCACATTGAGCGACCTGCGCTATTATTTTGGCCGTTACGTCGTCTATCGTGACCAAACGGTTCTGATCAGCCGCACGGGGTACACCGGTGAAGACGGCTTGGAGTGGGTCGTTCCTGTGGAGCTGGCTCAGCTATTGTGGAACGATTTGCTGGCGCTGGGTGCGGTGCCGTGTGGCTTGGGAGCGCGCGACACGTTGCGCCTCGAAGCCGGAATGCCTCTGTATGGCCACGAACTGACTGAGGAGATCGATCCGTTGCAAGCGGGACTGGAATGGGCCGTCAAGTGGCAGACGAAGGATTTTCTCGGTCGGGCCGGCTTGTTGCAACAACAAAGTGATACGACCCGGCCGAAACGGGTCGGCCTCGAATTGGCCGGCCGACGAATTGCACGTGAACAGTGCAGCGTCTGGCAAGCAGGAAAGTGCGTGGGTTGGATCACGAGTGGCACGTTCGCCCCGACATTGCAGAAAAGCATCGCTATGGCTTACGTAGCGCCCGAATCCGCTGTGCCGGGGACTGCGGTAGAAGTGGATATTCGCGGACATCGTGAGTCCGCGCAGGTGGTAACATTACCGTTTTATTCGCGGCGTAAACCCAATCGCGCTTCAACTTCGTGAGCTTGGCGCTTAAACTATTTCGCAAGGCAGGACGTTGTTGTGCGGTGCTACCGCAACGGAACGACATGACCGACGGGTGTCAGAAAACTACGCACTTCCCAGTGCCAGGCGGATTGAGGACAAGGCATGAATCCTGAGCAATTGCGCTATACCGAAACGCATGAATGGGTGTATGAAGAAAACGGGCTGGTAACCGTGGGGATCACTCAATATGCCGCCGATTTGTTGAACGATTTGGTCTATATCGAGCTGCCCAGTATCGGGGCGCGGACGCAGGCGGGCGCCAGTTTCGGCGAAGTGGAATCTATCAAGGCTGTGAGCGACTTATATGCTCCCGTGGACGGCGAAGTGGTGGAGGTCAATCAAGCGGTGGTAGCTGAGCCGCAGATTATTAGCCGCGATCCTTATGGGGCAGGCTGGTTGATCAAAATTCGTCCGGATCCGAAAGGCCAGTGGAGCCGATTACTCAGTTACGCCGAGTACCAGCGACAAATCGCCCAGCCTGGGTAGCAACTGAACTACGATCTTTGCCGTGGTAAGGTTATGGTGGCGTTCCTACCGTAGCTTCAGCTGCGCAGCTGTATAGAGGTTATCCACATTATAGTGTATTTTCGTTCACTATTTGCTTAGCGGGCGTTTACTGCGACAGTGGGAAAGAAAAACCTAAGCGCCGGCTAGAGCGTAACTTAAGTCGAGAGGTCGATAGTACCTTTCGCTGACGCCCACTCAGTTTCGCGTCAAGTGCTCTGGACATAGCTCCGAGGTCGTTTAGTATATTTATGTACACTATATTTCATTCTCCTTCGTTCCTAGCGCCAGCCTAGGGGAGGCCGCTCGAGGCGCGTGAATCGGAGTGGGCCATGCATTGCCTTCCGGAAACTTATCCCTCGAATAGTGTATATAAGTACACTATATCTGGCTCAGCCTCGGGAGCCAGTGCACATGTGGCGCTTCCCGTTAGTGCTAAGTTGGGAGCTAGGGATTTCCGTCTAGGTTTAGATAGTTGGACCGGTGAAACACCGCAGCGCCTGGTACTGCATTTAGATATTGACGCTTTTTTCGCGTCCGTGGAACAGCTGGATGACAAACGCTTACGCGGGAAGCCTGTAGCTGTGGGAACGGGGGTCGTGGCCAGTTGCAGCTATGAAGCGCGGCGTTGGGGTGTATATACTGCGATGCGGTTGAGCGAAGCCCGACGCAAGTGCCCCGAACTGATTGTCGTACCGGGCCGCTATCCACGTTACGAAATGATTGCACAGCAACTGCTGGAGGTATGCCAACGCTTCACGCCGGTGGTGGAGAGTGCTGCTTTGGACGATTTTTACCTGGACCTGGGCGCTGCCGACGAACAAGCGGGGGAACGGGTGGGTCGGCAGCTGCGGGAATGGGTGCGCGATGTGTTGCATTTGAGTTTATCCATTGGTGCAGGGGCAAATAAACTGGTGGCCCAAGTCGCCACGCATCAGGCAAAACCTGGCCGGCAGGTGCAGGTTTTTCCTGGTCGGGAGCGTGCGTACCTGGCGCCGTGGTCGGTCACCATTTTGCCGGGCGTCGGACCAGCAGCGGCGCGGCAGCTGTATCGGTTAGGCTTGCGGCGGGTGGGCGATTTGACGCAGGTTTCGGGCCAATTGTTGGAGGGGCTGTTCGGCTGGCCAGGACGTTGCTGGTACTGGTATGCGCATGGGCTGGATCCGCGGCCCGTCATAGCGCAGCGCCAACCGCATAGCATCAGCCGACGTACCAGTTTCGATCCCCCGGAAGCCGACCCGATGTTCCTCCGCGCCATGCTGACTTACCTGCTGGAGCGAGCGGCCAGTTGGATGCGTTTTGTACGGCGTCGGGCTCTGGGACTGGAAGTGTTCGTCCGCTACGGCGATGGCCAAGGGTCGTCTCGGCGCTGGCGTGTACGTCCGGCCACAAACCACGACGCGGAACTGCGGGCCTATGCGCTGGAAGGCTTGGCGGCATTGTTGCAGCGCCGATTACCCCTGCGGTTGCTGGGCGTGACTTTGAGTCCCTTGCAGGCGGAAACGGGCCAACTGGCGCTTTTCTGCGAACCGTGGCAGCAACGTCAACAGCGCTTGCAGCAGTGTAAGGATGCCATTCGTCAGCGGTTTGGTTTCCTGGCGCTGACCAGCGGCGAGGAACTGGTGCTGTTACGGCAGTTGGAACACGATCGCGATCGGCTGGTTTTGCGTACGCCGTGTCTGACCCGTTGAGGAGCGTGCCGTGTCCCGTCGGCTGGTCGCTTTGCATGTGCATAGCTGGTATTCGCTCCTGGAGGGAGTGGACGCGCCACAGCGGTTACTCGAGCGGGCCGCACAATGCGGTTATAGTGCTTTAGCCTTCACCGATACGAATAATCTCTACGGTGCCGTGGCGATTCAGGACTTAGCCTGGCAGTACGGGGTGCGCCCAATCTTCGGCGCCTGTTTACGCCAAATCCCCTCCGCTCTCGAATCGGCTGGCGCCGCTTCCTCAGACGAGCGGGAGCGAAATACCTATAGTGAACGCAAGTCCACTTATCCAGCGGCCCCGTTCCGCTGCACGGTGTTGATTGCCGAGCCGAAGGGGTACGCCAATCTCTGCATTATCTTGAGCCGTCTGCATCTGCAAGCAGCGCCGCTGGAGCAATTACTCCAGGAACATCATGAAGGCCTGCACGTGCTGGTGGACGAGCCGTACTGGTTGCGGGTTTTGCAACCGACGTTTCGCGCGCGTTTGTGGGCCGAGTTAATTCGGCCCGGGCGTTCCTCTCGCCGGGAGAAAGCGTTATTGGAATCGGCCGCGCGGCAGGGTGTGCGTGTGGTGGCCAGTAGTGCGGTGCATTTCGCGGAACCTCAGGGCTACGCACTTTTCCGCTGGTTAACTGCCATCCGCCAGCGTACCTTGTTAGCCCGAGTGCCCACTCGCCTGACCATTACTCCTGCGCATCATCTGGCCCGTGCGGAGGAAATTTGGTCTCGCTTTGCCGATGTTCCGGAAGCGTTGGTTCACGCTGAGCAGTTAGCCGAGCAGTGTCGCTCCGACGTGCTGCCACGACAGTTGATTTTGCCGGCGCCTCCCGAATACTGGCGTCAAGCGCCTGACGCGGACAATGCTGTCGAGCTACTCCGACAACTGCAGAGCCGATGTGAGCGGGCCTTAGCGAGCCGATGTGGTGACACGCCGGCAGCGCGTGCGCGGCTGGAGCAGGAACTGGCTATCATCGCCCAACGGGGGCTCGCGGGATATTTTCTTGTGGTACAGGAGATTGCTCAGGAAGCTCGCCGACGGGGTTACCCGCTGGCATTGCGTGGCTCGGCAGGCAACTGCTTGGTGTGTTATTTACTGGGCATTACCGACGTGGATCCCCTGCGATATCAGTTACCGCTGGAGCGTTTTCTTCACGCAGGCCGGGCGGATTTGCCCGACATTGATTTGGATTTCGACTGGCGTATCCGCGACGAGATGATTCAGTGGGTTTGTCAGCGTTTCGGCAAGTCCCATACGGCCCAGATTAGTTCGCACCTGTTTTTTCAGCCGCGCTCAGCGTTTCGCGAAGCGGCCAAGGTGTGTGGCCTTTCCGGGCCGCAGATCACGCAGTTGTTGCTGCGTTTGGAAGCGCGATTGGAAGAATACCTAATGGACGCAAACTCCGAAGCCGCGCTTCAGAAGTGGCCTGAGCAACTGGTGCGTGCAGGCGCGGGAATTTTAGCGCCAGAGCAGTGGCCCCGACTCTTGTCGGCAGCGCGACAACTTCTGGGCCGACCCCATCATTTATCGCTCCATCCGGGAGGAATCGTGCTGACCCCTGATCCACTGTGTCGGCATGTGCCCCTGCAGCGGGCGCCGAAAGGCGTGCTCATGACGCAGTTCGATAAAGACGGCGTGGAGCGCATCGGCCTGGTGAAGATTGATTTGCTGGGCAATCGTGCCCTGGCCACGGTTGCGGAAGTGCGACAGTTGGTCGGCACTCGGCCCACCATTCCCGAAACTGACGAGGCGACCGTACGGTTGCTGCAACGGGGCGATACTCTGGGCGTCAACCAGTTAGAGTCGCCAGCAATGCGGCATTTGCTGGTGCAGTATCAGCCTCGCGAGCGGGATGAGGTGATTCATGTGCTGGCGCTGATTCGCCCCGCCGCGGCGTCCGTAGGTAACAAGGAACTGTTTCTGCGGCGTCGGCGCGGCATGGAACCGTTGCCAGCTTTACCGCCCCAACTGGATGCCATTTTGCGCGATACCTGCGGCCTGATGATTTTCGAAGATCAGGCCCTGCTGGCCATCCAGGCAGCCACTGGTTGGCCTGCCGCGGAGGCCGATCATTTGCGCAAGGCCATCAGTGAAGGATTACCTGCGGAGTCCGCAGCGGCATGGTGGCAGCGCTTTGCCCTAGCCTGTCAGCAACGAGGGCTCGCCCGGGAAACCGCCGAGTTTCTGTGGAAACAATTGGCCCGCTTCAACGCATATTCGTTCTGCAAAAGTCATGCGGTCAGTTACGGCTGGTTGGCCTGGGAAGCCGCCTGGTATAAGGCCCATTATCCTGTGCATTTCTGGACGGCTGCGCTCAACAACAACCTCGGCATGTATCCGCAATGGGTCTATATAGAAGGTGTCAAATGGTCGGGAATACGGATCTTACCGCCTTGTGTCAATGGCTCGGCCCTGGAGTTTCGCGTCGAAGGTAATGCTCTTCGTGTCGGTCTGGGCAGCATTCGAGGCGTGCCACGACCGGTGTTGTTACGCCTTCTGGAAGAGCGACAACGCCATGGGCCTTTCGCCGATGTTCGCGATCTGTGTCGACGTGTGCCTATGGGACCGGAGGTGCTGGCTCGGCTGATCCAGGCGGGTGCGTGTGATTTCATGGCGTTGCCGCGCGAAGAGATTTTCCTGGAGGCCGCCCTGGAACGACGCCAATGCGACGATCCTGCGATGTTTCGCAGCCATCTGGAGCCGACGCTGCCTGCTTTGCTTCCCCGGGCCCACGCCGCCTACCCACAGCCGAATCGCCGTCAATTGGTGTTAGCTGCGTGCCAATGGGAAACACTGGGCTTTGTGTTAGACGTGCCCCTGATGCAGCTGTTCCGTCCGTGGGTGCCCGCGGACCTCGACGATAGCCGCGCTTTACAACGTCCACCAGGCAGTGCTGTGACTCTAGCGGGTCTAGTGGCCGCCAGCCGACTTACCCCCACCGCTCAGGGCAAAACCATGCAGTTCCTCACCCTCGCCGACGAATGGGGATTAGTAGAAGTAACGATTTTCCCCGATGCCTGTCCATTAGTACCGAATCCTGCGCTCGGGCCGTATGTGGTAACCGGTCGCATTGAAGATCACTTCGGGGCACGCACACTATCGGCAACACAACCGCTTATCCCTGCCATCCCAGCTAACCATTCACCGACTGAACCCGAATAGCGGCGGGTGGATTCGAACCACCGACCCACGGCTTATGAAGCCGCTGCTCTGACCACTGAGCTACGCCGCCTTGACTAATTAATCCTGAGCCATACTCCGATTCCACCGGACCCGTCGCGTAGCAATCTTCTTAGCTCTTCAGCCAATCGAATTATACTGCCAAGTCGCATAGGATGTCCAGCGTTGCCAAGACCCGTGCACCGAACTTGGAGGCGGAGGCATTCCTTCATGTTCACTTAATAGTTCGCAGCATACACTGGAGCCGAGAGAGGAAATGAACATGTACAATACTTTTGAACGGGGACGGGCCAAGTTACGGTAAGCGACCATGCGGCTTCTTATTGTCGAGGATAACAAGACGCTGGCGGGCGCGCTGAAGCAAGGCTTGGAAGAAGAGCGGTTCGCGGTGGACTTGGCCTATGATGGCGAAGAGGCCGATTATAAAGCCCGCGTGAACCAGTACGACGTCATCGTCCTCGACCTGATGTTACCGAAAATTGACGGCTGGACATTGCTCAAACGTTGGCGCGAGCGGGGCATGACTACCCACGTCCTGGTATTGACTGCCCGCGGCAGCACTGAAGAAAAAGTGCAAGGCCTCAACCTCGGCGCGGATGACTACCTGGCCAAGCCGTTTCAATTTGAGGAACTGCTGGCGCGGATTCGCGCCTTGATTCGACGCAAGCATGCTGTAAAGAACCCAGTGATTCGCGTGTACGATCTGGAAATTGACACAGCAGCCCGGCGGGTCAAACGCGGGGGCAAAGTTATTCACCTGACGCCACGGGAGTATGCGTTACTTGAGTTTCTGGCGTTTCACCGCGGCAAGGTCGTTACCCGCCCCATGATTTGGGAGCATTTATACGACGAGTACGACGAAAACACTTCCAACGTGGTGGACGTTTACATTCGCTACTTGCGGCAGAAGATCGACAAAGGTTTCGATCCGCCGCTCATCCTGACCCGCTGGGGCGAAGGCTACATGCTGCGTGGAGAGGAAGACGAAGAGGCATCGTCGGAGCGATGAACCATGCGCTCGATTCGCCTGCGACTCCTTGTCAGCTTACTCGTAGTGTTGTGCGTCGTGTTGGGTTGGGTATCTTGGTCAGCATACGCAATTGCTCGTTATTCGCTGGAGTTGCGTCAAAAGGGAGTGCGCGAAATGTTGCAAGCGCGATACGAATCGGCCGAGCAGCGAATACGCGAACAGTTCGATGAAAAGCTGTTGCAGGACGCCCACACGTTGGCTGGTCTAGCCCGCTTCCAATGGCGCTGGCCCCGTTTGCGTTTCCTCTCGCTTGGCGCCCTGACGGCGATACTCAACCCTGCCGCTTATGCCAGCATTCCGCTACATCTCGGCGCCGAGGCGCACACGCCGTTGGCCTTTCGCGTGCAGTGGATGCTTGCCCCCGAAGTCGAGCTTCCTGAGGAATTGCTTCCTGCAGATGAAAGCGCATGGTATTTCCAGTTTGCACTGGTGAACGGCGACGTGCTGCAAACCTCACCCAATTTGGTGGAACCCTGGCGTTTACCGTCGCAACTGCGCGACAACTTGCGCTTACTCGAATCTTATTTCGACACGGTGGAAGGTCCGGGTCAGGAACCATTGCGCCGCGTCACCGTGCGCGTGCCCGCTAGCCGATGGCGGTTATTCTGGCGGGAACGCTGGGGCAACGAGCGTATTGGATTCGTGAATCCCCCACGTGGACGTCCCGGTCAAGTTCCACCCCGAGGCGAGCGCCCCGCCGAAGCGGCCAAACCAGCGCGTCCGCCCAATAAACCCGGCTCGCCGCCGTCGCCTCCCCCGTTTGTCGACCAGGCAGCGCCGCAACTGTTCGTCAGCGTAGCCCGGAGTTTGGCCCCGTTGCAAGCGGAAATTGAACAACTGGCCCAGCAACGGGATCAGCATTTGCAGCAAAGCGAAGAAGAAAGCCGCGCTGCCTTGCGTGCCTTCGGTTTGATTCTGCTCTTGACCAATCTCGGTACTTTTGTGGTCGGAGGACTGGTTGGCTGGCTAGTGTTACGTCGGCAGATGAAACCGCTCCAGGACATTGCCGAAGCTGTCAGCCGTGTCTCGGAAAAGTCGTTCGCTTTACCCATCGAAGAAGATCAGGTGCCTGCGGAATTAGTTCCTGTGGTGGAAAAACTTCGGCAAACCTTACGTTCCTTACAACAGGCCTTCGATAGGGAAAAACGTGCTGTAGCCGACATCTCACATGACCTGCGCACACCGATCACGGCCTTACTCACCACGCTGGAAGTCGCGCTACGCCGACCCCGCAGCCCGGAAGAATACCGCCAAATCCTGCAAAACTGCCAACATTTAGCCGAACAATTGCGACATTTGGCAGAGCGCGTACTAGCCCTGGCCCGACTGGATGCAGGGGTGGATCAGGTCCGCAAAGAGTGGTTCAGCTTGCCGGCCTTGGTGGAAGACTGTTTACGCACGGTCGAACCATTAGCCCAACAGCGGGAAGTCCAGCTCCACAGCCAGGTGGACGTCAACTTCTGTTACACCGATGCCGCTAAGCTTCGCGACATCCTACTCAACCTGCTGGATAACGCCGTTTACTACAACCGTCCTGGGGGTTCGGTCTGGCTACGTGCCACGCAGCAGAACGGTCAAGTCTACCTCGAAGTCAGCGATACAGGCGTAGGCATGACTCCCGAAGTGCAGGCGCGTATCTTCCAACGTTTTTATCGTGCCGATCCTTCGCGGGAGCCGGCCAACGGTCGCGCCGGTCTCGGCTTAGCCATCGTGCAGGGCTACGTTACCATGCTCGGCGGATCGATCGAGGTCAAAAGTCAACCCGGTCACGGGAGCACCTTCCGCGTCAAGTTGCCTCAGCCCGCGCCGTGTCCCACGGAAGCGTTCGTGCCGTCATAAGATGGTGTAAGGCGACGTCTCCACCGAATCGTAGGCCCGCTGATAAGACCAGGCCAGGCGCCGAAGATGTATGGTTATCACGGCCGATATCTGCGCGTGGACTTGACGCAAAAAGCAACCGAAGCAATACCATTGCCCGAGAAGGTACTGCGGCACTACCTGGGCGGAGTTGGCTTAGGAACTTGGCTGCTGCTGCAACACTGGCCTGACAATTTTCCCGAGGACGAGTGGCATTTAGGAAACTACTGCCCTCCCCACTCGACGCGCCGTTGGCCGAGCACGCAATTTGCCCTGCACCCGCGGGCACCTTTCGTCTGCGCTTTCAGTCCGCTCATCGGTTCCCCGCTTACCACGTCAGCGCGATGTGCCTTGGTGGCGTGTTCGCCGCTCACTGGTCGGCTCAACGATGCACTTTGTGGCTCCCAGTGGGCCCTTACAGGTAAACGTACCGGCTTCGACGCATTGGTTTTCCAAGGGGCGTGTGCTGAGCCTACGGTGGTCTTGCTCGATGAGGATCGGCTGGAACTTCTCCCAGCGCAGCGCTGGTGGGGACTGAGCGAGCCCGAAACGGAAGCCGCGCTGCAAGCCGAACTCGGCTCAGATTGGGCGTTCCTGGTCATTGGGCCAGCAGGCGAACATCTCGTTCGCTTCGCCACGGGGAGCCACGCACGCCGTCATGCCGGGCGCGGCGGTTTGGGCGCAGTGCTGGGCGCAAAACGCGTCAAAGCCATCGGGGTGCGCGGACAACGTCGTGTGCGGTTCGCCCAACCCCAAGCCTTGGCCGAGTACGCTCGCCGACTGTCGCAAATTTCCCTCGGTCCCGCGACAGCCAAATACCGCGAGCTTGGTACGGTCGCCAATCTCGAAGTCTTCGCGCGCCTCGGGGTCCTGCCGCAACGGAATTTCGACATTGGCATAACCGCGGCTCCATCTAGCCCGTCACAGTCAACCACGGTCGAACTCGCGCCGCTCCTCGAACGTTTGGCGCGAACACATCTGCCCGTGCGCCAGGGCTGCGTCGCCTGCACCATCGGCTGCGAACATCTCTACCAATCGGATGAACCGGTGCGTTTGGAATACGAATCCCTCTTCGCCCTAGGGCCGATGTGCGGTGTGCACGACGCCGAGGCGGTGTTGCATGCGGCCCAACTGTGCGACGAATTAGGACTCGACACCATCTCCACCGGCGGCACGTTAGCCTGGGCGATGGCCTGCGTCGAGCATGGTCTGCTGGATGCCGAGCTTCACTTCGGCGACGCGCATGCGGTAACCACTTGGATTCGTCGTATTGCCTACCGAGAAGGGTTAGGTGATCTACTAGCCGAAGGGAGCCGATTAGCTGCCGCCGAGATTAACCCCGCGGCGGAACGATTGGCCCTGCATGTCAAGGGTCTGGAGCTACCCGGCTACGACATTCGGCGACTCCCCCACCTCGCGCTAGGTTTAGCGGTCAATGCCCGAGGTGCCGATCATAACCGGTCCAGCGCTTACGACGCCGATTTCGCCCCGCGTTCCCCCGACAGTGATTCTCCCCGCGCCTGGGCCGCTCAAGTCGTCGCCTGCGAAGACCGCGCGGCTCTGCTCGATTCGCTGATCCTGTGCAAATTTCTCCGCCATGCTCTGAGCGATTGGTACGCAGAGTCGGCCATCATGTTGCAACTGATCACTGGTTGGGACATAACGCCGGACGAATTACGCGCCACAGCACGGCGTATTATCGACGCGAAAAAACGTTTCAACCTTCATGTCGGCTGGACCTGCGCAGAGGACATCTTACCCGAAGCATTGTGGCAACAACAACTAACTAACGCCACCTGTGGTCCTACGCGTTCCGGCGTATTCAGCTCAACCATAATTGATCGAACCAGGTTTTTCCAAGCACGCCAAGAATACTATCGCCTGCGCGGCTGGGATGAACTGGGCCGAACTCACCCGGGTTCGTGAACACCACAATCCACAAGACCGTACGACATACACGCCACTTGATCGAATAACCACATCGAGATCAGGAACTTCTTCGGGAGACAGCACCAGTGGATCTGTCCTCTACACTCCGCTAGGTCAAATAACCACATCGGCATTGCAGGGAGTCATCGAGTCTTGAGCGGATTTAGTTAGGCGCCGCACCACTAATCATTATGGGGTCGAGCGAACTTCGGAGATAGGAGCCGTAAATAATTGCGACTACTCGAACGCAGCCGACGATTCGCCTTTTCCCATAATTTATGGAGGCAAGCCTCAGAGAGACAGATCATGGATTGCATAGCTGGCGCAATACAGCTATGCACAAGGGGCAAATAGGAGAATCATCAATACAACGGTTCCAGGGCGCAACGCACATGCCACCCACCGCTAGAAATGCGAAAGCCGTCCCTTCGCCAACATTCCGAGCAATCGCGGTTTCGTCTACCTTGTGTCAACACAGTAGGCTTTCCTTGGAAATTTTTTAATTCTACTAATACCGAACACTAACCCCGTCTCTAAGTTGCATTTACTACAAACATGCTAACGACTACCTATTTTTATAAACGGGGAGGCTAAGCGACTATGGGCCATTATCACATGCACAAACGGTGCTCCGTGCACCGGTTATGGTTCTCGGGAATCGCGGACCTAGTGCTCGTGATGCTACTTTTCTTGACGGGAGTTAGGGCAGAGCCAAGTATAGAGATCAAATTCGAGCTTACCTCAGGCGACCGGATCGTGTATTACGGCGGTACCTTATTAGAACGGGATCGCCACTATGGGATTCTAGAGACTATGTTCCGCACCCGTTTCCCTAACCGCCAACTGACCTTTCGTAACTTAGCTTGGCCCGGGGACACTGTATATACCCAACTGAGGCCCCTAAACTTCGGCAATATGGAACAACATTTACGCGAACAGCGCCCGTCGGTCATCTTAGTCTGCTTCGGAATGACGGAAGCTTATCAAGGTCGCGCCGGCTTGGATAGCTATACAAAGGCCTATGCTAGGCAACTTAGCATGTTGGGCAAACTTACTTCGCGGATTATTGTGCTTAGTCCGATTCGCCAGGAATTCTTAGGTCCTCCCTTGCCTGATCCTAAGACCTATAACGATCACGTGGCGCTCTATCATGCAGCGACGCGTCAATTAGTTGCTAAGATGAAACTCCCGTATATAGACCTATACAGTTATTTGATTCCCGACCAACGTGCTGATCCTCCCTTGACGGAGAATGGCATTCACCTGACTCGCTATGGCTATTGGCGACTAAGTGAGCTATTAGCCCAGCAACTGGGACTAAGCGAGCGTTGGGAGGTTACACTGGATTTCAAGAAAAAGGCCGTCATCTCCGCGCGTGGCACTCGAGTGGAAAATGTTGAATGGTTAGAGGAGGGCCTAAGGTTTACGGCGCACGATCAAGTCTTACCGAACCCGGCCCCTGAAGGTTCCCCCGCTGACGCCGACGAGCAAGCGGCGCAACGGCGGCTTACTATTGATGGGCTACCTGATGGCCAATACCAGCTGTTTGCCGAGAATCAATTGGTGGCTCAGGGGTCAAGCGTGCAATGGAGTCGTGGTATCGTACTCGTAAGAGATTCCACTTATCAACAAGCCCGCAAGCTTCGCGAAATAGTGATCGAGAAGGATATTCTGTTTTTCCACCGCTGGCGTGCTCATAACGGTGAATATATCTATGGCCGACGATCGAAACCTGGCGGAGGCAACTCAGGGAATCCGACATTTCCGGCCGAATTTGCTGAACTGGACCGCTTACTAGAGGAAATGGATCGACGCTTAGACGAACAAGCTAAGCCCCGACCTATACACTATCGTTTACGGCGCGTCACTCCCTAAGATGATAAACGCCTATGCTACGCATAGCCATCGTTTATAATCAGCCACAACTTGCGCGCGAACACCCCTGGGCGGAGAGTGAATGGGAAATCGTTGAGATCGCCCAACTAGTGAAGCACGAGCTTCAAATCCCCGGCTGGCTGCCTCAACTATATGAAATTCGACCCGATGGCACTTGGCAAACCCGATTAAGAAATGATGCTCCAGACGTTATCTTCAACTTGTTCGAGGGGTTTCATCCCGCCGATGATAGTGAGTGGCAAGTTCCCACTTATTTTGAGTCGCTAAGCATTCCTTATACGGGCAATCGTCCTGATACTTTACGCCTATGCCGGGACAAGGCTGCGACCCGGGAACTGTTACATAGCCATGGATTGCCCATAGCCGAGGGGATTGTCATCGATGATGTTCGTCAGTTAGATAGAGCAATGTCTAAACTAAGGAACTATTCACCCTGGTTTGTTAAACCCGCTAACACAGATGCCAGCATTGGGATTGATCAGTCTAATGTGGTAACCGACTCTCGGGAGCTTCGGCAACGTTGCGAAACACTCTTAGGAGATTACGGCAGGGTACTTATTGAGGAATTTTTGCCTGGCCGTGAGTTTAATATCAGCATTATCAATCTGGATACACCCCAAGTCTTGCCAATCTCCGAGATCGTGTTTACTCCGACGACTTCTTATTTTTGGCCTATTGTCAGCTATGAAGCTAAGTGGGAAACTGGGTCCTTGGCTGACCGCTGCACCCGTCCTATTTGTCCTGCGAATATAGACATTGATCTGAGGCGGGAGTTGGAACGACTTGCGCTACGTGCGTTCGAAATTACTTCTTGCCGGCACTATGCCCGTATAGATGTACGTTTAGATGCTAATGGTCGGCCACGCATTTTAGAGGTCAATCCTAATCCAGGTTACCATCCCGAGGCTGGGTTTAGTCGTGCGTTACAAGCTGCGGGTTGGACGCATGCCGAATTTAGCCGAGCTTTAGTCCGTTATGCCCGAGTCTAACGGGAACTAAGTGGCAAGCAAAGCTAGGTCGGGTTTTTATCTTAGCCGCTAGTGCAAATGATATTAGCGCATGGAATGGGCTGCTGCTAGATTTCTTCAGCGAATTGTTCTGCTGCGTTGGAGGTGGTAGTGCGGGCAAGTGACTAAGTTGTGGGGAAAAGGGGCTATTTGACCGCGCGGAGATGCTTATCAAAGAAGTCGGATATGGTCTTTCGAATTTCGGGAGTATTAAATTGTGGGCCGCCATGACCTGCGTTATCAATTCGGATGAGCGTTACCTCGACGCCCGCTCCTCGGAGTGCATTTTCCAGGTATTCACTCTGAGCGAGAGGGACAACCTTATCGGCAGTGCCGTGCAAAATCAGAAAGGGCGGGTCGTCTTTGCTCGCATGGGTAACTGGACTGGCCAAGCGAGCTAGCTCTTTCTTTTCTTCAACAGTGCCCCCGAGTAATTGTGCGAGCACGGACTTAGGGTCCCGGTTCATCGGCTCGAAACGGAGGAAGTCAGTCGGCCCAAAGATGTCGCATACTGCCTGAACGCGGCTAGAGACCTTGGTAAGGCCTAAGTTGCCTTCGAGCTCCGGGATGTCGCCACCAGCCCCCAGAAGAGCGGCCAAGTGTCCGCCTGCAGAGGCGCCAATCACTCCGATGCGATTTGGGTCAATGTCATACTTGGAAGCGTGAGCGCGAAGCCAGCGTATCGCTGCCTTACAATCGTGGATTTGGGCAGGAAAGGTGGCGTGTTGACTCAGCCGATAGTTTATGCTCGCCAGGGCATAGCCCCGTTCTGCCAGCCATAACGTCGGAGGGTTATCTTTGCTGCCGCCCCGCCAACCACCGCCGTGAATCCACACAATCAAGGGCATCGGCTTATTTGCTTTTTGCGGTAGATAGAGGTCGAGTTTGTGTCGTTCATGACCTTCAGGAACATACTCTAAGTCGCGCAGGACCTGCGTATCGGGAGGCACCGCTGGAGGTTTTGGCTTGGGCTTCTCCTGGCACCATGTCCAACTAACGGCTGGGAAAATTAGCAGGCAGGTCATCAGAATGCGCCACATGGTCGCTTCTCCCTGGCCTTAGTGCGAGTAGATAATTTAGGCTAACGCCCACCGCCTATTTCAAGGCGCTAGCCTTACTGCGAATCGGTGAGCTTACGCAGAGTTTGCTCGGCCAATTGTCGAATCACCGGGTCTGGATCGGATTGTGCGAGCCGTTTCAAGTTGGGCCATGCGTCTTGTCCTGCGCGGCCCATTTGCTGAAGGACCACCACCGCGGCCCGACGCACGCTGGTGTCTGGGTCGTCGAGGGCCTGGGTGAGGTGAGGCACTAATTCGCTGGCAGGCGTGCCGCCAATGGCGAGCAGGGCTGAGACTACACTGATACGCACTAATGCATGGTCATCGGCTAAACGTTTGCCCAATGAGGGGACTGCGGGCCGGGCGATCTCACCGAGCCGACCTAATGCGGACACGGCGGCTATACGCACATCCCAGGCTGGGTCATGGCAGGCTTTCTCCAAAAGTACGAGCGCTTCTTTGTGCCGCAGGACCAGCGGTTCGACCACGTAAACTAGGGCGACCCGGAAGTGGGCATCTGGTTCGCGAAGTAGAGGCTCTAACAGCGGTACGAGATCGGCGCGCTCGGGACTGATGCGCACCAGCGCTAGGGCCGCGAAGCTGCGGGTTTCGCCGTCCTGGTCACGCAGCGCTCTTTCCAGAGCCGGAATTGCCGCCTTGGCGTTTGGGCCCATCTGTCCCAAGACAACGGCGACGCGCCGCTTCAGCGTGCGACTGGGTCCGCTCAAGACTTCCGCCAGGTCAGGCACAACTTTCGGCCCCATGCGAATCAAGGCTTCCGCGGCGGTTTGCCGGACCTCTTCCTGGGCGTCGAGCAGTGCTTCCAGAAAAACGGGCCAGGCGTCGCTCGCGTGCGGGGCCATCTGCAGTAAGGCGCGGGCGGCTTCACTACGGCGCAGCGGATCACCCCGGCGCAATTGCTCCAGAAGTCGGCGTATTGCCGCCTCTTCCTGAGCCAGGCTCAGGACTGCGAACCAAAGGCTAAATATTAGCGCCAAAAATTTCCTGCACGCATTCACCGTGGTGCAGCTCATTTCAAATCCCTTACTGGGCAAAAAGTGGACGGAAACTGTTCGAGCGACCGGCGCCCTGGGAATACACAGTGTATGGATAATGTTCCCAAAAAACATCCCCTAAGTCGCGACGTTCATTGGGTGAAACGCGCCTCCGCTGGCATGTTGGGGTTCACCAACACCGCACCCGTTGTGGAGACGATTTGCGGGGGCATAGCGAAACCAACCTCACGTAGCTTACGACTTACGCTTTCAACCGCGCTGCCCGCGTGTCCGTCGCCGACTACTTGCAGAACGACTTGCGTGCGAAAAACAGCTCGGCAGCCACCGCGGTCGAGAATTTGCAATTTCGGCGTGCCTGTTTGCTGATAAAAGGCTTCGTAACGGGCCGCCTGCAGGGCCAACCATTGATCAAAGAGAGGATCGTTGAGTATCGAAACCCACTTACCATTAATGAACACTTCATTCACGCGACGGCCGCGTTCATCGGTGCCGCGGATCATCAAATAGATGGGTTCATCCTCGGCTAGCGGCGCGAATGACGTGGCCGGCAATCTCGGGACGGGACGACCATTCCCACATCCGCTCACGCTGAGCAGCGCGAGCAATAGCGCAGCCAGGAACCTTGTCGTTGTGCTACCATGAGACACCATAGCTCTTTTCGCGCTTTGGCAGAATTCCAATGCGTTTTATCTGCGGAAGCAATTTCCCAAAGACAAGTTAGCAACACTCATGCCTCTATCGGAAGCCATTGCATTAAGATCTCTCCCATTCATCCTACATCATATAGGGTCTGCCGATCTCTCCGCGTATGATAACCATAACGAGACGTAGTCAATTCAGTCTCCGCGTAGGAGTTTGGGACGGCCCTTTAGTGCATCAGTGATCGCAGGAATCTACCGCAAGTAAGGTCGGAATCAGTCGTCTAAGCGGGATTTTGCTTCCTCGTAGAGGCGCAAGAGGCCCTGAGCGCGGGGAAAACCATCGGTATGCCCTCGGTCGTTTCAACTGCGGTAATGCTGCGCTGGCTTAGATCCGTGCGCGGCGTCGAAAAGCGTGTAAGTCAAAGGAAGCATGCGAAAGTCAGGTCAGGTAAAGAGAAATGAACACAGCGTAGTCAGGTGGCCTGCCCATGTTTCCAGGTAAATGCGAAAAAAGCGAATTGGGCGGGACGAATTACTTGTTACAGCTGAAGCGAGTTCGCAGGTTATGAGGCAGCGTACGGGATTACTGAACATCGGAAGCTCCCGAAATACGGGTATTTTTCTGATTTGAGACAAGGCCTTGTGACGAAAAGAACACTGTCCATAGCACTCAGCAGCGCAGTATCCGAGGAGGCGAATGTGCCAGCGGGTCTGGCAGTAACAAAAAGAGACCGCGGGCAGTGTAGGTAGTACGACCCGAAAACTACACTGCGAAGCAAAACCAAGGAGGCAACGGCCGGCGACCCGCAGACGCCGTGCCAGCCCGGCAAGGAAACTGGAGTGCGAGCTATGAGGAAAGTGTTTACCACTGGGCAAGTGGCCAAGATTTGTAAGGTGGCTCCACGCACCGTGAGTAAGTGGTTCGACTCCGGCCGACTCCGGGGTTATCGCATCCCGGGGAGCCAGGACCGGCGCATTCCTAGGGAAAGTCTCATTCGCTTCCTCAAAGAGCACGGTATGCCCCTCGGCGAATTAGAAGAGGAGCTTTGGCATAAGATACTTATCCTCGGCGCCGAGGACTTGTTGATTCAGCGCCTCAAAGAACTCCTTCCTGAAGCCGAAGACTTTCGTATTCGGGTGGCCAACAGCGGTTTCGAAGCGGGCATCCTCGCAGAGAGCTTTCACCCCGACACGCTCATAATTGATTTAGCTATGGGGCGCTCCGAAGCTATCCAAATCGCCCAAAACCTCCGCCGTAACGACGAATTCCGCGACACTTATATCATTGCCTTAGCCTTAGAAGACGAGCCGAATCCCGAAGCACTCCTCCAACTGGGCTTCAACGACGCTTTCAAGAAGCCATTTGACATTGCCCTCTTAGCCCAGCGAATTCGCACTTTGGCCGCAAAGAAACGGGAAGGCTAACACTTCTCGCTGCAAGGACGAGTCGGTTTTTTCCAACCTCTGACAGCCGTTCAGACTCGAGGAAAGGGGATTTTCCGCTTCGTTTGATTATGATTACTGACTGGGATCAAGTCGGTGCTGGTTGCTTTACTTGCGGAATAAACCCGACAGCATCTCAAATATTTGCCCGCCCATCATGTCTGGCTCATGATAATACAACACGCTACGCATAAGTTCAAACATGAGCAAGCCGACAAAAACCAGGATGAGCGTCGTGGGCACATGGACTAAAGCCCACACTCCCCAATCGGCGGGAGCTAATTCCACGTAGCGCACCGTAGGAGCGGCCGCTTCTTCCTCAGCTACAACGGCCACTTCTTCTTCTACGATCTCACTGGAGCCAGGCTGCTCGAAATCTAAATCACTCGGCTGCACGAGATCCAGATCAGCTACATTATCAATTTGTTCGACCAACTGCGTTTGTTGATCGTCGCTGACGTCCTCTTCGATGACAACCTCGGTGTCGGGGGCCGACGATTCGGCGCCAGCTTCCTCGTCGTCTACCGACTGTAAATTGAAATCTGAGGTCTCTTCAAGTTCGGTGTCGGCTTCTTGCAACGAGGGCCCGGCTCGGCCGCCTTGCGCCCCTAACATGGCTGTGTCTGCTTCCGCCTCGCTATCTTCCACGCTCAGCTCGAATTCACTGTCGGAGTCCGAGGTGCGCTTAGCCGACTCCGGTCGCGGAGTTACCTCGGTCGCCTCTTCATCTAAGGACAAATCAAACGACAATTCTTCGGTCGCGGTTGCGTCACCCACGTCCAGAGTCAAAGGCTGATTACTAGAACTGTCGGCGGCAGGACTGTGGGAAACTTCCCGGGCTTCGTCCTGGATTGCGAAAGTTGCGGGTTCCTCGTGCTCGGAGGTGAGCGCCGTCTCTTCTTCGTCAAGATGCAATTCAAACTCACTGCCCTGACCCTCAAATTCAGTTCCTTCTCCCTCATCCGCGAGCATTCCCGCGGCAGCTTGCTCTTCGCTGGAATCACTGACGCGACTGCGCTGTGGCTCTGCTGACTGGAGTTGCTCGTCCAGATTAATTTCCAGTTGCAAGGTCGAATCAGAACCTTCTGGAGAACGTGAGTCGGCTTGGAGACGACTGTCAGCCTTAATGTCAGAACGATGGTCTGGCTCCAGACGAATGCGGCTGTCGTGGCGCGTGCTGACAAGCGCGGCGATTTGAGGTGGGGACTCGACATCGATTAATCGCACATCGCTGTCGCTGTCAACAGGACGAACATCCAATTGCGACAACCGAGGACGCGGGGCCTCGACCACAGGCGGCCCACCATCCACACGCACCTGACTCTCGGGCTTCCTCTTTCCACTGCTCGGACGAGAAGGGGGATTATCGGCCTCTGGCGGCATCACTACTAAATTGATGTCACTACCATCGGCCACTAAGCGAACATCACTATCCGAGCCGGGAGTACGCGGTCCTTGAGCAAAGAGACTGGCCAGGTCCACTGCAGCTCCTGCTTCCGTCCCAACCTCAAAGGGAACCACGTCCAGACTCGGGGGCAGGGTCTCACGTCCCCCTGTACCAGTGGCCGATGTTGGCTTTGGAGTTCGTGGCCCCTGGTCGGCGAGCGGCACACTCGGTCTAGGCGTACGCGGGCCACTTTCTGGGCTTGCTTCCAGTCCTGACCTACGCCGCATTTCCTCCACATCGCTTACTCGAAACCGCAGGGTTCCACGGTCGAGATACGAACGGATTTCCTTACGCTGTGCCATCTGCCGCAGTCGTTCGGGCGGAATACTTAATCGCGCCGCTGCCTCTTCCAGCGAGTAAAACTCTTCTGGCATGATGTGTTCCCCCTTGCTTCGACTCGCCCCTGCCCTTCAAGAAAAATGTAACTTATCGTAAGTATTGTACGTAACAACCAATCCTAAGCAAGCACCTTCACCCCTACTTACGGGTTGTCGAATATTCCAACTTTACGGGACATAACGGATTTGAACAATTTTTTCCGGGCAAGCAGACCATCGACGAGCGCTCTGAACCCTCAGGACTTTCATAGCAAACTTGACTCCTATGTTCGAGCTTGCTATAGGCTCCTGCGGGACACGGAAAAATGAGAAGCACCGTTTCTGCTACAGCATGGCCCATTGTCCTAATGGGGCTGCTGGTAGCCTTGTGCCGGGGCTTTGCGCCTGCCGAAGTCGGCAAACGGCAGGCAACTGCTTGCAATTTGACCCCGGAGACTCGCCTGGTTTTTACGCGGCGTATCCAGCCGATTGTGTTCAATTGTTGCAGTAGCCAAGCCTGTCATGGGCGTCCTGGAAGCCCTGGGCTAACGCTGAAAACCCCTGCACAGCCTGGACAACTCACGCCCTTCATGACGGAACATAATCTGGAGCGAGTGTTATCTCTCATCTCCCTTGATAAACCCGAAGAAAGCCCCTTGCTCCGCTATGCGTTGCAACCTCATGGAGGCAGTAATCGTCCCCCCTTGCCCAGCAGACAAGCCCCCGCTTATCGCGTCCTCGAAGAATGGGTTTTCGCAGTCGCAGGCCGGGAGCCTCCCTCAATGGCCGTTAGTTCCCGCCAGTTCCACGATCCTTCCGCTCAGTTAACTGCTCCGAAGCTGGCAACCGGTGTTGCTACAACTCTTGAGCCAAGCCCGCATCAAGTCGCAAATCCTGACACCATGTCGCGCAGTTCAACCGGGCCTGCGTCTCCCAACTATACCGTGACCGCTTCCCAAGGTGGAGCGGCAATGCCAGTACAGGTTCCTAGCCCTGCGAATGGGCCCATGGTTGTTTCCAACTCAGCGCCGCGAAGCCTTATGTCAATTGGCCGCGGCCTGCGAGCTGTCGGTCCCTTGTTACCAGGTCAAGTAGTCGGCTCGAGCACACAGACTACCCCCAATCCGACAGCTTCCCCGTTGCCTCATCAGGTGAACACTGGCACGTCACCCGTTGCTGCCTCCCCATTCGCGCCGCCAACGAACATGGCCCCGCATGGTTACGTCGCACCTCCTGTCCCTGCTTACGTCCCCAAAGGTAGTGTGCCAAGGGTCCAGTCCCTTGGCCCTGGTGCGATTACTTCCCAGGCTACGTTCCCTAATGCCTCACAGAACTCACCCCTGCCGCCGCAGAGCCAACCGGCGCTTGACCCGTTCGACCCCGAGTTGTTCAACCGTGGCATACCTTCCCAACAACGCTGACTCTGGCCCTGCGACGCTACAATAGCCGATCAGGCTAAGACCTTCTCGCGCGGGATAGCGGCACGCGACCCGACAGTACTAACGCTTTACGAAGGCGGCCTTCAGCGAATTTCTGTTCCATTCACCGAGAGGATAAAAGTGCGTATCATCGGAATTGATCCGGGCCTACAAGTCACAGGGTATGGCGTGATAACTTTCAGCCACGGTAAATGGCGCCTTATTGAGGCAGGGGTAGTTCGCCCACTAGGTCAGGATTTACCTAGTCGCTTACGCAAACTATGGGATGGTGTGCAAGAGCTCCTACAGGAACAAAGCCCCGACGTGCTCGCCATCGAGGAACTTTATTCCCACTACGCTCATCCGCGCACAGCGCTCCTGATGGCCCATGCGCGAGGCGTGATTCTCACCGCAGCCGCACGATATGCGGTTCCTATAGTTACCTACCCTGCGACGCGAATCAAGAAAACGATTACTGGCAGCGGCCATGCTACTAAGGAACAAATTCAGCGGGTGATTCAGGATGAGTTAGGGCTACCAAGTAGGCCGGAACCTGCAGACGTGGCGGACGCGCTGGCCTGTGCTTTATGCCACGCCTTTGTCCACCAAGGGCGAACGGTTCATAAAACATTCTAGAATAGCTTGAGCTAGTTTTGCCATATTAGATTGCCTAGTGCAGAATGCCCGTGGAGCATCGGGTGTCGTCTCGCACCGTGACTACAAAGCCCAGAAGGGGAAATAGCGCCTCACCGGTGCACTTGAGCAATGTGCCTCATGTATTGAGAAAGCTTGATGGACGCGGCTGGGTGAGCTAAGCAACATGACGATCTACTTAGACAATGCAGCAACGACGTTTCCGAAGCCTGAGTCGGTGTATCGGGCGATGGATGAATTTGCCCGGACCCAGTTAGCTAATCCGGGTCGTGCAGGGCATCGTATGGCCCTGGCCTCGGAACGGATGCTGGATGATACCCGGCACTTGCTCAATCAGTTGTTCAACGGCGAAGGGCCGGAGCGCTTCATTTTCACGTTGAACTGCACCGACGCACTGAACATGGCGATCAAGGGGGTGCTGCGCGAAGGCGATCATGTTGTCACGTCCAACTTGGAACACAACAGCGTGAGCCGACCGTTACAGGCACTGGCCCAAACGGGCTATATCAGCTTGACCCGCGTCCCCGCTGATGCTGGCGGGACTGTGGATCCTGATGCTATCGGCCAAGCTATCACGAGCAAAACACGGCTCATCGTGCTGACCCATGCCAGCAACGTCTTGGGCACAGTCCAGCCGATTCGCGAAGTGGGACAGATTGCCCGGGAACATGACATGCTTTTTCTCGTCGATGCCGCCCAGACCGCGGGCGTGATACCGATTGACATTCGAGGCTGGGGCATCGATCTACTTGCCTTTCCGGGACATAAAAGTCTGCTCGGTCCCACGGGAACCGGCGGGCTATACGTAGGCAGTCGTGTGCAACTGCGGCCATGGCGGGAAGGTGGGACTGGTGGCGATTCTGCCAGCCCCACGCAACCGCGAGAGCTGCCCTACTACCTCGAAGGCGGCACACCGAACGTAGTCGGCGTCGCGGGACTGGCTGCGGGGATTCGCTACGTGCTGGAACGGGGTCAGGCGGCCATTCACGAGCATGAAATGCGGCTCATCGAGCGGTTGCGACAGTGGTTATGGGAGCGGGATGGTTTTGAAGTGTTCGGTCACGATGACTCCCGGCGTCGGGTCGCCACCTTAAGTTTTCGCGTGGAAGGTCTGCCCGCAAGCGACGTCGCTGCCATTCTCGACAGCTGCTTCGACATCGCAGTGCGACCCGGCTTGCATTGCGCACCTTATATTCACCGCGCTCTCGGCACATTTCCCGAAGGCACGGTGCGAGTCAGCGTCGGGCCGTTCAACAGTTACGCTGATATCGACGCGTTGTGTCAAGCCTTGAGTCAACTCGTCGGTAGCAAATTGACGGTTTGAGACGTACGCGAAAGCCCGAATTTCATGGCCCAGGACGAGCTATCCGCCGACTGCGAGTTTGCAGCAAACCGTGCCATCTGATGTCCTCAAAGACCTTCGGCCAGCTGGATAACCGTCTCATCAACTTCCACGAATTCATCGGTAGCGAGCCAATAACAGCGTCGGCGAACCGCGACATGGTGCTCCTGCCATTCCAGCTCCAAATAGCTCCAAACCCGACGCTGCGTGGCGCTACCACAGCACAATAGTGCAAAGCTACGGTGGAGGTCGGGAGGATGACTGTAAGGATGATGCCGATGACCATGCAACCAAGCGGCGACCAGATGGCGTGCTAACACCTCGGCCAACGCTTCCGCGTCCACGAGACGGCGCCAGCGAGTCTCGGGACGACCATCGGCTAGCAGGAGCGGATAGTGCGTGATTAGCACGCACCGACGATTGTGCACCACGGGACAAGCGAGGAGGTCTTGCAAGCGTTTCAGTTGATGAGCACCGACTTCGCCTCGGGTGTCCCAGGGCCAGGTCGAAGGTCGGGCGGAATTCACCGCCACGAGCGCTAGGTTGTTCAGCGGAAGCGCGAACGGATATGTGGCCCCTTCCAGGCGCACGCCACGCTGCCACAGGGCGAAATGTTGCTCGAACCCACCTCGGTTCACCGAGTCAGCCACATAATGGTCATGATTCCCAGGCACTGCTACGCCCGGGAAGTTTTCTAATAACGGCCGGAGTAATCTCGTGGCCGCGGCAAATTCCTCCTCAAAGCCGAGACAAGCCACGTCGCCGCAGAGCACCACAGCATCGGGCCGACGCAACTGAATATCCCGTACCAGGGCGTGGGTCACCCTTGCCGCCAGCCTGAAGTTAGCACTGCGGAGAAGCCAACGCATGTTCAACCAACCGGCCAAACGCTTAAGGTAATAGTCCTGTTGGCGCCACCGACTGGGCCAGAGAGGGAGATGAAGATCGCTGATTTGCGCCAACCGAACACTCATGAAGATTCATCCCATGATCCAGCGGTTAGCCGAGCGGCAATTGTTCGTCCACCCAGGCGAGAACACGATCCAGCTTAGACATCGCTTCTTCGATGTGTGCTGGTTCGATAATCAGCGGCGGCGCCAGCAAAATCAGGTGGTTCCGGACAAACACGTGTATTCCCTCCTGCCAAGCCTGTCGGCGAATCTGCAACGGGAGCAGCGAATCGGTATTTGGCGGCACCAGCGGCGTCTTACGTACGGGATCACTCACCAATTCCAGACAGGCGAGCAAGCCTTTAGAACGGACGTCGCCGACACACCGATGCCGACGTGCCAAATCGCGTAATTGCTGGGCCAAAATCTCCCCCAAAGCGCGGGCATGCTCCACCAGTCGGCGCTCTTCGTACTCCTGCAAGCAGGCCAACGCTGCGGCGCAGGCCAACGGATGCGGTGCGAATGTGCTGCCTAACGGTAACATACGTGATTCCCATTCCCGCGCCAGCGGCTCACGCAGCGCCACGGCGCCGAGCGGGGCGTAACCAGCTGTGAGGCCCTTGGCTAGCACCATCAGATCGGGCACCACACCTTCGTGATCCACACCGAACCACGCCCCCGTGCGTCCAAAACCCGTGATCACCTCGTCGGCGATCAACAAGATACCATAGCGGTCGCAAATCTCCCGTAAGCGTCGCAGATAACCATCCGGCACAGGGAATCCTCCGGCCGCGCCCGTAAACGGTTCGACTACGATGGCCGCTACCGTGGCCGGATTTTCCATCTGTAATTGCCGTTCCAAGGCGTCGGCACAGAACAAATTACAGTCGGGGTAAGTTTTATCGAAATCGCAACGGTAACAATACGGGTCGTAAAAACGCACACACCCAGGCGGACCGGGTTCCACGGCTATGCGGCGCGGGTCGCCGGCCACTCCTAATGTGCTATACGTGGTGCCGTGATAACTGCGATATTTCGCAAAAATCTTCGGCCGTTTCGTGATAAGCCGAGCCAAAGTAAACGCGATGTCGTCCGCTTCACTACCGCTATTGACGTAGAAAACTCGGTTCAAGTCCCCAGGCAGCTTCGCAGCCAGTCGGCGGGATAATTCGGCCCGCTCCTGGGTAAGGAAAATCGGCGAGAGGCAGGCCAGTTTCGCCGCTTGCTCCTGAAGCGCGCGCACGACACGGGGATGACCGTGTCCCAAGTGGCAGTGAAACAACTGCGAAAGAAAGTCCAGATAACGACGACCTTCGCGATCATAAAAGTAAACGCCCTCAGCTCGGCTCACAACCAGAACGGGGTCCTCCCGTTCCTGCACGCTCCAGGGAATCAAATAATGTCGGCGATACTCGTCCATGCTAATTCCTCGCTAGGCTGACAGAGTATGAGTACTTTCATTCCGCGTTGCTCTAGCATGTTTGATCTCGTTCATCTAAATCTTTGCCCCAAACGATGTCAACTTACAAACTCGATCCTGGAAGTTACGCGAATCACCACGTCTAGACGCTATAATCCGGGCTCTAGTCTGGTTAGCCGTCATCAAATCGAGGGCAGAGATCGCATGCCGCGATAACACATGTCCCAGAGGTGTAAGAATCTAACCACGGCTTGAACTACGAGCGCAGCATCGCAATTCCAATTGAGGCAGCTCCGAGAACAAGTGGGACGCTTGACACAGCCGCCATTAATCCGGAAGTTGGGGATTTTTATGCAAGCAGTCAATGCAATAAGTGGTGATCTAGCACAATTCTTAGCACTCTTCGGAGGCAGCCCCAATTGCTGTAGTCGCTACTTCTCCGATTTACTCTCGTTGGGCTTAACCTCGGGGATGCCGCGCAGTTTGAGGTATAATTCTTTTTGTTGTGGCGTCAACACGCTGAAAATCTGGACGCGTTCTTCTTCCTCCAGTTTCTTGATTTGCGCCCGCAGTGCCTGAATCTTCGCTTCATATTCGGCCTGGATTTTGTAGATTTTTTGCTTTTGCTCCTCGCTCAGGCCCAGTTTGCCGAAGCCAGGAGGCAAACGGCCCGTTGGCTTTTCCTGGGCGACACCTGCGCCCAACATCAGACACACCGCTCCTACTGCCGTGATCAGGACGTAGCGAAGCATCCTCATGGTGTGCTCCTCTCCTCGGTCTGCGTCAAAAAGCATTTCTTACAAACACCTCTCCGAGAGGTGTCCCTTTTCCTTGCTTTTTCGATGCAGCGTCGGGCTAGTAGCCGAGGCCTCGAAAGAGAGAGTGGTGAGTCGCTGGCCGCAGGACGGTGTTCTCCCAGCACGTTATTGTCCACAGATGATGCCAACACCACGACTGCCGCCAGCGTACATTTAGGAGTCGCCATAGCCTTTCGCGTTCATTAAGTGAATTCGACCGCCAACGTCAAGCAAAATTTCCGCAATCAGCGAAACCTATCGCTCCCAAAACGGCCGTTATATCCGGTCATGAAACACGTTTTGCACTGTCGCCCAATCCTGTAAGCAAAGCCCGCATAGCTTCTAAGAGCCATTGACAAGAAGGAGTGCAGCAGGAAGTCCACTAAGCGCAGCGTTCGCTTTTGAGCTCGTAGCAAAGTTAGTAAAATATGCGGGAAATTAGGAAACCAGTGACGGGCAAGCCTATGAAGGTCCGCTTAGATTACGGTCGAACCGGCTTGGAAGTAGAACTGCCCGACCACACTTGGGGGCCACTGGACATTCGGCCTGCGGAACCGTTAGCAGATCCAAGCTCGGCCATCGAAAGTGCCCTCGAACAACCCCTGGGCACACCACCTTTATCAGCGGTAGCGCGCGGTCGGAGGAGCGCTTGCATTGTTGTGTGCGACATCACACGTCCCGTGCCGAACCGCGTGATCTTGCCGCCCATATTACGTACGCTCGAACAGCAGGGGATCGCGCGGCAGCGCATATTGATTTTGGTGGCCACGGGGCTGCACCGTCCTAACTGGGGCGCTGAGTTAGAGGAAATGTTAGGCCCCGAAATTCTACGCGACTATCGCGTGGAGAATCATTATGGCAAGCGTTTGCACGAACATGCCTTTTTAGGCTATTCGCCCCGCGGCGTGCCTGTTTACGTAGATCGCCGATATGTGGAGGCAGACCTCAAAATCACCACGGGGCTGATCGAGCCACACCTGATGGCCGGCTACTCAGGGGGACGGAAGGTAATCTGTCCAGGCTTAGTCGCCTTGGAAACGCTAAAGTTCTGGCATGGGCCAGACTTCCTGGAGCATGAGCGAGCCGATTGCGGCATACTGGAAGGTAATCCTGTCCATGAAGAGGCTCTGGCCATAGCGCGGCTGGCAGGGTGCGACTTCATCGTGAACGTGTGCATTGATGGCCAGCGGCGGATTACCTGGGTCGGCGCTGGCGACCTGGAACTGGCGTGGCGGGAAGGCGTTCGTTTTTGTGAGAACGTCGTACGCGCGACGGTGCCTGAGCCTGTGGACATTGTTGTTACCACCGCCGCAGGCTATCCCTTGGATGCGACCTGGTATCAGGCGATCAAGGGGCTGACAGGTGCCTTGCCCATCGTCAAGCGCGGCGGAACGATCATCCTGGCGGCCAGCCTAAGTGAAGGTGTCGGTAGTCCTGAGTTTTGGCGCCTGATTTGCGAAAATCCTGATATTCGGGAGTTTAAAAAGCGTATTTTGGGGCGTGATTATTTCGTGATGGACCAATGGCAACTAGAGGAATTGGCCAAGGTGTTGGAGCGCTGTCGGGTGAAGGTGGTGACCGACGGCTTACCTGCTGAGGTATTGCGGCAGTGTTACGTTGAGCCAGCGCCGTCCGTTGAATCCGCCGTAGCGGACGCCCTGCGGGAATATGGCCCGAACGCCAAAGTAGCTGTCATCCCCAAAGGCCCTTATGTTCTGCCCATGTTGGCTGGGGCGTGAGCGCGATACCTAAGCTCGGCAAATGGGCGTGCACCGCGGTCGAGGCGCGCCCAACGCGCTTCAATGCATGAACGCCACACTATGAGTATGAATAGGAGGTGCTAACATGGCAGAATGGATTAACTTTTTCTGCACACGTCGAAAGTTTCTCGGGTGGAGTTTGGCAAGTCCTCTGCTACTGCCGCATGACGTTAGTTGGAGCGCTGAGGCGAAGAACCAGCTACCACCTGATTCTGAGCCTATCGAGGCCATCCGTGCTTACCAACCGGGGCCAGCGAAACGCTACGTCTATTGTGTCGGTGAGATACGCGACTTTCGCCTGTTTCGGTACTGGCGCGACCGCTACACCTGCGATGACTTCGCATTTCACCTGCAGAGTAAGGAACACGGAGATTGGCTGGTGATTTCGCGAGAGCCGACGCCTTGGTATTCATGGCGCCTCGGGCCCACCTACACCGAAGCCGTGAGCGGCACCTTACTGAGTTCCAAGCCCCGCGTGCGGATTGTGGGACTCAAAAACACCGTGGATCGCTTGCCGCCCGTGTTTCAGAAACTGGTCCTTGATCTCCAGCGGACTATGACCGCGCTCATTGTCGAGGTATGGGTGGAAAAGGAAGGTAAGGGGCAGTGGATACCTTGGTACATCAACAATTGGTTCCATTCCTGGGGCGACGCGGCAGACAATTCTTGGATCGCGAGACATTATGTGGGCAAACCAGCCCCCTGGTATTTGCTCTTTTCCAACGACGCGTTGCAGCAGATTGCTCATGCGGGCCTGACGGAGCGCAGTCAAGCTATATTGGCCAAGTATGGCCAGTTGCCGCGTCAAGGTCGTGGTTACTTACTTGTTCCCGCCTTAGACAAGACACCGCCTTGGCAGCTGGACATCGTTGTGGTAGTCAATCCGCGGGGCGAGTTAGTCCATGGAACCGATCAAGGTATGCCTCGGCCGTTGACGCTAACCGTGCTTCGGGAGCTGCGCGACTGCGGTGGTTGGGAAATGATCGGCAAGACCCCCGATCATTTGGCACTCGCGGAGGGGCCGTTGGAGCCTCCGCTGCGGCTGCGTTGGCGTTTTCCGGCCCGGGAGAAACCGAAACCGCGAGACGACGGTTTTGTGGGCAACCCGTGTGTAACCAACGGTCGGCTGTATATCGGTAACAACAACGGTCAGCTTTATTGCCTCGACCCTCGCACGGGACAACTGCAGTGGACGTTTCAGTGTCAATCGTACGTCGAATGCACGCCTGCCGCTCGCGACAATCGGATCGTCTTCGGTAGTTTTGACGGCAATGTTTACTGCGTGGATGCCATAAGTGGCAAGTTACTCTGGCAGTTCGCCACGGGACCTCGGTTACCCGGGACAAAGGGCTATAACGACGTCACGCGAGGTGTGGACAGCAGTCCGGCCATCGTTGAGGGGCGCGTTTTTTTCGGAGCATGGGACGGACATCTATACTGTGTGGAACTGGATAGCGGAAAGTTAATATGGAAACAGTTACTCGGCGGGCTGGTGCATCGTAGTGGGCCTGCGGTGGACGAATCTCACGGTCGCGTCTACATCGGAGCGACAGACGGTTTCTTATATTGCTTCGATGCTAAGACCGGGCAAGCCATTTGGCGTCGGCAATTGTGTGAGCGGCATATGGATCACTGTTTAGCCGACCCGGTTCTTGACGGCGGTCGTGTCTTTATGGGAGCCGATCGGGGCAGTGTTTATTGCCTTGATGCCGCCAAAGGGGAAGTGATTTGGCACTATCGGCAAGCCAAGCATCTGATTGCGGGGGCAGTCACGGTCTATGGCGGACGTGTCTATGGCTTTACCGACGGTGGCGGCCAACTCTTCTGTCTCGACGCCGCCACGGGTAAGGAACTCTGGAGCGTCTATTTCGGCAATGGTTGGGGCGGCTGTCAACCCTTGATTTGTCCCTTACATGGAAGTCAAGCTTGCACCATCTACGTTACCATGCGGGATGGTCAGTACGACAAGAAGCCTGTGAGCTTGGCCGCAGTCTCCTGGACGGGCAAAGTCCTATGGACGTTCTCGGCCGGCAATGTGTGGGGCTCGCCCATCCTGGTCAGTGAAACGCTATACTTCGGTTCCGATGACGGTCATCTTTACGCCTTGGAACGTGAGTCAGCGTAATCGCTGAGGAGTAGCTTCATGCGATGGTTTCTTTATTTGCTGGTTGGGTTGATGTCAGGAATTCTGAGCGGGCTTTTCGGGATCGGTGGTGGTATTTTGCTCATCCCAGCTTTGGTCTACTGGTTCGGCTACACGCAACACGAAGCGCAGGGCACAACCTTGGCCGTGCTCATTCCGCCCATCGGTCTATTCGCGGCCATTGAGTATTATCGTCGGGGCCAAGTGCGGCTCGGAGCCGTGCCGCTGCTTATCCTGGGCCTGACGTTAGGGGCTTACCTCGGAGCGATCCTAGCTCCGCGGATTCCTGAAATCTGGATGCGGCGCCTCTTCGGGTTACTGCTTTGCTACGTGGGTGTGGATTTCCTTCTGGCAGGGATCAGCAACACGCCATTTTGGCCCGCTGTGGTGGCTTTTGGGCTATTTGGCACGGTCTTGAGTCTGGGTCGGCGTCGCGCCAGGGCCACTTGCCCAGCCTCGGGGCCATCAGAATCCGGCGTACCGCCTCCGGAATCGAACCCCGATGCATAAAGACCCTCATATTCGCGCGGGTAACATAGCGTCCTTTGGCTTGATGCGAATCCTACAGTTGGCTCGCTAAATGTCGGCTCGTATTCTGTAGTCGAGCATGCTGACATTGCTCACTGTGGCTTTTGCGGAGAATAGAGCCATGGAGCTTAGTGCGTATGGTGCTGGCTTATCGGATGCAGACACGAGCACTATCACCCGCCGACAATTTTTGACCGCGAGCTTAACTGTCCTGGGAGGAACGCTCATGGGACGCGATTACGGCCCAAACGCGCCGCCCGTGCGCTACCCCGACCCTGATATCGTCGTGCTGGAGAAACGCTTCGCTAAATACAAAATCGGAAATACCGCGATCCAGCGTCTCTATACGGGCACCTTGTGGGCCGAAGGGCCGGCTTGGAACGGGGTGGGCAAGTACCTGGTCTGGAGTGACATTCCCAACGACCGCCAACTTCGCTGGCTCGATGAAGACGGCCACGTGAGCGTATTTCGCAAACCTGCTGGCTATAGCAACGGCAACACCTTCGATTATCAGGGCCGACAGATATCCTGCGAGCATGGCCATCGCCGCGTGGTGCGCTACGAGTATGACGGTAAAATCACCGTCTTGGCCGACAGCTTCCAGGGTAAACCCCTCAACGGTCCAAACGACGTCGTGGTGCACCCGGACGGCGGCATCTGGTTTACTGACCCGGGCTATGGCAGCTTATTCGACTACGAGGGCCAGAAAGGCGAGTTGATGCTCAAGGAAGCCATCTATCGCATCGATCCGCAAACTGGGAAAGTCGAAAAGATGACCGACGAAATGTACAAGCCCAACGGCCTATGCTTCTCGCCCGACTATAAACTTCTCTACGTGGCCGAAACTGGAGCCTCGCACTACGAAAAAGCTCCTCGGAACATCATGGTCTTTGAGGTCAAGGAGGGTAAAAAACTCGGCAAAGGGCGGGAGTTTGCCTCGATGGAAATGGACGGAAGAGCAGGCTTCGCCGACGGCATTCGGTGCGACAAAGACGGCAACGTCTGGGCCTCGGCCGGCTGGGTGGGTGAAGGCTACGACGGCGTGCATGTTTTCGCTCCCGACGGTACTCGCATCGGCCTCATCCGACTGCCTGAAATTTGCAGCAATGTCTGCTTCGGCGGACCAAAGCGGAACCGTTTATTCATGACGGCCAGCCAATCGCTTTACGCCGTTTATGTGGAAACACAGGGAGCCCATATTTGCTAAGAGTCTAGCGCGTTTAGGGCGGTGCCGAGCCGACCGTGAAGTCTTCCCCTTCTTAAGCATTGAAGCCGACATGCGTTAGCAGCAAAGGTGCGTCATCTTCCCACAATTGAGCCGACCATAAAATGCATCAGCCAGCCGCCCGTAGACAGGCGGACTGGTTCTCACGCGTGCATATGCCGACTCAGCCAACCATGGTCGAAAACGCCCCCATACTAGTCTTACAACACGCGGGCCTAACAATTGAGGGCTATTCCCGCGCCGCAGTCCAGACCTATTGGCGTATACCCGAGCTGAAGATCGGCTTCGACTTGGGAGCCCAGCCGTGGGACTTCATGAACATGCCCACTTGGCTCATCACCCACATGCACCTCGACCACGCCGCTTGTCTGCCCGTTTATATTGCCCGCCGGCGCATGATGCGGATGGAACCGCCCACGATCTACCTACCTGCGGAGTCCTTGACTTGGACAGAGCGTTTACTTCGCGTTTGGCAACATCTCGACCGCGGTCGACTTACCTGCCAACTCAAAGGCGTCTTACCGGGCGATGAGATTGAGTTGAACCGCGAATACGTCATCGGCGTGTTCCGCACCGCGCATACCGTTCCCTCAGTCGGCTACTTGGTGTGGAATCGCCGCCAGAAACTCAAGCCTGAATATCATGGCTTGCCCGGCGAGAAAATCCGCGACTTGCGGCTTAGCGGTGTGCCCGTGACTCAAGAAGTGCGCACGCCCGTCCTGGCCTACACCGGCGACACCAGCCCGGAAGTGTTCGATGCTTACCCCACCCTGTACGACGCGAAAATCCTGATCACGGAGCTTAGCTTCATCCTTCCCTCGCATAAGAAAGATAAAATCCATAAGTTCGGCCATATGCATCTTGATGACCTACTCGAGCGGTCGGAACGGTTCAACAATGAAGTCATCATCGTCGCGCATTTCAGTACTCGTTATCATCCCCAGCAAGTGCACCGTTACCTGGAAAAACGGCTGCCCGAACGTCTTAAGGAGCGAGTGAAGGTATGGATATAACCCCGCTCCTCTCCTGGGAAGGGACTCCCGATGCCGCAGCCTAAGCAAGATAATTCTCATCCTCATCCTCGGATATTTCCCCTTAGCCCGACGACAGAACCACTGAGCGCCTCGCACATCCGTGGGAACATCTGGCACGCTGCGGTAGTGATAACCGCCGACGGGTTGCTATGGCGGAGTGCCAGCATCGCCGATTGGACATCTGACGCCGGGATTGATCCGAATTTGGAGAACTCTTGTACGATGAGCCCGTGTACCGCCTCCCCTCAGCCACTCGTCGTAGGCCGATGCCGATTGGGACTCTGCTGTATGTTCGTCGGCATTAGCGAAGTTCGCTTTCGCACCACCACCGCGGCAGCGCTCAGTAAACTACCGTCGGCCGCGGCTTGGCACCGGCTCTGTGCTTTGGTGGAACACAACGCTATCATGCTCCGACGTGCCCTGGAATATTGTCTCCGTCTCGGCATCCGCGCGTTTCGCGTGTTGAGCGACCTTCTCCCCTTGGCCACCCATGAGCAATATCATTACCGACTGTGCGACCTGCCTGCCCAGATACACGAACACTTCCGCGAGGCTGGACGTTTCGCACAATCCCATGGAATCCGGTTGAGTTTTCATCCAGACCAGTTTGTCTTACTGAACAGTCCACGCCCGGAAGTGGTACGTGCGGCGATTCAGGACTTGGTCATGCACGCTGACTTAGCTGAAGTCCTAGGCGCAGACGTAATCAATATTCATGCCGGCGGCATCTACGGAGATAAAAAGCAAGCCCTGCAACGTCTAGCACGAGCCATCGATCGGCTGCCCGATCAAGTTCGTCAACGCCTCACCTTAGAAAACGACGATCGCTTTTACACTGTCGCCGACCTTCTGCCGCTTTGCCACAGCCTGCAAATCCCCTTGGTTTACGACGTCCATCATCACCGATGCCTTCCCGACGACCTGAGTGTCGAGCAGGCCACGGAGTTAGCGTATGCCACGTGGAATCGCGAGCCGATTTTCCACATTTCCAGTCCCCGAAGCGGTTGGCGTAGCCGCGATCCGACCCAGCATGCCGATTTCATCCGACCAGCCGACTTTCCAGTATGCTGGCTTCCTCTATCCATGACCGTGGACGTCGAAGCTAAGGCGAAGGAGAAGGCCGTGCTTCGCCTCGCTCGCTATTTCGCCCAGCGGCAGTCCTCGGCGAAAGAGCATAACACTGAGTAGTGCAACTTCGAGAAGCCCCAGTGCAAAGAGCGCCTGCGATTCAGTGGGTCAGCCATCCCCAACAACGCGAGGTGGGCCATGCCGATGCCGCCTTATCCCGTGCTGTGCTACGAACCGAATTGTGGCCGACCGGCAATCTATAAAATCGCCGCTGAGTGGAGCGATGGCTACACGCGAGAATTGAAGACTTACGGTCTGACTTGCGCTGATTGTCTGTGGAAATGGTACCAGCGGGCTGTACGAAGCCGTCAAGCGTTACGTCTGGCTCCAGGCGAGTATGTCGGCGAATTGGCTGTTTACCGTTTCGAACGGGGTAAACGGGACGTCGAGCTGGTGCGCGACCATGAAGTCGAGACCCACCTCGCGGCTCGTTTGGCTCAGAGCCAAAGCGCCACGCCCCATCCGTGAGCTCCCCACCATTAGACGAGGTCTGTCTTATTGCAGACCGAAACGCAAAATGCTGGCAAAGGCTAGGAAACGCCCGCTTACCAACATCTGAATCCTTGAGTCATCGGTTAGTTCTGCGGATCCGCTAAGTCGCGTTCCACCTCTTCTCGTAATCGGTTCAACACATGCCAGGCGGTCGCTGGAGTAACCTCCTCCGGCTGAACCGAACGAGCCGCGAGATTATTTGATTCCGGATTGGCAGAGTGCTTACCGACATCAGACCAGAAAGGCCACCAACTCCAGGCACGCGACCACCAAATAGATTGGTACGACCGGGCCTCCTCAGCAGGAACCACACTGCCTCGTACCAGTGGATCGTGCAGCCCTAAGGGGGCCGACTGACACCCAAATGTCAGGAGGATTCCCGCTAACCAAACTGATGTAAAAGAGGCAGTGAACCTATTGTGCACCATTATTTCTCCTGTTCCTGACGCGAGGTTTGGCCCACCTCGGGACTCAGCTCCACCACAGGAACGGATACCTCAGATGCAGAACCTCGAATCGTGTGCACATCGAGCCGGTCCAAACGTTCGTGGGCAGGAATGAGGGGCTTGGTTTCCATTTCCCTTGACTTTTGGAGTGGCTCAGAGTTTGTGGCGCTGCGAGGCACGGGACGCTCAGGCCCACCGCGTGAAGGGTCGCTCGAGGCCCGATGTCCTGTGTCCCTAGTGCGTGCTGAACCGGGTAGCGCGCCTCGAGTGGGCGAACTTACACGCTGTTGTTCCTGCAAATACCATCGCCAGATCAAATCCTCAACCTTACACGCTTCTTCCTCCAAGCGAGCGTCGCCGGTTTCTAGAGCCAAGAGCTTGATACGGTCGCAAACTTCTAAACGACGTTGTAATCGCGCGGCGATCGGTTCTGTGATGGCACGGGAGGAGGATCGGCCTGAAACCCGGTTCGTGTCGTTGGCCTGCGGTTTGGCCTCAGTCGCGGCACGACGAGGCCGAAGCCCATCCGTGAACGAGCCTTCGCCTCCAGATGAACTTGGTGACACTCGGCTATTCCCACGACCAGGAGTTTCCGCAAATCCTGACCTTTCGGCCCAGCTAAGGGCTACCAGTAGCGCTGTGCCCAGAACTGTGCTAAAGATCCAAGCGGTCGTACTCCGTAAGGGTCGGCAGGTCACTGAACGCGGAAGGTGACCGCACGAGAAAAATTTCTCCCCCTTAATCATTCCCGCCTGCTGCACAGTGCCCTGCGCGGGGCACCTGTGGCGACTGTTGGCAGCATACATGGTCATCAAGAGATTCCCCCGTAAGTGTCGGCCGCTCAACTGTGGGCATGCTGGCCATACTCGCTGACGCATATGCCAATCGAATTTCACTTTGTCCAGCCCAAATCCCCAACCAAATGTGTGGTGTTCGGAAACTTCGAGCTTGCTTGGTACTTGCGCAAGACAACGTCGCGTTCCGTTTCCGCTTCAATGTAGTAGTGAGACCCCCTAACAGTAATCCAAACAGTCTTATGTTCTGAACAGGCGCAGGCCACACACCACTCTCTGTGCCTTCATGGGCCACGACTGCGTTTTATTCCCCGTAACCTCATGGTGGGAAAAGATAACGCCTCTAGCGTTGTGAAGCGGCTACTACGGAGCAACGTGGTTACAGTTTACCGCGATTTATTTGCGACAATTTAGACAACCAAACCGTACAGGACGCGGCTTGGCGCGGAGCGAACTACCCCCAAGTTAGTTCCGACGGGGTCTCTCCAACTTGTTTATTGCGCTGCGACTATAACTCGCCTGTAACATCCCGCATGGATGAGCTAGTGCCCGCAGATACTGCGAGTGACTTGCCATAACTAGCTGCCGAGGGCACCGTGATGCTCCCCTTTTCTCCACAAATTGGAGTGCTCGGCCGACCCTTGGAGCGGCTAGCGTTCCAGTAGTATGGCCAGGGTGGTGCGCGCGGGACAGGTATGCCCCGACGCGCCTGTTGAGAATCGGCATTTAGCACGGGCCTTGCGTAGACCTCCTATTCTTAAGCGGCATTTGTTAGTATGCAGGGCTGCCAATCGTCAAACGTTAAGAATTAGCGACAGCATTAGCCACAGTGTAACAGCGAGCGATATTATAGAACTAGGTAAGAATCCTGTGAGACCAACTCACACAACGACCGTGCCCGGGACTCGCATCCACGCTCCAAGGAGTAGCGTCATGCACAGGCAAACGCGATGCAAGTCGGCATTCACACTTATCGAGTTGCTCGTCGTGATCGCCATAATCGGGCTACTCATGGCTCTGCTACTGCCAGCTATTCAGCGGGTGCGGGAGGCCGCTAATCGCATGCGCTGTCAAAATAACATCAAACAGTTAGCCCTTGCCGTGCATAATTACGAATCTCATTACGGTGTGCTGCCCCCCAGTATGCTAGCTCCCATCGGGGCCACCTTCGGCACGAATAACCGATCATGGTCAATCCATGGACGCATCCTGGAGTTTATCGAGCAGGGCAACGCAGGAGCCCGGGTGGACCTAGAAGTTCCTTGGGACCAACAGCTCCATACAGGAGTGCCGCAGATGCGTATCCCTGTGTTTATGTGTCCCAGCGAGGTCAATGACACGGTGCGGACACGCTTGGTCAATGGCGTGCCCGAACCGTATGTGTATCCCCACAACTACGGCTTCAATTTCGGCACCTGGTTGGTTTGGAATCCACAGACCGGGCAGGGGAGTGATGGAGTATTCTTTCCCAACGCGCAACTGACGCTCGGTCAGTTGGCGGCGCTCGATGGCACCAGTAACACGCTCATGATTGCTGAAGTGCGTGCCTTTACGCCATATTCGCGCAACATGAGCACCGATCCCTGCGACGTGATTCCGTCCACATCTGAGGAAGTGGCTGCCTTGGTCATGGCTGCGCCCGATAAGAGGATGGGGCCGACACGCAACGACAATACGGGACACTCAGAGTGGCCCGATGGTCGCGTCCACCACGCAGGTTTTACCACCACTTTGCCACCTATGACCGACGTCCAAGTCACCTGGAATGGTATGATCTTCCGCCATTGCGACTTCAACTCCCGCCAAGAGGGCAGTCATGTGATGATTCGCACGTGTGCAGCGATCACAGCCCGGAGTTACCATCCAGGCAATCTCGTCAACGTCGGGATGATGGATGGCTCGGTACGAGTCGTCCGCGGTTCAATTGCCTTAGCAATCTGGCGTGCTTTGGGCACCCGAGCCGGCGGCGAGCCCGTTCAGTTGCCACAGTAATGATAGTCGGTGCTAAGGATTAGGCAGCTACAAAGGGGAAAGCGCAACGTTATCGCACAAAAAAGAGCGTGCGTCGGGTCTAGCACCCTCCGCACGCCCCAGCGGGAGGAGACGAACTACCAGCCAGTCTGGTCGCCTCAAGGAAGGTTGTTTTTAGGTTAGTTGGGGTTATTTCCGAAGGTCAGCGATTCTGCTCGCAGGACGCTAGTTAGGAGGCATTCGACAACTTCATCCTGCGATGAATAAGCTTTTTGCTCTCCCATTTTGACCGTCCTGCTTGTTGTGCAACGACGTACTTTCTATCGGCAAGCCGGAATGCACCTTTGACAAACAGTTGGGTGCAACGGACTAATTCGCGATTCGACAGCTGAGCTTCTTCGTTGTACCCAATTTACCCGATACGATCCGCTTTTCATGACTAAGGTTAGTATAGGCGAACCATACAATCACCAGTAAGGCATGGTCTCGACCACAACTGGCCAGGGGCATTACCCTGCTTAGCCGGAATACCTAGAAACCTCAATACTCTTTATGGGACTCTGGTTTTTAAGTCGGCTTGGGAAGCTTCATGTAGGCTGGGCAAGGGCAGAAACAGACAAGTTTTAACCAATTGCGATTTGCCCAATGGCAAGAGTGCTAACTCGTGGCTAGCCAAACTTACAACCGCCAAAAGACCGTCTATCTGATTAATTTATTTGGATTTACTCTGAGCTTCCTTGGGAAAGCTTACTTGGGAACTTCAAAAGGATGGGAAGCTGACGGTGGCTCAACTTGGGCCAGCTTGACTTCGATACGCCGCGGTTTGGCTCGCGACACTTTGGGTAATAGCAGGCGCAACACTCCGTGCTGAAACTCAGCGCTAATAGCGTCAACGTCCACCTCTTCAGGCAAAATGAGTGAGCGGAAAAAATTTCCGGGCCGCATCTCTTCGTGAATCAACCGCGCGTCATCTGGGATTGGCCAAGTTACTTTGCCGAATATCTCCAACACACTTCCTTGCACACAAACCCGAAGATTCTCTCCGCTTACCCCTGGCAGGTCAGCTTCTAACACGAGGCCGTCCGGGGTTTCATAAATATCCAAGGGAGGAGTAAAAACATTGTCTCGCCGCTCCAGGAAGGGCGAAGCTTGCTGTGCCGAAATTGCAGTTTCCAAGCCATCTCGTTCGCGGGCCATGTGGGTACCCCCGCTAAGCGACGCGTACCTGGACTTGGCGAGCCGGCGCCTCCGGCAACTTGGGAATGCGGACAATCAGTAGGCCATTGTCTAAAGTCGCAGTAATTCGATCCGTGTCGGCTCGATCCGGTAGGGTCAAGATACGCGACCAGCTGCCCTTCCAACGTTCTTCCCGACGAAACGTTTCCTCAGGTGCCACTTGTTGACGTCGCCGCTCGGCTCGAATAGTCAACCGATCCGCTACGGCTGTTATCTCCAAATCTTGCGGCTTCAGTCCCGGAGCTGGCGCCAGCAAAATATATTCACTGGAAGTCTCGTAAACGTTAATCGGGGGATACTGGCGAAACGTCTCCCAAAATAAACGACTACCAACTAGCGCGAGGTTGAAAATATGTTCCATCTCGCGCTGCAGCTCATCGAGTACGTCCCAACTCGTGCGGAATGGCCAGATGAGCATGACCGTGCTCTCACTGCCAAATAAACTCTGCAAAGTTTGTTCGCAAAAGATATGCCAGAAACAACAATCGTAAAATTTTTCCCAAGTTATTTGTGATTAGTAAGTTGAAAAAAGTACTTGTTCCAAAACGGGAACGCGATGAGGTCTGACTGCCAGCTTGGCAGCCCGTGGCAGTGTGGTTGTACGGGTTACTTCAAGGTGCGTAGGTAAGCAAACAAATCTGCCACCTCGGCAGGAGTCAGTGCTTCGAGCAAACCTTCGGGCATGACGCTTTTGCGCGTGAAGCCAGCGCGGTAGATTTCTTGAACGGGGATTCGTTTATCTTCCTCATTGGGTTTCCGCAGAATGACTTCGTCGTCGGTTTGTTTCACCAGGAAGCCTTCCAGCAAGACCCCCTGGCGTGTTTCCACGCGGAACAGGCGATACCCTGATTCCACGGCAGCATGAGGCGTTAAAAGGCTGCGTAACAGCGCTTCTGTCGTCATAGACCCAGCGCCGCTTAGAGTCGGACCAATTTGTCCCCCGCGGTTGCCCACGGCATGACAAACGAGACAGTGCTTGTCGAACACCGTCTTCCCCCGGGCGACGTCACCAGGTTGCTGGGCCAATTGGCGGTAACGTGCAAATTTTTCTTCCAATTGCCGGGCTTCCTGCGCTGTCAAAATCGGTGGGTAATCGGTCGTCCGAGTCACGCGAGCGCCACCGTGCAGCTGGCCCCAATGTTCATCGTGATAATACCGCACCAAACCTGTCGGCTTAGGAGAGTCGGCGAAGCTGCGATCAAACCATTGACGAATTTCTTCCGGGCTGCGGGCATAGTTCCAGATACGGTACTCCGCAAAGGCGGCGGCAGTTCCTTGGCTAGGATTGCTGTGGCCGATACGTAGGTCCACGAAATCCTCGGCAAAGGGTCGGCCCTGGTCGGTGTCGAGTTCGCCATTGATGTAAATGGCAAATCGGCCCTGGGCGTCGCGAGTCAGGGCTAGATGCGTCCAAGCTCCCGGAGCCATGGCCCGCTTAGCGATAATTACGTCGCCGACCTTTGGACCACACCACACGCGAAAACGGGCGTCGTGAAAATTGAAATCCGCTACGCCAGGACGACCGAGGATACTGTCCGCATTGGTGATTGGCTCGTCGAGGCGAATCCAAGTTTCCACAGTAAACGGGCCGCGGAGCGTGATGGGCTCATCCACGTAGGAGTCATCGCGACCATCAAGCCAGAGAACCGGCCGTAATAACTCGCTGTTCTTTTGTAAAAACGCCAGCAATTGTGGATCAGGTCCGAGTAAAATTTGCAAACGTTCCAAGAGGGAGGCATCGAGTAAATCTTCGGGGAGCGTGCCGTCCTGGAAGGCGCGTACTATCGCTCGGGCGCCGCCTCGAGTGGTGCATAGCCCATTCAGGCCCGCTTGCCTTTCTTTTTGGTTCAGAAGGTTCACCAAGCTGAAGAAGAGCTGCGGCGCTTGGGGGTCTTTCGCATGTACGAGCGTTAAGATGGCTTCGTTCCGCAAAACTCCGGGAGGGAGTTGAAGGATCAGCTGAGCAAATATGTCGGCGCGGCTTGGTTGAATTTCCCGCAAAGCGCGGAGCACTTCCAACTTCTCCTGCACCGAAGTTTGCGGAGATTGAAGCTGTTCGACTAACGATTTTTCGAGGACGTTCAGTCGAAACGCTACAGACAGGCGCAGGGCGAGCTGACGGTCGGCTGCATTCCCTGACCAGAATCGTAGGGCCGTCTGCTCGAGTAATGGCATGATCCCAGAAGGATTGACGCGTTGTCGCGCGGACAGGAGCAACTCCACGATCTCACGCCGTTGCAGAAGTTGTTGCAAGGCAGTGCGTACCTCCGCCAAGTCGGCTGCCTCAGTGAGACGGAGGAGTTCTTCCTCATCGGGCAACCGACGCAGTTGCGGCAGGAGAGTTGCCAAATGTTGCGCTGACTTCTGTGCAGGTAGCGCCAACACGGCTAGTAGGCGGTTTTCAAGGGGCAATTTTTGGGCAGCGGGTGAGCCGAGCCAGCGGTCTAACAGCTCGGGGTGCTGCTCCAGCGCGGCGCGAACTAAGTACCGTTCAAAATCGCGGTCGTGAGCTAGTCCCAGCTTGGCTACGACGCCACCTTGCTGCAGCTTCATGGTCGGGCCATCAAGCCGCTCTTTGCCCATGTACACAAGTAGTCGAATGACCTCCGCGCTCGGTGGATTCACAGCGCCCAAGGTGCGAATGACTTCCGCTCGCACCTGGGGATCCGGGTCTTCTGTCAACGGTTCCAATAACTGAATCACTTGCTCCGCTGGAAGATCTTGCGTGCCCAGCACGCGCACCGCTTCGCGACGGACGTTGCGGTTAGCGTCTCGTAAGAGGATCTTCACAGTTTCCAAATCCGCGCGACGCATTCCCTCCAAGGCCCATAATGCGCGGATACGTCGGTCGGCCGGTCGTTGCCCATCGCTAACCCATTGGCGTAACTGGGGCACGAGATTCACCGCCTGCCGATCGACAATCTCCTGCCAGGCCGTCCGAGCTTCCCAACTATTGGGCGAATCGAGACGCCGCAGGAGTTCGTCCTCAGGAAGCCGTTTCAAGTTCACGACTTGGCGTGGTGCCTGGCGTTCATGGCGAATACGCCAAATGCGACCGCGCGTTTTATCCCGCTCGGGATGATTACGGGGCACCTCGTTATGTTGAATGATTTTGTTGTACCAGTCCACGACGTATAAACACCCATCGGGGCCAAAATGAATGGCCACGGGGCGGAACCACTCATCCGAAGATAGCAAGAAATCGGGGAGCTTTTCCAGTCGGTAATGGGCGCCATCGCGAATCAGTTTGATAGCTTGGATGCGTTGTAGTATCGGGTTGGCCACGTACATCACGTGCCGATATGGTTCCGGCCAACCATCTTCGTCCTCTGCGTACGCCAGGCCCGATAAGCCCGTGCCGCCTAGTCGGAAATGATCGCCAATGGCCGGTTGCCAGGGCGCATAGGGCTTGAGTTTTTCCATACCGTGTCCAGGAAAGTTGGCCCCTACGGTCAGGGGTATGACACTATAGCCAAGATCGTTGGCTTCTTGAATAAACATTTCTCCTTCCCGCGTAATGACAAACCCCCAGATGTTATTCAGACCACAGGCCACAATTTCAAACCGTGTGCCATCCGGCTGGAATCGTCCCATTTTGCAATAATCAAAGCGTACTTGTTGGCCGTCGCGGGTTTTGACCACTGAACGGTTGAAAGCTCCTTGAGCGAAATAAATCCAGTTGCCCGGGCCGCGGGTGAACTGGTGGGGATAAAGATGTGAATCCTGGATTCCGAAACCGCTTAGGACAACTTCGCGCTGGTCAGCCCGGCCATCGCCGTCTGTGTCGCGTAAGAAGAGAATCTCGCTACCGTATTGCACGAACGCACCGTCGCGGTAGGGAAGGAGTCCCAACGGAATGGCCAGGCCGTCGGCGAAAATCCGCGGTTTATGAGGCCCCGGGCCGTAAGGATTGTCAAAAACCAGCACGCGATCCCGCCCGCCTTGCGCGAACAGCGCCTGGGCTTTCTGCGGATCGTCATTCGCGTCCACGGGGTATTCCACGGCGGTCATCGTCCACATACGTCCCGCGGCGTCCCAAACCACAGTAATGGGCTTAGGCACTTCCGGCTCGCTTGCCACTAGTTCGATACGAAACCCCGGCGGTAAACTGAACGTGGCAAGTTCCTCTTCAGGCGTGAGGGGAGAAGCTTTCGGCGGTGGAGGTGGAGGGGCAGCACCCACGAATTTTTCCTCTCCCGCACGAGGAAGGCACCAAGCTACTAGCACTAGGAGTGCACCTGACAAGCCTGCTAATGGGCCTATAGCGCGCATGCCTTGGACTCCGTTTCGATGTGTCTGTTCGAGCAACGTTAGGTCGTCGGTTCGCCCCTGCTAAGTCGGCGTTTGACGTTATAAGCACGCAAGACCAACGAAAAAAGCCGGCGGTGGGATTTGAACCCACAACCCCCGCTTTACGAAAGCGGTGCTCTGCCGTTGAGCTACGCCGGCGCATCACCCCTCGACGTTGTTCTCTATTGTACCACGATGGCCGGATTTGGGACAACGCAGGCCGATACTTAACGACGTAGCTCCAGTTGGCCATAACCACTAGCGCGGCTAACCAGTGATTTTAGTTTATGGAGTATCGAATTATTCCTCAGCTGCAGAGACATCATGATGGTAGGATGCTGGAAATGAGTTCGAGGATGAGCGTCCGATTTTTTGTCAGCCCGGCGTACTAAGACTGCCACCGAACGAACGCCCAAACGTAGTTGCTAGTTCCTTGAGCAGCCTCTGCTTATAAGGGAGGACTAGAATAAGCTAGTCCCCTATTTTTGGACTATCTAAGGCCGACGTGGTTCAGCATCACTCCCTCACATTAGCGCGTGGAAGGCAGCAACTTCGCCGTGTATAAAATAAATTGGCTGAGCCGAAGTGGCGGAATTGGCAGACGCGCCAGGTTCAGGACCTGGTGGGCGATAAGCCCGTGTGGGTTCGACTCCCACCTTCGGCACTAAAATGCCACAAACCGTCCAGTTTGACCGGTTGGTAAGGGTTTCCAAAGGGATTATGTTACGAAACGGATCCACTATGCTGGGCCCAATCGGAATTGCCCAAGGCACGCAACTTACTTTCTCCCTCGTCGAGTAATTGCCTGTTATTCAACACCCGAGGAGGTGAAAAAATCGATTGCCATCGGACCAACTTGATTGTATAACTTGCACAGTGCAAGTAGTGCTAAAGGGTGGGACATGCTCTGGATATTTGACGCTCGCCATCCTGTAATGGGTAGCCGACGACGTGGTAAGGGCCGGCGCAAAGTTGGGCGGAAAAAACGCCGTATGCGCAGCAAGATTCGCCATCGTAAGAAGTAGCCATATTCGGTGGCTTTTTAAGTTTACCGCGGCGGATTCTTCTTCGCTCGCGCTCAACTTTTTCGCCGGGTTGTTAGTTGCTTTGCGAAGTACGAAATCACGACTGCCACTCTGGGTCGCACTGCTTGTGAACGTGTAACTGCCGCGACACGCCTTACACCGGGTTTCTTGCGAGCCCCCTAATTTGGTTCGGCCTACAGATGCCGCGCGTTAGATGCAATGGTGGCCCCGATATCTCTAAAATCCGAGCATGAGTTCTGGACCCAGAAGGCCGTGAAAGCTCCCAATCGTGCCGCTTGCGCATACAATCACGCGCTGAGAGGGCAAGCTTGCAAAAGCAGGAGGGGAGTCAACCTTGCGCTGGACCCAAACTTTCATACCGACGCTCAAAGAGGACCCAGCTGACGCCCAAGTACCCAGCCATCGTCTCATGGTTCGGGCTGGGTTAATTCGGCAGCTAGTGGCTGGGGCTTACACGTACCTACCCCTCGGCTTCCGGGCGTTGCAAAAGGCCACCCAAATCGTCCGCGAAGAGATGGACCGCGCGGGCGCCCTGGAAATTCTGATGCCTGCGATTCATCCTGCCGAGTTGTGGCAAGAGACGGGCCGATTCGCGGACTACGGCGACACGCTGATGAAAGTGCGCGACCGGAAAAATGCGCTGCTAGTTCTTGGCCCAACGCATGAGGAAGTCATCACCGACCTTGTCCGCCATCATATCACGTCTTACCGACAACTGCCCGTGATTTTCTATCAAATCCAGACCAAGTTCCGCGATGAACCGCGGCCACGCTTCGGTGTATTGCGCACCCGCGAGTTCCTGATGAAGGACGCCTATAGTTTCGACGTGGACCTGCCCCATTTGAATCAAAGTTACGACAAAATGTACCACGCCTACTGCCGCATTTTCGACCGTTGTGGTCTCAAATATGTCGTCGTGGAAGCGGAAAGTGGTCCTATCGGCGGGGAAGCGTCGCACGAATTTATGGTGCTGGCCGATACCGGGGAGGACGCCTTGGTCGAATGTCAGCAATGTCGTTATGCAGCCAATCTGGAACGCGCCGAGGTCGGGGATACCCAAGCCGCTCCACCGATTGGTTCCGAGCAACCGCTCCGCAAGGTGCATACCCCCGGACGCACCACCATCGAGCAGGTAAGTGCTTTCCTCGCCTGTCAGCCGCAACAGATGATAAAGACGTTAATTTACCTGGCCGATGGGGAACCCGTGGCCGTGCTCGTACGCGGCGATCACGAAGTCAATGAGAACAAGCTCCGCCGAGCCTTGGCCGCCTCGCGCTTGGAACTGGCTGACCCGGAAACGATTCAACGGGTAACTGGCGCTCCCGTCGGCTTCGCGGGCCCGCTGGGTTTACGGGTCCGCCTGCTTGCTGACCGCGCCGTGATACACGTCCGCAATGGCGTAACTGGTGCCAATGAAGCGGATTATCACCTTGTCGGCGTGCAGCCAGGTCGGGATTTTCAACCGGACTGGATCGGCGACTTGCGCATCGCCAGCGACGGCGACGCCTGTCCCCGTTGTCCAGGCACCCTCCATTTGCGTCGCGGTATCGAAATCGGGCACGTGTTCAAACTCGGCACCAAATATTCCGCCAAGCTCGGCGCCCATTACCTCGATGATAAAGGCCAGTCTCATCCGATCATCATGGGCTGCTACGGCATCGGCATCAACCGTATCCTAGCGGCGCTCATCGAAACCAGTCATGACGAGAAAGGCATTATCTGGTCCGTCAGCCTCGCCCCATACCACGTCTTAGTCCTGCCGCTCAATGTTACTAACCCTGAACTCATGCAAACGGCCGAACGCCTGTACCGCGAACTCACTGAGTTAGGTGTCGAAGTCCTCCTCGACGACCGCGATGCACGTGCGGGCTTCAAATTCAACGATGCCGACCTAATTGGCTTGCCGTTGCGCATTGTCGTGGGGGAAAAGGCGCTGCAACGCGGGGAAGTCGAACTGAAATGGCGGCACGAGGCCACAAGTTGGACCGTTCCCGTTGAACAAGCCGCTCGTCGTGCCGCCAATGAAATTGCCGCGGCACTTAAACGACTAAGCCAACCATTAACTCGCAGTGTTTCAGCTTAGCGACGGTCCGCAAGAGTGTCATTGATACTAATTAGCTCCTGTCATGTAGCTGCCTGTCAATCTTGGGTAAAATGGCTTGGCCCAACCAGGCAGTAGCAGTACTGTCGCTGCGCAAGATGCACTATGGCAAAAGAACGCCCCTGAGTAGGAGATAACCATGCCTCGCCCGCTGGCGTGGATCACGGTATTTACAGCGCTAAGCATATTGCTTCCCAAGCCCGCATGGGGCCAGGTGTTCGATGAAGGTCAATTTTTCCACCGAGCGACGCTCGTCCAAGCGGACAAAGAACTGCGAAAGCTGGGCGAAAAACATCAGTTGGTCCTAGTAATTGAAACGTTTGCCCGACCTCCCAGCGACTTGGCCGAATTCGCGAAAATTCCCGACAAACGTCCCATGGCATTCCGTTCCTGGGCCGAAAAGCGTCGGGCCGCGCACCGTGCTCACCTTTATATCTTGATCTGCCGCGATCCCGCACGTTTCGAAATCACTTGGCACGAGACCCTAACCCAGCGGTTACCTCAAGAGCAACTCGACACACTCCGTAGTACCCTCCTGCAGCGACTCCGCGCCAAACAATATGATCAAGCCCTGTTAGAAACCGTCACATGGCTGAACCAAGCGCTATCGGGCACGGCCCAAAAGCCATCCCCGGCTCAAACGCCGGCGCCGGCCGATGATACAAACTCCCCCTCATCTGGCAATCCTTCGCCATCCACCAAATGGTCGTGGGTGTTTTGGGCAATCTTACTTGGCTTAGGCATCCTGATTGTTTTGGCACTTCTGCGGGGATTGATGTACGCTCTAAGTAACCCTGCCCAGCCTTCATCCGTTCCTCCTGAACAGGCTGGCACAAACTCCCCTGTCGCTGCAGGTAGTTATTCTAGCGCTCCTACGTTCCTGAGTTCCTTCCTCGCTGGCATGTTTGGCGCTGCGCTCGGTAGCTGGCTCTACGACCGTTTCTTCCGGGGAGCGGCACAAGGAGCTGGCCCGGAAGCACCGGCAACCGCGCCCACAGCCGGCCCTACCAATGTGCCGACGACTGAGAACCCACTGCCTCCTTACGCTCCTGAGGCCGGCTCCGTCTGGACCACAGGTGCCGATTTCGATCAAGCCGAGCACGAGCTCTCGGGCTCCGGCGCCCCCGCGGAAGATTTTGAACCCGATTACGGCATCCAAGATGAACCTACCGACTACGGTGCCGACTTCGGCGACAGCGATGTTGCGGGAAGCGATTTTGCAGGGGGCGATTTCGGCAACGACTTCTGAGCTAGGTGAGCACAGCCTATTACTACGCGACCAAGTTACCCCAGGCTTTTGCAACCCTCAGGCTAAGAGGGGCACTAAACCGATAATCGTACCCCCAGAGCAGCCAAGACCATCGTTTACAGGGCCAGCAATTATACCTGCGCGGCGACCTCAGAGTGTTGCGCACCCGAATAACTTGGCTTGCACAGCACAGACTATGCCCTGAGGTAAGTCGGTGAGTTCTGTTACGGGAATGAGCAGGCTCCGCTTATGACCCCGGCCTCTTCAAGCGCGTCGCTCCGCAATTTAGTAAACACCATCGCAAGCTCGTCAGCAAAGCACGAAGTATTAAGATTCGCCTTTGACAGCAAGTCTGCCAACGCACCCTGCCAATGCCTATCGCCGACTCGGCCCACTAGCATTACAATTAGCAGTAAACCTTGGCGTCAAGTCGCAAGAATTGCCAGGAAACCCCAGCATGGACGGTGGAAATGGCTACGAAAAAGCGTTTGTTGCGTGGTTGAGACATCAAGGCTTGATGTACTTTTTCATTGACGAGACACACCGCCAGCACCTGACCGGGCAGGGGGTTAAGAGTCCCGATTTGGTTGTTCGAAGTTTCGACGGGCGAGACTTAGTGGTGGACGTCAAAGGTCGGCGTTATCCGGGTGGGAACACACATAAGCCGCGGCGCGTCTGGGAACGTTGGTGCACGCGATCGGATTGCCACAGCCTACTTCGCTGGTCGGAAGCCCTGCATGCCCAGGGAGTTTTAGTATTTGTTTACCACATTCGTGCTCCAAGCGACGAAGTTTATCCCGCCTGGCTCGAAATTTGGTCATGGCATAAGAAAATCTTCGGGCTTTGCGGTGTACGTGTCGAACGATATATGGAGCACATGAAACTACGCAGTCCGAAGTGGGACACCGTGAGCTTACCCATGGAGGCCTTTCGCCAATTGGCCGAGCCAGTCAGCCTACTTTTCAGGGTATCCGACCGCCATGAGTTGGTTCCGCTTTGCTGTAGCGATACCGTCGCTGAATGAATCTTTTCGCAAGGCCATCAAGCGGCTGCGGGATTGGGGCGTACACGGGGCAGAATGGGACGCGGTAGGAGACTTAGCGCCCGACCAACTCAGCCAAAGTGGTCGTCGGGAACTCCGCCATCTTTTGCAGGCGAATAACCTCCAGGCGGCGGGAGTGCGGGTCCCCATGGCCAAAGGGTTGGATCAGCCCGAGGGACTGGAAGCACGGATGGACCTAGTGCGTCGGGCACTGGAACTGGCATATGATGTAGACAGTCGGATTGTAGTACTCGACCCTGGCACGTTACCCGAGGACCCAGCCTCCCCTCAGTACACAGCACTAGCCGACGTCTTGCACACCTTAGGAAGATACGGCGAGCGTGTCGGCTCTGTGCTTGCTTTGGAAACGGGAGCTACCCCGCCCATGGTCTGGAAGCAACTGCTGGAACGTTTACAATCAGGGGGTCTAGGCATTTCCCTCGACCCCGCGACGTTGGTAGCCCACGGTTACGAGCCCGAGGAAGCAGTTGCCTCATTGTACGAGCACCTATGTTACGTTCAGGCGCGGGAAGCTCGACGCGGTTCACGCCAACACCCCGCCCAGGAAGTCCCTCTCGGTCATGGACACGTGGACTGGGTCGGCCTGACTAACGCGCTGCGGGACGCTGGCTACCGCGGCTGGCTGTCTCTCAAACGCCGACCCGGCTTGACTGCCCAGCGCGATCTTGAGGAAGGCTTGCGTTTCCTGCGGCGTCTGCTTGGCGGGTAACCGAACACACCGTCCACAACTGAAGCCTTACGTTTCCCGAGCGAATCGCTTCGTTCGTCATCAGCGCTAAGGGCTGCTCGACAATGCAAAGTGCACTTTGCGAATGTTCGCCCCGGTGGCCGCATCTAGAATTTTCACCGTCGTGCCCCAACTCACGCCACGGTCTTCCAGGAGAATCTCATTCTTCCGGCTTTGCCGAGCAATGCGAGTCAACGCATTCACTAGATCCTCCAAAGGCACTTCCTGACCATCGACAAACACCAGTTCGCGATTCCCTTGCCGCTCCGCACGAATTCGGATCATGGTCTGTTCCACTTGTTGACGGCTGACGCGGGGAATAGCCTCAGGCGTATCAGTAGGCACTGGCGGCAACATGAGCGCCTTCGTCAACTCCAAATAAGTCATGGTCAGAATGAAGAACACAAGCAACACCTGACACACGTCAATCAGGGGCACCATATCGGGACTGGCGTCTTCTTCCTCATGATGACTCTCGCCCAGGGATTCCAACTCCTCGGCCAATTCTGCAAATTCGGGATGTTCCTCAATGGGAACCCATTGCCGCTCTTCCCAGTCAAAAATTTCGTCGCTGGTCTCATACACCCCATCGCGTAGCGCTTCTACGAGCGCTTCAGTGCTCAGCGAGACACTCGTCGGCGAACCCGCGTGGCGCACTCGCCAAGTCATAACTACCTCTTGCGATATTTATCGCGCACTTCCCCCGCGATGGTCTTGATACCATGCTCCTGCAGGCGAGCCAGCACGTGCTTGACGGTACTCGTCGGCAGATTTTCGTGGGCCCGCAAAATAACGCGGGGCTCCCCCACCCGCTTTTCCAAGAGCAAACGCAATTGATAAAGCATCTGCTCCTCGTTGTTCGGATTCACAGGTTCCTCGTTGACATAGTATTGCAACGCCTGTGTTTTTTCGTCCACATGGAGGCCGATGGTGATCATATCGGCCTTCTCGACAACGTAACCGTTTTCGGCTTCAGGCGTGGGAATGGCGGCTCGTGATTGGGCCGCTCCTTGGGCTGCGTTCATCAACCGCATCATCGTAAAGAAAATCAGAAGCACCATACTAATGTCAATCAACGGCACCAAGTCCACTTCCCCTTCGTCTTCCTCTTTCCTTAGTTTTAGCCCCAACTCGACAGATTCGTGGGCTTCCGCAGCGTCATCCGACCCGCCCGCAGCAGTTTGTGCGACGAAATAAGGGGCAAACCATTCGTAGCGGGTCAACGGTTGCCAAACTGCGTTGGCATTACCATGAGGACGGGCCCGGTCCTGCGGCAGAAGTCGGCCATCCACGATCCAATCACAGACCGCAGAAAAGGGCACACCGGTGTACACGGTATTTTGATCGCTAAGCCAGACATCCCAGGCGGTGACGTAATCGGACATGGCCTCGACCCTACCTGATATTGCCGCAACCGTTCTACGACCATCCCATCAACTGGCAGCGGCGGCGCCACTGCGGGTCTCCGCACGACCAGCCTTTGCTTGTTTGTGGGCTTGCACCAGGAGTATGAGCTTCTGCGCATGCGCCTTCATTTGCGTCTCGAAGTTTTGCACCCAAGCTTTGAACAGCACATACGCGAACACCAGCGGAATAGCCGTGAGCAATCCCAACGCCGTCGCAAACAAGGCCAAGCCGATTTCGCGCGTAGCGTGCGACATCGCGGCCTGACCCTCAGACGATTGTGCCAGCGTCTGGAACGTCCCGATCATGCTGATCACGGTTCCGAGCAAACCGACCATGGTGGCAATCTTTCCGATGGCCAGGATGGGGGGCAGCAAAAAGTTCAGTCGGGGCAGAATGTCCAGTTCGATAGCCGAAGCCATGGCACGACGCATGGCCGCAGCCCCCTGACGCGCATTCTCCAGGCCTGCGACGAACAACCTGCTCGGAATTACCTGCGACTTCGGTTGCGCCTTGCACAACTTCAAAGCCGCTTCGATACCGCCCTTGTTCAATGCTTCCTGCAACAACGGTAAGAATTTATCCATGTTGGTCTTACTGTGGATGTTCAGCAAAATCCGCCACACCAACAGAACTACCGCGGCAAAAGACATCCCGAACATGATTATTGCAAAATGCCAGTGATCTCTGACGAAGTTCAAGAAGGCTTCCATTGTACGTACCTCCCTAGGTAAGAAATTCCCAAAAGAAAGATGGAAAATGTTACTCCTAAAGCAGTGTACCAGAGAAACCTTTACTGGGCAATGGCTTAGGCCGACCTTTGCTGCGAAGGGCTCAACGGCTTCACCGCGAAATGAGGGGGAAACTGTTGGGGTCTCGAAGACCGCCCGAATCAAACTGAAAGGCGTTGACCGTCATCAATATACTGAACATGGGCGCCCCTCGATAGCAAGCCGGCTGTCGCCCCTTGCCAGCGCCGAAGCGCCGATCATCTAAACCACTCTACTCGCTTGGGGTATGAGACCATCAATCGCTAAATTTGACCGATTGACTCACCCCTAGGGCTCTGTGGTTAGCGGGATTCTGTACAGCAGACCGACTTTGCTCGATGCGCGTGAACGCACGCTCGGCGATCATGCTGCGATGAAGGCTGGATGGCTTTGGAGCAAGATGGGACAGCCCCTAGGCAAAACTTTTGCGACGGTCCGATCCTTGTTGGCGCCTATTTTACCTTAGGACAGGCATCTCAAACGACTGGGTAAGTTTTCGCAAGTCCATGCATAAACGAGACTTGTAGATTCTCATCTCCCCCTGAAGCAAACACGCGGACAAATTTAGGAGCTTGGTGGTGGTAAACCTTAGAGCCAATTCACGGTTTTGACAGTTTATTATAAGACCGATTACCGTTGCCCTATTGGCGAACTTTCATGGAACATTACCAAACTAGTCGAGATAGTAATATCTGCCCGCAAAGGCTAAATTTATGACCTTTGTAATGTGAACCATAACGCAGTTATTAGTGACCTATGGCCGCGCATTAGCGCCATTATTTATATCTGCCATCCCAAAACGATGAAATCGTCCCAGGGCACTCATGTTGCCTTCATCTCGCCATTGGCCACAAACTACCTACTCATGTTTTCCCACAAATCGCAAATGGCCCCCGGTAGCATGGCGGCATACCTCTCGCGACCAGTTTTTTGTTTTAATGTCGGCTTCTTAGGCATCGCTTTGAAAGACACTAACTGGCTCCAGGGCCACAAAGCTATGCTGAAATATTTAGTCAATTAGATAAAGTCTATCCGATTTACCCTATGCGATTAGAAGGCCTCTCTAGCGGCCTTCATAGCAGTTAATTTGATTTGCGGAGAGCCAATCCGTGGATTAATTGAGGGCGACAAGAGCGCCCTGCTCAGGGTGAAGGATCGCTCGCATCGGGCGGATTGCTAAGCAAAACGAGCAAAGAAGCCGAAAAGGATAATCCGCAGGTCGGCGAGCATATGGGCTCCTAAGCCTCTTGTCGGTGCGAGGTCGCCGCCTTGGGCGCATTTCTCGCCAAGCGGCCACGTTGGGTGGATTTGTTAGATTTATTAGTTGGGTTCACGCGTAGCTAATCCGCTTGAGTAGATCGGTAAGTTTGGCAGAGGGTATACTTGGTATGATTTTGTCACGTCCTGAATAAATAACGCTTCGGGCGACGGAGTAGGTCTGGCGCACGCCATCACTCGGTTGCCTGCGTTGGTTGAGCGCTCATACTGGTTAGGGTACGCTCATCAGATACTGAAATCGAATGACCGCCAAGAAGCATAGGTCTTGGTCGCCAAAGTGAACACTAGCTGCGATTAAACCTAAAGGACAATTCTTTTTGCTGACGCGCCGGTTCATGAGGCCCCACTTGCTGTTACCAGTGCTGGGCTTGTTCCCAATCAGCTTCGGGATTTGGCAACTGGGTATGCAAGAATTCAGCATGCTTACTCGTAGAAGTACTGTGACCAAACGTGGTTGAATCGGGATCGGATTGATTGGCACCGTAACCGGGGCAGCTTGACACGACAATTAGCGTTCGCGTTCGGTATCGCTACACGGTTGGATGTAAAGAAGAAGTAACTGCGCCGAGCACTACAAGCGAATCGAATTTGTCCTACTGCCCGGTCCTTGGCTCCTCACCCTCCATCGCAGGCGACGTTGCTGGCCGAGCAAAGTTAGAGGCCCTGAATCCCCTTCAGATCCGGTGCTCCGGCGTTATTGTTCGCCGTATACTTCTACTGGTGGCGGCGTTACGAAAAGCGGCTTGAGTCGAAAATATGCCTCGGAGTTTCCCGCCCATGGGAGATATAGTCTTTAGGAATGGCTTCCCTTGGCAGTAAGCAGCGGCCGCCAATCCAGTTTAGTCGCGGCGATGGCCGTAGTGGAAATGCCCGCAATCGCGTTTGGTAATCTCGGGTAGCATACGCCATATCGGCACATGAAGCCGCGAGTTGTCTTAGTTATTATGGTGACTACGAACATAAACCTCAGCACATGGGCAGCGAATAACGCGATGCAGTTATCTGATTGGAGGCCTCGATACCTTGCTAGGCGGGAACCTGCGGGCTAATCCCAGGATGATCAGGCAGGCCCAGGAGGCAGACAGTGGGTGAGTACGTTTATCAACGCTGCATTCAGCCGGAGTGTGGTGGCAGCTTGTCGGTGGACGACACACGGTTCGTTTGTCCGCGCTGCGGAGCTCTCATGGACGTGGCGTACGATTGGTCGCGGTTACCTGTACCGAACTCTTTGCGGTTTTTCGAGAGCCGGTGGGCGGAGCGGGCCGATCCGTTAGCGTGGAGCGGTGTCTGGCGATTTCGGGAATTGCTACCATTTGCAGAGCGCCGATGGGTTATGACCATCGGTGAGGGGCAGACGATTCTGCAGCGGGCCGATGGATTATGCAGTTATGTCCATATGAATCCAGGCCGTTTATATTTGCAGTATGAGGGACTCAACCCCTCCGGCAGCTTCAAGGATAACGGCATGACCGCGGCGTTTACCCATGCTCGGTTAGTGGGAGCACAGCGTGCAGCTTGTGCTTCAACGGGCAATACCAGTGCATCGTTGGCGATCTATTGCTCAGCCACGGGTCTGATGCGCGCCATTATTTTTATCGGTTCAGGCAAGATCGCCTACGGGAAGCTGGCTCAGGCGTTGGATCACGGCGCTTTGACCATCCAGATTACCGGCGACTTCGACGATGCAATGCAGCGGGTGCAGCAGGTCAGCCGACAGTTGGGAATCTATCTGGTCAACAGCATAAATCCATTTCGTTTGGAAGGGCAGAAAACGATTATGTATCGCGTGTTGGAGGGACTCAGTTGGGAAGTGCCGGACTGGGTCGTGGTACCTGGCGGCAACTTGGGCAACGCGAGCGCCTTTGGAAAGGCCTTTTTTGAATTGCACCAACTGGGCCTGATTCGCCGCTTGCCACGTTTGGCAGTGATCAATGCGGCGGGGGCAAACACCTTATACCAACTGTACGAGCAACACGGCGTGCGTTGGCATGGAGGTCGCTGGCCCAAGGAACACGTCGAACGTTTTTTCGAGGAGATGCAAGCGAACCATCGTCGGGCTTCTACCATTGCCAGCGCGATTGAGATTAACCACCCTGTGAATTTACCGAAGGCCCTCCGCGCCTTGGAGTGGTGTCAGGGAGTGGTTCGCGAGGTGACGGACCAGGAAATCCTGGATGCGAAGGCCCAAGTGGGAGCGCACGGTTTAGGTTGTGAGCCGGCGAGTGCTGCCAGTGTGGCGGGGCTAAAACGGTTGCGTCTGGAAGGTGTGATTGGCGCGGATGAGCGAGTCGTGTGTGTGTTGACAGGGCACCAGCTCAAGGATCCGAATGCGACGGTGGCTTATCATAGCACCGATCCGCAGCTGTTTGAGGAAGTGTTAGGTAAACGGGGAGTACGCCGACCTACTTTTGCCAACCGTGCTGTGCAGGTGCCCAACGACCTCAATGAAATTATCAAGGCTATCGAGCTTTATGCTTAGTCGCTAGCGTTCCTCACTTGGAGCGACCAGATAGAAATCCACTGGCCCATCGCTGAGCCGCCGTAATTGTAGGGTGCGGAGGATTTTGGCCAACTCCCGGACATAGTAGGCCCGTACGGCCTGATGCGGGTCGGGGGCCTCCGACAAACTGCGCCACAATTCTCGATGGCGATACGCTTGGGCCAGCGCTCGAGCGATCTTTTCGCGTTTGTCATTTTCTGCCTGAGTCAGGACAGCCTGAGCCTCTTGCCGAGCGCGGGAGCGGGCCAGTTCCGCTTCCATGCGGGTACTCTCGAGCAAGCGGGCCGCTTGCGACATCGCTACGGTCGTGGCTTCAAACTCTTCCGCAACCTCTTCGGGAGGCTGTGGCGTGCCCAGAGTGACGGCTTCGACGATGACCCCCAAGCGATAAGGTCGCAGATAAGCAACGAGCCGACGATGCAGGGCAGGTTCCAGATGGCGTGCGCGGTTGAGCAGAATCTCCTGAATCGGCTGCGTAGCCACGACGTCAGCTAACGCCGCCTCCGTAGCACGCACGATCAATGGCTCGATCCGTTCGCGGTGGAGCACGTAGTCGGCCACCTCGTCGGGGTTAGGGCGGAAAAACACTGTCGCCTGGAGGTTCACCAGGTTGTCATCGCCCGTGAGTAATTGACCTGGTGGGGCTACTTCGAGAACGCGTTCCTCGCCTGCCTGGTAACCGATGTGGATTTCCTGTTGCTGCAAGGGAACGTAGGTTACGCGGTCAAGTCCCCAAGGAAGGCCCAAGTGAAGTCCTGGGCCACAGATACGATAGACTCGGCCGAAGCGTTGTACGACTGCCAATTCGCCCGCATTGACCTGGAAGATGCCCGTGGCACAGTATCCTAGTAAGCCGAGCATTAATAGGCTCAAGGTCCAGCGGAGCATGGGGCTGATCCTTCGAGTCCTCACAGCGTAAGGACAGTTTGCGTAAGCCCGCGTCAGCGTTGCGATCGGACATCCTGGGCCCGGTTCGCTGGGCGGATCTCCTCATTCGTAAGTGTTAGGTTCGGCAGATCACGGAGCCATTTCAAAAGGGGGTGGTCGAGCGAAAGAATCATCTGCGTGCGGCCGTCGCCGAGCCATTCCCGATAAAAGTCCAGAAAGAGCAAAAGCTCGTAGGCCCACGGAGCCTCGCGATAGACCGAATTGAGAATACGGTTAGCCTCGCTTTGGGCCTCGCTTTCCAAAGCACGGCGGCGAGTTTCTGCGTCCGTACGAATCTTGCTCACTTCCTTGAGGCTGGCAGCCCGAATTTCCTGGGCTTTCTCCTCGCCCTGATTGCGAAACCGTTGAGCGAGGCGACGTTGCTGCTCAGCGATCTGCTCGAAAATTTGCTTGCGTACCTGGACTGGGTGGTTGAAGCGTCGCAATTGCGCGTCCACTAACTCAATGCCGTACAAAAGCGCACGCTGGCGTAGGCTCAATTGATGGGCGTCGCCCGGTTCCCGCTCGTAAGGGCGGTCGAGAAGGTCCCGGAGCACGGTCTCCACCGTGCGTTGGTTGGGATTGGTGTTGACCAGTTGGGAATACGTTAGGCCGGCTAACTCGACCTTAAGTCGGCTGATTAATTGGTTACGTAACCAAGCTTGGGCGCGTTCCGGTGTACCAAAACTTCGCAGGAAGGCATTGACAGGATCGCGACGATGGGCCTCCACCGAATGCTCATCCCGAGAAGCGATACGCCAAACCACATACACGTCGAACGTCAAGCGCAATGGCGTCTCTTGCTGGCTTTGGGCTTCTTGCTGCGGCATCATGCGAGCATCCTGATTGGAGATGAAGTGTGGCTCCGTCTCCTGGAACGAAGTGCTGTGCCTACCCGTGCGAATGAGCAGCTCCTGGGTCGGAATATCCAGTACCTGCACGCGCCGATCCAGCCGCAGGATACTTTCAATGGGCCAGGGCCACTTGAAGTGTAGCCCTGCATCGTGCTCGCCGTCATAGGTGGCTCGGTGTTCGCCAAAGCGGGTCACATAGACCACCTCGCCTTGATCCACGAAGATGACGGCACTATATAGGCACCACAGTGCGGCAGCGGTACAAGCGACCATGACCAGTGCGCGTCGCATCGGCCAGGCTCCTAAGAATATGGCGGACTATTTCTCCCGATTCTCCTCGAGTGAACGCCGTGGCGGCAGGGGTTCGCTGGGTACGACAATCCGCGGACGCAAGACGTCGGGCAACAAGTGCAGGCGTCCTGAAATTTGCGGGTCGTAGAGGAGTCGTGGCTTACCGCTGAGAGTTTGCGCTGCCAAGTCCAGCATCCAGCGCAGCCGCGTTAAGGACCAGTGGAGCGCAGGGTCGTGATGATTGTTCTGACTGACCCAATACAAGTCGGCAGCCACGCTTACGGGATGAGCGGCGAGACCAATAGGCCAACTGGGCCAAACCAGTTCGCGAACATAAGGCTGGCGAATCGAGCTTTCCAGTTCCCGAACGGCCTGAGCTTCGGCCAAAGCGCGTTGAACAGTCGCATGATATTCCGCTTCGGCCTGGGCCAACACCTTGCTCGCCTCCATCCGGGCCGTCGCTAAGGCTCGTTCCGCCTCCCGATGTGCCTCGGTGATGCGTCGGCTGCGTTCCAATAGGGCACGGGTAACGTCATAGTAGGCATCCACAATTTCAGGCGGCGGGTGCAGGTCCTGCATCGCGACCGCTTGCAACTCGAGACCTAACTGCAAACTTCCCAAGCGCTGGACGAGTCGGCGAAAAGTTTGTTGTTGTAATTCGTCCCGAGCCGTCAGAAGCAGACTCAGCAAATCGCTCTGAGCGACCACATCGCGCAGGGCAGCTTCCGCTTCCCGTCGAAGTAAGCCTTCAGGGTCGGCGATGGCAAAGTAATAGCGCCTTGCATCCGTGATACGGTAATGAAACACGGCCAGTAATTCGACGAGCACGCGATCGCCCGTAATCATGAGGGCCTCTTCGCGGTCGGAGCCAGGACCGTCGGCGTGCGGCATGCTCCAGGTCATCGGTGCGGTTTCTGAGAACGGCATGCGAAATCCCACGGTAACGCTGCGTATCTCTTCGGGTTGGACCCGCCAGATACGTTCCCAGGGCCAAGGCCACCGCAGATGTAAACCTGGCGAGAGGGACTCCTCTAAAATCCGACCGCAACGATTGACCAGCCCCACTTCGTTCGGCCCGATGATCACAATAGACGTGGACAAATAGGCGAGGAGCAGGGCGCCAATGCCCGTGGCCAGTACGCCGCGGATGTGATGTTCCACCCAGTGTAGCGCTTCGTGTAAGCTGCAGCGCTCTAACCATCGATCGATCGCAGCGGAACGTTCACGTAACCACTGCCACCAACGCCATTCACTAGTTCGCTCAAACCACAGCAAACGCATCGCGTTGAGCAACACTGCCAGCGAGCCGATTTGGTGATAAATCGCTGCCCACAGGGGAGAGCGGTGTCGCGCTGTTTCGGACCAGGCAGGCATCAGCCAGGCGGTCAACACGATCCCCAATGCATTCACACCGAAGGCAAACCATAGGATGTTTTGTCGGATAATGTGAGCGGTTTGGCGTGCCAAGCGGATGAGTAACGGCAAGGGTTTCAAGGGATCGCCCATCAGGACGATGTCGCCCACTTCGGCCGCCACGTCGGCCCCAATGCTGCCCAGCGCGATGCCGACATCCGCGCGCGCTAAGGCGGGCGCGTCGTTGATGCCGTCGCCGACCATGGCCACCCGACGTCCCTGCCGCCGCAGTTCTTCCAGGCGCTCGGCCTTTTGTGCCGGGAGCAGCTCCGCTGCGATTACAGTAATTCCCACCTGTTCCGCAATACGCCGCGCTGCCGATTCGCGGTCGCCCGTGAGTAACAAAATCGGCTCCAGTCCCAATTCGCGCAGCTGACGGACCACTACGGGAGCTTCCGCGCGAATCGTGTCGCTGGCTCCCAATATGCCCAATACCTGCCCATCCACAGCGCAAATCAACCCCGTCTCGCCCGCAGCGTCCAATTGCTGGAGAGCCAGTTCCACCTCGGGAGCCAGGGAAATGCCCTGCCCCTCTAGGAACCGCCGATTGCCTACCAGGACAGTTCGTCCCGCGACCCGCGCACAAACGCCAGCGCCGGGATAGGCCTGAAATTCTTCCACCTCGGGCCAAGTCACTTGCCTTTGCCGAGCTGCTTCCACCACCGCCTGGGCTAAAGGATGCTCGCTCCGCACCTCGGCCGAGGCCGCCCAGCGGAGCACTTCGTCTTCGTGGACTCCTTGCTGGACGGGAACAACCCGCTGTAACTGCAGCCGAGCTTGGGTCAACGTTCCCGTTTTATCAAATGCCACGCTTTGCACATATGCCAATCGCTCCAAGGCCAAACCACCTTTGACCAACACCCCCGTACCTGCCAGCCGACCCAGGGCCGCAATAATGGCGGCAGGCGTGGCCAATATGAGCGCACACGGACAGGCCACTACCAGCACGGATAACGCGGGATACACTGCCTCGTAAGCCGCCACTCGGTTTCCGCCATACCACCACCAGGCCACCAGAAACGTCGCGGTGGCTAAACCCAGTACGACAGGCAGAAAATATCGTGCCAAGCGGTCGGCCGTGCGTTCCAACGGTGCCTTTTCCCGCAGGGCCTGGGCCGTCAATTCCAACACCCGCGCCAACACGGTATGCTCCGCAGCCCGACGGACCTCCACAACCAAAGCCCCGTGCTGATTCAAGGTTCCCGCGAACACTTCGTCGCCTGGGGCTTTATCCACAGGCACACTTTCGCCCGTAAGCGTGCTTTGGTCCACGGCCGAACGGCCCTCAACCACGACGCCATCCACAGGAATACGCTTACCCGGCCGCACCAACACCCGTTCGCCGAAACGCACGTCTTCAACGCGTACTCGCTCCTCACGTCCGTTCCGCAACACCAAGCACATCGTCGGACAAATCTCAGCCAACCGCTGGAGCGCGTACTGCGTGCGCTGGAAGGTAATCGCCTCCAAACATTCGCCCACCAATCCGATAAAGACCACCTCTGCGGCGACTAGAGGCTGGTTAATCAAGATTGCGGCAATCACCGCCAAAGCTAAGGCTAAGTCCGCGCCAAATCGCCCGGCTAATAAACTTTCTAACGCTCCATACAAAATCCGTGCCCCCCCTAACACCGCCGCCAATAGTGCCCAAGATACCTCGCGCCCCGCTACGGTGATTCCCGACGGCACCCGCGGCCAGGCGACCTTCCACCACGTGCTTAGCCAACCCGTCAACTCGGGCCAAACCGCCAATCCTAGTAAGATGCCGATAAACACGGTAAACGCATAGAGCCCAACATGGCTTTCCCGACGAAACATGCTATCCAAGTAGGAAATCTCGCGGTGCATATGGGTTCTTACGTGTCGTACAAACCGACGCTCCAGGTAATGATACTCTCTATCAGTCTACTTCGCGACAGGTCAATCTCCCAGCGGAGGTCACAGAGGCGCTGACTTCTTACGAATCCGTGCTCAAGTTTTTCCCAACCGTAACGGTGAGTTGCTCCGTTCGGGCTCGAGCAGCTATCCCATTGTAACGCTAGCGCTATGCCCGCATTAAAGGCCAGCTAAATGATCAAAAAGGGCCACTCGGGGATTCTGATTCCCGTAACGCACCATTACCATCGCACTCCGGATGCACTCCCGACAGACACGGCTAGAGTCATGCTGTAGCGACCGCGCGAATAACTTCATGCATGGGATGCCTATCTGGCCCCCTGCGGGCACAACTTACGGTGAACCACGCAAGCCTCACACGGACTTCGCTCTCAGGCGTTGACCGTCTCACTCCAAATCGGCCCATTCGATGGCTAATCCGTCGTCGCGCACCATGAGGGCCGCCAGGGCTTCGGGCTTGGCTAGGTATCGGATGCGGCGAATACTGCGATCCAGCATCACTACATTCATGAATTTGGCGTGGGCCGAACCCATCGCAAACGGGGGCACGGGGTCTTGGTTATCCTGCTTCGGTTGCAGTTTTTCATCTTCGGGATGATAGCGGACAATCGTGTCATCGCCCCAGCCATCGACGTAACTCCAATCATCATTCGGTGGATTCTTGTTCACCGTGCCCAACTGCATGCGCTTCTCCAGCAACAAGACCGTGTTCGAAGTGCCGTCAGGAATCCCACTGTCCAAGCTCACACTTCGCAGCTTCGCCCCTTTTTCGGGATACCAATGGGAACTGCGAATCACCACACCTGTAGCCGTGTAGTCTTTGAATGGTGGGACATACCTCGCTGCCGTGAGCGCGTCGAACTTTTTCGCAGGGCCAGTAATTCCGCCGTTACCTGCATAATCGATGCCCGCCAAAGTAAGTCCTTTGGCGTTCTTCTCATTCAAGGCAGGGGAGCGCCGCACCGGGCAAAAATAAGGAGGTACCACATGCTGACGAATCTTATCGTCCTCGGCCAGTGCAAATGCCGCTTGTTGCTCGAGATAGGGCAAAATCTGGTAAGCCCAACCCCATTCTTGCAATGGCGCTGTCAGAACCTCCGCGCCCTGAGGCAACTTACCGCCTAACGGTGGAGTGCGTTCAATTTTGCCGTTCGCACGATAACCACGTCCCTGCTCAGCATTGCCACCTCCAGTTGGAAACAGGTCGCAATCATTGTGAAAATTGTGAAACGACAAAGCCAACTGCGATAGATTATTGCCGCAGCGCATAGCTTGGGACGCCATACGCGCGCGATGTATCATCGGCAGTAGCAGCGGTATTAGCATCAGGAGCACTACCACGATCACCAGCAAATCAAACACCGTGAAGCCCGGGCGAATCCTCCCTTGCTTTCGATGCATGTTTTACCTCCCCTGAGAACAAACGTGGAATCCTTGACCTGATCAGCCTCCCAGACCCAATGTACGAAAACCCCAGACTCAGGCTAGCTACAGTGCACACCCGCCGCATGATAGGGAACTTAGCTTCGCTTACCTGGCCAGGGCTCAGGGCAAACCCACAATCCCCCGAAGCGCTGGCAACAAAACTGAGGCTAATATGCCTCTCGTTTCCACCCAGCGCCCTTCGCTGCCAAAGGAAGTGCTTGATAACAACCATGGGAAATGCACCTTACCTAAAGTTTTTGCCCGAAATCTTCCAGGTGGTATGAAATGGAACGGCGTTGCAGCCTTGAAAGACGGCCATTCCGAAGCACCTCCTCCCTACCCTAATCTGCGTTCATCTGCGTAATCTGCGGCGGCAAGAAATGAATCGTCCACGCTATGCGTGAACAATCCTGGCAAAACGAGAAATTTTGGTAAGAGTCGCGCCGCACTCCTCCCCTGTTTCAGCGGATGGCGTTTCGCGAACGACGGAATTGACTCCAAACATGTTCTACGAATACAGACGTTGGAGAGGCTGGTAACCGTCGAAGAGCGGAACGATGCGACCTTGCTGGTCAGGCAGAGCTGTAGGGATCCCCAGCAAGGTGAGAACTGTGAGCAGGATTTGTCGCGGTTCCACGGGGTCGTTGGCAGGATAGGCTCCGTTCTTATCCGATTTACCGTAAACTAACCCGCCGTGAATACCGCCACCTGCGAGCAAAATTGAGTAACATTGCGGCCAATGATCCCGACCGCCATCGGGCCTGACTCGCGGCGTGCGGCCAAATTCGCCCATGGCGACTACTAGCGTTTCTTGCAATAATCCCCGCGATTCCAAATCGCTGAGCAACAAACTCAGGCCTGCATCGAGCTTCGGTAATAGATGATCCTTGAGAGCCTCACGTCCTTTGTTATGTGTGTCCCAACCGTAGCCGTCCTGGGTGACGGTGCGTGAAAAATTGATCTGCACGAATCGCGCTTGTCGCTCGATCAGCCGACGGGCCAATAAACACGATTGGCCGAACGCGTTCATTCCGTAAGCTTGCCGCAACGAAGCAGGTTCTTGCTCCAAATCAAAGGCTTCGCGGATGCGTTCCGAGGTGAGCAGTTCAAAGGCCTTGCGGTAAAAGTTGTCCATGTCGCTAAAGGCAGCTTCCTCAGCCATTTGTCGCCTAGCCTGGTCAACGAGTTCGAGTAATTGACGTCGCGAGGATAAACGTTGCGGTGAAATTTCGGGCTGCAAGGCAAATTCGGGGATACGGAAGACCGGCGGCTGCTTGGGATTTTTCAGCGAATTCATGTCTGCTTCGATGCGTACGGGGTCGTATTGCCGACCGAGTATTCCCGCCAGCATACCGCCGCTGGCGCCGCTTCCTTGATCGGTAGCGAGCCACGGGAGCATGAACGACGGCGGCATGAGCACATTAGGGCGAGCCAAATATTTGGCCGCTAGTGAGGCCAGACCCGGTTTGTCATCGGGACGGGCGGGTTGGTCGGGATTACCAGGCGCCGCGTGCCCAGTCAAAACATAACGATGTCCGCCAAAGTGTCCCGTGAACCGGTGCGTCATACTACGAACCAGAGCAAAACGGTGCGCCAGCTGGGCCAACCGCGGCAGATGCTCACACACGTAAACGCCTGGAACCGTGGTCTGGGCGACGCCAAATATCGTGCGATACTCACTAGGAGCTTCGGGCTTAGGATCAAAAGTTTCGTAATGACTCGGGCCACCCGAAAGGAAAACCAGAATACATGCCTTGGCGCGAGGGCGTAAATTTTGCCCATAACCTGATGACGCACACGCCTCGGCTTGAAACAAATGTGGCAGGGACAGTCCGAAAACACTTAGGGAGCCGACACGGAGAAACTCGCGGCGACTCCACTCGGCGATGGGGAGAAACTCCGCGCAACCGACCAGGTCTCGTTTCTTGTGCGACATGGCAGCCCCCTTTCTCGACGAGCATCTCAGGCGGGAATCTCTTGGTGGGAATAGCGTGGCGGGTTTCGTTGGAAGCAGCAGTCACCCTTACTTTATCGAAATTATTCGCCTTAGCCAAGGTCATCTCCGGGGTATTCTAGCGAATGCCTTACAATGATTGTGCGTATTTATTCTTTCAACTATTCGAAAGCCAATTATGTCGAGCCGGGAATCTAGCGGAAAAGTTTACTTGGTCGGCGCTGGCCCTGGGGATCCTGGGCTGATTACGCTGCGTGCCATTGAATGTCTGCAGGAAGCCGACGTGGTGATTTACGATCGTTTGGCTAGTGAGCGTCTCCTCGAATGGGCACCGCAGGCGGAAAAGCACTGCGTGACCGAATGGGGCGAGGCCCATGCGCAGCGGGCCCCCAAAGTGACCGAATTGCTCGTTGCCCTAGCCTGCCAGGGGAAGACAGTAGTACGGCTCAAAGGAGGGGATCCCTTAGTCTTTGGTCGAGGGGGCGAGGAGTTGCTTACTTTGGCCGAGGCAGGTGTTCCCTTCGAGGTGGTGCCCGGAGTAACTGCTGCCATTGCTGCGGGAGCTTATTTAGGAGTACCTTTGACACATAGGGGCCTGAGCAGTGCCGTCGCGCTGATTACGGGACACCAGGCCGATGGCAGTCCCGACCTCGATTGGGCCAGTTTGGCCCGCTTCCCAGGCACCTTGGCCATTTACATGGGTTTTGACCGCCTGGGACATATTGCGGAGCAACTGTTGGTCCACGGTCTGCCTGCAGACACCCCAGCACTTACTGTGCAGTGGGCGACTACGGGTCAACAACGATGCGTTCATACCACGCTCGCCAATTTGGGACGAGCCGTCCGCGAAGCTCAACTTGGTCCCCCTGCGGTAACTCTCATCGGCCCCGTGGTATCGTTACGCGATACGCTGCTGTGGTTTGAGCGTCGGCCTTTGTTCGGGCGGCGCATCTTGCTCACCCGACCCCGTGGCCAGGCCGATGCGTTAGCTCGGCAATTAGAGCGCCTAGGCGCCCTGGTGGATGTCTGGCCGTTGGTTGAAATCGGTCCGCCCCCCCAGCCCGAACTCGTCCTCGAGGCGTTGCGGAAGTTACGTCGAGGGGAATTCGACTGGCTTGTGTTCACCAGCGCCAATGGCGTGCATGCAACGATACGGGCACTAGATGAAATGGAGGCGGACTTACGGGTCCTGGGACAAGTAAAGTTAGCCGTTATCGGCCCAGCCACGGCCCAAGCTTTGGCCCAATATCACTTACGTGCCGACGTTATACCAGGAGAATATCGTTCCGAGGCTTTGGCCCAAGCGTTAGTCCCCCGCGTTCGTGGTCAGCGGCTTCTGCTACTACGGGCCGACCGAGGGCGCGAGATTTTGCTCGAATTGCTGAGAGAGGTGGCCCAGGTTGAGCAAGTGGCTGTCTATGCTCAACGCGAGATCCCTGGTATCCCCCCTTTAGTTGCGGATAGATTACGCGGTGGCGAGTATGACTTCGTGACTCTCACGAGCAGCAACCTCGCCCGCATATTCGCCGGCCGCATCGAGCCTGCCATGCGCCAACATTTGGGGAACCGAACCAAGTTAGTGGCCCTGAGTCCCGTAACAGGCGACATGCTCCGCCAACTCGGCTTACCCGTCGCTGTTGAGGCTACATCGTACACCATGGCGGGCCTCGTGGAAACCATCCTCAGTTTGGCTCGAGCAAACCCACCGCAATCTTAGCCCAAATCATCGCTTTTCGTCGTCAATAATTCGTGATTGGCCGTGTTTTGATAGCCTTTGAGAAAGCCCTGGAGACATTTTGCATATGTTTACCGACTAATACACTGACTAATGGATAGTCCAACTTTTGGGGCGCTTGATCTGCCCCTAAATACCTTCATAGACTGAGCGGACGCCGTTAATTTCGGCGATAGCTAAAGTTTTCTCTAGGCGCTAATCTGCATAGTCTGCGGTAAATTTTTCGAGCTCGCGTGTTACTGGGAATGGGCATGACAATCACCTTATCACGCACGAGTCCGTGTTTAGTGTCAATTTAACGCCGATGATCCAACTCAGGAGGCACTACGGGCCGATGGGGAGGAATAGCCGCCCGAAAGTCGCCTAAGCTCGCCCAGTAAGTACGACGATTCAAATCTACTTCTGCTACCGCGACAGTTCCCCACTGCCTGGCCTGGGCAAGAACTCGCCCTGTACGGTCGAAAATAGCAGAAATCATCCAGTTGCGCGAAACGTCTTCATAAGTGCTACTCACTAAGAAGACATGGTTCTCACAGGCCCGTGCTTGTGCCAGAAGCGGATTGCAACCCCAAACGGGCCAAGCGATGATTTCCGCACCGCGGTTCGCCAACTCCCGCGCCACTTCGGGGAAGAAACCGTCGTAGCAAACCATGAGGCCAATGCGGCCCAGGGGCGTATCGAAGACGGGATAATCATTGCCCGGAGTCAGTCCCGCCTCAATTTCACTGCGTGGTAAACATACCTTGCGATATTTGCCCACTAGTTGACCCTCGGGACTATACAAGACTGCGACGTTGTATACGCAGTGGCCATCGCGCTCGACTAAGCCTGCGACGACATACATGCCAAAGCGCTTGGCCGCCTCAGCAAAATAATTGCTGCATGGTCCGCCTGGAACAGGCTCGGCCACCTCGGGTAAGGTCTTGCCTAAGCCGACGTACGGAATCACTTCGCCGAGGACGATCAAATCGGCTTTCTCTTTGGCAGCCTGAGCGAGAAGTGGTTCGTACATGCGGCAGTTATCGAGCGGCGATTTTCCCCCCGAGGGTCGGAAATGAGCCGTGGCTAAACGAACCAAGCGCGGTTTGGGTGGCTCCGTCTCTTCCCAACGCACCTCACGATACGCCACGCTACCCTGTGGTGCCCAGCGGAGATGTAACCGCACTGCTGCCTGTCGCGCGTCGTTAGGCGCACGAAATACGCCCTGCATCGTGCGAAACCGCTCAGCCCCTACCTGTACTTGCGGGCCACGCTGAGGGAACTCACTCTCGGCCATGACGGTAAAACCCTGCAGGTACCCAGCTACAGTCGGCTCATCCGATCGTACTTTCCTGCCCGCATCATCCTGCCAGTGAATCTCGACCACTACGTTGCGTCGCTCTGACGCTACGTTTTGACTAACGTATTGACAGCTAAAACGGTACCACTTTCCTCCTTGCACGGGGAAGGTCTTCTCCCAATAACCATCCAATCCCTCCCGCTCATCATGCGTGATACTCAAGCGGAGTTTGCCAAAGGTGTCCACCTGAGCATCGAAAGAAGGTCGAATATCCGGTCGCGGCGACTTGGCCACCCAACCAGCCTGTCGGGCTGTCTTCGCCGCCTTGTCCCCGTCCTGATTAGCTACGTTTTTCCCTGACTCCGATTGCGAGGGTGCTTTGTCCTCGCCGTGCAAATTGTTTTCCCGGAAACCATTGGCACCGTCGAAATGATGAGGTCCAGCCCAGGTTAGAGTAAGTACTACCGCGCTCATGACCGCAAGAGTGGCGAGGGCTCGTGAATACTTGTGCAAGGTAAGCATAAGGCATTCCTCCGCTAGCGAGTGTCATGGCCCGTCCAACCGAGGCGTTCCGCTTCATCAAGAGCCTGATTGCACAGCTTGTCCGCGCGGCGATTCTGGTTGCGGGGCACATGGCTGATTTGAAAGTCGTGAAATTGACGGATTAATGCTTGAGCTTGCTCGTACAGCTGCTGCAACTTGGCATCGCGGACTCGATAGACGCCCGTCAGCTGACGCACCAGCAACTCACTATCGCTGAAGATATGAACTTGACGCGCACCTAACTGTAGGGCGCGCGCTAGGGCGTGCAAAAGGGCTAGATATTCGGCCACGTTATTGGTAGTTTTCCCCACATATTTTTTTTCCTCGAGCACCACCTGCCCGTCGCGAAGATAAACCACTCCGAACGCTGCCGGGCCTGGATTACCGCGGGCCGCTCCGTCAATGTGGATGGTCAAGGTCATGGTCAGCGTGCGCCTCTCATCTGAGTTTGCTCGGAACAAGCCAACCTATCCCTTTTGGCCGTAGCAAATAGAAGAGTCCCCACACTTATTCTCAACAAAAAAGGAAAAAATGCCAATTTTCTGCGATTTACCCCTTGTAATTTCCGCACAGGCGATTATGATTCGCGGCAAGGAACATGGCCACGATAGCCTGGCGGGAGCAGCTGAATAGCTGCGGGCATCGTGAGCCGATGCCACGGGGGTCCTTGGAGGCCGGAGCTTTATGAACGAGATGAAGTCGAACATAGTCCTGCCCAACAACCTGCCCTCAGAAACGTTACCCTCAGAGGAAGAAGAACCTCCTAGTCATTCGCGCCGCTGGCCTGTTTGGCGCGACGTTCCTGACCACTTATGGGACGATTGGCGTTGGCAGTCGCAGCACGCCGTACGCACAGTTCGCCAACTCGCCCAGTTGCTGTCTTTCTCACGCGAAGAGTTGCAGGTGCTCACCCAGTTGGAAAGGGACTATAAACTGGCCATTCCGCCTTACTACCTCTCCCTCATTAATCCCGAGGATCCGAATGATCCTATCCGTCTTCAGGCCGTGCCATCGGCCTTAGAACTCGAGAACCGGTCAGGATATGAACTGGCAGATCCGCTCGATGAAGATAAAGATATGCCTGTACCCGGGCTCACCCACCGTTACCCGGACCGGGTGCTCTTAGCCATTACTCCCGTTTGCACCATGTATTGTCGCTTCTGCACGAGGAAGCGCAAAACGCTCGTTCGAGGCGGTTGGCAAGCCATTCAAGACGCTGACCGGCAGATGATCGAATATATCCGTCAACACCCAGAAATCCGCGATGTCATCCTCTCCGGTGGCGACCCGCTGACCTTGCCTCTAGCTCGGCTACGTTTCTTCCTCGACGAACTCAAAGCCATCCGCCATGTGGATGTAATTCGCATCGGCACCCGCGTCCCGGTAACTTTGCCGCAACGATTGTACGACCAAGAGCTCATCGAACTACTCGCCTCGGCGGAAAAGGTGTGGATCCAAACCCATTTCAACCATCCCCGGGAAATCACCCCCGAAGCGGCTCGAGTATGCAAGGCCCTGCTCAAGGCGGGTATGCCCGTCAATAACCACACCGTCCTGCTCAAGGGCGTCAACGATTCGCTCGAAACCATGCGGCAACTTATGCGAGCACTCTTGCGGATTAAGGTGCGCCCTTACTACCTGTTCCACTGCGATCCCGTCATTGGCGCCGGCCATTTTCGTACATCCATCTGGAAAGGTCTGGAAATCATGGAGGGGCTGCGTGGCCACATCTCGGGGCTGGGCATTCCTACTTACGTGGTAGATGGGCCTCATGGAGCGGGCAAAATCCCTCTCATGCCTAACTACCTGGTTTCCGTTTCCGATGATGCGGTAATTTTGCGAAACTACGAGGGCATGCTGATCCGTTATCAGGCCGAAGACAAGCCACCTACTGTGCGTCCGACCTCCACGCAAGGCGTGAGCGCCTTGCTCCAAGGCGACCGCTCTGCGCTCATACCCGAAGGAATGGAACGCATGCGCCGCCGGGCCCTCATTGCCCAAGGCCGATGGCAACAGTCGTTGTTTGCCGAACAAGAAGAAACGCCCACCGCCGAGAGCCAGGAGCATCTTGCTCCCACGCTAGCCCGCACCTCTTCCCGGCTGCGTCCCCGCATCCGTTATGCCAACGAGTCCCCCTCATCAACAACAACCGAACAGGCTTTGACCACATCCAGAACACGACGCCGACGCAGCCGTGCTAACCTCACCACACCTGCCGAAGTCGTCGCCTCATGAAGGTCGGCATCGCCTTCACCCTGAAAGGCCCTCAAACCCACCCCGGACTTCCCGACGATTGGCAAGAGGAGTTCGACTCCCCGGAGACCGTCCAAGCCATAGCGACGGCCCTACGCGCTCTGGGCCACGAAGTGATGTTACTCGGCGACGGACGCCCCTTAGCCGAGCAACTACTCCGTGACCCACCCGATATCGTTTTCAACTTTGCCGAGGGCTACGGCGTTTCGCACTGTCGGGAAGCCCGCGTCCCCGCGTTACTCGAAATGTTGGGCATCCCCTATACTGGTTCCGACCCGCTTTGCCTCGCTGCCACTTTAGATAAAGACGTCGCCCGGCGACTCGTTGCCTCCCACGGCATAAACGTGGCCCCAGGCTTCCTTGTACCGCTCAGGTCTCCGACCGAGATCGTCCCCTCACCACCCGTTGACTGTTATCCCCAACATATCCCACCGGCACCTCTTCACGTGAATGAGGTAACCCATTCCGAAAGCATGTCACTTAAGATCAATGATATCAACAGGCGGCCGATTCCTGGCTACTCGTCCTGGCTGGAAGAACTGCTGCACGCCCATGAGGTTGCTTTCCCAGTTGTCGTCAAGCCAGCGTGGGAAGGTTCCAGCAAAGGCATTCGCCAGACTTCCCTTGTGCATGATTTCGCCGGGCTACAACGAGCGGTAGCTGAAATCCACCAAATTTACCACCAACCCGCCCTAGTCGAAGAATACATTGCGGGCGAAGAAGTCACCGTTGGCATATTAGGCAACGAGCCGCCGCAAATACTGGGCATTCTCCACGTGATTCCCAACGAACCAGGCGACTATTTTCTGTACAGCCTCGAAGTGAAACGCGATTACCGCCGTCGGGTGCGTTACGAATCACCGCCCCGCTTACCGCGGGAGGTCATCGCCCGTGTCGAGCAAGCGGCACTGCGTGCCTACCAAGCCTTAGGTTGCCGCGACGTATGCCGCTTAGACTTTCGTGTCCGCCAAGGTACGCCATACTTCCTCGAAGCAAACCCCCTACCCGGCCTCAACCCAATTGACAGCGACCTGGTCATCCTCGCCCGCCTGCAAGGTTGGTCTTACCTCGACCTGATTCGCACCATCCTCGACTCCGCCCTGCAACGTTTGCACCAGACCCCCACCCGAGAAGGCTAACGAGCGGTTATATGTTTGGCAATAAATAACCAAGGAGCATTCACTCATCATTTTGGTTGCACATCAATTTGCAGTTCATGGTGCCTCGCCACATACGCTAGTTGAGTCTTCTCATCTTTGCCTGGCGCGAAGTCCAACGAACGGCGACTCTCTTTTCGCACTAGGGCTGCCCGCACGAAATCGACAAACAGCGGATGCGGTCGTGTCGGCTTCGATTTGAATTCGGGGTGATACTGTACTGCCACGAACCACGGATGTTCAGGCAGTTCCATCGCTTCAACCAGTTTACCGTCCGGACTCAGACCACTGGCCACCATTCCTGCCGACTCAAAGGCCGTCCTGTAAGCATTGTTAAATTCATAACGGTGGCGATGACGTTCCCAGATCAGGGGCTGACCGTAAACGGCGCGAATCCGGCTACCCTCGCGGAGTTGACACGGATATGCACCCAACCGCATCGTGCCACCTTTGTCTGCCACCTGACGCTGTTCTTCCATGAGACAAATCACCGGATGGGGCGTGTCCCGATCAAACTCCGTGCTATTAGCATCCTCCAACCTGAGCACATTGCGAGCGAATTCAATGACCGCACACTGCATACCCAGACAAATACCGAAGAACGGTATTTGCTTCTCGCGGGCATAGCGAATGGCTTCAATCTTGCCCTCAATGCCGCGATCCCCGAAACCGCCGGGCACCAGGATACCATCACAATCGGCCAACACGCGCTGCGGCCCCTCGCGTTCGATCTCCTCAGCATCTACTTTCCGCACGCTCACGCGCGTTGTATGAGCCAAACCACCATGGTCTAATGCCTCGTAAATGGACTTATACGCGTCATGATGCCGAATATATTTGCCCACCACGGCAATGGTTACTTCGTGGGCCGGATTGCGAATCCGCTGCAACAGCTCTTTCCAATCGCTGATATCCAACGGCTGCGCATTTAGACCAAGCTTCTGCACAATCAACTCGTCCAGCTGGTTCTCCGACAAACTGATGGGCACCTCATAAATGCTATAAGTCTTATCCAGCTCCTCGATAACGGCATTGGGCTCCACATTACAAAACAGCGCGATTTTCTGCTTATCCTCCTTCGACAGCGGCTTCTCACTGCGGCAAATGAGAATATCCGGTTGGATACCGATCTCCCGTAATC
>JANXCQ010000013.1 GCA_025060195.1 Gemmatales bacterium | reverse complement strand
CTGTACTCCCCCAGATGTTTCACTCTCCGGCAATATCGGAATGGGTCGGCGCCCCTCCGGCGTCTCGGCTATTGCGACATAAACGACATCCGCCTCGGTGACCTTCACAACTTTACCATTCCGCTCGACTTCTACGTCCACGTGGATGGTGATCGAAGTCCGCCCAATCCGCACTAATTGCGTCCAATAGCTTACCACATCACCGACATAAACCGGCTCATGAAACTCCACACGATTCACGGCCACGGTTACTAACAAAGGTACTCGCACCCCACGCCGCGCTATCTCCCACTGCGCCCCGTTCGCGCCAGCCTGGTCAATCTGACTCAGCAACACTCCGCCAAATATGGTGCCATGCGGGTTCGTATCCCGCGGCATCATCACGGTTTTTAGAGCTAAGTAGCGATTTTCCATCGGTCGCGTGCCAAGTCTAGATGTCAAGAAAGTTAGAAGCTAAAAGAGACTTAGCTCACTCAACTATTACTACTAAAGACCAATCCATCATGACTTTTAATACTCCAGCGCCAATTTTCATGCCCAGTTTACCTGACCTTCACACTCGCTTTCTATAATGCGGTTGGCTTTCGTCCAGTATGCCAGCTAGCTGGAAGGAGTCATGTGCGACCTTCAATCTAAGGAGGTATCCCTTATGATCCACCAGCCCTATCAGGATGCGCGAAGAACAACCCTAGGACAAAGGCATCTGATCACCCACTCTAGGGCTTTCACACTCATCGAGCTGCTGGTGGTCATTGCCATCATCGGCTTACTCATGGCCCTGCTCCTACCTGCGATTCAACGAGTGCGCGAAGCAGCAAACCTGATGCGGTGCCAAAGTAATTTGCGACAAATCGGCATTGCCTTGCACAATTACCACAACGACTTTCAAATCTTCCCGACAGGAGCAGCTAACGAGTCTGGCCTGACAAACGGGGGTACCAACCGCGATTTCTGGTCGTGGCTGTTCCATATACTCCCCTATGTTGAGGCCGACCACATCTTCCGATCCACCGACGATGCTCTGATTAATACAACACCCATCCCCCTTTACTATTGTCCGTCGCGACGTCGCCCCGCTCTGTACAACAACACGGCCAAGACGGATTATGCGGGCAATGCTGGCGCCTCGGATGCCAACAGCACCACCGATTTGCCAGATTGGCGAGGTGATAACGGTATCTTTATTGAGACACGGCGTACTTTCCGCGTGACTATAGCGATGATTCACGATGGCACCTCTAACACCATCTTGGCGGGAGAAAAGCAAACTAATCCACGCTATTTGGGCCGCAGTGGCGGAGACAACGAACCCTATAACAACCCAGGCTGGGACGAAGACGTAGTGCGTACCGGCAAGAATCCGCCCCAATCCGATTGGCAGCATCCCGCAGAGCCACCCACTTTCTGGTCCAAGCGCTTCGGCAGTATGCACCCTGCGGGGGCAAACGTCGTGTTGGGCGATGGCTCCGTACGTAACATTCGATTCACCGTAGCTCAAGACTTATTCTGGCGCCTCTGCGTGCGCGACGATGGCCTGCCTGTAAACTGGACAAACATCCAGTAAACTGCTCTTACGGTCTTAGTGAGCACCTTTCTCTGGAGAGCTGCAGATGTATAGACTACTCACTAACATGTTCATGGCTCTAACAGTAAGTCTATTCATGATCGGCTGCGGCGGGGGTGTGGGGAAACCGCAATTGAATAACCTATCCCCACAACAGCGGCAAGAGATGGACCGCACGCTGCAGGCGAGCGCCGAAGAAGAGCGACAACGCTTAGCTCCGGCTGAGGCGCAACGTTATAGTCTGAACACCGCTGAGGAGGAGGAACGCCGCCGTCGATGAGAGCGCGACATTAACTTAACGACTTATTCCTTCTATTCCAACTGCTTATGCGGATTGGAAAATCCCGTGGGATATCGAGCATAGGTCCCACGGGATTTTGCATTTAGTACAACGGTCGCGATCCGTTTCCAGCCAAGTGGTTTGTATGACGCGCTAGATTAGTCACGGTAATGTCTCAAGAGCTGACAATATGACGCGCATCACCTAGCTTTGGCACCGTTACAGGCCGCACTTCAAAGTGTTCTCTATGCAGTCGCGTGACACTGAGGTTACTTAGGGCGTACATATGTACTGTATAGGCTCCAGACAATTTCGGTATTGAGCAATTATAATTGTGTTACCTGCCTTATTCGATGGCAGCCTAGACCTTGCTAGTTCCTTTGTGTCTGTCCTGCGTAATCTTCGGCTCATCTTCACTTAGACGAGCCTACGCTGTGCAGATATAAACAAAGGCGGCTACGACGGCACCAGCACGTAAGGCGCCAGAATTGTTGGCTCTCTCCATCTTATTATTAGAATGGCACGTTACGCAGGTTGGCGCAGAGGGGAATGCCTATGCAAACTAGTTGAACGTGAACAAGTCTAGGCTACAGTTCTAATCTTAATTCATCAGTCCCATCACAATCCAGTTGTGCTATTCCAACGGGAGTTATTTTAGCATTTTATATTGATACGGCCGCTTATTTTAGCACTTAGCTCTCCCGGCTGCGTATAGATGAGGCATAACTGGAAGCTGCCTCGACGGGAGCGCAAAGTCTTGTCTTCATCAGTAAGCACTATTTGGGTGAATAACACGGCGGCGGCGAGCATGAGACCGGGATCGTGCTTCGCAAGATGGCCAGTCTTCAATCGTGATAGCAGCGCTTTAGGGGGTAGCTTAGAGCAGGCAATTGGAAGATTATCTTCTCTCCCCTGTGCACTTCCTACGAACATGGGGACTAAGGATCCAACAAAAATCCAACAAAAACCGTAACCAGCGATGCCCATTTAAAAAGTTTGTGTGTCATGGATGGCCCTCTTAGTCGTGGAGCTACCTGAATCAATCAAGGATCGGATTGTGGACGCACACTAGTTTGCAGCTAATCAAACTTGCCGCTATCTAAGTGGCGCTATGCTCGGTTAGGTGCGTAATCACGTGAAACAAGCCGCTGGATTCTGGTCTCGCAACTAAGTCGTGCAAGTTGGAGGCTTGCCAGTTGCTCTAGACAAACTTAGTTTTGCCGGGTTGGGCTACGGGAGCCACAGGGAGCGGCACGTTCCAATCATAACGAGGCGGGGTCAGGTCCTCTTTAGAGGTCAGGGCCATTTCCCAAGTGATCACTTGACCAGTATAAGCGGCCATGCGGCCCATGATCGCTAAGAGCGTGCTTTTCGCGACATATTCGCCATTGTTAATCGGTTCGCCTTTACGAACGCTTTGGAACAGTTCATCATGTTCCGTCTGCACCGCGACGTTAGGTTTCCCGCTGTAGCGCCAGGTGTCTTTGCCGGTACGAAGCAGAACGCGGTCGGCGCGTAATTCCCCTCGCCCTTGAGTTCCCGTCACATAGACCGCCACGTCGTTGGCACATTGGGGCATCTGTCGGCACTGGGCGAATAGGCGGGTACCGTCGGCATATTCGTAAATGATGGCGAAATGGTCGTAGATGTTGCCATACTCCGGACCTGTACGGACGGCTCGGCCCCCAGTGCCAATGGCACGGACAGGGTACTCACCTTTGACCCAGCTGGCTAAGTCCAGCATATGGACGTGTTGTTCGACGTTGAAATCGCCTGAGAGCCAGACGAAATAGTACCAATTCCGCATCTGCCAATACATGTCCGACCAACCAGGCTGGCGTGGAACCACCCAAATCGGGCCGCGGAAATCGTTCGCTTGCAGAGCGACCACTGGCCCGATTTGGCCATCTTGAATCCGCCGGACGGCCTCCTGGTGGGGATAGGAGTAGCGCAATTGCAGACCCGCAACGAGCGAGAGGCGTTTCTGGCGGGCCATTTCTGTGGTGTCGAGAAACGAGCGCACTCCCGGGGCGTCCACGGCGACAGGTTTTTCGACGAAAAGATGTCGGCCGGCCTCAACAGCGGCTCGCGCGTGTATAGGGCGGAAGTGCGGAGGCGTGCACAGCAAAACAACATCGCAACAAGCGATAACTTTCTGATATGCATCCCAGCCGACAAACTGGCGTTCTTTGGGGACGTTGATCTTATCAGCGATTTCCATGTCTTGTTGCAGTTGGGTCAGGCACTTCTGCAAGCGATCCTCGAAGACGTCGGCCAGGGCGAACAGCTGGACGTTCTTGTCTGCGCGAAGGGCTTGCGAGGCTGCGCCAGTGCCACGTCCACCGCAACCAACCAAGCCGACTTTGAGCCGGTCGCTGCCGGCGGCATGGGCGAAGCGCTCGATGGCGAAACTCGCGGTGACTGCGGCGCTGGTTTGCAGAAACTGGCGCCGCGACGATTTTGCGGAGAGGACACCTTTCGACATCGCAAGCTCCTTGTGGAGGGATGAAGGGGTAGGGCAGGTAAGTCATGCGTTATTGTGATGCATCTGCATTGATTTATTATGGTTCGCTCAATTTTCCAGGAGCGGTAATAAACTTGCGAGTTGTCTCTATTCGTACAATTGAGAGGGTAATTTGTGTCTCAAGCGCATGGCCGGCGTGTGCACAGGAGCTTTTGGATCAGGCTAATAGTGGTAAGGAAGTAACTGCGGAGCACACAGATTAGCGCAGAAAAAATAGCGCCTATGCACTAAATGAACAAAGGTCCGGAGCGCAGGTAAGCCTATGCCAGTTGAGAAAAGTGCATTCTCAATCAGGTCTGGTAGCGTATCCTCGTAACTGCAGATCAATACAGATTAGCGCTTGGGAAATAGAAAGTCTCCGCACCAATCTACTGTCTGCCGCTGGGTGGCCCGCTGCTAGATAATTAGGTGCATGTATGGCCGCGGACAATTAGGGCCATTTTAGTCTCTTGTGCAGAGGGACGATGGACTAATTCCTTAGGGCAAAAAGTCCTTTAGAACGAGGTATAGGCGCTCTGCTTAGGATCGTTCGCAACCATCTAAACAGGTCGTACGTGCTAATGCAATATGTCGATTAGGGATCACCTCATGTATCCAGTTCATCTCTGTTGAAACGAGCTGTTTGTTTTCCATGAGAGGCTTCTGCGCGGCATGGAAGCCTAAGCGTGAAAACGGTAGTACTCTGCGGCGTGCGGTGCCAGTGGATGTTACCACCGTGGAGTTGGGTAATGCGCCAGACAGTGCATAAGCCGAGGCCGCGACCGCGTCGAGCCTCCCGCCCAGAGAAGAAAGGATCGAAGATATAATCCTGCCAGGCAGGCTCTGGTCCCGGCCCGTTATCCTCGACACGAACCGACACGGACTGGCAATCGTCTTGGCTGATACTTACACGTGTCCAGCCGCCGGAAGGCGCCGCTTCGATGGCGTTACGAACGAGGTGCTCGAGGGCAGTCGCCAACATGGTTTTGTCGCCGCATACCGTGGCTCGTGGGACCTTTGACTGACACTGGAGTGTCACTCGCTTCTCTCCGGCGTAGGGCATTAACTGTCCGATAACCGCGGTTACTAATTTGTCCAATCGGCAGCGTGACCAGCGAGGTCGTGGCGGTCGTGCGTAGAACATCAGGTCTTGCACTAGCCGGTCAAGCCGCCGACATTGGGCCAGGATGCGCTGCAATGCTTCGATGTGATCGAGACGCTTCTCGTCGCGAAGGAGTTGCTCAGCGTAGCCGCTAATGACCGCGAGTGGGCTGCCGAATTCGTGGGCTGCGCCGGCCGCGAAATGGGCCAACGCTTGCAGTAATCGCTCACGCAGGGCACTTTGAAGTTGATCGCTGGAGGTTCGAGCCAATCGTTGCCAGCGCTGCGACTGAAGTTGGGCCAGCTGGGCTTGACGTTGGGCTTGAAGAGCCGTCTCCACCAGTTGATATATGATGGGCCAAGGCGATGGTGGACAGGACAATGGGGCAGGTTGGTGAAACTCATCCTGAACCTCGGCCAACAGGTCGGCCTCGACTCCTAACATGTTAAGTAACTCGTGCCAATCGAGATAGTAAAGGCGTAATGAGCTCAGTAACGTCTGTTGCGCGAAATGCCAAGCACATTGAACAATACGTAGGAGCCTCTCTTGAAAGGGAATAGCTCCGTCAGCCGGTAACGGGGTCGCGAGGTCGGCTAATATTTGCGCTAACCAGCGGGGCCAACCAGATTCCTGCGCGAGTTGTTGGTGATAATGCAGTAGAGCCCGTTTGGGCAGAAGTCGGCAGGCATGCAGCAGATGGCCGAGGCAGGCAAGGCGGGCGGCGACTTCGGCTTGGTTAGCTGGTACATGCAGCGCTTGGGCCAATCGCCGGGCTATGGCACCAGCACGATGCCATAGTTGTAAGCAGTCAGAAACTGGTGATGTGGACTCATTGAGCTCGACTCTAGGCTGCCAGAGGTACCATCGGAGGAGAAGCCGACGGCTCTGCTGAGCCAAGGACTCGCAGCCGCGCCACTCCTGGAGTTCGCGAGCTTGGTGGGGTGCAGACGTAGGCAGCGGTGCTAATACATCTTTGTCGGATTGGTCCCATAGCCAAGCGAGAAGAACGGGCGGATCACCTCGACATAACAGGGTAAGGTCGTGGGGTCCCGCCGCAGATTGGCCCGTGGCCCAAGCGACAAGCAACTCGACAGTTGACCAACGAGGCGCTAGCTGGGTCCAGAGCGGCCGCCGTGCCGCATCACTCACAGGTCCGCTCCCGGTGTCGCCGCTGGCTTACCGTTTGGCGACTACCGAAGAAGGCTCGATTTCTAGGTGCCGACAAATGCGCTCCAAGAGTTGCTCAATTTCGAAGGGCTTGTGTAAGAAGTCGTTCGCGCCTGCCTTTTTAAGTTCCTGTACCTTATCTTCTTCGATCATGCCGCTAATGCAAATGATTTTTACGTCCGCCAAGTTGCTGTCGGCACGAATGCGACGGCAAACTTCCCGGCCATTGATGTCAGGAAGCATGACGTCGAGAATGATAAGGTCGGGCATGTATTCCTTTACGAGCATGCCCGCTTCAAAACCGTTATGGGCGGACTTGACCTCAAAACGCCCATCCTTTTCCAAGACCTTCGTGAGCAGATCCACCAAATCGGTATCGTCGTCTACAATAAGGACTTTCCGTTTGCCGCTTTCCAGAGCATCCGTAGGGATGCCATGTTCCTTCATAAACTTGTAGAGGGCGTCGCGCGGAATACGTCGGAAGCGTGAGCCAGGTACGCGAAAGCCCTTGAGCTGACCGTTGTCAAAGCAGCGAATGATGGTTTGTTGGCTGACCTTGCAGATTCTGGCCGCCTCACCGGTCGTGAAGACCTGCTTCATGGGAAACCCTCCTCCACAGTGAGTGTTAGGCCGACCCCGCGAGCCACCTCGCCACTGAGGCAGAGCGAGACCGTTTCATCCTTGAATCCTAGAGCCTCGCCCCTGTTCCGAAATGTTAGTCTGCATTTATTTAGCAAAAATAGAAAAATTTCACAGTTTAGTAAGTTTACGTAAGCACAAGCTGAATCCGTCGCTTTTTTCTCTGCCATTTTGGTTGGCAGAAGTTTCTTTACTTTCTAGCGGCATTATAGACAGCTTTTCTGTCCTGTCAATAGCCCCTGGCTGGGCCTTAGTTCGTAACTATCGTAGCCATCAAAGCTTATATTTGCCACTCGTAATGTATGTAATACTTTTACCATCCCTAATAGGATAGTATCATCCTTACCAGGGGCTAACTGACATGCCTTTGTCACCAGCCAAGGCATTTTTTGTCTATCCTGTGTCAATTGACCAGCCTATGACAAGTGACACGCTATTGTCAGAGGATAGTTACAGCAGAATTCTTCACCAATCGTTTTGAAGGCACATTATTTGCTACTTTAGCAAGCTACTGCAAGGCTCTTGAAATGTATGACCCAACGGGAAAATTATGTCAACGCGAATTTCTTGCCCAAGGGATTCAGCTCGCCCAGAGCGTCATACGAACTCTGACGGAGATGAATCTACTAGACAACGCAATCAGGGCCAGTTTTCTAAAAACCACTCCCGGCGCGTTTTCCAGCGAGATCGCGTGTCCCGAATTCGTTGACAGACCAATGACAGTTGTACGTCGAAGGTAATATTCTGGCCCTGCTCATCGGTACGCTCGGAGGTAACGAGGTACCTCAGTCGAAATCGATATCCAGGTCGCGATACGTCAGACAATACTTCATAAGAACTCACACCGCGATACTGCCAATACTTGCGCTTTGGGGCATATTCGAGCATCAGTTTGCCAAGATGACTGTTTCTAAAACCCACCACAGGATTGCCAAGCCGCGACTGTGACTCGAAGTATCTTTCCAGGCCTTTGCGGTCCGCTGGCGGTTCCTTATGTCGGCGCACTTCCGGTTCGAGCGTCGCGAGGAATAATTCCCGCTCTTTGCCTTGATCGATGTAAGTGAGGAGCTCGTCGGCAAACCGCAGGGCTTCGGCGCGCACCACCCAATAAGTTACTTCTTGGGCGGTGATGGCGCCTAAACCGTTAATCAGGCTGATGGCCACGCCCAACTTTGCCACGGTTAGGCCTGCGAAAACTTGCGGAGCTTGGGCGATTTTCCGCCAAGCCCAGGCACTCAGCAGCAGGCCAGGAATCCACCATGCCCGTGAGGGAAACAGAGGTGGCGATTCCATCCAACAAAAAATGCTGAACAGGGATAAAAGCACGCCTGCGACGGCCCAGCCACTGACGGGCCGATATGTCTCATTTTCTTCGGGCAGATAGGTAGAACGCTTGAGCGCCAATTCCGCGGCTGGCCCTGGGCTGTTGGCGTTCTCTGGAGCCGAGGGCCGCAATTCCAACGTTTCCGACTCGGTTGGCGCACTTGCTGGACGTGTAGCCTCGGACATACCTCCACTCACCTGGTTTACTCTGTAAGCTCACGTTCGGCACAACTGCCCAGTGCTTTGTTATAGTTTACGCTGGTGCGGCTTCGTCGCCAAATGAATTTCTGTTTCGGCTGCCATCGTCCGAGTCAGTGGGCGTCGTTCGCGCACTACGTGCTTCGTCCAGCTCAAGCTGACTAATTACCTGCGGGTAGCAGGGAGGCGCGAAGCGCCGCGCAAGTGCGGCTAACAGGGATAACCATAGTCGGACCCAATTGGCGTAACGTGGCAACTCAGCCGGGACGGATGCCTGCTCGTCGGTGGCAGCGCCACTTTGCTTGTGGTGAGCGATGACACTCTCAGGAAGGCTGTTCCATGACAGCCGCAATCCTGTCCAGGTAAATTCGCCAGGAAGTCCCATATGACGCGCAGCATTTTGGAGCATTTCCCATACGCGCCAGGCCCAAACCACGCCCCAACCATCGCGGAGTTCCCGCCATAATCGTTGCACCAACTCCCAATCCCGATGTGCGGCAGATCCGACTTGTAGAGCTGGTGAAGCCTTGGACGAGCGCCACAGTAACACGCTGAAGAATCCGGCCCACCATAAGCCAAACACGCTCCACCAATCGGCCCACCAGGAAAAAGTTTTCGATGGCGCCTCGCGAGCCAATAACGCCAGCTGCCACAAAGCTGTCCAGGCAAGACCACTCACCACCCACCCCGCACGCGTTGGTAGGTAGTTAATCCAGCCCACGGCGAGCACGATCGCGAGCAGCAAACACCACATGGCATCAGGACGCCACTCGGGACTGCGCCAAGGTTGTTGAAACACAGGCAACATTGCTAGTACGGCAAAGCTTGCTACCACAAAATGCCAAGGCCGGGCCCCGGGAAAGCGGGCGCCCAACACAGCAGTACAAGCGCAGCCCGCAAATACCAATCCACTATATCGCAGGGATAAGGGCACTTCGTACCTCAGTGCTATAACAAGCCAGATAAGCGCATTTGCGGCTACAGCCCACATTCCCCAAACCAGCGCATGGGCTAGCGCTGAACTACGCCAATGCCACAGCAAACGGGCCGTGAGCGCAAGCAGCAGCAACCACGCAGGCAGGGCCACATAAGCGGCTTGCGTAGGAATGGCAAAGTCTTCCATAGTTGCCTGGTGAACAGAGTTTTCAAAGCGAGAGGTTTGCATCAGTCATTATGCCGTCACATCGCATCGAATGGTAGTGGTGGGTTGATGGGCCAGAGTCGATTTGTCGAACATAACAACAAAGGAAATCGAGGTGCGCCTCGGGATAGGTAGGCTCACGCAAAGACACTGGAAGATTTGTCCATCTGGGCACACCATACCGCATGTGCCACGAGCGCTGCCAAACGGCGCGCCGATGATTATCCGCGAAACTCAGTCCCTTGCTAGCGGAGGAGAGCGAACATGCCCCGAGGATTCCTGGTCGTCGTAGCAGCGTTGTTATTCCTGGCACCCGCGGACGCAGGTCTCTTCGGTAAAAAGAGCAAACCCAGCTCACAACGGGTCAGCGAGTTGGTGGGTATCTTATTGAATCATCCCGACGCTGATAAACGGGCGGATGCTGCTTCCGAGTTAGCCGATGCCGACGCCGCAGCGCACCCCGAAGTGCTACACGCACTAATCGAGGCCTTGCACAAAGACAGTTCCAATAGCGTCCGCCGAGCGGCGGCCTCCAGTTTAGGGAAACTGCAACCGCCGAGCCTTGAGGCATACGAAGCCCTGGGTTGGGCCGTCAAACATGACGATTCCTGGACGGTTCGGGCACAAGCGCGGATGGCGCGGCTCGGTTACCGCGTCCCCAAATCGGCCACGCCAATTCCTACTGCTGTGCAACCGACACCAGGACCTGCCAAGCCCTCACCGTTGCCAGGCACGACAAAACCGAGCACCGGCCAACCAGTTTCCGCCCCCGCGCCTGCCTTGCCGCATCATAATCCCTTACTCGATCCTCAGATTTCCCCTTCCAACTTGGAATTGGCACCGCCGCCCCGCTTACAGTACCCCACAGGCTCGGGCGACAACTCAGAACCGGCGAAAGCCACATTGCTCCGTCCCGATCGCACTGCCAAGCCCACAGTTTCAGACCGTCAATCTGTGCCAACGAATAACTCTCCGACTCTGCCCACTGTCCCACCAATGCCTCAAGGCGCCAAGACAAAATCATCTGACCCTCGCATCAACGTGCCCGCGGATCCTGGCCCGATCCTCGTTCCCCCAGCGCCACCTCAGCCATAACGCTTCTCTCAAACCAGTCACGAGCATTCCCGAGCCGTCCCTGACATCTGTCATGAGTCCAATCTAAGATTACAGCCCTCGTTGGTGGCTTCTCTATACCCTTACCACCACCGAGGTCCGTTCGAGTACCCAGACTAAGCGGTTCCCGTCTGGTACGGCGCTAGATGCCAGATTCAGGTATCAATCTCTCACCCGAAAAAACGGTTTTAGGCGGGATATGTCCGAGCCGACCGGCTTTAGTGTTCACAATGGTTACCTTCGCAACGACCCGATGCCGTCTGTGGTAGCACTGGCAAGTGTCTTATCGCGCCCTCGACGCTAACCAACGGGCCGCTTGGCATTTCTTGATGCTCGCAACATGAGCAAAATGCTACCTATCACGTGCGCTCGTCATTACATCGGAAAGGCCAGCTACTGCCGTTGCACTGTCGCTAGGCCTTAGAAATTGTTGGGTTTGCCAATAATAACGTTACCAAGAAGGAGAGAAGAGCTAAGGTCGCACAGCATCGCTGGGCCTGATGACTGTGTATTTGGTTCTGATCGCGTTTACGTTCATCTCTACGAGCCACAAACCACGTTGAAATGCGGTAGGTTTTTCCCTTGCGAAAAATACTTAATGCCTCTCAGATAGCAATACCAGATTGGAGACAACGATTCCGCCACTGGGAAATCAAGGTCCATAAAAACGATCACTAGCAATTAGCGCAGCGGCAACCGCTCAGAACCGAACCATTCATTCAACTCGACTTGTTATCGCGCATTTCCGCAAAACGTTCGCGTCCTGTCGCTGAAGAAGCAGTGGCTGGTCATCGTGGACGTGCGGAGTCACATCCGCCTTGCCGACGCTCGGACAGGCAGCGTGCTACCACTCCTCAACGCTGGGGCCAAACCTGGTGCACGCGTGGTTTTGGCATCGTGTTATTCGTCGAGACGGACCCACGGTTCTTTTACAGGATGCGGCCTAATGTTTGTGCAATCGCGCGGCACTCGCGCATCAGCTGACGAAACTGAGCTGGGGTGATGCTTTGGAAACCGTCACTCCAGGCATGTTCGGGATCAGGATGCACCTCAACCATTAGACCGTCGGCGCCCGCGGCAATTGCCGCTCGCGCCATCGCCGTTACTAACGAGGCACGACCTGTGCCGTGACTCGGATCAACCACCACCGGCAAATGAGTATGCTCATGCAACCAGGGCACACTGGCCAGCGGCAAAGTGAACCGCACATGATCCTCAAAGGTGCGTATGCCCCGCTCACAGAGCATCACCTGCGTGTTCCCCGTCTTGAGGATATACTCAGCGGCCAAAAGAAACTCTTCGATGGTCGCCGCTGGCCCACGCTTCAGCAGCACTGGTAATCCCGATTCACCCACGGCCTCCAACAGGGGGAAGTTCTGCATGTTGCGCGCACCCACCTGAAGCACATCGGCGAACTCTGCTAAGATAGGCACGTGCTCCGGTGCCAGCACTTCCGTCACGATAGCTAAACCAGTGCGCTCCCGGGCCTCGGCAAGTAACTCCAGACCTTTCGTTTTCAGGCCCTGGAAGGAATACGGGCTAGTTCGTGGTTTGAAGGCCCCGCCTCGTAACGCGGTGGCCCCGGCTTCCCGAACTGCCTCAGCGGTTTGGATAATCTGTTCACGCGTTTCCACGGAGCATGGGCCAGCGATGACGCCAATTTTAACGCCGCCTACTTCCAAACTTCGCGCTCGCACGACAGTGCGCTCTGCCTGCGCCTCGCGACTGGCCAGTTTGTAAGGTGCCAACACGGGGAGCACTTTCTCGACTCCCTCGGCCGTGGCTAACGCCTGTTTCACAGGCTCGGGCTCATCCCCGATCACCGCTATCACGGTCAAGTACTGACCCCGAATCGGATGGCTTTTCAGGCCGAGCTCCTCGATGCGTTCGATTACATGACGAATCTGCTCATCGGTGGCATCCGGCTTCATTACGACAATCATGCTCAGTCTCGCCTCGGATAAGAAATTCGCAATCGGTCAGATCAACTTCACTATATCTCCTGGATAGACCACATGAGGACGGCCGAGCACCTCGCGTTATCGTGGATTTCAGCTGGCGCTCGAGTGACCAATCAACGTCAAGGCCACCGGCAAAGCAAACGTTTTTCCGCCGTGCTCTGCAGACAAAACTACGTGCAGAACGAAGTGGCCATTGCCCTCATCGCGAATTTCCGCTTGCGCCACCGATTTGCCTGGAAAGAGTAAGAACACCGCGGGATGATTGCTCCCCGCTGCATTCGCGCTAAGTTCGTGAAGAGCTTTCGCACTGTCCAGGGGTTCGGCCCTCTCATCCAGGTTACTCGGAGTCAGCAAAAGGAACTCGGTATAAGGCGCCGTCCCCATGTGGTCGCCATCTTCGGGCTGATAGGCCAAACGCATTGTGTACACCCCTGGTTTGATTTTCTGTTTGCGATAGTCGGAACCAGGCTGAACCCAGCGAATAACTCCTACCAGCGTCGTTTCTGTCATGTCACGATAACTGGCGGTTGGATGGGTTGGCGCCTTGGCAAGAGGCACGTTCTTACGCCACCAAATCTCACACAACACTTGCCCCTTGCTGTCGGTGACCCGCACGGCCTCATTCGCCAGGACACTCGCGATGGCCTGACTCAATTCTTTCGGGGGATCGACTTTCTCAACCTTCGCAGCATATCCCCCTGCTTGGCCAAACAAAATTGCTGCAGTGCTGCAGTAGGCCAGCGTGCAGCCAAGTAAGGCTAGCGTTCTGTATTGATTCATTAGGGTGGCTCCTATCCAGGACGCTAGTTAGAGTGACTTTTGTAAGGCATTTTGTGTTGACAAAAAAAGGGAAGCCGCGCTTCCCCGGAATTCCTCCATGTCGGCTCGCAAAATTAGTTCCTAGGACGACCGCACCAGCTTAAGGGTCCGCTAATATCACACTGCCCTAACTTGTGGGGGCGCAGGCTGGTGTAAGCTAAGTCCGGCTAGTCCGACTGCTAGGGCGGCGTTAGTTGTTCAAGCTGAACGTGCCAATGTAAGCGCCGCGGCGATTAGCATCTTTCCAGGTCTTATTCAGACCAACTCCAGTAAAGCTATGCTCGGTTACCATAGCCGAGCGAGCGCGCACGCCTGGCGTGAGTGGAGCGTAAAAGTTATCCTCATGGCCGCACACGCTGTCTTCGTCAGGATGGATACAGCGGGTTTCGATTCGCACTACGCCGGCATCCACTAAGGCGCAACCACCTTCAGGGCATCGGCTGACGCTAATAAAGATGGGGGCGGTATCCACACGTACCACTTCCTGCGTCAAAATCCCACCGAGCTTGCAGGCCATCTTCACCAACGCCTCCCGCTGCCGAGCATTGGCTCGTTCGTCCACCAAAATCACAGCTCGGCCAGGACCGCTTTGCTTCAATCCCAGAGTGTCCCGCGCCGCGACAACTGCCACGACACTCAAACCATCCAGCACGACGCCATCCCACGAGCCCTTTTCGATGTGCCAGGCCAAGGTTCCGAGTTTCCCGGTCTGATGCATTTCGGCATTCGCAAAGCACGCGCCGACCCACACATCACAAGTGCGTGCCTCGACGTATTGGCCACGTATCTCTTCGGCTGTCGCCACACTCACACCAACCAATAAGGCTATCACACTCAGGCAGGTTCGCATCGCAGGTCCTCCTTTGAGCAATACAGTCTTGGGTATGCCTAACATGCTGTAGTTATTTTCGCGTTCTAGGCGTTCAGCGTCAAGACGCAGCCCCGTGACCGCTGCCACCGCGCTCCGCACGCAACATCGCGAGCTGCCTGACCACCTCGGTCACGTCTTGCCGCAGCCGCACGATGCGGGCGTAGAGGAAGAAACTTGTCCACAAGAAAGCCAAGGCAAACAAGTACAGCACCAGATTGGCCCCCAGCCCGATGCCGAGCCATTCGGCAATCCTTTGCACCCAATCCGGCCGCAAGATGGCTAGCGCTGCCGATAACCACAAGGTCATTCTTAATAACCGACTGCCTGTCGTCAGCGGTCCTCGGCCAAAATGCCAAATGTCCCACAATAACAACGCCAACAACGTGGGCACCGTGATCCATTGGAACGCCGTCATCGGCGAATCTCCGTCTTACCTCCAAGGCGCCGACGCTGAATCATCGTGCTCTGGGCCGCTGAGCTAACCACCCAGGAAGTCATCCACGATTTTACCCACCGCTTCGTGCGTCAGCGTAAATGGGACAGGCTCGCGTCGCTGATGGGGATCATAACTGGCGCGGTAACGTTGCAGCGATGCTTGTCCCGAAGCCTGCAACACAGCCTCGTAATACTGCACTTCGCCCCCTTTTTGGCTGGGAGTCTGGCTCCGCAGACGGGCTTCACCTCGCTGTGTGTCAATCTCATGTACCGCTAACGGCTCGAGTAACCCCGACGCCTGCCGCGCTACGCGCTGTGCCCACTGGGGCAACGGCTCCTGATGTTCCGAACTGCGCTGCATGCGTAGGCCGCGCAAGCGGCAACTCAGAGTGTCGTTCGCTTCGACCTCTGCCTCGACACGGGCACCGTGGGCACCTGTAACTGAAACTCTCTGCGGCCGATTACCGGCATTAGCGAGTTTTTGCTGGAGCGTTTCGCCGAGGGTCATCGCTTTCTCCCAGAGGTTTCATACTATGCTCCGCTCCATCGTGACTTATTAGGGTCGGTTTCCCTTCGACCACGGTTTGCAAATGCACTGGGCGTGTCCAAAGTGCCTGGATATTGGCCAACGTCGCGATGGCGTGATCCAGACGCAAATCCACTCCATTATACTCGTGGCGCAGTAATAGTTCGCCGCGGTTACGGTAATTACCGTCCACTACGCAAATAATCGGCTTACCAAAGTTAGTCAAGTTAAACAAAAGCCGCTGCTTGATCTTCTGAAATTCGCGCGACTCGATCACAAATGTGCCCGCCTGTTCACTCCAGGCAAACGTGAAATACTTATGTTCGATGCAGAACTCTGGCGTAAGAAATTCGTCAATGAAAGTAATGTCGTTATGCGTGCGACGCACCTCGAAAATCTTTTTACGACCGAGGCCTAAACCTAAGTCCCATTTTCGTTTTTTCTCTAAGTCATCACATTCTTCATATTCTTTGCCGAAACGACCGGTATTCCAGCGAAACTCAATGTCGCGGAACAGTTCTAAGCCTAACTTATAAGGATTTAGGCGCGGACCGTGACTAGCCACTGTACCCGAATGATGATCACAATAATCAATGACCTCAGAGGGATGCAGGGCCCGCTTGGTCATAATGGTGCTATGTACATAGGTCGCCCATCCCTCGTTCATAATCTTCGTCTGCGCCTGGGGCGCGAAATAATAGGACTCTTCCCTCACAATGCCCAAAATATCGCGCTGCCACGGCTTGAGCGGTGCATACTGCATGAGAAACAGCAGCACATCGCGCTCTGGTTGTTCGGGGAAATTCTTCGACTTGGCTTCTCGTTCCTTGCGCTTGCGTTCTTCCTCTTCCTTGAGCAATTCTTCCGGGTTCACATAAGGCTCTAAGTACGACTTAGTCTTGAAGCGGGTAACCGGGATAGGTTCTTCGTCCTTAGCAGCCTCGAAATCGAAACGGGGTGGCTCATCGCGTCGGCGAATGGCTACAGAATGCACGTCTATCAAATCTTCTATACTCTTACATTTATCCAAGAATGCCTCGACCTCGTCCTCGCCATACTTCTCCATATAGCGGCGAATCCGCGCGCCGTGGTTGGCCATCTCTTCCATCATTTTGCGATTTGTATGAGCGAAAAACGCATTATTCTTGAAGAAGTCACAATGTCCATAGACATGGGCCATAACTAACTTCTGATCCACCAGGCTATTGCTCCGCATCAGGTAGGCGTAACATGGATCATTGTTGATGACTAACTCATAAATCTTGGCCAAACCATAATCGTAGGTCTTTTTTAGTTCCTCATATGCCATACCGAACGACCAATGAGGATAGCGCGTCGGAAATCCACCATATGCGGCAATAGCATTGAGGTCATCCGCGTCTAACAGCTCAAAGATGACCTCATAAAAATCGAGACCGAATTCGCGTGCATATCCTTCAATCTCTTGCTGCACCGCGCGAAGTTCGGGCGTGAGCGAGGTATCGTAAGGCGTGTTGAGCAGGCTCATAGCTGTTAGCACACTATTCCCTTCCGCTATATACGAGTACCCTATAAGCGAGAATATTCCATTTAGTGAAAATATTCACTTACCCTTGCCGAGAAAATCCTTGATTGAGTTAATGATCGCATCCCGATTCGGAATGTGACTAACAACCAGTTGATCAAATTCGTTCGTCAGGTCCTCAATATGGTGCAGAAATTCGCCGCTGCCATAAGGGCTCTCTACTTGCCCATAGCCAAATAGGTTGACTTTGGGAAGCAAGCGACTTCGCAACACCTCTAAACAATGCGGTATATCATCGCCCCAGTTATCGCCGTCCGAAAAATGAAAAGCATAAATATTCCAATCGGAGGGCGGAAAGCGTTTGTCTATGATCTGATCTGCCAATTCGTAGGCCGAGCTGATTTTCGTGCCGCCGCTCTCGCGGGTGTGATAGAAAGTATGCTCGTCCACCTCCTGGGCCACGGCATCATGAATAATATAAACCCGCTGCACTCCCTTATAGTGGGCCCGAATCCAAGTATCGATCCAGAAGGCCTCGATACGCACGATTTCCTTTTGCTCGTCAGTCATCGAGCCGGAAACGTCCATCATGAAAATGATGACTGCAACACTCTGCGGCAGGGGGATTTCCTTCCAACTGCGATATTGCTTATCTTCGCGGATTGGAACGATAACGGGTTTATCAAAATCATAAGTACCCGAGATAAGTTGGCGTTTCAGGGCCCGCTTGAAAGTACGCTTGAAATGGCGCAATGATTCTGGCCCCGATTGTCGGATGCCGCTATAACGTTCGCGCGTAGTATGGATATTTTTTCGCCCCTTAGGTTGGATCCGAGGTAGGGCTAACTCTTCGCCTAAGATCTCTGCTAACTCTTCTAGAGTGAGTTCCACTTCAAGGATATGCCCGCCCGGTTGATCGCCTGCCTGAGAACCGGTACCAGGTTGAGGTGGCCCTAATGGTTGACCGATTTCCCCTTCGCCTTGGCCTACGCCGCCCCGCCCCTTGAGACCGTAACGAAATTGTGGAATCTCGATTTGTGGTAGGGGGATACTTACTAAGTCATTACCCCGCTTACCTATTAACTCCCCTCGGGTAATATATTTGCTAAGGTTACTCTTAATCTTCCCGCGGACGATCTTGCGAAAGCGTTCGTAATCGCGCTGAATCCGTTGTACCATGACTGGCTCGCTCGAGCTAGAAAAGCTCATAGGTGCAAATTCATTCGCTGGTTCGTAACGCCGTCCTTCGAAGGTTCCAGGGCTGTTATTTCCGTGTTGGCGTGCCACGGGCGAAGATGCTGGCGACGAATTGCAGCACATCGGTAGCGCATACTTCACAGTAGCCATAATTACGTATCAGGCGGCTCTTCACCACGTCTATCTTTTCCTGCGTGGCCTTATCTACGACATTCGACACTAAGCTAGTCAGCTTAATGGTGTCTTTCTGGTCTTCAAACAGCTTGAGCTCGAGGGCCTTCTGAAGACGTTCGTTGGTCTTGTAATCAAATTTCTTACCATCAATGGCTAAGGCGCCGATATAGTTCATAATTTCGCGGCGGAAATCATCCTTGCGGCTTTCGGGAATATCAATCTTTTCTTCGATCGAGCGCATGAGGCGTTCGTCGGGTTCTTCAAAGGCGCCGGTGTAACGGTTGCGCACCTTCTCGCGCTGAGTATAGGCCTTGACGTGATCGATATAGTTCGCGCAGAGCCGACTGAGCGCTTCCTCATCGGCCGCAATAGCGCGTTGTACCTCATTCTTCACGATGTCCTCGTACTCTTCGCGCACGACCTGCAGTAGTTCCTTATAGTGCCGATATTGTTCTTCGCTAGTAATCAGGGAGTGGTGCCGTAGGCCCGCTTCGAGTTCGTGCAACACCATAAAGGGGTTGACACAGGGCTCCTCGGGATGAGCTACTAGCGCGTTAGAGATCTTATCTTGAATGTAACGCGGACTAATGCCACTCATGCCCTCGTGTGGGGCCTCGCGTTTCAACTCGATAATGTTGTCTTCGGTGAAGCCAGGGAGTGTTTTGCCGTTATAAAGTTTGAGCTTTTGTAATAGGGTGAGATTCGCGTGCTTAGGAGGAACGAGCCGAGTGAGCACGGCCCACATAGCGGCGACTTCGATAGTGTGCGGCGCAATGTGCTTACCCTTGACCCGTTCTGGGTTGAAATCTTTTTCATAGATCTTGATTTCATCGCGCAAGCGCGTGACATAGGGAATATCAATTTTCACAGTTCGGTCGCGCAACGCTTCCATAAACTCATTACTCTGCAACTTGCGATATTCTGGCTCATTAGTGTGGCCGATAATGACCTCGTCAATGTCGCATTGAGCGAACTTCTTCGGTTTGATCTTATGCTCTTGCGAGGCACAGAGTAAGTCATAAAGGAAGGCGACGTCGAGTTTGAGGACTTCGATAAACTCGACCAGACCTCGATTGGCGATGTTCAATTCCCCGTCGAAATTGAAGGCGCGCGGGTCGCTATCGCTACCGTATTCGGCAATTTTGCGATAGTTAATATCGCCGGTGAGTTCAGTGGAATCTTGATTCTTCTCATCCTTAGGTTGGAAAGTGCCAATTCCCACGCGGTCTTGTTCCGAGAGGATCAGGCGATAGACCTTAATTTCGTTTTCTACCATGGCGATCCAGTCGCCATCGTAGCGCTGGAGGCGTTCGTTGAAGTTGTAGCGGCAGAAGGGGCAGAGTTCGCCGCGGATGGTAACGTGAAACTCGTCTTCGCGTCGGCCTTCGTTGAGCCGGGCCAGCAACACCGGCCGCATTTCCTGGGGTACCAGGTGTAACGGCTCCTCGTGCATCGGGCATTTTTCCCAACCGGATTTGTCGCTTTTCCACATAAAGGAGAAAAGCATGCCCTCATCGGTGCGGCTGTATTCTTCTAGGCCGCGTTTCAGCAAGCGGACGATGGTACTTTTCGCGGAGCCGACCGGGCCATGTAAGAGCAACACGCGGCGTTCGGTCCCGAAACCTTTGGCGGCAGCCTTGAAGGTGTTGACCAGTTGCATCAGCGGCCTTTCCAGGCCATACACCGCGTCGCCGTATTTTGACGCCCATTCGGTGAAGAACTTGTAGCGGATGATTTTTTCCTTATGTTCGAAGATTTCCTCCGTGCCGTGGGAAATGATCATATCGTAAAGGCGTTGAAAGGCCGTCCGGGTTACCTCAGGATGTTGCCGTACGATATCGAGATATTCCGAAAAGGTGCCTTCCCAATGAATCTTGCGGTAGTCTTGCAAGTTTTGGAGTTGGCGGAGTTGGTCTAAAAGCATCTGACCAAAAGCCATAGGCATTAGCCTCCTTGTCCTCGGCGGTACGCATGGGCCCGGGAATAAAGTGAGTGCGCACGCGCGACCTCCGAGGCCAATCTATCAGGGAATTCGTTTGTCAAACCCCCAAAGTCACCAACGAAGGTTGCGCGAACCTTTCTCCGAGTTGGGAGCTACGCGCGCCTAAGCGATGTCGGAGACAGGTTCGCTTCCTTGAATGTACCAGGCTAGCGAAGCCAGCCGTATGCGATCTCAGGTGTCAAAGGTGGGTTGCCAAATCGCAAAAAGCACCTCGAGACTGGTTCGGGCCTTGCCTCAGCCTCCCGCGGGCGTCTCCATAACCTCACGACCTAATTTCGTCCCTGGCAAGAGTTCACGGACTGATACTTGCGATACTCAGCTAGCCCTGCGAGAGCAGGCACGCTATGGTCTCGAGATCACCCTTTAAGCCCGTTCGTCGTTACTTCTATAGAACAATACGCATTTAGGTAGGGGGCTTGTCAAGGCCAGTTTACCAGATTTTTCCTCAAGGGATTCGGTCTGTCTCCGCCTTGCCGAAAACCCCGGAAACGTTTATCATTCTTCGGCAAATTGTGATTTTTCCGGAAAAAGTCAGTAACTTCAAGAGCGGGCCGATTGGGCGGCGGTGCAGGGTGTCCTGCGCTTTCGGACGCTAACCAGTGGGCTGGCGAGGGGATGAATTATGATGGACGTGGTACGGCGGGATGTCCGATCCCTGTTTTTGGAGCGGCAAGAATGCGATGCAGGCACGGTGCAACAATTGCGGCTGGCGTTGACACAAAACCCGGAGCAATATCGTCAGCTTCGGGACACCGTGACTACCATGCAACAAAAGTTGGCACAGGCCAGCGGGGTGGCAGCCAAGCGGTGGCATTTGAAAATTGGCATCGCCTCGTACTTCCTTGGCCGCACGCGCGACGCTGCCGAGCATCTGCGACAGGCCGACGGCGCGTTGGCGAATTTTTATCTGGCCAAAGCGTTAATCAGCTTGGAAGAGTGGGACGAAGCTTTGAAGGCCCTCGAGCGGGCGGAGAGAGAAGGCTATACGGCCAGCCAGGTGCAACTATTACGTGCCGAGGTGTTTCGTAAGCAGGGAAGACTCGACCAAACTCGCGAGATCCTCGGCAAACTTCGCGACCTGAGTACGCATAGCGGCGAGTATCACTATCAACTGGGCAAGCTTGACTTGGAAGAAGGAGAACGCGATAAAGCGGCCGAGCACTTCGAGCGGGCCGTCGAACTCGATCCGAATCACGCTGCTGCCTGGTTTGAGCTGGGACTTCTGAACGACTTGGCAGGCAATGACGAAGAGGCCATTCATTGTTTAGAACGTTGTATCACTCAGCCGCCAGTCCATGTCGGAGCCTTGTATAACCTCGGAGTGCTTTATGAAGACCACAACCAGTATGACCGTGCCATTGAATGCTACGAGCGGTTGGTGCGCGCCTTTCCTACGGATGAACGACCTAGACTCTTCCTTCGCGATGCCCTGGCCTCTCGTGACCAAGTTGTCCTATTGGAAGAGACCAAACCCGTCCCAGATAAGTTACAGCAGGTGCTCGACACGCCAGTAACCGAATTTGAACTGTCTGTGCGGGTGCGCAATTGTTTAGAGAGGATGAACATCAAAACGTTAGGTGATTTGACGCGCGTGACTGAGGAACAGTTATTGGCCAGTAAGAATTTTGGCGAAACCTCGCTGAAGGAACTTCGCGCTATCATGGAATCGAGGGGGCTGCGTATCGGACAAGCGCTGGAAGAGGGAGCCCGGTTCGACCCACGTCTTCGGCAAGCTCCCCCGCCCCCGCAACCCGTGCTGTCGGAGCAAGAACAAATGTTACTTCGCAAGCCGATTAGCGAACTCAATTTCAGCGTGCGCCCACGCAAGGCCATGGCCAAACTTGGCATTCAAACTGTGGGCGATTTGATCAACTACACGGCGGATCAGTTATTAGAAGTGAAGAACTTTGGTGTAACCTCGCTGAACGAAGTTCGAACTAAGCTCGCTGAACTGGGTTTGAAACTCCGCGGCGACTGAGTTGGAAATATCCTTCGTCAAGCGAATAACCCTCCAGTCCTACATTTGCCACCTCGCACATCCCCCATGAAATCCCCTGTACCGATCAATCACCCAACAGATCGAGTGCGTTTAGAAGCCTGATTGACGAACGGCCGCCATGTTCCTGTCTTTACGGCGGACATTGTAGTTACCCGTCGCGGTCTATCTAATGGCGATAAAGTCAAGTGCAGCATTGCTAAGTTTCCTTCGTTATGAACGCGCGACCTATGGTAAAGCAGGTCGCGGGGACATCTATGACCTTTAGCACTTCTACGATAACCTAGAACTCGCGGTTAGGCCGACTCGTAGGCCGAGAATAAGTTAGAGGCGCGGATACAAAACCTTAGTTCCGCTGCTAAATGAGATGTTGCCTGATTTGTAACGGCCCGCCGACTGGAGTCTCTCGTTGTTTGTGGAGGGGTTCCGCTGTGAAGTGTGACATAGCCCGACTAATCGCGGGGCTGGTATGAACGGTCGGGTAGCTGCGGTAATGTCGGCCTGGCCGCGTGGAACTTCTCACGGGAGACGAACCCGTCGGCGTTAGTCTCGAGTCTATAAATATTACTGGTGTTGGCCTTTTCCCTGAGCTTCGGCTTGATGGGTATGATTTTGCGAAACTCTTTCAGGGAGAGTTCAACATCCTGGTTAGTGTCCCGGTCGTAGAATAGAGTCTCATGTTTTTTCGGCTTGTTATAGGACACGGCGTGGGCATTGGCTCAAACCGCGGAATTGCTGCGGAGGAAGTCAACGTTGGTGCAGCCGAGATAACATAGCCACGATCTCGTCTACCACGCGTTCACCGGTGCCTGGCTCAGCATAGCAGTGCAGACCTGTCCAAGTTTGGTATCCACCGAGTTCAAACGCTTTTTTATCGGGGAGATAGCCAATCCAATCGTTGGCCAGTTCGGCAATGTATGTGTAGCGAAAGGGCGAGCGGCGCTTAATGCTCAAGCCAAGCTTGGTGAAGAATTCTGCTGGCACTCCCACTAAGGCTACGTCGCCGATTTGCAGCACTTGCAACCAAGTTTCACGCTGCTGTCCCTGTAGGGGTGCTAACAGTTTGCGTTGCTGGCGGAAGACTTGAATAATGCCGTCTGCCGAGGGACCCGCTCGACGCTGACAGTATTTAGACACGGCTTCATCTTCGCGTGCTTCGTCGAAATGGCGGATGCGGAAACGGAACGTTTGTCGCAGGCCACGCAATTGGCTCACGGGTCGGGGCTGGGCTTCCTCCAGTGCTTCGCGAACTGCATTCTTGATGCGAATGACCGCTTCGTCCACGGGCACGCTCAGGTTGTGTGTCGAACCTGAGGCACCTTGTAAGAAACAGAAGACGCCGCCGAGTTCAGATTCGAGCTCCTGAGCGGCCAAGCCATAGAACGACGGCGAGCGGACCCCGCCTTGGCGTGTGCCGATAGTGTGTGTGGAATGGTTGAATAGGACGGCCAGCCAGCCTCTGGTGCCCCGAATGCTGCGGAAGGCCAGGACGGGCAGGTCTGGATCGAACGGTCCTGTAGGTCGAACGCCGTCATCGCGGGGGCCGATCCAGTAAATGGTTCCGTCCTTGAGCAGCAATCGGCTGTTTTGGCCGACCGTAGCTTCCTGACCCAAGGCGAAACAAAACTCAGCGGGCTCTAAACGTGATACGGCCTGACCGACGGCCTCGACAATGCCGCGCTGGACCCGGCGACAGAAAAGCTCCTCGCGTTGGTAACCATGCACGGTGACCGTGCTGGGAGCGTGATGCGTGTGGGTGGCGTTGATGAGAAGGCGATCGGCGGGAATACCAAACTTTTGGCCGATTTCTTCCGCAACGGGGTCAAGCAGGTCTCGAGTTAGCATGAGCACGTCGCAAGCGACGATGGCCATTCGGCCTTGGGAAGGTTTTTCGAGCACCACCGCCACCGCTCGCAGGTGACCTTCCTGTCCTTTGGCTTTGCCTGGGAAGATGCCGCCGCCGATGATCATGGTGTCGTCGGCTTCTAAGGAAACTGCGGCCGCACCGACTAGAAGTTGCTCGACCTCGTTAGCGTGGGCACTGCCGGCGGCGTGGTAGAGAAAATTCCTCAAGGCGGTCGCAATTGTTACCACTAAGGTGAGGCATAGTAAAGCTAGCAGCAATGCGGTTCGCTGTTTCATCGTGGTCTCCTTCCTTAGGCATACTGGCGCGGCGGCAATGGTTTATAATAGACCTTGTTGGCGCAGCAGCTGATCGAGTTCTGAGTAGATTTCCGGCAGGGAGCGGTCTGTGTTGATCGGGATGAGGTAACGTTGCAATGCGGGACTGGGCGGTTGCCACCGCTGGGCAGTCAGCTGGTAAACTGACCAATCGGCGTCGGAAGCGTCGTTACGCCGTTGGCTGAGGCGGGCGTGAACGGTTTGCGGGTCGGCTTGGCAGAGGAGGAAAAGGAAAGGAATGGCCCAGCGCCTGGCTAATTCGAGGAAGAGCTGACGGTGGCGCTCGTGCGAGAAGGTGGCGTCCACAATGACGCGTTGCCCCTCGGCCAGAGCTGTTTCGGCGCGGCGGAGCATCTCGGCGTAGGTGCGTTCCGTCCATTCTGCGGAATAAATGCCTTGTTCGAACTCGGTGGCAGCGTGGTGGTGAGGGGGCAGTCCGGCTAATTCCTTGCGGATCAGGTCGCTACGTAGCCAGAGGCACTGCGTCCGCTCCGCGAGCCAACGTGCCAGTGTGGATTTCCCCGCGCCAGGCAGTCCCGCTACGAGGACGAGCGCCGGTCGTCGGGCGGGTGATTCCAAAAGCTGCAGCGCCAGGAGCCAATAGCGGCGAGCCTCGGCCAAAGCCCGCTGGCGGTAATCACCGCTCACTTCCGGTTCCTGGGCGAGCAAGGCCCGTACTTTACCCCGCACGGCTGCGCGGTAGGCCGCGTACCAAGCCAAAAGTTGCCGACCCTCCTCGTCGCCGCTGGCTTCGAAATAGCGGGCCGCGAACAAGTCGGCTAAATCGCGGCGGTTTTCGTAAAGCAGATCCATGACCACGAAGGCCATGTCCGCTACGGGATCGGCGTAGCGAAAGGCGTCGTTGAATTCGATGCAGTCGATGATGGTAATGTTCTGCGGCGGGGGCTGATCGGGCAGAATGTAAATATGTTCCAGACGCAAGTCACCGTGCGTATCGCAAGGAACCAGTCGGCGGACTCGTGCATCGAACAGCGAGCGCAGCTCGGCCCAACGGCTGGACGTTAGTTCGTACAGTCGGCGATACACCGTGGCCGAGATGGTGTGCCCGATTTGCTGCTGTCCCACTTCGAGGTTGCCCTGAGCGAGCTCTGCGATCTTCTCGGCAGTGGCGTAGGTGGCAATGCGAGGGTGGCGTTCGGCTTGTCGGTGAAAAGCGGCAATGCGTTCCGCGACCTGAGTTATCGTGGCGTGCTCGACGATGTCGTGATGCACTTGCCATTCTAACGTGGCTTCATCAGGTAAGCGGAGCATTTTGACCGCCCACTCCACGACGCGCCCGTCCCCTTCGACGGCCACGCCGTAGTCGGTTACGGTAATCGGGACGACTCCGCAGTAAACTTGCGGTGCTAGGCGCTGGTTCAGCACAACCTCCCGTTGGCAATAGTAGCGACGTTTCTCCAACGTGCTGAAGTCCACGAAACTAAAGTGGACGGGCTTTTTGATTTTGTAGGCGAACGGCCCAGCGAGAAATACGGCGGAAATATGCGTCTGGCGAACTTCGACCTTGTCAACGGGAAAAGGGTAAGCGCGAACGTTCGTAAGTGCATCCAGAAGGTCCCGCAGTCCCATAGTTGGCATCCCAGCGCCTGCAGCGTCTTGCTTGATGAGGTTATTGTAGTTGCGTCTGAAATCACGAGCGAAACCAAGTAGAATTCACTGGCTCCACTCTTTAGCGCTGAGAACGAATCCTGGCTGCGGCGACTCTGCTGGGCTCTTGAGAGCTGATCAGCAAGTTCTGCCTACGAGCACGATACCCAGCGCTTGTGATGTGGTCTCTTGTGTGCTTGCATGCCGAGTCAGCACTAGCAATCGGGCAGAAACGTCCTATCCTATGTTTAAGCATGCAATATTGCAGCAGAAAGGTGCGAGCCAGATTCTGCTGAATTTTGGCTCGTGCCAGCGGCGATATTGTATAAGCCAGCTGCGTGGCAATAATGCGCTAACGAGCTAATGGAGTCTATCTATGTCGTCCGAGGAAAAAACTGGGGCGCAAGCAAGTACGAGCTCTGCACCAGCGGCACAACCACCCCTACGCGACTTTCCTGTAGATACCAGTCAGCTTGCCACGGTTTATGCTAATTTTGCCCGGGTAACGGGAACGCCTGAGGAATTGGTACTGGATTTCGGCCTGAATACGCAAGCGGCGCCGTCGCCCAATGAACCGGTTAAGCTGACTCATCGCGTGGTCATGAGTTTTTATACGGCGAAGCGTTTATTGTTTGCCTTGCAGATGGCGGTGGCGCAGCACGAGCAGGTTTATGGCTACGTGGAAACGGACGTGCAAAAACGCATGCGCGTCCAGCCCCGTCCGCCCACAACATCGCCTGGCTAACATGGACTTGCGGCCCCGACGGCCCTCCCGACCACGGCTTCATGGATTTTCGTGATAAGCCGCGAGCTGAGTCGCCGAAGGGAAATTCTGCCTCGAGCTGAGCTGGTTGTAACAATTTTGCTGTTCTTACCGCCTGTTCCTTGTTTGCGGATGGTTTGTGAGCTAAATTGTTCATGGAATCAGGGGATGACAGCGCGGGGCAAGTGGAAGGGGACGGGCTTCCATTTGGCCGCGCTGAGGTCCGGACGCTTGGCGTCCGGATCGTTTTGCGCTCCGTTGGCCGATGAGTTTTGTAGCGCAAGCGGGGTTTTTCGCGACTCGTAAACTGGATTGACAGAACGCTAGTGCCTCCGTATATGCCTTGGCACTCGCAGCCCAATCAGAGCCGGTGGGGCTTCATTGGGCAGCACCGTCCACGCATCTGATATTGCAGACACCTCTGCGAGCACGGTCGAGCCAGCTTGGCGCAGGGTCTGGGGAGCCACTAGCGATGAGCGATAGCACCGTAACTGTGATGCAGCTTCGGGAGGCGATGCACCGCTTTGTCGCGGAACGACAATGGGAGCGCTACCACGCACCGAAGAACTTGGTAATGGGCTTGGCTATCGAAACCGCGGAACTCATGGAGCACTTCCTCTGGCTCGACGTGGAAGAATCTCGGCTACGGGGAGCTGAGCCTGCGCACCGCCAAGCTATCGCTGACGAACTGGCGGACGTAACTTGCTACGTGTTGGCCTTGGCCAACAGTTTACAAATCGACCTAAGCGATGCCGTGCTCGCGAAATTGGCGAAAAATGCTGCCAAGTATCCGGTCGAGCGCTATCGGGGGCGCTTCGCCACGGACTAACGGGGTTCAGGTGGAAAGCGCGGCAATGACACGGCCAGTGTCGGGCCGCTCGGGACAGGGGAGAGGTGCCCATGGCACGGGCAATACTTCGGGGTCAACCTTTGGCCATTCAAGTCCGCTGGATGATCAAACGCGACATGCCAGAAGTGCTGGCCATCGAGCAGGCCAGTTTTGATAACCCTTGGTCAGAGGAAGATTTTCTTAACGCCCTGCGGCAACGCAATTGTATTGGCATGGTTGCTGAGACCCATGACCAGCTGCTAGGCTTCATCGTATATGAGTTACAAAAGAGTCAGATGGTCGTGCTCAACCTTGCAGTCCACCCGCAGTTTCGCCGTCAAGGTATTGGCCGACTGATGATGGAGCGCCTCATCAGCAAATTGTCGCAACAGCGCCGCAATAAGATTACCCTGCAAGTGCGGGAAAGCAACTTGCCCGCGCAGTTGTTTTTCAAAGCATTGGGTTTCCAGGCCATACGAGTGCTTCGCGGGTATTATTCCGATACTGGAGAGGATGCTTACGTCATGCAGTACCGCTTGCCCGACCTAGCAGAGCAATCGCGTGCCCTGGCGGCCTGACGCGTGGGGCCGTACCGTTAGCGCCATAGGTTGCTTGAGCGTCTATCAGGTATCAGGTTACCTTCTGTGAAATGCGCGGTGAACACGTTGGGGGGCACGTTGACCAAACTCGTCGGGACAATATCAATTCCCTGCATGCATCTGTGCTGGCTGGACCAAAGCACTTCGGGTGCTTGGTCTGCGTCAGGCCAACCTTATCTCGCTCGCAGTTTGCATTCTGACTGAAACCCGCGAGCCGCCACTTCAGGTCGAGGTCTGCAGATGGATAAACCGCAATCTACCGCCTTGCTTTTTGAACTGAGCCGACCGGGGCGACGCTGTCATCGGGTGCCTGCCTGTGATGTACCCCAGGTGGACCTGGAGCAAATGCTGCCAAGTCGCTTTTTGGCCACGACACCGCCTCCGTTACCTGAGTTGAGCGAAGTGGACGTGGTGCGCCACTTCATCAACTTATCCACGCGGAATATGAGCGTAGATACCAATTTCTATCCGCTAGGTTCGTGCACCATGAAATACAATCCCAAACGGCACGAACGGCTGGCCAGTCTGCCTGGGTTAGCAGATGTCCATCCGTTGCAAGACGATAGTACCATCCAAGGTTTACTGGAATTGCTGTGGCACTTGCAAAACTTGTTAGGGGAAATTGCGGGCCTGCCTGCGGTGTCGCTTCAGCCGGCAGCTGGGGCTCAGGGGGAGCTGACCGCATTGCTCATGGCGTCGGCTTATTTCCGTCATCGAGGCGAGCGCCGGGACATCGTACTTATCCCTGACAGTGCTCATGGCACGAACCCAGCCAGTGCTGCCATTGCGGGCTTCCACGTGAGTACGGTCAAGAGCAATGGACAGGGTTTAGTGGATCTCCACGACCTGGCGAGTAAGCTCAACGACCGCGTGGCTGTGTTTATGATTACCAATCCGAACACCCTCGGCCTGTTTGAGACGAACATCCTGGAAATAGCTCGGCGGATTCATGAAGTGGGAGGCCTGGTGTACCTGGACGGAGCGAATATGAATGCGTTGCTCGGGCGTTGTCGGCCAGGCGATTTTGGTGCCGACATGATGCATTACAATGTGCACAAAACGTTCACCGGCCCTCACGGCTCTGGCGGACCTGGGGCAGGGCCCGTCGCAGTGCGCGACTTCCTGGCGCCGTTCTTGCCCGTGCCGGTTGTGGCCCGCGATGCATCAGGGCGATTCTATCTGGACGAGAACCGCCCGCTCTCGATTGGCCGTGTGCGAAGCTTTTTCGGAAATGTCGGCATACTGATTCGGGGCTATTGCTATCTCCGCACCTTAGGCCCGGAAGGCTTACGACGCGTCAGTGAGCAGGCGGTGCTCAACGCCAATTATTTATTGCATCGCGTGCGTCAGTTTCTCGACGTACCTCATGGCCAGCGTTGCATGCACGAGTTCGTGGCCAGCGCCGCGCGGCTTAAGCGGGAACGACATATCACGGCGATGGACATAGCCAAGCGTTTGCTTGATTTCGGTTATCACGCGCCGACCGTCTATTTTCCCCTGGTCGTTCCCGAAGCACTGATGATTGAACCTACCGAAACTGAGAACAAAGAGACGCTAGATGCCTTTGCCGACACGCTCCGTCAGATTGTTCAAGAAGATAGCGAATTTCTTCGTCAGGCGCCGCACACTCTGCCTGTTAGCCGACCCGACGAGGTTCGGGCCGCTCGCGAACCCATTCTCCGCTGGCACAGGCGGGAGTGAATAGCTCCCAAAGTGACGGTGCCGCGTTAGCTCGGGAGCCGTGTTGGCTACTTATCGATGGCCACGTTAGCCAGTCTCAAATGCCTCGCATTGGGCAGTGATTGTTGTGTGCTAACGCGGGGCGACGAGCCAATGATACGCGTACGTTAAGCCGATGCGGGTAGGCTAGGAATTGCTCCGGAATCGCGGCTTCAACGTGCTTGGGCAGAGTTGCGCTCAATGGTCAGGACGGTATAGGCACCATCCAGGCGAAATTCCAAGGAGGCACGCACATTACGCACCGAATGAAGCAGTTGGCCCACCGGCGAATCCGGCGTCGGTTGCCGCGGAAACCACGGTTCCGACACGCTCCCATGCTTCTCGTTGACCACCAGATCGCGTTTTTCATCGAAGACCACTTTCGATTGGTCGGGACTGATGGGGGCAAAACCGTAGAGGCGATAGGCGGCGTCATAAAGTTGTTGTTCGCGGGCCTCATAGGGCACGATCTTGCCCCGCCATAGCGGGTAGAGTAGCGCTGTGTTGTTTATGGCCGAGGCCGCGATTTCCGTTTCGACATACCACATGGCCACGGGCCAAAGGCGTTTCGCCGCCTGCGGGCTAAGCTGCAGCACCATATGCGCTTCAACCGTTTTCCCCAATGCGGTGGCACCGGGCTTGGCCTTAGCTTTTTTCTGCGCCACGTGCCAGTCTATGATTTGGCGAAGTATATCCTCGCGTAAACTCACGTAGAACATGTTGCCCACCGTGGTGTAATAAATGCCGGGCGTGAAGCGGTCTTTTTCCGGCGTGTCTGGGGGATTGAACCAACGGTCGAGCCATTCGTTCGGCACAGGGCGAATCGCGACGATCTTGTAACCGTGCTGATCCTTTTCCAGCGGTTGCCAAGTCACTAACTGGGGCGCAGCGTTGTCCACCAGGGCCTTGAGCGCACTCAAGATGGTTGCGAAAATAAGGGGGTTGCGCACATCCACCCCGGCTATCACCGGCAGACTAAAGGCTTGGCGCATGTAAGCATGGTCTGGCACCTCCTTCATGCTGCCGAGGAGATAACCCAAGAGCAAGTTTTCGGCCAAGTCCGCCAGGAAAGGATCGTCGTGTAGTCCCAACCGTGCTTGTTCGCCGATGGCGCGGAAAAATTGCTGAAAATTCGGCCCCAGGTTCGGCCGCAAAATGTCGCCCAAAAAGCGACGTAGCGACGATGTTTCGGGGAAGTGCACCAGCCAGTACAAAATTCCTTCAGGCGGAATTTGCTCTAGGTCGAATTGGACAGTCTTTCCGCCATATTCCTGACGCAGGTTGCGATACTGCGGCACATTGATGAGGGGCAGGATAAAAGTCTCGGCTACGACCTCCTGGGGGCGAATGCGGAGGCGCAGCCCAACGGGATCGAACGCGCCATTCCATAACCAAATGTAACGGGTACGGAACGATTCGTAAGCCTGCCGCTCCTCCTTGGTTACCTTATCCAAAGGCAACTCGATGAGCGGAGTAGCGAAGTGGATCGTGTTATACGCATCGGAGACGGCCACTTGGCGTTGTCCGTCCCACCGCAATTCCTTGCCCTCGGGCTGATAAAGTTCTTTCTCCCGCAACCCGCTGACGCGCAGAAGGTCCTGATGCGTCGCGGGGAGCTTACCCGTTTGCCACGCCGCATAGAGCGCCCCGTGATGCAGCATATACAACGAGGCCAGCGCTTCGGAACGTCGGCTCTCCTTGATACGGGTAACTGGGCCTAACAAAGCACGCAAAAACTCGTCGGAAAAGAAGAGAAACGCATCCTCGTTCGGGTCTTTGTATGGGAATACGCTCCGCATGTAACGGAAATCATCGGAGCCGGCCAGGGCAGGCAATTTTTTCTTGGCCGTGTCAATAATCCTGCGGATGGCCACGGGCGAGTTACTGTACACCACCACTTGCTCGTCGAGCACACAGCGATGCGTACTGACCTCCCGCAACGGCGTCACGAAACTCTCGATGGTCACTCCCTGATACTGAGCTTTGTCCTCTTTGAGCTCCTTCCCCCATGCCTTACGCGCCTGGTCAATTTGGTTATTCACTGCGGCCATGAACAGGGCCAGATTCTTGACGCGGAATAACACGGTAACATCGGAACCTTCGCGCAAGTAGAGATCGCTGCCTGTCAGGGCCACGTTTTCGACTACGAGCGGGCCGAAGGTCTTGGCCAGCACTGAGCTCTTCAGGCATAACTGACGTTCATATCGCTCCCGCAGACGATAATCCTGGCCCGCCAGGCGGAAAGCTTGCAGAATCGGCGCACCCCACTGCTCCAGGAAATCCCCCGCTTCCAGGAAACGCCCGAAGTTACTGAAGTGCACGTAATACTGATCGCGAGGCACCAAGTGGGCCAGCGGTTCGATTTCGGGTTTTTTATCCTTGAGCAAGGCGTGCCAGTTGACTTCAGGGATGTCGATCCCGCGAATATCGGCCACATCTTCGGTACGCGGCCCCTGGCTGATGGAGGCGCTCGCGCCGCTGAGCCGACCCATCTGGACGGTTTCCGCAATGGCCGCCGCTCCCGTCAATAACTCGAATTGTCGTTGCAGATAGTCGCGTTCATCGTTGAGACGTCGGGTAGTCAAGGCCCCGACAGTGGTGCCGTAGCGGCGATTGTTCATGATACGGGCGAAATCGTAAAAGCCTGTCCCGTGATCCTCAGTGAGCCAAGCCTGAATCGCGAAAAACTGCCCCTGGCCCATGGCAAACAAGCCTTCCAGGTCGTCCCATTGCATAAGATTGTGGCGTGCGGGATTCACAGGGGCAGCCACGGGGGTCGCTTGGGAAAAATCAATCGTCAGCGGCATCTCCTGACGCTGGGGCCAACGAACTTTCAGCCGCTCTTTTTCGCGAAACGGATGAGGCAACTCCTGCTCTGTTAGGGTCGTGTAAATCAGCAGAAACCGTGCGGGAGCGCGTTTCCGGAGCTTACCCACAAAATGCAGGCCCCGCGGCGCTAAGCGCTGTAGTTCCAGCGGATTATTCACTCGCTCGACCGCTCGAGCAGGCTCAAACCAGCCTCGGCTAACTTCCTCGGATACTTGATGCAAATCAATTGTATCCCAAAGCAAATAAGCTGACTCCACGACGTCGTCCTGAGAAACTAAGCGCGGAGCGCCCGTAAACAGGCTGACTGCGACCATCGGCCTACCTGGCGACAAGGCTAGCGCGGGGCGACTAACTTCCGCCCAGCGTAACGGGGGCCAATCAGGCACGTTTTCCAACCGCACATGGAAGTAAATATTCTCTCCTACCGTCTGCGTCCGCATCTCCAAGACGCGGGGTGCAACTGGCTTCTCTTGGCTCGGTACGACTTCGGGCCAAGCCAATAGACTGACCCCGATCACACCCACTGTTACTCCCCAACCAAACCTCCAAGGGATGTTACAGTGCATGACTGGCCTCCCTGTGTGGATGATGAAAAGTCTATTTCAGCTTCCAATCGACACGCCTATGATGAGGACGTTTCCTTTTGAGTGATATTCAAGTCGAGTTGGTTCCTCTAATCCTTATGCCCACTGACAGGGCCGCTTTAGTCCTCCAGACGCAAATACTCGCGGCATATAACGCCTGTTTCAACCGCGACCTGTTTGACGCACCGACCAGCACAATTCGAGCGCTACAGCGCCTCCAGCAAGTCGCGGAGTGCCACGATACCCAGGGTTGCTTTTTCATACAATACTGCCCAGCAAGGGGAGAATCCGTTCACAGCCGAAACGAGCAACCGGCTCCAGACCTGACGGTGCGACTTATGAAACTGATTTTCGCGACCATTCGTCCCGAAAAACTCGACGCAGTGCGCAAAGCACTGAACGCCGTTGAAGTTTTCCGCCTAACCTGGATGGAAGTCTATGGCTTCGGTCGGCAAAAGGGGCAAAGCGAAATGTTCCGCACCCATGAGGTAACGGTCAACTATGTCCGCAAAATTATGCTCCAAATTGCAGTCAACGAAGATTTCGTAGAAAAGACCGTGAACGCCATTATGGAGGCGGCCCGCACGGGTCCGGAGGGACGGGTCGGCGACGGTAAAATCTTTATCGTGCCTTTGGAAAACTGCTACCGCATTCGCACCGGCGAGCAAGGGCCCGAGGCGATTTGATCTCTGGCCACGAAGCCCCGACGGCCAAAACGTCAGACGCCTCGTCGCATCGCTGAAACAGCCGCAAGAACGAGTGCCAGTCCTTTGCCCTGGAGGTCGCCATGTTACGACTCTGGCTGTTGGGTAGCGGTGCTGACGCGCGCCACGAGGAGTTAAGGCGCTGGCTGGGCGACTTGCAACAAGCGACTTCCGGCCAGGTGACCATACTGGGTACATCAGAATGGTCCCGGCCATTGCCAGGGGTACTGCGTTCAGGCCAAGTGGATGTAGTCGTGTGCCGACTGAGCCATCATGAAGAAGAACTGGCCGCGGCCTTTTTAGCGGGGCTACCTGTGCCCACCTTATTTGTGCTCGACACGCCGCTCCGTTCACCCCACCGCCTACTTCAGTTGGTCAAGCAGGCCGCCTTCGTCCCCATCAGCGCGGGCTGCGATGGTATCTACGCCGCAATCATTTCGCTGCAAGCGGCCCTGGAACGCCAAGCGGCGCTCACTCGGGAAATTGAACGACTGCGTCAGCAACAACAGCAAAGGCTAGTGATTGAGAAAGCAAAAGCCCAGCTAATTCAGCAACACGGCTGGTCAGAAGAGCAAGCCTATCGACATCTGCGACGCCTGGCCCGACAACAACGCCGACGCCTAATCGAACTGGCGGCGGAGATGCTAAAAGACGTTCAGTCCGCTGCCCGAGCGCAGCTGCACAGACCTTCGTGAGACAATCTCTACCAGGCTCGACGACCAAATTCCAATCGGAATGCCCGCAAGGTTTGCTTCCCATTCATCAGCAACGTGACAGGAGCCGTATCGACAAGCGGGGGCCGAATTTCGCGATGGCACGTGGGCCTGTCGTGGTGGTTACTTCACGCTCTTCACCAAGCGCGCGGCTTTTTGGGCATCTTCCTTGCTATCGAAGGCCAAGAAGCAGACCCATCGCTTGCCGATCACCCCAGCGGAAACACCCCGCAGATTGATGCCGGCATCGCCCAACACTTTCACCACATCGTGAAGCGCGCCGGGACGATTCGGACCCTCCACCCGCAGTGCAACAATATCCGTGGCCGGGACAATCCCAACCCCCTCGGCAGCTTTCTTGGCTTTCGCGCCAGTGATGGGGCCTAAGTAAACCACCCCCTTGCCCGGCACATCAGGTCGCCGGCGGGCAAACGCGAAGGCTAAGTCCACTTTCGCCTCGGCCAAAGGTGCCAGTTTTTCCGCCAAGGCACCAGGACGGTCCTCAATCTCTGCTACGTACACATCAATCTTCTTGACGTCTAAAGCCATGTTGCTTCTCCTCACTTATACTCGTAGATGCGCCCATTTACGATTATAATTGGCGCTAAATTGACTGCCAGATGTCACCCAAAATTTTTTCTCGTAGCGCAACATGGACTTTGTCTCACCACAGCTAAACTTCCCCCAACTCCCTCAAGCTACGCCTGCTGTCTTTCATCAGCCTGAGCTGAAAACAGTAATAGTTATTATTACTATTAACTTGCCCCGAAAGACCTGAGCTAATATGATTAGCATGTAAGCGACGATTTGCCCTTTACGCCGCCCCTCTCTTTTCTTCCACCATAGGAGCCCAGCTCATGGCTAAGGGTGCTGGAAAAGCACGAAAAAAACTGCCCAAAGAATTAGCCGTCGTTTTTGCCGACAATTGTACGGGTTGTGAGGCCTGTATCGAGGTTTGCCCTGTCGACTGCATCTACAAAGTTCCTGGAGAAGATTTGCCACCGCTACAAACGTTCGTGGACATTGACCTGGAACGTTGCATCGGTTGCGCCCTGTGCGAGCGCTGGTGCCCCTGGGACGCCATTGAAATGGTGCCCACCGCAAAAGTCCACGAAGTAGTCGCCACCAAAGGCGGCCCACCTGCCTATGTAGAAAAGAACCAGGAACGCCTAGTGCAAGTGGCTCGACAGCTGGCTGAGCTTTATGCCGAGCAACAAGTACCCAAAGCCTGATCGAACCAGCCAGGCTTCTTTCGCATCATGGGGAGGAAAAATCCATGCGACTGGGCTACACCTTGATCTCTACCGGATTGTGCTTAGCTGTATTTGTGGCCGCATGTTCCAGGACGCCTTCACCGACCTCGCTGGCCAAGGCCGAGTCTCCTAAGCCTACGAAAACTTCCGCACCTCCTCACACCGACGCTATCAATCCCCTGGCTAAACCTACCTTCGCAGAAGTCCTCAAAGTTCCGCCCCAAGAAGTGGCAAAACCTGCTCAGGCTGAACCCGTCCAAAGCGCTGAATCTGCATCCCCTGACCCGGATGTGCTCTTACCTGATGAAAGTCTCATCGAGCCCTTTGAACAACAGGTGCCAATCTACTTTGTCAACCGCACGCAACAGTTGGAAGAATGGAACAAGCTGCCCCAGTTCTGGAATGAAGCCACTGAAAAGGTGACACACCCCAAGACGGGCCAGCTCATCGAACGGAAAGTCGTCAAGATCAAAGTCCCGCTGGGTCTGACCCAAAGCCCGCCCGTGCCCTCGGAGAACCCCATCACGGTCAGCAAATTCGTGCTGGGTAAAAAGCTTTACTTTAGCCGACTCCTTTCGTCAGATAACTCGGTCTCTTGCTCCACCTGTCACCACCCCAACAAAGGTTTCACCGATCAGGAACCCGTATCTACCGGTATCTTCGGGAACAAAGGCAGCTTTAGCGCACCGACGGTGATGAACTCGGCTTATAACCTGCTGCAATTCTGGGACGGTCGGGCCGTTTCTCTAGAAGACCAAGCCCAAGGGCCCGTGCAAAATCCTCTCGAAATGTGGGACGGCAAGGGTAACGCCTGGCACGAGGCAGTGAAACGCCTCCGCCAAAACAGTGAACTGGTACAGTTGTTCCAGCGGGTTTTTGGCACGCTCCCCACTCGCGACGCCACAGCCAAGGCCATCGCTTCGTACGAACGCCTAGTGCTCATCGGCAATTCGATCCACGACCGTGCGGAATTGGCCATGCGCGAACGCGTCGAGGCCGCCGGACTCGCCGATTTCACCCTACAGGTCCAGGATTACGAACGAGTCCTGAAGGAAGCGTTTGCCCGCAAAGATAAGCACGCCCTGAGTCCTTTCCATCTCGACCCCGAAAATGCTAAAGACTTGGAGAAAATTCCCGAACTGGCCAAGAGTATTCTCAACGGTCGCAATTTATTCTTCGGAAAGGCACGTTGTAACCAGTGCCATGCCGGCGATAACTTTACCGACCACCAATTCCACAATCTCGGGGTGGGCTTCAGCGATGGAAAGCTGACCAAAAACAATATTGGGCGATTTGGCGCGCAAATGCTTGGTCATAAAGATCCACAATTGGTCGGTGCCTTCAAAACCCCGACACTCCGCGGCCTGCTGAGTACCGCCCCGTACATGCATGACGGCAGCGAGAAAACTCTCGAAGATGTCATCAACTTCTATGACCGCGGAGGCCAAGCAAATCCCTGGCTCGACCCGAAAATGCGCGACGTCCAAGCCGAGCAAGCCTATCTCCGGGATCCCAAAAACTATAAAGGCCCCGAAGTCAAACTCTTCGACGGCAAACCCATCGTCCCCCTACGCCTGAACCTCACCGACCAAGAAAAGAAAGACCTCGTCAACTTCCTACGCGCTTTACAAAGCGATCCGCCTGATCCAATCGTAGCCGACCCAGCGAAATTCCCGCCTGGATATTAGCCAGGCTAATAACCGGAACAATAGTATAGCGCGCAAAGCTCTTACACGCTCCTCCCTTACAACGATTGCGTACCTAAGTAAATCGCGCTAGGTTGGCTTTCTCTGCTAGCTTTGTTTTCGCGACTATCTTCGGGTTAGAGACGTCTATACTCTTGAAAAATTGCGGGCTCCTCCTTAGGCCTCATACTTACCCGGAAACATTTATTACTTGCACGCTCGTTGAATCTTGACTCGGAGCATTGGCTTTATAGCTCTGCTCTTATTAAATTCGGGTAATGAGAGGTTTCCATGAGCATCCGTAGGCGCTAACTACAGCGACGCCCGCAAACCGTGAAATTTCACGAGCATACGCCACGAAACTTAAAGCAAACGTCTTGATTCTCAATCGGCTTATCGCACATTTGGTCGTACTTAGAAGTCGTAGCGCTCACAATAAACACGGACTTTATCTAAGATTTACGAATCAACCCGAGCACGCTTGGTGAATGGAAGCGCTCCTGTGCGGACCTGCGCCAAACCAAGTTAGCAGCGGCAAGGCACCACAAATCGTCGTCACGCCCAATCTACGTCATGTGCAGCTCACGTGATACAATTACCGCACTTGATTACGTGCTTGCCCTTCCCCCTGATTCTGGGATCCATCATCAGGAGATTTCCCAATGCGCGAGACCGCCTGCGGAATCATCATGGTCGGCCTGGTTATTCTGACTTCCTTAAGCGACTTCAGTCCGGCCCAGGAGAAAACATCCCCAAAGCACAAACTCGCGCCCCACATTGTCTTTGTTACTGGCGACTGTGAGTATCGCTCCGAAATCACCATGCCCATGATCGCAAAGATTTTGGAAACCCATCACGGCATGAAATGCACCATCTGCTACGCCGTCGATGAGAGAACTGGCGAAATCAAGCCAAAACACCTCACTAATATTAGCGGCCTAGAGGCATTAGCCACCGCTGACTTGGCGGTCTTCTATATCCGTTATCGACAACTGCCTGAGGAGCAGCTGAAGCTAATTTTAGACTATATCCACTCTGGCAAACCCATCGTCGGGCTGCGAACCAGCACCCACGCCTTTCGTTACCCCCCAGGAATCCACGCCAAATGGAACGACGATTTCGGCCGACTTGTGTTCGGACAAAAATGGCTTCGCCACCACGGGCATAATTCCAGCACCTTAGTTTATCTTACTCTGAAGGACCACCCCATCAGCCGTGGAGTGGCCCTGGAGTTCCATGTCCGCTCTTGGCTTTACCATGTCATGCCCCTGGAGGGCGATTGCACGATTTTAGCCAATGGGATTGCCGTAAGAGGCGAGCCACCTTCAAAAGATGTCTTTGGCACGCCCAATCCGGTTGCTTGGACAAAACATTATGGCAAAGCACGTGTCTTCTTTACCACCCTAGGCCATCCCAAAGATTTTGAAGTGGAATCCGTGCGGAAACTCCTTATCAACGGCATTTATTGGGCCCTAGGCTGGGAAGAAAAAATTCCCTCCACTGGGTGCCAAGCGGATATCGTCGGCACTTACATCGCGCCTCCGACAACTCAAGCTATCCCCGATCCTCTACTTATTCCTTCGGCTTTGACTGTTCCCTAAAGTTGATAGCATAGCTAAGACTTAGCTAAATCTATTCTTACGCCGCGTTGGCCTAAACGTTTTAGGCAATACCCAGCATACGAGTCCCACTTGCAGTAACTTACGTCCGTTCCCCAAGGCTACCGGATGACTTTTTCCCGCTCAAATCAGAGAGACTTTCATAGTTTGCCGATGTTTTAGCAGCAGCTAGTTGAGAAGGGAAACAAGACCTATGGGCCTAGGCAAACATATATCGAGCTGGTTATCGCACTGGCGAGTGCGAACTCGACTAAGAAAGAAACCGACCCCTAACTTAGTTCGCTTAGCGATGGAAATGCTGGAGACGCGCGATTCACCCGCCGAAGTATCCAGCTTAGCTTCCTCCATCCTGAACAATAGTCACGCTGGAAGTGGGCCCCAGCCAATTCCCATCACAAGACCAACCACAATCAGGCACCCTGGTCATTATCAATTGCAAAACGACATTATAATTTCTACTGGTGTCGCCATCACCATTGCTGCGAGCGACGTCACCTTAGACCTTAACGGTTTTTCTATCGTGGGGCCTGGAACACCACATAATCAGGCCATCGGAATTTATGCCATCAACCGCGATCGGATTACAGTCCGTAACGGCTCAATTTGCAATTTCTTCTACGGCGTTTACTTGTCAGACAACGCAGACTATGTTGTATCACGGAATAAATACTTCGATCAAGGCGGTCATATTGTGGAAAGCATAACTTTTTATGGCAACACGTTTCGTGCCTTGCGCGTTGAGGGTGTAGGGAACATAATACGTGGCAATATCTTTCAAGATACCGGTGGCACTAACATCTACAATCCAGCTATTGTGGCGGCTGTTGAAACTTATGGGCCAGGGGCAGTGATTGAGGATAACATCATCTATAACGTCCGCGGTAGCGGCTACGGTATCTTAGTGTCGAATCTTGGAGCAGGAACGACAATTCGTGAGAACTTGATTACTGCCGCCTCCCCAGTTCCCCACTCCAGCTATTCAACAGCTGTCGAAGGCATAAGCGAAAATGCTTGGACTTGGGCTATTGCAGTGCAAGGTCCTACCACTAACGCAACAATTGCGGCTAATACAATTGCGAACTTTGATTTTGGCATAGCTTATTTAGCCTCTGCCCAGGGTCTTATTACGGAAAACGTCGTCAGCAACACGGTTGTACCCTTTTACGCTCCCTCTGGGCCCGATTTAGTGAGCTTAGCCCGAAATAATATAGCCGACCGACGTAACTTTCTCGTGCTGTCCGCGGACGGGCTCGTTACTGGGTCGGGCTGGGCCCAAGTGCCTCCTGCTCCTCGCGCTAGGATTAATCCTCTCCGCCATCAAAATGCGATTCATGCCATCACAGGTCCCACAGTTATAACGCAACCTGGCCGATATCGTCTTGCCCATGATCTTACGATTAGCTCCGGAATAGCCATCGAAGTTCGCGCGGATGATGTTTATATAGATTTGAACGGACATACCCTTTATGGACCGAGCCAGCCTAATACCACCGCCATTGGCATCTATGCGAATAGTCGCTCCCGCATTCGCATCGCTAATGGCTCAATAGTTGGTTTTCAATATGGAGTTTATCTTTCTGACCATGGGGACTTAGTTTTAGCAGGTCAGACAACAATTACAACTGGCGGACATGTGGTAGAGAACGTGCGATTTCTTGGGAACACTTTCCGCGCCATACGCATCGAGGGCCGCGGCAATATCTTACGCAACAATATCATTCATGATACTGGTGGCAGCAACTTATATCGTCCCCCCTTTGCAGTTGGTATAGAGACCATAGGGCCTGGGACGATTATAGTAAGTAACCATACTTATGCCTTGCGAGGCCAAGGGGCTGGTATCCTTATCCGAGGACCTTCCGACGGCACCATAGTCCAAGATAATGTTATCTCTCAGGCCCGTCGCACCGCGTCTTCAAATTATCCTTCTTCCGTCGAAGGTCTACTGCCTCAAGCGGAGACCTGGGGTATTCGTCTAGATGGTCCCAACCCCTCGAGTGTCATTCGTGACAATGCGGTGAACAATTTTGTTTACGGTATAGGTATTACTGCTAATGCTGGAGGCGTTCTCGCCGAAAACTTAGCCTCAGGTTGTCTTATTCCTTATTACACATTGCAGGGTACAATATTAGTGGCAGACAACAATGATTCAGACACACTTCCTAGCGTGACGACTCAGCCAGCTAGCCCGGTGGGGGGTAACGGTAATCCGCCTCCCATAGTTCGACCGTCCCGGGCGATAAGCACCCAACAAGTGTATTATATCAATTCCCCTCTAACTATCACTCGGCCGGGCATTTATGTCCTCAGTGGTGACATCATCTATAACCGTGCCTCGGGAGCCGCAATCCATGTGGCCGCGAACAACGTAACAGTAGACTTGAACAATTACGCCATTATAGGGCTTGGAATCTCCTCGACGACGGCCTATGGAATTTATGCGCGAAATCAGGAGCGTATCACTATCAGAAACGGTACCATCTCAGGATTCCAATATGGCATCTATTTAGCTAATGACTCGGACCTAGCCCTATCAGGCAGAGGCTTTCATCAAGGTGGCCACTTAGTTGAGAATGTCCGACTTATCGGTAACACCTTTCGAGGCATTCGCATTGAAGGGCGGGGCAATGTAATACGGGAAAATATAGTGCAAGATACGGGCGGCACGTCCGTTTATGATAATCCAATGGTCGTAGGGATCGAAAGTTTAGGACCTGGCACTCTCATCGAAGATAACTATGTGTATGCGATCCGCGGCCACGGCTATGGGATTGCTATAAGCGGCTTAGGAGGCGGAACAGTTGTACGGAACAATTTCCTAAGTCAGAGTAGTCTGATTCCGACGTGGGCCTACCGAGCAGGTTCTGATGGAGTGATGGCGAACGCTAATACTTATGGAATTTATATCGGAGATCGAAATGGCCAAGTGGCAGTTTATGAGAACAATATCATCAACTTTGCAGTGGGAATTGGATGGCATCCTCGCAGTGGCGGGATCTTGGCACGAAATCGCGTAACCGAGAGTCGGGTAGCTTACTATTTACCGGGACGTCCGAACCCGTTAGTGAGTTACGCCCCCACGAATAGCAGCGACACCGACATTACTCCAGTTACTTCCGAGACGGACTTAGTGAGCACGCCTCCTGGGCCAACGCCACCTCTGGCTCGGACCATGCGAGGTATAGCACGGCAGGTGCATGTCATTCAGGGACCGACCGTCATTACTCGCCCCGGAATTTATGTTTTAACTCAGGACTTACATATTAGTGAAGGAGCAGGTATTACTGTCCGAGCCAGTGATGTTGTTATCGATCTCCAGGGGCACGCGATCATCGGCCCGGATACGGCCTCGACCCATGCTATCGGCATCCTTGTGCAGCACCAGAGCCGAGTTACGATCCGCAATGGCACCATCAGGGGTTGCATGTATGGGGTCTATATTTTGGGAAATTATAACAGTGTCGTCGCTAATAAGACCGGCTTCTCCCAGGGGGGTCATGTGATTGAGTCTCTGCGACTCATTAACAACAAATTCCGGGGGATTCGTGTCGAGGGCAGGGGGAATATCATCCGTAATAATCTGATCCTCAACACTGGGGGCACACGCGCCTGGCCCAATGCTTATGCATTCGGCATTGAAGTAATCGGGCCGGGAGCGTTAGTCCGTGGGAACGTGATTTACAATACATACGGCATGGGGCAGCTCGGCGAAGGCGTAGGTATATCTGCTTCGTCTTTAGCAGGAGGCACCTTATTCCTGGATAATGTGATCGCTAACAGTGGGTTATCTCCCTCTTCAGCTTATGCTCCTTGGCCGGGCACCTCTCAATCTACTTGGGGAATTTGGGTAGGGGATACCGCAACGAACTCTGTGGCGCCGAGCGGTAGTAACCTGTCATCAGCTTTGGTAGCAGAAAATATTGTCGCAAATTATCGTTATGGGATTACGATCCATGCTTGGTCGCAGGGTTTGATGGCCGACAACGCTTCCATGGGGGCCGTTGTCCCGTTTTACACCCCGAGACGCGATGTGGCGCGAGCTATAGCTCTGGAGAATAACCAGGCGGACAAGCATCCTAAAATCTATACTATAGAGCGTAAGTATTAGTCAGATCTAGCATATAAGGATGCCCTTGATATATGCGCAATTTTATTCCCGACGGAAGTCGAAATGACTAAGCGAAAGTTCTTGATCTCTTTCCGACAATCCTTCCATGGCAACAGAGGCTTCGAATTGAAGGACAACTTAGGATTAGGCTATCCACCTTTATGCAGTGGTTGACTCGAGTGGGGGCTCCTTCGACTGAGGGGGGCGGAAGAATATTGCCAAAGTTAACGCGGCGAGATAGGCGATGCCGGCGGGCCAAAGCAGCATATGGCGGAAATCATACTCCAAGGTGCCAAGCTTCTCTGAAAGCTTGTAGGCTTCGCCTAAACGGGCGGCGGCGAAATTACCTATAAAAGGCCCAACGCCTAAAATGAGTAAGTTGAAAAGCCCCTGCGCACTGGAGCGCGCGTCTTTGGGGAAATAGTGATCGACAAATATATAGACGGTGGCGAAGAAAAAGGCGTAACAGATGCCGTGCAGTAAATTGGCGGCGATGGCCACTGCGGGGTAGGGCCAGAGAGCGAAAGCGGTGAACCGTAAGGCGTGTCCCAAGATGCCCAGGGTCATTGTCCATCGCCAACCTAAGCGTTTGAGAGTCCAACCGAGAATGGCCATGGTCAGGATCTCGGCGATTTGCCCCACGCTCATGACGGGCATCACCCAGTTGCCTGGAATGCCGACGGCTTGCTCTAAGTAGCGGCCTGCCCAGAAAAAGTAGGTCTGATGTACCGCAGCATCAAAGAAGGTTAATGCGAATAACAAAAGGAAAGCAGGCACGCGGAGATGTTTCAGCGCCTGTAACCAAGCGAGTCGCTCGCTGGCTTGTGCATCGCGTTTCGGGGGCGTGTGGGGTAACCTAAGGCTAAATGCGGCGAGGATCAGTGAGGCGATGCCCGCAGTGATAAACGTGTAACCGGTGGCTTGACGCAGTTCCGCTCCTTGCTTGGAGGTACCCAAGACTGTGCCGAGCCACTGAATGACGTCGGTGCCCCACGTGATCAAACCGCGGTCAGCTAGTCCGGGGAATGAGGGGATTCTCGTCCAGTCGGCCAGGATGAACACAAAGGGCCAGCTGGCGGCGATCCAACCGATAGTGCCCCAGAGGCGCACCAATCCGAAGTCGCGCTGCGGATCGGTGAGATGAGTGAAGGCGATGGAATTGGTGATCGAAATCGTGGGTACATAAAAAAGTGAGTGAAGAAGCATAGCTGCGAAGAAGAGCCAAAAACGCGTCTCCACGGTGACCTCGAGAGTGGCAATGAAGGGCACGCTCAGAATGGCTATGCCGCCGATCAGGTGGCTGAAGGCGACGAAGCGTTCGGCCGCAAAGTGGCGGTCAGCAAACTGAGTAAAGAAAAAAAGGGCCGTGACTGCTGCGATATTGAAGGCACCCAGGATCAACGGTTGTTGCCAGTCCGCGTTGAAACTGAGACTCTCCAGGTAACCGAAGATCAGCGGAAACCAGGCGCCCCAAATGAAAAACTCTAGAAACATCATGACAGAAAGTTTCCATCGGGCTGAGGTGGGCATGGTTTTCCTCCGTAGCTTGTTGGCGAGGAGAGACAACTGAGCGTATGTTGTAAGGCAAAGGCGAGACCGTCGGCAATAGCATAGTGCGGAACTGGCCTGGGGGCAAAAATGCCTGGGGAGCTAATCCTCGCCACATTAGCGGCGGCCTTTGCGGGTGCGGGATGGTGGTTGCGGCGTTGGTGGCACCGTGGGTTGCCGCAAGTCCGCGGGCGGCTGACGCTGCCTGGCTTGCAGGCGGCCGTAGAGGTGCTACGGGATCGTTGGGGCGTGCCACATATCTATGCTCAGAACGAAGCGGATTTGTTTTTCGCTCAGGGCGTGGTGCACGCGCAGGATCGGCTCTGGCAGATGGAACTGTTTCGGCGGCTGGGGCACGGTCGGTTGAGCGAGATTTTCGGGGAGGTGGCTTTGTCGCTCGATGTGTCCGTGCGGACCTTGGGGTTTCGCGAATCGGCGCAGCGGGATTGGCAAGTACTCGATGAGGCTACGCAGCGGTTCTTAGAGCGGTATAGCGCGGGGGTGAACGCGATGCTGGCATCGAGCAGGCGTCAACTTCCTCCAGAGTTTCGTTTATTGCGTTATACGCCAGAACCGTGGCAGCCGACGGATACACTCGTTTCCTCGAAAGTGCTCGCTTGGGGGCTATCAGTGAATTGGACTTCCGAAATCCTCCACACGGTGCTCGTGGCACGGCTAGGCGCAGACCGAGCTGCTGAACTGCTGGACGAATATCCCGCGGAGCACCCAATCATTTTGCATGAGCAGACGGTGCGTCACTATGTTCAGGAACTAAGTGAGGAATTACGTTTGCCTAAGACAATTGCGGGTTGGCCCGCCTTGGGGGCTTTGAGTAACGCTTGGGTGGTTTCCGGGGAGCGGAGTGTCAGCGGTGCACCGCTATTAGCAGGCGACCCGCATCTGAGCGTTCAGATACCTAACATCTGGTACGAGTGCCACCTGGTTTGTCCGCAATGGCAGGCCATAGGCGCTTCCATTCCTGGGGCGCCTGGCATCATTATTGGGCATAATGAGCACATTGCGTGGTCGGTAACCGCAGCGTTGGCCGATACCCAGGACTTATATTGGGAACGCTTGCGGCACAACGGACGGTGGGAGGCGGAGTATCAGGGGAAGTGGGAAGCTGTGGATTATCGGCAGGAAGTGGTTCGCGTTCGGGGCTGGAAAGAGCCCGCACGCGCGGAGGTTTTACGGACGAGGCATGGGCCGATAATCAATGCACTACTCCCCGTTTCCGAACCTGCGGGGCAATCTTCCGTGCCGCAAACGCGAATCGTGTTTCCGCATTTTGCGGTTCACCATACGGGAGATGAGCCGAGTCGAGTGGCTCAAGCGGTTTTGCAGCTGAACCGTGCGCGGGATTGGCAGGAATTTCGTGAGGCGCTGCGGCACTGGACGAGTCCTGCCGTGTGTTTTGTCTATGCCGACTGCGCAGGGAATATCGGTTTCCAGATGGCGGGCCTGGTACCGTTACGGCGAAGGGGCTGGGGACAGGTGCCCAAACCAGGCTGGACGGATGAATACGAGTGGTCGGGCTGGATTCCCTTTGATGAGCTGCCTTGCGAGCTGAATCCGTCGCGCGGCTGGATCGTGTCGGCTAATCACGCCATGGTCGGTCGAGAATATCCTTATTTTTTGACACGGGAACCGCTGAACGGCTATCGCGCGCGACGCATTGTTACTTTATTACAAGCGCGGGCCCAGCACGACCTTGAAAGTTTCCGAGGCATTCAGCTTGACCTGTATTGTGAGGCGGCCCAACGGTTTTGTGACCTGGTGCGTCCGTTTCGCCAGGCGTTGTTGTCGGATTCACGAGTACGACGATTCGGACTTTTGGCCAAGGAAGCGTTGCAAGCATTATTGGACTGGGATTGTCACCTGGATGTATCCAGCGTCGGCGGGACAATTTATGAAGTGTTTCAACATTACGTATGTGAACGACTCTTTCGTCCGTGGTTGGGCGAGTGGACGCTTTTCTTCTTGGGGCAGGGATTTCATCCCGTGCTTAACCCTGCAGCGATACCGTACTTGGACCGTACTGCCCTGGTAGCGATTAAGTTGCTCGGCGAGGAGCGTTGGCGTCATTGGTGGCGTGATGAACACGGTCAAGGTTGCGAGCGGAGCGAGTTGCTGGTGCAGGCTTGGGCGGACACGCTGGCCTATTTACGCCGTCGTTTGGGCCGGAACATTCGCCGCTGGCGATGGGGTCGGCTCCACTGCATCGAGTTTCGCCATCCCTTGGGGGCGCGACGTTTGCTCCGTTGGCTGTTCAATCGCGGGCCGTATCCGTATGGCGGCGATGTCAACACGGTGTGGCAGGCCTCGTTCACGCCCAACTGGTTGACGGCCACACCGCAAGGATTCACCCCGTCGTACCGCCAACTGCTTGACTTGGCCGACTGGGATCGCGCCCGCGCCATCCACACCACAGGGCAATGCGGTCATCCTGCCAGTCGCCACTATGATGACTTTATCCCGATGTGGCTAAAAGGCGAATATCATCCCATGCTTTGGTCGCGCGAGAAAATCCTGGAGCATCTGGAAGGACGGTTACTACTCGAACCCAAAGCGTTCGCGGAGGCAGCACGATGAGCGCGGCACGTATCGTGGAGTATCTGCAGGAGCAGCTGGAACAACTGCGGCAGAGTGGGCTGTATAAGACGGAGCGGGTGCTCGCTTCGCCCCAGGGGGCGGAAATCGAAACCGCGGGTCGTAAGGTCCTAAACTTCTGCGCCAACAATTACCTGGGCTTGGCGACGCATCCGAGTCTGGTCAAAGCGGCCAGTGAAGCGTTGGCACAGCATGGCTTTGGGATGGCCAGTGTGCGGTTCATTTGTGGTACACATCAGCTGCATAAGGAACTGGAGTCGGCCATCGCTCACTTTTTCCAGAAAGAGGACGCGATTTTGTACACGTCGTGTTTCGACGCCAATGGCGGATTTTTCGAGGCATTTCTTACCGAGCAAGACACGATTCTCAGCGATGAACTGAACCATGCCAGTATCATTGACGGCATTCGGTTATGTAAAGCAAAACGGCGCCGTTATCGCCACTCAGACATGGCTGACCTTGAAGCAGGGCTCAAGGAGGCCGCGTCGAGCCGGTTTCGCGTGATCGTGACGGACGGCGTATTTTCGATGGATGGCGATCTAGCACGGTTACCCGATATCTGTGAACTGGCGGATAAGTACGACGCATTGGTCATGGTGGACGACAGTCATGCCACAGGCGTGCTCGGCGCTCATGGTCGGGGCAGTGGCGAAGCCCTTGGCGTGCATGAGCGCATTGACGTATTTACCAGCACGCTGGGCAAAGCCTTGGGCGGGGCAGTCGGTGGCTTCACCGTGGGCAGAAGGGAAATTATCGAATGGCTCCGTCAGCGTTCACGACCATATCTGTTTTCCAACGCGTTACCGCCTGCCATGTGCGCGGCCACGTTAGCGGCATTGCAAATTGTGGCGAGCGAGGAGGGCGCTCGCTTGCGGCAGCGGCTGCAGCAACATGCCCTCTGGCTGCGGGAAGCGCTCACGCGAGCCGGCTTCACGCTCAAACCGGGCCAGCATCCAATCCTGCCTGTTATGATTGGCGACGCGGCGCTGTCTGTGCGGATGGCCGATGAACTGCTCCAGGAGGGGATCTACGTCATCGGTTTCAGTTATCCTGTCGTACCGCAAGGCCAAGCACGCATTCGCATCCAAGTGTCGGCGCTTCACGAACCTGAGCATCTGGAACGAGCAGTGGCGGCGTTTCGCACCGTGGGCCAACGTCTCGGCGTGATTAGCTAACCGGCAGCCTCCGCATTGTTAGTTCTAACGCCGCTTGCTGGTCACAATGCCATCAAGCATGTGTCCCGCTCTAGCGCTGCCTTACACCTGCGAGTCTCCGAAATCGGCCACCACGTACCTGAAAAACGACGGGGAACTGATTCTTCTCAGCAGGCCGGGCACAACATGGTTTTAGGTTGGCAACGGGCTGTCCTTGCTCGGGAGGACTTCAGGCCACTCTGGTTTGCGTAGCTGGTGGATGACATCATTTGCTGGCCAAGAGCTCGGCCAAGCGATCTAGTAATGGCACCTGATCTGGGTGAAGCAGTTGGCGGGCTTGTTCGAGGGGAACAAACTGCGCCTGGTCGATCTCCCAACTGGCACAACGCGGCTGGGCGGCGGGATCGGCAGGACCTGCCCAGGCATGGATGGTTTTACGACTTTTGCGGTAACTTACCGTGCCTAAATAGTGTAGCGTGCCCGGCACGACGCCCGTTTCCTCCACGGTTTCGCGGCGGGCACAGGCTTCTAGATCTTCGCCAGGTTCCGGCACACCTTTAGGAATACTCCACGGCTTGCCGCGATTATAAGGCCCCGAGGGATGCACAATCAGCACCTCCCAACCTTGAGGGCCGGGCCGATAAAGCAGGGTGCCGGCGGATTGCACGCGTGCCATGAGCGGAGCCGATTTGCCGACCCTCGCAGTGCGGCTGAGCGAAGCTAGACGCTGCGACGGTCAATCGGATGAAAATTGGCGACGCTGCCGCGCCGCTAAGCGGGCAGGAATGAGCCAGAGATTGGCTATGTCCCGCACGTCGCTGGTCAGAATTGCCTGATTCGTTCGGCTGGCTAGCGCTGGATCGTAGAGACTATAAGGGCTGCGTCGGCCCACTACGGTAACGCTGCCCTTGTAGAGTTTAAGACGGACGTCGCCCGTGACGAAACGCTGCGTCTCGGAGACCAGTTGCTGTAAGGCTTGACGTTCATCGGTGAACCATTTGCCATCGTACACCAACTCAGCAAACTCCCGACTCGTGGTTTCGCGGAGGCGGATGAGTTCGCGACTGTGAACGAGGCTCTCCAGAGCGCGATGAGCGGTGAGCAGGATTGTGGGGGCAGGGGCCTCATATACCTCGCGAGATTTCGTACCGAAGAGACGGTCTTCGACGACGTCGGTGCGTCCTACGCCGTGCTCGCCACCGAGGCGGTTTAGCGTTTCCACCAGCGTGAGCAATGGATACGGCTTACCGTCCAAGTGGGTTGGCTCGCCACGTTCGAACGTCAGCGTGATCTCCAGCGGCTTATCCGGGGCTTCTTCGGGCGCACGGGTGATTTGAAAGATATGAGGCGGAGGACTTTGCCAGGCATCCAGCAGTTCATCGAGATACAGCGACACACCCCATAAATTGCGGTCCACGCTTAACGGACTGCCTTGCGACTCCGGGATGGGCAGCCGGCGTTTACGGGCATACTCGACTTTTTCGTGATACGTCCGCCAGGGCCAATGCCGCACGGGAGCCAGAATTTCCAGATTCGGGTCTTGGTACACGATGGCCGACTCTAAGCGCACCTGCGCATTGCCGTTGCCGGCCGCGCTATGAGCGACAATTCGGCAACCTTCCTCGTGGGCCAGGCGCACCATTTCTTGTGCGATGGCATAACGTCCTAGTGCGGTGCCCAGGAAGTAGCCGCCTTGATACACCGCATCCGCCTGTAGCGTGGGCAGACAAAAGTCGCGTAGAAAGCTCTCCCGTAAGTCCACGACCTTCGCGGAGACGGCGCCCAAGTCGAGCGCTAGTTCCCCCAACGGTTCGAGGTAAATCCCTTGGCCCAAGTTGACCGATAAGGCAATCACCTCATGCCCCTGTTCACGCGCCAACCAATACAAAGCCAGTCGGGACTCCAAGTCGCCGTTGAACGCAAACAGGACACGGGCCATGGCCGACTCCTGACGGCTCGCAATGTTTGCTTACACGTCACCCGCTTGGCGAGCGGTATGCTACGGGTGCAAAAGTTCGCCCTTCATAATCGCTCTGCGAGCTTTTGACAAGAACATGTACATTCAGCGTGGACGTTATCATGTCTATGATACGTTACTCGTACCAGCTCGGTCACTTTCCTGACGATGCGTCATATCCTGCGATGGTTTTTAGCTTAGTATCGTCCTCCCATGGCTTATCATGGCAATTTTAGGTTCAGACAGGCTTGAAGCTACCTTTCTCGCCGTTACAATAACAAGTGGACAAACTGAACGGTGTCGCAGCGCTTATAAGGCACGGTACCCGTAGTGACACCGTGCCCTAAGTGTGCGGGATTGGTATAGCGGCCGTGCCCCACCTTCCCAAGGTGGTGAGAGGGGTTCGACTCCCCTATCCCGCTCTCCGTACGGTCATGCTCGTCGAAGAAGCTCGTTGGTTTGGCCGACAGCTCGCTAATTACCCCATGGAACAACTGTCGCCGATGCTCAACGTCGGCAGCCAAACGTTGCATTTCCGCCGTTACGTGCAACCTTGGATCGAGCAATATGTTTTCGCCCCGCTCGAGCGCCGCGGTGTTCGGGTGCTCCATGCCGACCTACGCCCTGGCGCAGGCGTGGATCTGGTCGGCGATGTTACCGAAGAGTCATTCTTAGCCCAGCTGCGGACGTACCAATTCCGTGCCTTGTTCTGCGCCAATCTCCTGGAACACGTGCCCGAACCGCAAAAATTAGCCATCCGCTTGGTGCAAATTTTGCCTGCGAGCGCATGGATTTTCGTTTCCTGTCCCCGTGTATTTCCCTACCATCCCGACCCGATAGACAACGGCTTGCGTCCGACAGTAGCCCAACTCGCTGGCCTTTTTCCCTATACGAAGCTGATCGCAGGCGAAGAAGTCGCTTGTGGGGCGCTCTGGGAATACGTGCTCGCTCGATTACGCGCCTGGCTTCAGGAACGACGTGCCAAGCAAGATGGTCGGCTTTGCAAAGTTGATCAGGCAAGTGGAAATGAACCACCTGCCTCTATGCATGCCGTCTCACATGTGCCTTGGCAACAATACGCCCGCCTGGCGCTATGGCTATGTCGGCCGTTATGGGCCACCTGTGCTGTGTTACGCGTGTCGCACCGCTCGGCGCATCAGCTTGAATCTCAGCCGTAACCGAACGTAACAGTCATGCGCTTTGTCATCGTTGCGCATTACGTCCTACCGCACATTGGCGGGGTCGAGCAGTTGGTGGACCTCGAGACCCGCGCCTTAGCCGAGGCAGGGCACGAGGTAACTGTCGTAGCCAGCGACGGCCTGGGAGCGGGCGAGATGCCGAAGTACCCGCCTACCGTGCGCGTCATTCGTGTTCCCGCCTGGCACGAACTGGAACGCACCTGGCAAGTGCCTTATCCGCTATTCAGCCCGCACCTTGTCCACGTGCTGGCACAAGCAGTGCGTTGGGCCGACATTGTCCATGTGCATGGCTTTTTGTTTCAAAGCACGCTCGTCGCCTTGTGGTGGGCCCGACGATTGGGCAAGCCGAGCATCCTGACCGACCACGGCGGGATACAACACTTTGCCTCCGCAACGAAACGCTTCCTAGCTTGGACTGCCGCACACACCCTGGGCCGGCTCAGTTGCCGTTGGGCTGACCAACTCGTGGCCTACAATGCCCGGGTTTCGGCGCTACTCGAACAACTGAGCGGTAAGCCGGCACGCTTCGTGGCCAATCCGATCCGACGCGAGCGTTTTCGACCGCGTACGCCGCAAGAACGCGCGGCCGCCCGACGCCAACTCGGTTGGACAGACTCACGGCCCCGGATACTTTTCATCGGCCGACTTGTGCCCGAGAAAGGCGTGGCCCAGCTACTGCAACTTCGCCGCGAGGACTGGGAAATCGTATTGTGTGGCCCGGGAGCCGAAGCGTGGGGGGATGTGTTGCGGAAACCGGGGATCACTTACTTACCGCCGCGGCCTCAGGCGGAACTGGTTCCACTCTACCACGCCAGCGATGTGCTCGTGTTGCCGAGTGCCGTCCGCGAAGGGTTTCCGCTCGTGGTGCAAGAAGCCCTGGCCTGTGGCCTGCCTGCGGTCTTAGGCGATGACCCAGGTTTCGCACCATATCGCACTTGGCCCGGACTTTATCTCACCTCGCCTGAACCGCAAGCGTTAGCCCAGAAGGTGGACGAAGCGCTCCGCGCCGGTTCACCCGTACATCATCCTGATTATGCCGCCGCCCTAGATCGTTTCTGCCCCGACCCTCAGCTCTGGCTTCGACAACTTTACTCGGACTTCCTGCCCGTCCGCTAAGGTCGCTGATCTGGCCCCACGCGTACCTCGTGATTGGCCTTACATAACACACATCTGCCCCCTGCCTGGGAGATTCCGACCTGGACTGACATGATCCGGGGACATTAGGTGACAGGCCTTTCAGTCTTAGCGTGCCCTTATTGCCACAAGGAGAGGATTTGCTAAACCGTATAAGTCGTTGCTCAATTTGCGGGATAGAGCCTGCGGGGAAGGTTGCGCACCTTCGACATAGTTTTTCCTGGCCAGTTGCCCGGCCTTTCTATAATTTTTGACGCAGCCGACAGGTGCCTGGCGCGAAGTCAGGTGCGGTCGCAGCGCGGACAGGCGGATGAGTTGGGCGGAGCATATCCGCAAAATCAGGGCGAAGACGTTGCCAAGTTGCTCGGCCTGGGCCGCCCGGCATCCGTGGACGTGCTGACGACAAGCACCGCGGCGACGCGTCGGGAGAATAGGGAAGACGGTGCGAATCCGTCGCGGGGCCGCCGCTGTGTTCGGCCAGGCACCACGACCATGCAATGGCGGGCGAACGATGTGAGCCACGGCCCTCCGCAGCCACAGGTGAGCAGTAAGCACACGTTGACGGAGCCACCTGCATGCGGAGCGTCGTGAGCTACGCAGGAGCCGCCGTTGGGCCACTGCGGCTGATGGGCCTCAGACTCCTGGGGCGGAACTGCGAAGCCCTGCTGTCGGAGGCACGGAAGCTGTGGGAAGGCCGTCGTGGTGCCGCTACGAGCCGTAAGCCAGAAGACCTGCCTGTCGGCGTCGGAGGATGCTTCGGCCCTCAGGCATCCGGCCAGACGCGCGACTTTCTGCACGACCCGGGCACCGTCTGCGCCGCAGGGCCGAAGCTGTGCGCTAATCCTGGAAGCCCGGCCCGGCAGAAAGGAGCGTGTCATGCTACGGCAGGAAACTCTGCGCGTACGGATACCTTCGTCCTTCTGGGCACTATTCGGCCCTGGCATTTCACCAACGTTGCAGTCAGTTGCCGTCCCGCACGTTTCCGTTAAGCGTGCTCATGCCAAAGGGTGGCGAAAAAGGACGAGTGCCTCCGGGTTTACGTTGATCGAATTGCTCGTGGTTATCGCAATTATCGGCTTGCTCATGGCACTGTTACTGCCTGCCATCCAACGCGTGCGGGAAGCCTCGAACCGTGCCCGCTGTGCCAATAATCTTCGCCAGCTGGTCATTGCGGTGCACAACTATGCCAGTAACAACGGCGATGTGCTGCCGCCCGGTCTGCTCAGCGATGGTAGCTCCAACATTTACTGGTTCGGTCGCACGATTCCTGGAAATCCCCTAGGACAAATTGATGTTCAGCAAGGTTGGCTGCCGCCGTATTACGAACACAACCGCCAAATCCTAGTGTGCCCGAATTTTCCTCGCGAGCGCGTGGTGCTTCGCTTCGAGGGCGGTACGGGCGGTTACGGTTACAACTACAAATACCTGGCCCCAATTCGCTGGGTCAATCAGGGTGGCGTTTGGATCACGCAATGGACGCCAATCACCATCGGTCAGGTACAAACCACCAGTCGCACCATCTGCTTCACCGACAGCTTAGGCACCGATACCTTCCAATCGGGCACGCCCAGTAACCCGGCGCTGATCGAGGTGCCGCTCATCGAGCCCCCTTCGGCTCGCTATCCGACGGTGCACTTCCGACATGGAGGCGGACGAGTGGCCAATGTCGCCTTCCTCGACGGACATGTCGAAGCCTTCTCTCCCGGAACGCGCAATCCGCCAGCCAGCTGGGACCCGCCGTCGCTGACGGCGTTCCGCGACCAGTGGAGCATCTTCGACATCGGCACCAATGACGAACTGTGGGACCGCGAATAATCTGCGGCGCGACTTCGTCGGCTTACGCCTAAGACGGTTCAGAATACGTTCGCTCGCCGGGGCCTCAGCATCTCTGCCTGCACTGAATGAAGCCTGCCGACGAAATGAATAATATCCCGCGCTAAGCTGGCTGACTCCGGGGGATGCGTTGGCGTCTCCCGGAGCGCGTTTGTGCTGTCTTGACAACCTGGCACCAACGTCTTCATAATGACGACGCGCAAGTTGGCCGGGTTCGTGCGTAATCATTGTGCCAGCGGTAAGCAGAGAGCAACATCACAACACCACTCTCGACTCTCATCGCGCTCAGGAGGAAGACGGTATGAATCGTAGGAAAATCCTCATGTGGGCGTGTCTGGGATTGGCCGTCGGATTCTGGCTGTGTGTGGCATCGGAGCCGGCCCTGGCGCAGGTGCGGGATGAATTGCGGCCTCTGCAACATTGGCGCGGCATCTACAGCGATGCCCGCATGCCCGCGCGGCTTGTCATCAAAGATCCCAGAACCTGGGCCGAAATTTGGCGGCTGACTTCTAACGAGGATCCACCGCGGATTGATTTTCGGCGGTTCATGGTCATCGCCTGTTTCATGGGCCAGAGGCCCACGGGGGGCTACGCCGTCGAAATCACCGGAGTCTACTACGACAGATCGCTAGATCGCATCATCGTCCAGGTAACGCAATTCGTCCCTGGCCCGGGCGCAATTGTGCCCCAAGTGATTACGTCGCCGTATCACATGGTCCTGGTGCCTCGCCTGGATAAACCTGTTCATTTCCAAGTACGCACTATCGTTCGTCCCTAGGCCTTGGCAGCGTTTCGACACCGGTACTTGTCGCTAGTATCGCTGATCCTCAAAAATAGACGACAGTTTTTGGGGCAGGCTATGCGTTTCAGGTTTCGGCCAGCTTATTCCAAGTGCCGACCCGTAGGGGTCCTACTCAATTGAATTTGGCGTTGCAATTAAGTGGGCAACCGCAGGAATTTCAGATAAAATAAGGATCGCAGTTGTTGCTTTGGCATAAGGGCTGGAGAAACATAGTCCTTTGGCCGTGCCCTTTGATATGTGGAGACTAGGTAATGCCTTTAACAGTCAATTGTGGCCAATGTCAGTTTAGCCTGCGGGTGCCCGACCACTTAGCGGGAAAGAAGATCAGCTGCCCAAAGTGCAAAGCGGTGCTTCAGGTGCCGAGCGAGCAACCGCAATTTGCCGCTCATCAACTCGCGCACCATACGGCCCAAACGTCGGGCGATATTCGGCGTAGGGATAACACCGTAGCACCTGCCGAGGTAAAGGAAGCGACCAAACTTAACAACGAGAAATTTTATGAAGAAATACCTCAAGTTTTGCGGGATATAGCGAAGATAGGCGGGCTAGCATTGGCCGTTTTCCTGGTCGTTAGTGCCGGGATTTATCTTGTGTTTTCCCTCCTGGGGTTTGCGGGGACTACTTCGAGAGCCTTCGCAGAGTTCGCGGACATTATGGAACAGGCGGCCACCGCTATGGAAAACGCTCGCGATCCAAGTCAGCGTGCCGCCGCTGCTCAACAATTACGGCAACAAGCTCAGCGTCTGGAAACTTGGGTGTCAACCTACGCCCACAAGAAGTAGCAAGAGGCGGTCCTGGACGCTGCCCTACGCCGCTATGGCCCACGCATTGAACGAGCCGCCGAATGACAGGAAGATGCATTGGCAGCTTTGCAGAAAGATGAGACCGCGGTCCGCGACCAACAACTGCAACTAGCTAAAAACAGATGGATTGGAGCGATGGGCAGTTTGGCACGCGCGGCCGACCCGCTGAGCTAATATCGCAGCCCGAGAATTCGCTAAGCATGCTCGCGATGGTTTTCTTCTCATTATCGCAAATTAGTGTTTTCATGCTCTTGAATCGTGGTAAAACGCAAACTCCTTAGCCTAACGAAGACTCAGATGCAACGCCCGAGGACTTCGTCTGGATGTAACCATCAGCTCTGAGACATCGAATCAGGTGCTGCTTGGCCTGCTCGAGCTCGTGGCGCACCTCATTTTCGTCGCGTCGAAGGATGACGGCGATTTCCGAAGGCTGATAATCTTCTAGCATATGAAGTAACAAGGCTTGCCGCTGACGCCTGGGAAGTTGACTTAGCCATCGCAGAAGTTTGTCACGTTGCTCAGCTGGCGAAAGGCTCTCCCAGCTAGGCAGAGGTTGAACTTCGGGGAGAAAGTCTTGCAAACGCCAAGTCTGGGGTGGAGCGTCCGGCTCCCTTACCTCGGCTTCCAAGGCGGGAACCGGCGCCTTCTCTAAGGTAGGCTTGCCCGTGGGCTGGGCTGTCCAATCGGCCAGCAGTTCGTGCAATAAGTCCATGAGCCAGACGTCGAGGGCCACGTCCTTAGGTCGCTCGGCAAAACGTCGCCAAGCCGTCTCCACAAGTGCATCCATCAATTCGTCGAGTGTCCACGCGCGTTCATTTATCAGGCCCTCTAATGCCAACAGGTGCAACTCCCGTTCGGCATAGTGGCGTAAGGGGCGCAGTACGGGGCGGAGGAGGTGGTAAAAGGCATCGTGGCGTCCCTCTTCGAAATCGCGTTGCAGGAGCGGCCCAGCGGCGCTGACATTGACGCGGTGCCAACGGTGTCGGCGGTAAACGTCGTCATGACGCACGTGTTCCTCATGCTTTTTTACGTTGCGAACAAGCGTGTCTGCTGTGGCATCGAGCGCGGCGTGCAAGTCTTTAGCTGTTTCTTCGGCAACGACCGTGCCCGTGGGTAAGTGCAACACGGCCCGCGCTTGGTAGCCGATGCGCGTATGCTGATGCCAAACCGTCAGGCGTAGCTCCACGCCATCAGGCGAATAGTGCTGCAACAGATGTTCCAAGCGTGGCAACTTTTTCTCCCAATAGGCCTGGGCCTCGTCCATCAACTGTCGGTCGCAGTGGTGAAACGTGATATGTGTCCGCATGATTGACTCCTCGTAGCCTATTAGATTTTCCATCTAATGCAGAGTGATCAGTTGACAAACCTACTTTGACAGAGACGGAAACTACTGCAATTTAGATGCCGCTTCACCTTATGTACGGAACTTGCGTGTCACGTGGCGTAAGTATCCGTTAGTGAAAATCGTTGCGACCGTGTCGGTTTGACAAACGTCACCCCTAGGCTCTTCCCGCCTTGGACGTTCAATATTTGGTGTCAAAATGACACCTCGATTACCCTCTTAGTCTATATCCTAAGGGAACTGCAATTTTGACATGAAAGATTCTCGGAGTTAGTAAAGGGAAGCATAAAGTTTCATAGCCATCAGTGCTTCTAAAACGTGTTGTGGTCAAGCTATAAGGATGGTGGCCCACATCACACAAGGGATGGCATAACAATTGCTGACAAGGACGTTGCGAGCTTGCTGCGAAAGTGAAACGCTCGGATAAGGGAAGCGCAACGAAAGGAGGTTCGACATGGCACGGCTGAGCTGGGAACCCTTTACTGAACTGTGGCGAGAAATGGAGAACTTCCGTCGACAGATGGATCGGCTGTTTGAGCGGTGGGGCTGGGAAGGATTCCCAATGCGTTGGCCCACGCTTACCGCCGCTTACCCACCCATTAACGTCTGGGAAGACGAAAACAACGTCTATGCAGAGGCAGAACTGCCGGGCATGGGGCTGGAAGATTTGGAAATCTATGTGACCGGTCGGAATCAGTTGAGCATTAAGGGTGAGCGGAAATCTCCGCAGGTTGACAAAGGAACTTGGTTGCGGCAAGAGCGACCGTTTGGCTCCTTCCATCGAATCGTCACTCTGCCAGTGGATGTCGAGGCGGACAAGGTGGAAGCCCGTCTTGAGAACGGTGTGTTAACCATCGTCATGCCCAAGTGTCAGGAAGCCAGGCCGCGGAAGATTACCGTCAAGGCTGGCTGATAGGCCCGCATAGGACGTAAGCTTTTGAGCTAAAGAGGCAGGGAAAGCAGTTTCTCAAAAAGAGGATTCTGAATCAGAAAGGAGGTGCACCATGGCCAATCTCGCCAAACGGGAGCATCGCGGAGAAATAACTCAAGCTGAGCCAGTACGCACGGTCACTTACTCGCCGCGCGTGGATGTGGTCGAGACGGCCGATGAGTTGACCCTGTATGCGGACTTGCCGGGCGTTCGGCCGGAAGATGTGGACATTCGCTTCGAGAACGGAGAACTCACGATTCATGGCAAAGTCACGCCGCGTCCTACAACGGGCGAATTCCTCTTACAGGAATACGGTGTGGGCGACTTTTATCGAACTTTTACTATCAGTGAAGAGATTGATAGCGACAAAATCACCGCAGAACTGAAGCAGGGCGTCCTAATACTTCATCTGCCCAAGCGCGAAGCTGTGAAACCTAAACGCATCACGGTCAAAACCGCCTAAGGGGAACGGCGCTTCTGGGCAAGCACCGGGTGGGGCCAGGGTCGCACACGATATTCACGGAAATCGGAAACTACAACACAAGGAGGAGCACCAATGTTCGGCATCACTCCCTGGCGCAGGAGAGAAACGAAGGTTCCCGTCATGGCTCAGGAAGACTTCTTCCGACCGTTGGCTCGCTTGCGGGAAGAATTTGACCGCTTGATCGATCGCTTCTTTGGGAAACTGCCCGCCTTTGAAGAGCAGTGGGAACGTTGGGGCGAAATGGAACTGACCGAGAATGAGAAGGAATACATCGTCAAGCTCGACGCCCCGGGCTTTGAGCCCGACGAATTTGACGTGCAACTGAGCGGCAATCGCCTCATCATCCGCGCTGAGAAAAAGGCTGAACGAAAGCAGGAAGAAAAAGGCCGCGCCTTTCACGAAGTTGCTTACCGCAGTTGCCACCGCGTTATAACGCTGCCCAGCACCATTGATCCGCAGCGTGTGGAAGCGAAGTATCATAGCGGCGTGTTAGAGATTCACGTGGGCAAGCAACCTGGCGCGGCGGGACGCAAAGTGCCTGTCAAAGAGTCCTGAGAGAGCTGCCGTTTTGTCCGATTCTAACAATGCTGGTGCAAGGTAGCATACCCTTGGGGAAGGGCAAGGAGGCCCACATTTTATATGTTGACTTAGAGCGGCACAACTTTGGTGGTATGCTTACAGTCCGCAATCGAGGAAGCGATGGGAGATTTCCGCATGAGTATGGCTAGCCAACCCATCAATCCCGTTACGCCACTCGTCGAGGAATCCCAGGCACGAAGCACGGCGACCACCTTCGTTGAGGCAAGCGTGTTTATGAAAGTGCTACGAGGATTATTTTGGGGCCTGTTTGGCATAGCGGGGCATATTATCCTCGCTATTGTTGGCTTGCTTGCGACCGTACTGATTATTCTGAGCCCGATCTTAGTCCTTGGAGGTCTGGTACAACTGATTGCATGGCTATGGCCGTGAGTCCAAATTCTAGGACTGTACGGCTCGTTTTTCTGCTTTTGTCGGGGAACACCTGCCGACTGCGATGAATTGAGGACAACGCCCATGCTGCAACGCTTGGAACTGTATGAGGGAGTTCTGAGCCGACGTTTGGTGCACCAGCTGGAAAATGTCCGCGGCGCTCCGGAGCGGTTGTTGAGCGTTTATTGGGACTTAGATCCGCAACGTTGGGGCGATCAGGAAGCCATCCGCATCGCCGCGAAAAATGCCGCGCAACAACTGCGGGAGCAGATCCGCAGTATGGACTCGCTCAGCAACGGTGCCCGGCAACGCCTATTGCAGGAAGTTGATCTAGCATACGAGGCAGCATATTTCGCTGCGGGTCGACGCGGCTTGCGGGGCTTGGCTTGCTTCCTTGCTAGTCATCTCAATGTGACCTACGCGTTTCCACTCCCTTGGCCGTTGCGGCAGCAGCATTTTCTCGAAGAACAATTTGTCCTCTGGCCCCTACGCCAAGCTCTCGAGCAGTCAGATCCTTTCGGCATCATCCTGATAGACAAAGATGAGGCTAAGCTCTATCTCGGTTACCTCGGGGAGGTCGAAGAAATCACCTACATTTTCGATGAGGTACCGCCGAGGATTCGTATTCCCGATGCCTTCGGTGAACTGCAATTTCGGCGTAAGCAGATAGAATATGTGCATCATCATTTTGCTTGGGTGGCGCAAGTGGCCCATCGCCTTTGGGAGTCGGAACCGTTCCGCTACCTGATCCTAGGGGGCTTGTGGGAAATTCTGCCGCAATTTGAAACCCACCTCCACCGGTATCTCCAGGAGTTGGTGGTAGCGCGCTGGGCAGTACCCGTGCATGTGCCGAAAACGGAGCTACGGGCTCGATTTCAGGAGGAAGAAAAGCACACCCTCGAACAGCAATCCCAACGACTGTGGCAGCAGTTGCTCGATGCCCCCAGCGTGCAGCAAGCGTTTGGCCCGGAACAAGTGTTTCGTGCGCTCTGGCAGCGGCGCATTTGGTATTTGTTGGTCAAGCCGAACACTCGTTATCATGGACACGTTTGCCCGCAATGCTCTCGGCTGCACCTTAGTGGCGGACCTTGTATTGAGTGTGGTGCCAGCATGGCGACCGTGCCCGACATCTATGAAGAAGCGGTACGCGAGGCCCTAGCCCAATCGGCCCAGGTGCGCTACTGGAATAATGCTGCCTTGGACGAATACGACGGGATAGCTGCAAGGCTACGCTACTAACAACCCAGGAGCTCCGCACGCTCACGAATTGGACTAGCTTACCAACTCGTCGACCCAGTCGAGACTTTCCTTTGCCGCTAGAAGGGAGGCGCTACCATGAGAAGACTGTTGGTGGCTGGACAAGTCCACGGTGCACTTGAGAAAATCGAGCTACTCAAGAAAGCCGCCCAGGACCTGCGCGCTGATGCGGTGGTGTTTACGGGCGGCGTTGTGGACAGTGCGCTGCGCGATCGCAGTAGCGAGGGCGCTTTGCTCCGTTTGTGGGAAAACTTTTTTGATGCCATAGGCAGCATTGCCGAACTCGGCGTTCTCACCGCCGTCCTGCCTGGGCCGGCAGACGCGCCGCTAAGGCATTTCCTCCGTTTAGGCATGTTTGAGGAAGGCGAGCATCCGAAACTGCACCTGATTCACGCGACGCTCCTGGAGGAAGAGGACGTCGCCTTGTGCGGCGTGGGGGGCGAAATCACGGAGCATGAGGAACTCTCCGAGACCCGCGTACGCATCTCTCGCCATCTAGCCGAATACTACCTCCGCAAGCTGTGGGAGTCCGACCAATCGCGCAAAATTCTTGTGCTGAGCCAACCGCCCCCGGGCCAACTTGGTGGATCTGATGGCAATCCCATCGTGGGAGAGTTTGTCGATAGCTACCATCCTTCGCTATGCCTAGTCGGAGGGGCCACCGAACACCGAGGTTGGCAACGCGTGGCTAAGACCATTGTGATAAATCCGGGTCGGCTCGTGGATAACTCCGTCGCCTTGTTCGATGCCACGAAGCATGCGGACGAACAAGTAGATCTTCTTTATCTCTGATGGGGCTACGAACACGCAAGAACCTCATCGCTAGCTTTTACCAAGTCGGTCCACTCTGGCAGCCGCTTGATGGCGACTGCCATAACCGGTAGTAACAAATCGTATCCGAGGCAATCACTTAGTGGTCTTGGTTCGTCTTAACTATGCGCCAGAGTGTGAGCAGTGGCAGCTGGCATAATAAGGCTAAGGTGACACTTGGACAACAACGAGAGGAGAGCTTTCATGGGGGCGAACTTTCTATGGCGTCGTGGATTGCTAGTGCTGGGTAGCGTCGCCTTAGTAGCGGCCTTAGGAGGTTGGGCCGCGGGATTAGCCCAAAACGACCGGGAGCCGCAACCTGTACCAGCGGGCCCCGTCCCAGCTCAACCAGTGCAGGTGCAGCGCGTCCAAATCCAACCTGTTCCGGTTCCCCCTCAACCCGCCAAGCCTATACAACCAGGCGATGTAGCACCTGGTGGCGGGGGCGCGCAACCGGTGCCGCCGCAGATTCGGGTCGCCCCCGAACCCCTCCAGTGGGAATATCGCGTCGTCGAATTCATCGGGCGGGACACTGAGGAACACACCAAACTCCTGAATCAGCTGGCCGCCGAAGGTTGGGAGTACGTCGGACTGGTTAACCTGTATGTCACGCAGACGAATGGTACTACCAACGGGCAACCGTCGGGCCTGGTGGCGTTCCGTCGGCCGAAGGGCGGACCAATTCAAATCCGACCGGTTCCTTTGCGCCCTCCCGTGCGCCCTCCAGCACAGCCTATTCCCGACAAACAACTAGAACGCTAACACTCTTAGGGTAATGGTTGGTTGTGTTTCCGTCTGCCTACTCTCGACGCGCTGGCTGGGGAGAAATTTGATCCCAAACGTACTAGTGCTCGGAGGCTAGAGATAAAGCCAATTGGACAAATGTTTGGCCGAGTTGTTCGGCTAACTTGTCCACTTGATGGCATAAATCGTTCCATGCCTCGCTTTCCGTGCGGGGTGCGCAAGGTGGGGTGGAAACCTCCACGTAACATTTCGCCTTCGGCTCAGTGCCACTGGGTCGAAAGATAAGCCGAGCTCTGAGCCCCTCCCCGTTATCTACGCAAAGCGCGCGTACGAGTCGCGCCACGCTTCTCGGACTGATCTCATGAACTGCTGGCTGGGAAGCTTCGTCGGGCTGAGCGTGGAAGACCAAAACGTTTCGGCTTAGGCGATCCGTTTCCCCTTGGATCGGTCCGAAACGTGACTCTGGGCGTAGATAGTCATCGAAATGAACGACACGCCAACCCGCCAGTTGGCTCGGAGGTTGACTCCGAAGGGCGTCGAGCGCCCGCCCCAATAATTGCATCTTCTGATAATCCGCTAACGACCCAGGCACCTGAACGTTGACCAGCACGTTGCGAAAATAGCCATACTCGCGATACAGCTGCTCTAAGTACTCGACTAAAGTCAGACCACGGCGCTTCTGATAAAGAGCCGATTCGGCCAGAATCAGGGCCGCGCCCGCGGCGTCCTTGTCGCGGATCTGGGGCGTAACCAGTATGCCGTGACTTTCCTCGCTGGCCACTAAGAAATCCTCGGGCTTGCCTCGATACTCTCTGTACTGTCCTCGCGACTCTAGCTGCCACAACAGGTCGGCCACGTACTTGAAACCCACTAGCAAATCGTCCACTACGGCGCATCCAAACCGTTGAGCGATGCGCGTAATAAGATTTGTGGTCACCTCCGTCTTAGCCACCAAAGGTGAATCGGGCCAGGGGCCACGTTGCTTCAGCTGCGAGAGCTTGAAGTGGGTGACCAGAGCGGCAATCTCATTGCCCGTCAGAAAGCGCCAACGGCCATCCCGCTGCTTAGCCATGGCTCCTAGTCGGTCGGCATCGGGGTCACTCGCGAGAATTAGATCGGCTTCCGGTACCCGCTCGGCTAAGCGCAGCGCTTCGGTGAACGCTGCGGGCACCTCCGGATTGGCTGACTGTACATGGGGAAATAATCCATTCGGCTCCATTTGCTCCGCCACAGGCACCACGTGAATCCGCTGATGTTCCAGCACCTCGCGCACCGTGTAACCGCCCACGCCATGAAGCGGCGTAAAAATCACTGTCAATTCGTTCACCTTAGCGGCACCGAGTAAACTCTGCTGCAAGTTGACCTGAATGTATCGGCGATGAGCTTCTTCTTCGTATGGCACGAGCCAGCCACGTCGCTGCGCTTCAGCAAAAGGCAACCGCTGAATCTTGCCCACCCGCTCCACACAGTCGGACATCAACTGGTCCTCCGGCGGCACTGGTTGACCGCCGTGATGAACGTAAAACTTTGCGCCGTTATCGTCAGGGGGATTATGCGAAGCTGAGATATTCAGGCCGCCGTGCGCACCATAGTAGCGAATTGCGAAGGATAACTCGGGAGTGGCTAGGTAGCGTTCCCTTTCGCCCAACCACACGACACATTCGATCCCGTTTGCCGCGTACACCTCGGCCGCCAGATAAGCAAAATCCCGCGAACTCAGATGCAACACAGGATTCGCTAACGCGGGATTATATTCCTTTCTCTGATCCTCAAAACGACGCACATCATAAGCAAGTACCACGCGTAGACGCTGTCCACGGGCCAACTCCTCGGCAAACCGCAGCCGCAAATAATCACAGTGCCCTTGGACTGCAGCCGCCACAGTCCACGGATTCATGCGATTCGGCCCGATACCCACGGGTCCACGTCGGCCGCCTGTGCCAAACGGCAGAATGCGATAAAAACGATCCAGCAGTCCCGCCCAGCGCTGCTGTTCCATCAACCATTCCAACTGAGGCCGATACTCGGCAAACTCTGCATCAGTTAGCCACTGCCTGAGATATTCCAAAGCCCGAGTTCGATATTCCTCGGGTACATCCAACCGGGAAAACCCTCGTCGCACGGTCTCCAGCCAATCCATTGCGCACCTCCCGTCAGCTTCATTCAAGTCCGCTGCCGCTATGCTCCCGTTCATTGACTATAGGACTAGCGTCTCATTTCCAGTCGAACTCACCACCTCGACAATTGGCATGCTGAAAGTCCGAAGTGCAAGTATAATGCCAGCGAGGAAAGAACTGAGAGCTGCCATGCCTGAGTTGCCCGAAGTCGAAACGGTAGTGCGCACCTTACGGCCACATTTGGTCGGCCTGACGATCATGGAGGTACACTGCTCGCGACGACGCCTCCGCCAACCCCTACCGCGCTCGCGCCTACGCCAACTCGTGGGACAAACCCTCACCGAAATTCACCGCCGCGGCAAGTGGATCATTCTCGACTTAGAAAAGAACAGTCTTCTCGTTCACTTGGGCATGACAGGCCGATTACAGCTTACCCCAGCGCACCTGCCATGCCCTCCGCATTGCCATCTCATCTTGTCTCTACGACCGCACGCCATGCAACTGCGCTTTACCGATCCGCGCCGGTTCGGCGCTATCCTCCTAGTACCTATTGCGCAAGCTATGCCATATTTAGATGCTCAACTTGGACCTGAACCTTTCCAGGTAACACCTGACCATTTCTTCCAACGTCTTCAAAAGACCAAGCGTGCCATCAAGTTAGCCCTAATGGACCAATCGATCCTAGCGGGCTTAGGTAATATTTACGCGGACGAAGCCTTGTTTCACGCGGGGATATCCCCAGGGCGACCCGCAAACACTCTGTCATCACAAGAGTGCCAGCGACTCTTAGCATCTATACAAACGATACTCCAGCGGGCCATCGCATGTCGCGGTTCCAGTATTCGCGATTACATGTTTAGTGAAAATGGCCGAGGCACCTATCAGGAGGAGTTCTTAGTTTATAGCCGAGCCGGGCGAACCTGCTACCGCTGCCAACAGCCGATCGCGCGAACGCGTATTGGCAATCGTTCCTCTTACTATTGTCCTCACTGCCAAGGCATGAGGAATGGTTCTTAGTCTAGATAGCCTGCGAGAGGTGCTATGTCCTATCGGCGCTTCAAGAGACTTCTGGGAGAAACTTATCTCGAACGCAAGTGCTTACTCTTATTCGGCACGGCCACGCTCATTCTGATCACCGCAAGTTTTTGGTATTATGCTTATGTCACTGAGGGAATAGTCTATGAACAAGCCCGTATCACGGGCCGATTATTAGTGTACCAAGCTCTCTTACGTTTGCACTTAGAAAAATGGGGCGAAAACCTTACGAAACTGGAAGCCCCACAATGGGAGTTGCTCGAGCAAATCCGCCAGCGCATCTCAGGTCTATCTCGCCTAGCACCTGAAGGCTTAATTTATAAGACGGACATTATTCCAGTAGACAGTGAGGATCAAACCCACAGATCTATACTCGAGGATTTCTATCATAATCCTGAACGTCGCGAAAGCGGCTTTTACTTAGATGCCACCGCTGATCCTCCTTATAACTACGTATTTCGCGCTGCCTTATGGGGCGATGCCCGCTGCATCAGTTGTCATCAACAGCAAAAAGTTCGCACTCGCGGGACTCTGGCCCCCAGGGCCACTCCAGAGGAAGACCGGGCCTTCTTCGGAGTTGCAAGTGTATCTATGTCCACTAAAGAACTGGACGAGGAAATCCATAAGAATCGCGCGATCCTCTTTGCGACTGCGCTGGTCACAGTTTTACTTTTGATGGGGGGCAATTACCTAATCGTTCGCTATGTGGTAGTCAAACCGATCAAGCATCTCAAGGAAGTCAGTGACGCGATCTCCGCGGGCCAATTAAATGTTCGCAGCGAAATTCAAACGGGAGACGAATTTGAGGATTTGAGCCATGCTTTTAATCGCATGATCCGTACCTTAGTGAGCATGCAAGACCAACTACGGCGCGTCAATGCCGACTTAGATCGGAAAGTAGACGAATTAGCCCAGGCCAACATGGCACTTTACCAGAGTAATAAACTCAAAGACGATTTCCTCGCCACCGTCAGCCACGAGCTGAGGACTCCGCTGAATAGCATCCTCGGCTTCAGCGAAGTACTCTTAAGCAGTGAGCCGCCTCTTTCTGAACGCCAAAAACGTTGGGTCCTCAATATACAAACCAGCGGCCAGCAATTGTTAAATCTCATTAATGACGTATTAGACTTGGCCAAGATGGAAGCGGGCCGAATGGAGGTCCGCGTTGAAGAATTTCCGATCCACGAAGTGGTGGACACGATGCTAAACATGTTCCGGCCCCTAGCCGAGCGGAAGAATCTTGCTTTGGCTAGTGAAATCGAACCTGGGATCCCCACGGTAAAGCAGGATCCTAATAAAATTCAGCAAATCCTATGGAATCTCCTGTCGAATGCCATCAAGTTTACGCCCGAAGGGGGGCGCGTTTGTGTGCGGGTAGAGACGGATGGCGTACATCTGATCCTTTCGGTAATCGACACAGGGATCGGTATCGCTCCTGAGGATCAGGAAAAAGTCTTCGAGAAGTTCCGCCAAGTGGGTCAGGCGCTAACACGCGAACAATCAGGTACAGGCTTAGGCTTATCCATAGTCCGCGAGTTAGCAAAACTCTTAGGGGGCAATGTGAGTCTGAAGAGTGAGTTAGGTCGCGGCAGCACCTTTATCGTTACGCTACCTCTTCATCTGGAACCAAAACCAATTTCCAGTATGGACGGCGGGGAACCGACGGATCTGAGAAATTTAGTCGGCCGTTATGGAGTTACCTGGAAGCCACGCAAAGAGACACATGACAAGCAAACTTAGCTCTAAGTCCTGGGGCATTGTTGCTGTTATGGATGACTAAGGCAGTACTTTTCTAACAAAACATAAAAAACAGAGCCATTTACCACCCTCGGCGGAACTAATCCAGGAGCCGACTATGATTAGCGGACGAGAACTCGTGTCGGGCTTGATCCAACATGGTGTGACTCACTGGTTATGGATCCCTGACAGTGAACTGGGACTTTGGGAAAGCGATTTGGTGGCCGAGCCTCGTCTTCAGCTAATTCGCGTTAGTCGCGAGGCGGAAGCCCTGGGCATCGCTGCAGGATTAATGTTAGGCGGGAAGAAGCCTGTCGTGGCCATGCAGTGTACCGGTTTCTTCGACGCGGGCGATGCCTTTCGCAATGTCGTGCACGACCTGCGTTTGCCCTTATTTGTGATTCTCGGAATCCGCAATTATCTCGCCTACCAGGAGCGTCGCACTACAGATAGCTGTCCTCGATTCACTTTACCTATTCTGGAGGCTTGGCGTGTTCCTTTTCAGGTACTTAGTCCTGAAGCGTCAGCCACAGACTTAGTACATCTCTATAGAGAGGCGCAACGTCGCAACGAACCGTTTATCGCTTGTATTCCCGAATAATATCCAGAGAGAGGGTCGCTGAATGACATCGGAAGAAGCTCTGGCCATACTGGCACAATACCGAAGCGACGCGGTCGTCATTACCAGTATGGGAGCGGTAGGCATCTGGCCCCGGTTTTCGGACACTTTATTAGACTTTGCTTATATGCCCTCGGCCATGGGGCAAGCGCCTGCCCTCGGACTGGGCCTAGCCTTGGCGCAGCCGCAGCGCCGAGTTATTGTCGTTTGTGGCGACGGAAGCCTACTTATGAATTTAGGTAGTCTGGTGACCATCGCCAATTATCCTGCGGAACTCTATTTAGTAATCCTAGACAATGGCCTGTATGAAGTAACTGGTGGCCAGCCGATAGTCGGTTCCCGACGGATTCATTTCGGACTCCTAGCTCAGGGCGCAGGGATCCGACGCACTTATCATTTCTGTGAAGCTACTGCCTGGCAACAGGCAGCGCGCCAATGTTTAGAGCCGCCGGGCCCGGTAATGATTTGGCTGGAGGTGGAAGGCAGACTAGGTCTAAAAACGCCCGCGCCTCCTCGCTCCATGCCTGAACAAATTGAGCGACTGCGACGTGGCTTAGGCGTTTAAGACATGAGAATCTGCTAAGCTACAACAGTAGTGCCATTTCATAATGTGCGGGGCCCTTTTAGGGTTCTTCTAAATAAGTGTAGCCTTCGAGCCCATTTTCATAAAATCGTAGCAGCATGCGGGCTTCCGCTAGGGATATTCTGTTAGCTCGAACCGCTTTTTCAACGTCTTTGCGCATCTGGGCCAGTAATTCATCGGCGGAATATTGAACATATTGCAAAACTTCACGGACAGTATCGCCCTTGACAACCGCATCAATATAAATTTCGCCGTTTTCATCCACGCTGATATGTACGGCGTTGGTGTCTCCGAAAAGATTATGCAGGTCACCGAGAATTTCCTGATAGGCACCTAATAAAAATGCCCCTAAGTAGTATGGTTCCCCCGTAAAGGGATGCAATTCGAGTACGGGTTTGACATCACGTAGCGAGGGAAATTTGTCAATCTTGCCGTCGGAGTCGCAAGTTATGTCTCCGAGGATGCCTCGTCGCGTGGGTGGCTCTTCTAAGCGATGGATCGGCATAACAGGGAAAACTTGATTAATCGCCCAACTATCTGGCATAGATTGGAACACGGAAAAATTACAGAAGTAGGTGTCCGAAAGGAGTGCCTCTAAGTTTTGCAATTCTTCGGGTACGTATGGGAGCTCCCGAACTATGCGAAGAAGCCTGTTGGCGAACGCCCAGAAAAGGCGTTCCGCCAAGCCGCGCATCTCCAGGCTCAGATAACCGAGATTGAAGGCGTGAAGTGCCTGTTCGATGGCCTGCTGAGCATCGTGATAGCTTTCGAGATAGTTTTTCTTGTTCAGTTCGCGGCAGATAGCATAAAGGTCCTGGACAGGTTTAGGGGCTTCTTCGGGAAGTCTCTCCGGCAGCGGGATGTCTTCAAAATGAGCGACCCCTAGCACGTTGAATACTAAGACACTGTGATAAGCCACGATGGCCCGCCCGCACTCCGTTATGATTGTGGGATGGGGTACGTTCGCTTCATCGCAAATGCTTTTGATATAGTAAACAACGTCATTAGCATATTCCTGAAGCGTATAATTCACACTCGATTCAAAATCTGTTTGCGAGCCGTCGTAATCAATACCTAAGCCTCCCCCGACGTCTAAATATCTCAGTCCTGCGCCTAAGCGCTTGAGCTCCACATAAATCCTGGCGGCTTCATTGATAGCATTCTTGATGCTGCGGATATTAGTGATCTGGCTGCCAAGATGAAAATGCAGCAGTTGCAGGCAATCTTCCATGCCCTGGGCTCTGAGGTAATCTAGGGCGTCGAGGATCTCAGTAACGTTGAGGCCGAATTTCGAGCGATAGCCCGCTGAAAGACGCCAGCGCCCTGAGCCTCGGGCGGCCAGTTTCGCCCGTACCCCTAAAACAGGACGCACTTCCAGTTCGCGAGCGTGTTTCACTAAGGTTTCCAGTTCGGTGAACTTTTCTACCACGGGAATAATCGGTTTTCCAATTTTTCTGGCTAAAATCGTCATTCGTAAGAATTCGTCATCTTTAAAACCATTGCAAACGATTACGCTCTTCTCTTCGCTATTAGTGAGGGCTAACACCGCAAGGAGCTCTGGTTTAGAACCAGCCTCCAAACCAAATTTCAGTTCTTTGCCAAAACGAATTAACTCCTCGACTACATGACGTTGCTGGTTAACTTTGATGGGATAGACGGAAATATAGTCTCCTTGGTATTCATACTCCATAATAGCATTGCGGAACGCTTGGTGAATTTCGCTCAGACGGTGATGCAAGATGTTACTAAGACGGATTAGAATAGGCAATTGGATGCCCCGCGCCTGAAGTTGGTCCACTAACTCTTTTAGGTCAATAGCAGGCTTGGGCGTTTTATAAGGATGAATAACTACATGTCCCCGTTCGTTGATAGAGAAATAACCTTTGCCCCAATTGTGAATACCATAGGTCTCAGCGGCATCTTGAATTGTCCAGGTTTCTAATAGTTCCATTTGGTAATTAGGCTCCGTGGAAATATAGTGCAGCTCGCCATTTAGGGGTATGCAGATACTGAAAAAAGCTAACTTGCAAAGCGAGATATAGATATTTGCACAATCTGTATGCGGGCGGTGCGCCAATGTCAAGGGAGGGTCAAGTGCTTCGCATGGCGGCGAGCTGATAGGCCAGGCGTTGCAGCCACGATGGGTCGGGAGGCCCATAGGGACGGAATTTTTCGAGTCGGCCTTGTTCTTCCACGAAGAGGTATGCGCGATATGGCCCGAGTCGTGACGCGAGAGGAGAGTCGATGAAGTTGCTCGAGTCGTTGGCGCTCATTTGCAGGGCGATGCGGAAGTTACATTCGCGCAGGGCGGCGCGGTCGAGCGCCCGTTGCAAGTTAGTCAAAGTGTCGCACCAGATGAACGTATGCAGGCCGAGCGCAGGACCTTCACGGAGCAGTTCGCCGAGCAGGTGGGGTGGACTGGCGGGTTGGGTCTCATCATAGCGGAAGCTGTAATCATCCTCTTGACGGCGCAACTCTCGGAATCGATGTAAGGCGAAGACAAATAAAAACCAGGGCGGCAGGGAGACGTCCGTGAGCGAAGCACGCCGTTGCAATTCCGCATGCAGTTCTTGCAGCAAGCGCGAGCAATCCCGCCAACGTCCGATGCGCGTGGTTTGCGGAATAACCGCCAGGGTAGCGGCGAGGTGCATGGCAGGAGGCGTACCCTCTAGGGTGCCGTCGAGGAAGTAGATGCGAGACTCGGTATTCAGGCTTCGAAAGATGGGGCTGTTCGGCTCTGGGAGTTGGGCGGCCAGGCAAATGAGCGATGCGCCGCACATGCCGCAGGCCAAGGTTTCCTCTTGGCCGAGAATGACCACGTTGGCACCTGCTTGGCGACGTAATACCAGGTGAGTGGGCTCCTGGAGGGCAATGGCGTCCCCAAGCCAGAGCGTGGGCGTGAGGGTGGGCGGCAGTTGGCGCGTGATGAATTTATTCAGTTCCAAGTTGCGAGCCAATTCAGAAGGCGCGTTGCCCTCGAACACCACCTGCGGCAGGGGCGGAATACGGCGCCATTGGGCGAGTTGTCTCAGTTCCTCTAGATAGTGTTCCCGCGTGTCCTCGTCGAGCCAAACGATTTGGAAAGGACTATTGCCTTCCACCAAGCCATTGGCATCGTTATAAATGGCTTCCCCAGGCCTGGTCAGTAACCGAGCTGCGGTATTGTCTTCGCTGAGAATCAGGGAGGAATCGGCTTCGCTACATTGCAAAGCAATGCGTACGGCCATCTGGTCGAGAGTGCTGCGGGCGAGCGTATAGGCGCCGCCTAACGTTTGTGAGCCGAGTATCACGTGGAGTCCGAAGGCTCGGCCTTGACGAACGAGTCGGTCTAATAACAGGGCCGCTTCTTGGGCTAGGCGGTCCTCCTCGACGAAGAACTCTTGAAACTCGTCCACAAGGAGCAGAATGCGGGGGAGTTTCTGCATGGTGGTTTGGCGATAACTGGCAAGGTCTTGAACCCCCGCTTGGCGGAATAACTCGCCACGACGGCGAAGCTCAGCGTCGAGTCGCTGCAACACGCTCAAGCCGAACTCACGTTCACTTTCGATCGCGATGACCCGTGCGTGCGGGAGCTGATGGGAGGCATAGGTCTTGAATTCGACGCCCTTTTTAAAGTCCACCAGATACAGCTCGACTTCTTCGGGACTATAATGCAGGGCCAAGTTGGTGATCAGCACATGGAATAGCGTGGACTTCCCGGAACCAGTTTTACCCGCGATGAGAGCATGCTGGGCAGTGCCACGACCCAGTCGGAAGAATTGGCGTTTGGTTGCGCCGCAGCGGCCGATGGGGATTTCTATGCCGCTTTGCGCATCGTAGGACCACCATTTTTCTCGTGGCGGAGCTACCCAGGAGAAGGGCACTTCAACTCGTTTGGCAGCCAGTGCGGCAGGACCAATGCGGTGTAAAATACGGTTGGCTAAGTCGTCGGAAGGAGGTGGGTCCAGCTCCAGCGGCAGAGCGGCAAAATCGGGGTCATTCCAAACCAGGCGATCCTGACGCCAAAGGAAGATAGTACCGACGCGTTCCAAGTCTTCGATGGGACAACTGTGGGGCACGGTGAGTCGCAGATCCACGCTGAGCACGGTGTACACACCGCAGCGGGGCCCACTGGTGATGATGCTGGCGAGGCGACGGGCTGCTTCAGACGTGAAGTTCGCGGGAAAGTCCGCTACCACAAGGATGCGGTACGGTTCTGCAAGTTCGCCCGCTTGTTGGTTATATTCTTCCAGGGTAGCGAACTGATTGCGCAAATATTTCTGCAACACGGTTTCCATGTGAGCCGTGAGGTCGGCCAGGCGCTGTTCGATATGCTGAGGCTCCGTCCAGATACGACTGGTCACGAGCAATTCGTCGTAATCCGCCAAGTGCATGAGCGCAGAGAAACTCTCGCCCAGCCCCACGGGATCCACTATGGTGAAGCGTACTTTCCCTGGAGGCAGCGTGGCGACCAGGCGGAACAGATACATTTGCATCAGGCGAATTGCCGAAACCCGTGCATTCTCAGGTGCAGTGGCCGCCTGAGGTATTCGAATCATAAGCGAACAACTCTGAGGAAACTCCAAGGCCGCTGGCAACAGCAATTCCTCGGGAGTGTGGGCACGCATCTCTTCGTCCTTGGGAATGGCATCGGGCCAATCCCGTAACCTGATACGGAAATTTCCGAGCGGGATGACGTGGGGCGGCTCAGTAGGTACTTGCCAGTTCGACCAAAACGAGTCCGACCATGGCGGGCAGGACGCATAAGCCAGACTTTGCAACTCTTCGGTCGTTTTACGTAGCCTCTGCATGAACTGCTGCCAGCGTTGCCGCAACTCTGCCCAACGGGATTGGTGCCAACTCGCCAGCTCCTGGAGGCCTTGCTGGTAACGATTCTCAATCTCTGCCTTCGTCTCGGTGTACTCTTGCTCCAGCTGCTGTAACTGCCCCTGAATTTGTAAGGTAACTTGTTGGCGTTGTGCCTCGATTTCCTGGTGGAAGCGGCTAAGCTGCATCTCGAACTGCTGGTCGAGTAGCTGCAGGTCGCGCTGGTTTTGAAATTCCGACTCAGCGAGTTGTCGGCGATGGCGAGTGATAAGCTCTTTCAGGCTAGCTTCGTACTGTTGGCGTCGGGCCTTTAATTCGGCCGCCTGACGGCGCTGCTCAGACTGGTGGCGTTCCACGCATAGCTGGCCCGCTTTCGTAGCCTCGTAGATGGCTGCCAGAAGCGGCTTATAAAACTTATGGACACGCCAGCGTGCTAGTAGGTAGAAAGCCAACAGGCTCACCAAGTTACCCAGCAGCAAGCTTAGGCCAACTACCCCAGTCGCCCACAGGCCGTGCTCGTGCCAAAAACTTAGATTCACCCAGGCCAGAATGTTGCCGGCCAGAGTTTGCGCAACCACCATCACAGAGCCGGGCACGACCAACAAAGTGGTCAATCCGATGATCCACCAAAATCGGCGTCCCTCGAACAGGCGTGGTAATATCAGCTGATTCAGTTGCTCCAGGTATGTCTTTGCCTCGGCGGTCTTCTCCTGAATAATGGTGAGCAGGTCCTCGTCGGGAGCGAATTCACGACGCGTGACCACCACTTTATCGGGCGATTGCCGCCAGCGTGCGAGCAACTCACGGGATTCTTGGCGAATGTGCTTGATGCGCGCCGACTCCGCCTGAAGTTGCAGTTCCAAGTCACGGACACGATTTTCCAGTTCGGTAGCAGCAGCTTCGTAAGATGCTTGCAACTCCCATTTCTGATTTTGGAAGGCTTCCTGCAGCTGAGTCCGTTCCTTCTCGGCTAGCTCCTGAAGAGCTGTGCGGCGCCGCTCCCAATCAGCCAGCAGACGACCGCTCTCCTCTTCTGCGCGGGCGTCAAGAGCCGCCAGCGTATCCTGCAACTGTTTCTCCAGCCGTGCACGCTGATACTGGTAATTGCGTTCAACCTCCGGAAGTCGGCGTCGGTGTTCGGCCTCGATGGTCTCGAGCTGACGACGATACGCCTGCTCAATTTCCTGTTCCGTGCGCACACGCCACGTGATGAGCTCGCGCAGTTGACTGATGAGCTCGCGTTCACGCTCTAATATGGTCGCGGACGAAGTGGTCGGCGTAGTTTCTGCTAGGACAGTGGACATGGCGTGCGAGAGACTCAGGAGCAATCCCGTTGCATTTGCCTTAAGGCCTCTTCCAGCCGTTCCATCTCTTGTAAGGTGCGGCGTACCAGCAACTCCAGCGGTTGATAGTGCTGAGCCAGAAACTCCTGATACATCGCATCCGTCCAGTACATAGCGACCTGTCGGACAACTTGATCAAGCCGCCGCATCGCTTCTTGCAGTTGCGCGATACCAGTCTGGATCGACATCGGAGCACATCTCTCCCGCGTGGGTTTTGTGGGGTCGTTTGGCTGACGCTCGCTGTCGGCCAGCAGACAATTGTCAGCTCCTGCTCGCTTCTGGCAAAGGAGGTGCTGTGGCTTCCGACTCCGTTGCAGAACCAGCCGACGCTACCTCAGGCGGTCTCGTGGCCAAATAGCCTTGCAAGGCCTCGATGCGGCCTTGCAGCCAAGCCAGGAGCTGGAGCATCTCAATCTCGACAAAATCAGCCAGCCGTTGGCCTATCGGGCGATATTCGTTAAGCGCGCGGGGCCACTGTACCAGCCACGCTTTGACGGCCCGCAGTTTTTGTTCGGCCTCCTGAAGGCGTGCCTGAGCACGGCGCAGCGCCTTTTCCTGTTCCGTAGTATCAGGTGGGCGTCCGAGGATTTCCATCATCCTACGCCGCTGCAACTCTAACCGGGCCTCAGAAACCGCCTCTTCTCGTTTGCGAATTTCCTGCTTCCAGAAGCGTTCTTGCTGTTCGAGCCAGACCTGGGCTCGCTCCGCCACCAGAGCCACAGAACTCAACGCAGCCCCGGCCTCGTGCTTAAACTGCACCAAAGCCGAGCGCAGTCGCTCCAATTCCTCGACCGAAAGCACCCGGGCTTGCTCAGCCATGGCTTCAGCGAATCCGCAGGTATTCCTCAATTTTTTCAGCCTTACGCAATAAAAACGGAATCTGTTTCTCCGCCGCCTCCGTAAACCGCTTCAGCACGAGTACCGTCTGCTGGAACTCCTCGGCGAATTTTTCATGCTCCTGATCCCGCCAAGTCTCACCAAGTTGGAGCATTTGACTGTGCAAAATCTGCAAACGCTGCTGCAAGTCCAGGATAAACTGTTTCAGATTATGAGCGAAGCGACGCAGTTCTCCCGGATCGACTATAGCCTGAGGCATTTATGACCCCTCACACCTCTCTTATTACAACTCCTGGCTTCCTGCCGCACGCCACTCATTTTTCTTCTCGTTCCCTATTCAATCTACGATAGCCACGCCTGTCTGTAAAGCGACCCTAATCCCTGGTTTCCCCTTTCTCCCATTTGCTAACCCACTTCCACCAAGCTTCTTCGCTCCCCAGATCCCCATCCATCGAACTCCCCGACTATCAAGATAGCAACCCATTATTGCATAACAAGAAATAGCTGTTGATCTGTGTCAGCCTCGCCTGGCCTGATCTTAGCTGTCGATTCCACTCATCGGGCTACGCCCTTACAGCCGCTAGAGGCTTTACCGGTGCTATTCCGTCTCTAGTGATTAGAGAGGACACCCTGCCCTACGGATTATTAGAAAAAGCCTCTTTCTAAGTGTAAACTGAAAATCGGGATCAACATAATTTCGCGATAAGGGATGGCGGAAGCTGCCGTCACCGACGACCGTCAGCGGATCGCCACTGAGCGTATGGATCTATTCATCGGAATAATAAGGCCTGTAGCCATCTGAAGCGGTAATGCTCACGCCGTTGATCGACACTATCTTGAATCCCAGGAGGTTAGCCAAGTAATGCACTAATCTCATAATTGTCAGAGGAATCTGTAAGCCGCTAAACATTGATCGCCACTGCCTTTAGACTTTATCAGCCTAGTAAACGATTTCACTTGCACACATCTTATGCCCACGCCCTCTATCAGGACTGTTCTTATGCTATTGCCCTATAAGTCTGACGCGAGATTGTGTAATATGCCTGTCACATCCTAATCATGCAGTATATTGGGCCGACCAGAGCGGACGTTAAGCGGCTTACTACGGACATTGATTAAGAGTGAGGCGCCTGATTTGCGTTCACCGCCGAAAATATTTTGGGTGAACCATGTCGGGCCGCGGTAACGCTTTGCTGCCGGTAGTAGGAACATGGCTTTCCATGACGATGTTTATTATCATATTATGCATGCTTCCTCCCTCGCCGTGATGCTAGGCCGCGGCACGTAGGAACACGGCTCCTCGGTTATAAAATCGTAATCGAAAACGCCAGCGGAGATAAGTGGCAAGTTCATTCAAGTCATATAAGTCACACTTAGTATCGAGTAAAAGCTGCCATGGGCAGGGAGGGGCAAGTAGCCCACGGTCTGGTCGTACTGACTAATGGCGATTTCCGATCCGGGACCTAGAAGTCGAATAGTACATGGCAGCAAGTAAGTTGTTTGCCTGTCGCATACGCTTGCATTCGTATAAATTCCGAATACAGCAGTTCAAAACCTTCCGGAACTAAACAACATGTCCCTGGAGTTATAGCTAATCAGATAGCGACTAAATAAATACACACTGTAATCTGGGACCACGAGTGCCGGCATTGACCTGGTGAGGAAAGATCTTCGTAATGGAATTTTCTCAGGTCTGGCTTCGCTGGGAGAATTCTTTATATGTAGCGCGCAACCGCACCACCGGGTGCAAGCCATTCTGGGGTCTGTCTAATTCTTTGCCAAATTGGAAGGTTGAATTGCCGGCAGCCATTTTTCTTATGATTGCACCTAGCTTGAGGATTTTTTCTTCCTTCTCAGTGCCTAGAGAACTGCTCGGTAACCCAAGAACTATTAGGACTAGGCTCCAGGATAAGCTCCAAAGCAGAGTATGGGAAACCTTCCCCTTAGCATCGGACCTACCTCCTTATTACCTCGCAGGCTCCATCTAGGAAATTCAGTTTGCTTTGCTTTCGACGAGGAGCATGCGTCATCCATGCCTGCGGGCTAAAGGCCCCAGCCTGTAAGTCATCTTAGAGCATGAACGCAATAGTTGACGTTGCTGTTTAGTTTTGACGCTTCGGGGATTTTAGTATGCTATTATTTGCCCCCTGATGCTGGTTTATATAAAGTGGGCTGTCAGGAAGCGCCTTCGCTCCAGCATCGGAGAAGACATTCTTATACCAAACAATCTCCGAAGCTTAGTCGCATCTATACGCCGTCTAAAGGGACTAGCGAAGTTCTTCAGAGGATGCTGTCCTTGTACTTAGCCAAATCACATAACAGCAATATATTTTGCGAGGCTCTATACTGCTGTGGAATTGCATGCTTACCTCGTTAAGCTAACTTGATCAACTCCGTCCAGCATGGTATTTCATGGTGAACAATTAGTTCGCGGACTGGCACGCGAATTCTATCTCTTTCATGCCACTTTTGAGTTTTTTATCGAACGGTTTTGCATGTAGTTTTAAACTCAGGCTTGGCAGTTGCAAGGAAAACCATCAAGGAGCGAGAGAAAATGAGTGTCCTTTTCCGCATTTGCATGGCATACTTCTTACTCTTTCGTATAAAGTACCGAAGCTGCCTCCTAGCAGCGGCCGAGCTAAGGTGTCGTGTTTGGTTAATTATTAGTCCTGGAAGTCGGTAGATTACTCCACTGGTTTCGGTGATTCCCCTTCTAAGACAGTAATTATCTGGCACACGTGTGGTAAAACTGTTTTCGAGCATCGTAACGTGACGTCGTGGGGGCGAGTTCGGGGGGCTGCTCAGCGAAGGGGTGTGGATTTAGCGGGATATTCGATGTGGGCTTTGGCGCGGAGTTCGCGAAGGATACGTTCGCGTTCGGCGAGGAAGATTTCATTCTGCAGCTGGCGGCGAATTTCCAGGCAGGCTTCATCGAAGGGAACGGTGCGGGCGGGTTCGTGCTTGTGGACACGGAAGATATGATAGCCGCGACCGTCTGGCGCTGCGACGAGCGGTCCGACTTGGCCAGGGGGAGTTTTCCAGACGAGTTGGGCGATTTCCACTGGCCGAATGGTGTTCAGGTCGTGGCCTTCGCCTTGGCCGTTGCGGCTCGGGCCATCGGTGTATTGCTCTGCAAGACGGGAGAATTCCTCGGCGGTTTTTGTTTGCTGGGCTAACGCATAGACGAACTCGGCGTGGGCGCGGGCTTTGGCGGGGTCAGGGGGTTCCCCAGGCTGGAGGTGGCGTGCGCCTTCGCGAGCGGAGATGAAAATGTACTGCCATTCGACGTGCTCCGGGCGATGGAATTTGTCGAGGTGGCGTTGATAGTAGTCCCAGAGCTGACGGCGGTCGATTTGCTCAAATTTGGGCCGAATCAGGGTGCGAAGGTACTCCTCGGCGATGAGATTGCGTTCGATTTGTCGGCGCAGGGTGGGTAAGGAGATACGGTGCTGAGCAAGGTATTCGCGGAGTTCGTCTTCGGTGCGGAAGCCCATCTGTTGTCGCCGGCGGAGGAGTTGGCGTTCGATTTCTTGTTGTGCGGCTTTTCGGACCAGTTCCATCCCCCGCGGGGGAACGCGTTTTTCCGCTTCCTGGTAAAGCAGTTCACGGTCAATGAGTTGTTCCAAGACTTCGTGGAGCCTACGGGAGACTTCGGCTTCGATGGCGAGGCGTTCGGCTTCGTCATTGAAGGAGGCGGGTCGGTGGCGTTGGAGATATTCTTCGAGCATCCAGCGGGCGAGGGAACGTACTTCTTCTTCCAGGATTGGTTCGCCGTTGACGCGTACGAGAACGCCGCCGAGGGGTTGGAGTTCGGGACGAGTTTTTCCCTCTAAGGGTGTGCCGAGGGAGGGTGTCGTCGGGGATGGTGGCGAAGCTTGAGCTAAAAGTGTGGCGTCGGTTTCGTTGAGGGTCTCGGGTTCGTGGCGTCCGCGAATTGTGGCCGTGGTCAGGGGCTGAGGTGGCGACGGAAGCTCTCGGCGCAGGTGTATGGTGTGGTGTAGCCAATCCCGATCGTCGCCCCAAGTGCAACCAGGAATAATCAGGCTGACCAGCAAAGCCAGCGATGCTTTGTGCAGCATGGGCGCTTCCCAAATACACGAGCGGACATAAATAGGCCTGGAGTCTTATAACGGAGCACGAGGGGATTGCAACAGCGTTTTGAGTTGGTGGTAGATGTTTTCGGGCTGGATGTCGGCGGGTTCGAGGCGGTAATAGGCGGAGACCTCATCTACAATGCGCAGCCGTTTGGCAAAGCGACGGGCTAACTTTTGCATTAGTACGGGCTGACGGTAGCCGAGCACTAAGTCCGGGCCGTTGAGGTGGATCGAGGCGATGCGCCAGCGTTGTGCCAGGAGGCGGATTTCGTGTTGTTTGATGAGCCAATCCACCGGTTCGGGCAGCGGTCCAAAGCGATCTTGGAGTTCAGCGCGAAACTCGGCCAACTGACGGGGGCTGCGGATCCGGCTGAGCCGGCGATAAAGCTCCATTTTCAAGCGTAATTGTCCGACATATTCCGTGGGAATCCAGGCTTTCCAGGGTAAGTCGATTTGCACGTCGAAGCGAGTAGGAACTGGTTGATGGCGGAGTTGGCGTACGGCCTGTTCGAGCATTTCGCAGTAGAGTTCGTAACCGATGGCATCGATGTGGCCACTTTGTTCGGTACCGAGCAGGTTACCTGCGCCGCGAATCTCCAGGTCGCGCAGGGCGATTTTGAAGCCCGCACCCAGCTCGGAGTATTCCTCGATGGCTTTGATGCGCCGATACGCTTGCGGAGAAATCGAGGAACTGTTTTCGATGACGAGGTAGCAGTAGGCCCGTACTTGCGAGCGACCGACGCGGCCGCGGAGTTGGTGTAGATCTGCCAAGCCGAACATCTCGGGATGGTGAATGAAAATGGTGTTAGCGGCGGGGATATCTAAACCGTTTTCGATGATTGACGTGGCTATAAGTACGTCGTAGCGCCGTTCGAGGAAGTTAAGCATAGTTTGTTCGAGCTCATCTTCGGGCATTTGTCCGTGAGCCACGGCGATGCGTGCTTCGGGGACGATTTGCGCCAGGCGATTGGCAGTTTCGTAGATGGTTTGAACGCGGTTGTGCACGAAGAACACTTGGCCGTCGCGGAGTAATTCGCGGACAATTGCTTGACGGATGCGTTCGCGGTCGAAGGGGATGATGTATGTTTCGATGGCTTGGCGGTCGAGTGGGGGCGTTTCCAGGCAGCTGATGTCGCGGATACCGAGCAAGGCCATGTGGAGCGTCCGCGGAATGGGCGTGGCGGTCATGGTCAGAACGTCCACCGTGGCCCGGAGTTTCTTCAGTCGCTCTTTGTGTTCGACGCCGAAGCGTTGCTCTTCGTCAATGATGACCAGGCCTAGGTCTTTGAATTGCACGTCGGCACTGAGTAAGCGATGAGTACCGATGACGAGGTCGATCTTACCTTCGGCTAGTCGGCGTACGATGTCGCGCTGCTCCTGAGGAGAGCGGAAACGGCTCAGGCACTCAATAACGAACGGATAGGAGGCGAAGCGGCTGCGGAAGGTGCGGAGGTGTTGTTCAGCCAAGATGGTAGTGGGTACGAGCACGGCCACCTGTTTGCCAAATTCCATGGCTTTGAAAGCGGCCCGCATGGCCAACTCGGTTTTGCCAAAGCCGACGTCGCCGCATAACAGCCGATCCATGGGGCGGGGCTGTTCCATGTCTTTTTTGATGGCGGCAAGGGCGGCGAGTTGGTCGGGTGTTTCTTCGTAGGGAAAGGCTGATTCGAATTCGATTTGCCAGTCGCTATCTGGGGGGTAAGCGATGCCCGGCTCAGCTTGGCGACGCGCTTGCATTTGCAACAGGTCGAGGGCCAGCTCCCAAATAGCGGCTTGAGCGCGGGCTTTGCGCTTCTGCCATGCTGTACCCGACAACTCGGACAACGTCGGTGGGCGTTGGCCCGTGCCGATGTATTTTTGCACCAGGTCAATGCGAGAAACGGGCACATAAAGCAGCACGCCGCCCGCAAATTCCAAGGTAAGATGTTCCTCTTCGCGTCCTTGCTTCTGAATTCTGCGCAGACCGTGATACCGAGCGATACCATGTTCACGGTGGACGACATAATCGCCTGGGTTCAGGTCAAGGAAACTGTCAATGGCGCGGGCTTCGTAGCGTCGGAGCCAGACTTGTCGTGGTCGGGCCGGCAGTTTTTCGCGGCCGAGTAATTCACTGCTAGTAAGGAGCAAAACTTCGCTCGGCTCGTTGGGGGAGGCATCGGCCAATGAGAGGCGAAAACCTTGTCGTAACGACGCCACGCAAAGTCTTAGCGCGAAGTTACTCCCCGTCGCTTGTGCCATGGATTGCGAGGAAGCCAGCGCTGTGGGCCTTTGCGATGATTCCTGTTCGCTTGGCGAAGCAGAGGGCGGCGTATTCTCCGAGACTTGTAGCAATTGAGCGAAACGTTGGCGTTCGGCCTCGCTGGCACACACGATCCAGACTTCGGCTCGAGCGGCAGCCTCAGAGACTTCTTGGCGAATCCGTGCCAGTTCGCCACTGAACCGCTCGACCGATTTGACAGGCAACGGAATCGTGTGGGTTTCGGCGCCGCTAGGCCAGGCCGTGATGTGGACGGGACGGAGCGCCTGCAGACGTTTCATCAGTTCCGTGGGAGAAACCAGGCCGCGAAAGTCGGGGGCACGTTCCCAGTACTGGCGGGCTTGTTCGTCAATGTCTGCTGTTTCGATAAGCACCACACGGGCGGATTCGGGCAACCAAGCGAACCAAGTGCTATCCCACATTGGTGCCGCGGAGCCTGGGCCGAGTTCGCGCGTCAGCGCTCCGACAATTTCTACTTGCCGCAGGCTCTGCTGGCTTCGTTGCGTTTCTGTGTCGAAGGCGCGTAGGCTTTCAATCTCGTCGCCGAACCATTCGATGCGTACCCCCGTCGTACCGGTCAACGGATAAATGTCCACAATGCCGCCACGACGGGTAAATTCGCCCGGCAGCTCCACAATGTCACGACGAAGATAGCCATGTTCGACGAGCCAGTGGCAGACGGTTTCTGGCGAGATACAGGTGCCGACTTCCAGTATGAGTAGGTGCGCGGCCCAGGTTTGTGGACTCGGCAATCCTTGCATGAGAGCGGCAGGCGTCGTCAGCACCACCTTCGGGGGTGCTCCCGCGTGGCAACTTTGTAGCAAGCGCAGACGCTGTAGCTCGGCCAGTTCGGGCGTTTCGTCTTGGCGACGCAGTGCGGTCAAGGCAGGAAACAAAGTGGGGGATTGTCCGAGAAAGGTGGTTAGGTCGCCGGCCCAGGCTTCCAAGTCGCTGTGATGCGCAAGTACGACCACCCAGGGATGAGCGGAGCTCTCCCGCACTAGCGCAGCGATCACCAGGGCTGCACTCGAACCCCAGGCGCCGGTTAGCAGTACTTCGCTATCGAACTGTCCTCGATGCTTTCGCCACCAGGGGCTGGCGCATAACCTCTGCACGAGGAACGAAAGGTTCCCCTCCGGAAAATTTGCGAAACCCCTTGTCATATTGGCCATGCTTGCCGTTATAATTGTAACGACCAAAGTCGCCTATCGGTGTGATTCAAAGGATTCGGTAACGGCGTGCGATGTATGCGACGTAAGCAGAGACTAAGTGGTCTTTACAGAAATTGCCAGTCGAGTTACACGCTCGCCCATTCGAAGGTTCATGAACCCCGGATTGCTTTTTCCAAAGGGAGACATTCCTATGCCTCATGAATGTCCGTGCCTGCCCCAAGTGTTAGCCATGATTATTTGCGACGCAGTTCTCGATGACCGCATCTCCAATAAGAAAAGCTTAATCGGTATATTCGACGCTATCGGGGCCAGCGACCTGCCCTGCGTTATCAACGAGTTACACGTGTACGTTACCATGACAGAAGGTTACGGACGTAAACAGGTTACTATACGTTGCGTCAAAGCAGCCGATAACGAGGTTTTGTTTGGCACGACCCAACGCATTGAGTTTCCTAGCCCGTTAGCTGTGGTTGAGCTTAACGTCGGGTTTTGCGGTTGCGAGTTTCCCGAACCGGGCGAATATCGTTTTCAGCTGCTGGTAAACGATCAAGTGTTGGCCGAACGTAAATTCCAAGTTACGCTACTCGAAGAGGCCTTGGTCGAAGAGGAAGTCGAATAGTCGCGCTTTTGTTGCAAGGCCACGGATATACCTAGGCGGGCAGCCAGTCGCAAGGTAAGTTTGTTGTTCTTACATGTTGCCAGGTTCAGTTGTGCAGTGTGCGAGCTAAATCGGCATGTCGGCGGCCTTATTTGGGAGGCTGTGCGTTGGCCTTCGGCTCGAAGAAGGAAATCTCGAGCGATTCACGCGCCCTGCCGCAACATGCCTTACCAGATTAAGATGTATTCGACGTGGCGTTACGGGAGGGTCAACCATGTCCGTCGAGAAACCGCCCCGCCTTCAACCACCAGATATCCAGGCAGGCAACGCGGCCCCGAGTTTGCCTACGGTAAGTTCGCCGGCACAGCCGCAAGATAAGCCTCCATTGATTGCCTCCACCGAATCGAGCTTCGAGACTACTAAGCCCTATGAGCCGCTGGCACGAACTGCGACGTGGCCGCCGAGCGAACAAGCCCCACTGCCGCCAGGCGAAAGCGGCCTCGAATCTTCGTCATCCTCCTCGGCTGAGGCAGTTTCCCCGGCATCTGCTTCAACCGGCTCTCAAGCTCCCGTCGACGCTCCGCCTGTGTTGCAGTCCACCCGCTATCGCTTGGTACATTGCATCGGCCGAGGGGGCATGGGAGAGGTATGGCTAGCGGAGGACCTCGAACTCAATCGACCTGTGGCCATTAAATTCGCGCGGAGTCCATCGCTACTTTGGCGCTTTGAACGGGAAGCCCAGATAACTGCTCTCTTGCAGCACCCTGGTATCGTGCCTGTGTTCGGGCGGGGTCAGTACGGCACGCAACGCTATTACGTGATGCAGTACGTCGAAGGCCAAAGGTTCGATGAGGCCATCGAAGCTTTTCACAGGTTGCTCCGACAACCTGCGGACTTTGAGCGTGCGGAAGTGCGGCTGAAGTTTGTCGAGTTGCTGCAACGGTTCGTAGCAGTGTGTCGCACCATAGCCTATGCCCACAGTCGCGGCGTGATTCATCGGGACTTGAAGCCTCACAACATTGTGTTGGGGCAATATGGTGAGACGGTGGTTCTCGACTGGGGATTAGCTAAGCGTCTGGCAGAGGAAGAGATGCAGATAGGAAGCCATGAGAGGCAAGAAGACGACGAGTCGCACACCCTTCCTGGAACGCGGATGGGCACCCAGGCCTATATGGCGCCCGAGCAACTGGAGGGCGGCCTAGCCACGGAGCAAACGGACATATTTTTACTAGGGGCGACGTTGTATCATGTGCTGGTAGGCAAGCCGCCGTTTGCACAAGGTCGGCCTGCGTTACGGCCCCGCTTAGTGCAGCCGTGGGTCCCGCCTGCCTTAGAGGCCATCTGCCTGAAGGCAATGGCGACGATGCCCCGCGAGCGATATGCCAGTGCCTCGGCGCTGGCGGCGGATTTGGAGCGTTGGTTAGCCGATGAACCCGTGTCCGTTTACCTCGAGCCCTGGACGCAACGGTGGGCACGCTGGGCACGACGCCACCGCGTACTGGTGAGCAGCCTAGCCGCGGCCTCCTTGGTGGCGGGCATGTTATTGGCGGGGTTCACCACGGTGCTCGGAGTAAAAAATCGCCAGCTGGAGGATGTCAATCAGGAATTAGCCAGCGCCTTGAGCCGGGAAGAGGCAGAACGGCAACGTGCCGAGCGCAATTTTCACCAGGCCGAGGCGGCACGAGCCTTGGCAGACCAGAAGCGTCGTGAAGCAGAGCAGGCCCAACAATTAGCTGAGTTACGTCAGGAGCAGGCGGAACGCGCTGCCGAGCGCGCCCGTCAAGCCATCGAACTGATTGCCTCAAAAGAAGTCCTCGACCAACTTACCCGCAAGACCCACCTCAGCCCGGAAGAAAAGCGGATACTACAGGCGTTGGTTAGTTATTACGAAGAATACGCCCGGGGTGTAGCGACGAACCTGGAGCAAAAGCAACGCCAAGCCCGAGCTAATTTCAATCTCGGGCGCTTATATCAGGCTCTGCGTCAGCATCAGGCCAGCGAACAGGCGTATAGACAGGCGGCTGTTCTCTTCGGGGCTTTAGTGGCTGAGCATCCCCAGGAGCCTCTCTATCGCCAGCTCCTGGCCAGCACGCACAATAATTTGGGAGTTTTGTTGCGCCACGCCGGCCGCATTAGGGAAGCGGAGACGTGTTGTCAGCAGGCCCTATCATTGCGCACCCAGTTAGTGGCAGAGTATCCTCAAGTGCCTCAATATCGTCACGAGTTGGCTTCCACCCATCACAACTTAGCAACTCTCTGGCAGCAAGCGGGCCGCTTCGAGGAGGCAGCCGCCTCCTATCAGCAATCCGTGGCCTTATCAAAGAAGCTCGTAGCCGAGCATCCCTTGGTGCCGGAATATCGCCAGCAACTGGCCCAGGCGCACAGCAATCTGGGAGTTTTGTTGCGCGAACTTGGCCGGGTGGAGGAAGCAGAGACGTCATATCGGCAAGCATTAGCCCTGTACCAAGAGCTAGTGGCAGAACGTCCTGGAATTCCGGAGTATCGCGAAGGACTGGCCACCACCCACAACAACCTCGCCAATTTGTTGTGGCAAACTGGCCGCAAGAACGAAGCAGAGGCCTCCTACCGGCAGGCATTGGCCTTACGCGAGAAGCTGACGGCCGAACATCCCGTAGTGCCCGAATATCGTCAACAACTGGCTCAGACCTACAGCAACCTGGGGATTTTGCTCCAAAAAACGGGCCGCAGGCAAGAGGCAGAAGATTCCCATCGACGAGCATTGGCGCTCTTCCATGAGCTTGTCGCGGAGCATCCTACTATACCCCAATATTGGGAAAGACTAGCTGCCGCCCACATCAACCTCGCCGAGTTGTTGCACCATACAGGCCGCACCGACGAAGCCGAGGCATCGTATCGGGAGGTCTTAGCCTTACGCGAGAAATTAGCCGCGAATTATCCGCAAGTACCCGAATATCGCAGACAACTCGCAAATACCCTAGCTAAACTGGCAGTCTTTTATGCAGAAAACGAGCGAATCACCGAAGTTAGAATACACCTCGAGCAAGCCCTACGACTCCGCCAAGGTCTGGTTCACGATTTTCCCTCTGTAACTGATTTTCAGACAGATCTGGCTGAGGCTTTGTATGATCTGGTTGTTCTTCATCTCAGCGAAGGTAACAGGGAAAATGCTTTCACTTACGCAAGTCAAGCGCGACAGATACTGCATCGGCTAGTCAAAGAACACCCAGAACTCAGCAAGGCGCACCGTTTACTAAAGGCACTTGACGAAGCGTTCCGTACCTTTAGCGGTAAATGAGCCAGTCAAGCGGAAAAATAGTCCAAGTGCATGTCTGCCCGCTACAATCGGCTCATCTTCTAAACGGTACGTAAACATTTGCAAAGCTATGATGGCCCCAGACTGCACCTGGTATGCGAGCGTTATTTCACTGATAAACATCCTCGGCCAGCGTTGCATCCGTCTCCTCATCAAAGAACAAAATTTGAGTAGGCACGTTGGGACATGCACCGGCCAAGCTGGCCACGAATTTGTCACGTCTATGAAGCTGCCCATGATGCTTTACGATACAGTGGGTCGTTTGAATAGCCGTGGTTGCTGAAGTGAATGACGCACCTGAGTCAGTCGACGCCTTACCAATAATATGGTGAGCGCATCCAACGGCGACCCGGTGACCAAGAGGTTACCCTGGCACACTTGGGTCGGTGCTTTTCAATAACACGGTTCAAGCATCAAACGGCAAGCCTATACCAGACTATCACCAGTTAGCGCACGCTCGGATACGCCGGCACTAATGGTTCTCTGGAGGACACTCGTTGCAAAGACGTTGCCCAACTAAGTACAAGTTAAAGCGACAGCTACAGGCTCTAATGCCAGATAACGGTGACATTCACCGTCATTAGCGCGGAACGCTCGGAATCCAAGGGGTCCCCAGGCAGGGGGTTTTTTCGGATAACCGTTACGCGCACCCTCAATAGCGCAGGTGATCGCGGTTTCAGACTGCGGGCTAGCGAGTCGGCCCATAAAGAGGATGGGCAGCTAAGTATAGGTCGAAGCCACGGCTGCAGGTGCGGACGAGAGACAACGATAACGTCCGCCGTCAATAGCGCACAACGCTCGAGAAAAAGGGGGTCCTAATTCATAGGGCTCTTCGGGTTAACCCTTACGTGCACCCCCTCTAGCACATACCTAGTGCGGCCTAGAACTGCGGATTGGCGATGCGGCCTATCAAGAGGATGGGCAGCTTAGCATAAGTCGAAGCGACGGCTACAGACCTGAACGCGAGGTAACCGCGACGTTCACAGTCAATATCGCAGAGCGCTGGAGCTAGCGGATGTGCCAAGGAAGAGCGCTTTTTCGGACAACCTTTACGTGCACCCCGCACTAGTCCGTGCGGAGGGTAGTTTAGGACTGCGGATTGGTGATGCGGCCCATGAAGAGGATGCTATTGGTGCGTTTGTCGCGGATGAGGAAAAAGAATGGGCGGTCCGCACGGAATGACGGGGGCAGTGCAACTGCCTTGATAATCACACCAGTAGCTGCGGCCGCTTCCGTGCCTTCTTCGTTGACTTCCACGAACGCCTTATGCACCACGGCACTGATGTGCCATTTCTGCGACAGAGCTTCGGGACTGATGCCACTGAAGTCGGCTTGTCCCGCTTCGAAAGCATCCTTCATCCCCAGTGCTTTGAGTTCCTCCTGGAGCTGGAATTCGCTGGTAACGCGAAACCTAGGCAGGAACACATCTACGTCGTTCGCCATCCGCAATTTGCTGAGCAATTGCTGCAGCTTCTCGGCCGAGAGGCTTTTTTCAAACTCGGGCAAGCCATCGAGCTGGTCGGTGACAAACAGAACCATCGTCACGTCCTTGCCCGCATACGGTAATTCGATGCCGCGGACTCCCGCTTCCCAGAAGAAGGGGAATTGGCCCGACTGGTACATCATGGGTACTTTCACTGATTCTTTCAGCGACACGAAGAAAGGTTCCTCGCGGGTTTTGGCGGGGTCGAATTTGATGGCCCAGTCGCCCTTGAAGTAAATTGCGTTGGTCAACACCAGCCGAGTCAGGTTGCTCAGAACGCCAGGCTTGATGAGTTCTTTGATCTTGTTCTGCGTCTGCTTCTCTACCCACTCGTTGATGGCGCGGCGTGCTAGTTCCGTGTTGTTGATGTAGTCCACCGCAAAGGGCTTGGCCCCGTAGTACTTCTCGTTGAGGCTGAGAAACTCCTCGCGGAAAGGCACACCTTCCTGGCACCATAAAGCGTTGGCCACGTGAAGCTGATAGCCTTTGCCGCTACGGCTCTGTTGCAGTAACGAGCCAAAAGCCTCATGCAGGCGCTTCTGCTCGAAGGGGAAATGCAGCGTCTTTTCCATCTGCGCCAACGTGTTCCCGCGAGCGCCAGCTGAAGTCATAGCTAATGCGGTGGAGATGCTAAACGGAGAGAAAAAGACGTTGCCCTGCCGTTCCCGCAGTTTGTGGTACAGGTCAAAGGCAAATTCCGTGTTAGCTTGTGCTATGGCATGCAAGTCGCTCTTGGCTTGGTCGGTTTTTTCTTGAGCTTGTGCCGGGGAATCGTGTACTCCGTGTTGCCAGGTGAGTAAAAACGCGAAGCTAGCCAGTGCCAATGTGATTAGATTCCCGTGGACCCAGAGACGCTGATATTTCCTCATTGCACCGACCTCCTGAAAGTTACGAGATGGCCCAATCTGATAGCGATTGATGGTTTCGCCTTCGCTATGAACGTTGTTATATGTGGCATGAATATGACGGTACAGGTGGCCAGGGAGTTTGCTCAGACCATGGGAAGGCTGGCGCATTCCTAAATCTACCGAGTTGTTGGATTTTCGTAAAATGTAACAAAGGACTCTTTGCGGAGGACGCATACGTAATTGGTCTTCGTGTGATCGGGAGGGCAAAGTCGATCACAATAAGTCATCAGTAACGGAGGTGTGAGCCAACGATATGGCGGAGGCGGTACTGGAGTTTGTCAGTCGTGATGAAATGATGCGGGTTCTGGGAACGCGAGATCAAAATGTGAGATTGGTGCGAGAAGTTTTAGGAGTGCGATTAATTCCGCGAGAACGAACGTTACAGATTGAGGGGACGCTCGAACAGGTTCATGTCGCGGAACGGGTGTTTCAACAGTTGCGACAAATGGGGCAGCAGGGTCCGGTGAGTTTGGCTGATGTGCGGACTGTGCTCGACCTGGTGCGGAGCGGGGGTAGTGAATTGACGACGGAAGCCGGGCCGAGTTTAGGCATGCGGAACGTTCGGCCTCGCACTGACGGCCAAGCCTACTATGTACGCGCGATGCAGGAAAACCAGGTGGTGTTGTGCATTGGTCCGGCGGGTTCGGGGAAAACATACTTAGCCGTGGCCATGGCGGTGCATTGTCTCAAAAGCGGCTTGGCCAAGCGTATTGTGCTTTGTCGGCCCGCAGTGGAAGCCGGGGAACGCTTGGGATATCTGCCCGGCGACATCGCGGCGAAGGTGAATCCCTTCTTGCGGCCTTTGCTCGACGCTTTGGAAGACATGATGGAGCCAGAGCGAGTCCGGCGGTATATGGAAAACGACATCATCGAAATTTGTCCCTTAGCGTACATGAGGGGCCGAACGCTGAATCAAGCAGTGATCATTTTAGATGAGGGGCAAAATGCGACCGTGGCGCAAATGCGGATGTTTTTGACAAGAATGGGCCTCGGCTCCAAGATTATCGTAACTGGCGATATTACGCAAGTGGACTTGCCCAAGAAGGAACAAAGTGGTCTGATTGACGCGATCCACCGCTTGCGGGGAATTGAAGGGATTGCTATTGTGGAATTGGGCCAAAAAGACATAGTACGGCATCCCTTAGTACAGAAAATTGTGCACGCTTACGAACAAGAATCCCCCCGCCGAGGACGCCCGACCTAATATGCGGGGGGGTGAATGCCCGTGAAGAGTGGCCTAGATTTGGGGTCGCGGAAGCGGTGGGCTAGGCGCGAGCATGTTCGGTCATAGTGGACGGCGCTGGGGCCGATTAGAGCGCTGGTCAGGCTGGCGACGCGCGGGAGCACCTCCAGGCCGTTGGATCGTTGCTTCGCCGGGCGCACTGGCTCGTTTGGCGCTGTTGGTGGGCACGACTGTGGCGGTAAGCGTTTTGGTGAATGCGGGAGGCAACTTTTGGGGGCCGCCGTTTCCGTTCCGCGAAGGGGAAGTCTATCCACGGGCCATTCTGGCGCGAGTGGATTTCCGCAGCGTGGACGAGCGGGAATATCCGCAGGGAAGCGTTTTGGTCTCGGCATATCAGCCGATTTCCGAGAAACAGTTGGCGTTACTTCGGGCCGAGCATGCTGCTTATTTACAAACATTGACGTTTCACGATCACGTCCGTCGCTGGCTGGGCATTTTGCTGGTAGCAGGGGCGGTGACCACGTTATTAGCGGTTTGTGCGCTGAGATACTATCCGACGTGTGCCTACGATACGCGCAAGCTAAGCCTGGTCTGTTTCAGTGTGGTGGCGGGCGTAGGCTTGGGAGTGTTATTTGGCCAAGCACCGTGGTATGCTGCGGTCTTACCGCTGATGATGTTAGCTATGGTCTTGAGTCTGGCCATTCCGCAGGGCTTGGCGTTCCTGCTCGTGGTGAGCCTGGCTTTGCTGGTCACATTAGCGCATGGTGCGTCGCTGGAGCGCCATTTCGTGGTGTTGGCAAGCGGGCTGGTGGCGTGTGTCTTGATGTTACGGCGGGTAAGGCGCCGTTCGCAGTTGGTGACGGTGAGCTTTTGGTCGGGCCTGGTATTTGCTCTGATGAGCTTGGCGGTGGGTCTGCTCACGGAACAGACTTGGACGCTGATTGCCTTCGATGCAGGACGTCGCTTTTTCTATAGCCTCCTAGCAGGTTTCTGCTTGACAGGCTTGCTGCCGTTCATCGAAAGTATGTTTGGCGTGGTTACCGACATTAGCTTACTGGAATTGGCGGACGGGAGTCATCCGTTACTGCAGGAACTGCTGCGGCGTGCTCCGGGGACTTATACGCATAGCATGACCGTAGCGACCTTGGCCGAGGCTGCTGCGGAGCAGGTCGGGGCGAATCCGCTCCTTTGTCGAGTCGGCGCCTACTTCCACGACATTGGTAAGATGCTGAAGCCGCATTATTTTGTCGAGAATCAGACGGGTGAAAATCGCCATGCAGGCCTAACGCCTGCGATGAGCGCCCTGATTATCATTGGGCACGTGAAAGACGGCGTGGCTCTCGGCCAGCAGTATCGCTTGCCTAAGCCGATCCTCGACATCATCGAGCAGCATCACGGTACGACATTGGTGGAATACTTTTATCGCGAAGCGCTGCGGAAGTTGCAGGACAACTTGCCAGGCAACGGTGAGCCTACCCTGCGTGGTGACGAATCGGGCCGCGTCGGTGAGAGGTCTTGTACTAATTTAGAAATGAATGGGGCTACAAATGGGCCGTTGCACGCCGCACCGTCGACGACGTCTGATCCAAACAGCGAGCGGGTGAAAATACCGTGCCAAGCCGACCGTTATGCCGAGGTGCTCGAAAACAACTTTCGCTATCCTGGGCCGAAACCGCAAACGCGTGAGGCGGGAATCGTGATGCTAGCTGATGCCGTCGAAGGGGCGGCGCGTACGTTGCACGAACCTTCTCCTGCCAGTTTGCAGAAATTGGTGCACGAATTGCTTTTGAAACGGTTGCTGGAGGGGCAGTTCGATGACAGCGGTCTGACCTTGACCGAATTGCGGCTCATCGAAGAGAGCCTGTGTAAGAATCTCATTGCGCTTTACCATGCCCGTGTCAAGTATCCTGAGATTAAATCGGCCGCTCGGAAGGGCGATTGAGGAACGTGGCCCCCGCACCCAACGGGTAACTACGCGGAGACGACGTTACTTGCGATGGTGGTCATGAGGCGGAACGTGACCACTGTGGTGGATGCTGGGATTCTGCTACGAGTTCATGGGAACTTGGCCAAGAGTTTTCCCAGTCGTGCCAAGCGATGGGGCGCGTCTGGTACCATATTTGTTCGGCCGGAAGCGTGGGCCAGGAATCAAGAATGCCATCCGCCGGCTCCATGGAGCCACTCTCCTGCCATGGATACAGAACACTTTGCTCGGGGCGTTCGCGCCGGCACAGCCGTAAGCCTTCCCATTCGAGCCGCCATTGGTAATCGGGTGGAATCGTTTCTCGCAGTCGTTCGCTCAAGACTTCGACACCTGCCCAATGGTAGAGACCGTCTAATGCCCGACGCACCATCGCGCGTGCGGGTGCAGCCAGTGTAATAAGCCAGCCGGGTTCTACCCACTCAGCGACGATCCAACCGCCCTGGCAACTGATCCGCAGTACGGCCGTGCTCAGTTCGCCTGCTCGTTCCGTGCCTTCCCGCGGATGAGAGGCGATATGGACGGTGATGGTGCTGACGCCCAGTTGGATCTGTTTCACTTCGAGAGCTGGGCCAGTCCAGTCAGGGCAGCCGCGTAGGAGTTGGACAAAATTGCGTTCGACGAAGGCGTGAAGAGTTTTCTCATGGTGTTGGTGCTGACGGTGCCAACGCGCCGCGGACAGCGGTGAAGTAGGCGTGGCTTGGTCGGCGAAGATTCTGCGGCCTTGACGGAAGAATTTGCGCAACGTCCCCGAATGCACGCCGGGACGCAGTAACTGGGCCACGGTTTCCCCGTGATGACCGATGCGCAACGGGCGCAAGGTCGCGCTCCGATTGGCTCGGTAGAGCTTCCAGTTTTCCTTCAGTTCCCAGGCGAGGAAACCGAACACGCCGGGAATGGCCCAGATGATGGACGTCACCAAAGCGGCGGCCTTAGCTTTGTTCACGTCGTTCGGTTCCCAGCCGAGGAGGTTCAACGTCCATACGGTAAAAATCGGTAGGCCTGCCAGTAGCAATTTGTGTGATACGGTAACCACTGGGAAGTGCTTAATCGGATTGATTTGCGGCTCAATGAGCAGATAGACGGTGAAGCGCAGGATGTAGGACAACCAACTCCACACCAGCGAAGCTAGTGCCTTCCAGACTAAGCGCCAGGGCGCTTCTCCACCGCGATAGCGGAGCCATTCGTCAATGCGATATTGCAACCGCTCGACGTGATTGAGCAGGCGTTGAAATAACGCCAAGACCCACTGGAGGCTAAGCGTGATCCATTCCAGACTCAGGTAGCGAAATGTCCAGGCAAGGTAGTCGCCACAAGTAGCCAGGGCAATGTGACCCTCGCGGGTCAAGGTAACCATCAGACCAAAGAGTGCCGCCAGTCCGACGGAAAGTTGTAACCAGTTGCCTTCCACCTCCCCCCAGGCACACGCGGCCCATGTTACTGTGGCTAAGACCAAGGGCAGAATCAGATGTCGGCGAAAGATGACCAGGGGCATGGACTGCCAGAGGCGCAAAAGCGGCGGCCAACGCAGGAATCGTCGGGGTAGATCCCAGAAGAGCCAGCGGAGGCCGCGGAAAACCCATCGGCACCAGCGAACCACGATGCGACGAAACTGGACAAAATTAATGACGCCGACAAGGAACGCCCCCAAGGCGAGCACTTGGAAACGCCCTGAGATATGGAAGTCTAAACCCCATAGGCCCGCCAGGGGATGAACCAGCACGTGGTCTATGCCTTCGAGGATAATGAAGGCACCGAGGAACGGCAGAATGAGGAATAAACTGAATAAGCGGCCCAGCCGAGTGCCAAAAAAGAGTGAGCTGAACCGCTGGAACCAGCGTAGGTAAACTTCGCCACGGCGATAGATACCGTCCAGTTCGTGCGCCAGACGTTTGTCTGCGGCCAGCAACGGGTCACCGCGCCACCATTCGCCTGGCCCGCGCAGATCGGGTAACTTCAACTGGCTGCGGGAGATGGCATCGCGAAGTTGACCCAAACGGATGTGCCCGGTTTCAACCACGCCGTCAGCGAGCTCCTGGATCAGGCGTTCCAGCTCGATGCGCTCGGCGAGATTGTGGGGCACTATTCCGACATCCTGGAGCACGCGGCGTAAGATAGGCTCGACCTGCTGGTGCAAACGCATTTCCCATTCGTGCATGGCCGAGTCTAATAACGTGGCTAAACGGAGGCGCAATGCGTCATCGAGCGAGCAGAACGCCAAGCGGTGGCGTGCGGAGCGCAATCGCCGCAGCACGAGGAACTGTTGGAGCAAGGGCTGTTGCCGCCGCCAAGCTAAACCGCCCAAGGTGCGGAGCCAACCCGCCAAGTCCACCACGTAAATCCCCCGCTGAGCGTCCTCGGTCAGGCGTTGCAAATCATAAAGCACCCGTGCTTCCTGCGAAAAGTAGCCTTGCTCCGCCGCGGCAGGCAATAAGGCGCATAAAGTGCCGTGCCAAAGGTCTTTCTCGGCCATTTGTTCTTCGAATGTCTGGCTCATTGGGGGGAATATCAAGGCCAAACGGTGCGCTAATTCGCCGAGAAAATGCCGGGCTTCGCGTTGCCAAAGAGGTCGGAGCGATGCGGGCAACGTCAATGATACTTGCCAACATAATAAAGCGGCACGCACGACATTGCCTTTCTTGGCGGCGGCCTCGATACGCGGCCAGGCGCTGCTATCACGAATCACTACTGGTTCCACCGAGGCGAAGGAATTGACAGCGGGGGCCTGCGCCAAAACTCCTCCGGACTCGTCTGGGTCTCGGTTCAACCGTGCATCGCCCAGCTCCGTGTGGGCCGACACAAGGACAATGGTGTCGGGATTATGCCTCTTTGGAAGCGGGTCTTGGAGCGTAGGCCAGTGCGCTTGCCGTAGTTTCCGCTGGAGCTGCGGGATATCCACGTCCTGGAGAAGTACTTCGTCAATCCGTTGCGCCTGCGGTGCCAGGGTGGGAAACCAGAATGGCAAACGTTGCGGGCAGGCGAGGCGAAGTTCCCACCAGTGTGCGGCGAACTCGCGATAAATCGCATAGTCGGGGACATCGTGGCGCGGTAACCAACCGTCCTGGTCGGCGACGGCGACGATCTCCTCCCATTCGGCAGCGCCCAATTGTTGCACCCGTTGCCAAGCCAAGCGGATTTGTTGTTCTTCAGGAACGCTCCGCCAGTGCAGCTCGACCCAACCGTGGACGAGCCTGCGTAATAACAGCCCGGCTAAAGCGTCTTCAGCGTGTTCCCCGTTAGGCCAAGCTACTAGAAGCACTTGCGGGCGCAAGTCACCTGGTTTGTTGATGCCTAACTCACTTTCGGTGGCCAAGTCGAGCAGGGATTCTCGATCCAGGACGTAAACGTCCTGATGAGGAATGCGCCACGCCAGAGCGGATATCTGTTGGGAAACGCGGGCGATGCGTCGCAGGAGCGGCGCTTCGATGAGGAGAACGGATGGCTCGATGGCAGCCAGGCGTTTTTGCCACTGCGTACGCTGCTCGCTCATCTCAGGTCAGTACCCGTGCCAAGAATTGTTGGACGCGGGCCGTCTTAGGATTTTCCAGCACTTGTTGCGGTGGCCCGACTTCGAGAATCTGACCGTCGCTGAGAATACAGAGCCGGTCGGCCACGCGACGGGCAAAGCCGACCTCGTGCGTGACCACTACCATAGTCAGGCCGTCCTTTTTCAGATCGGCCAATACACTCAGCACTTCCCATTTCAGTTCGGGGTCGAGAGCACTGGTAATTTCGTCGCAAAGCAGTCCCTTCGGCTCCATGGCCAAAGCCCGCGCAATGGCGACGCGCTGTTTTTCGCCCCCAGATAACTGCGCGGGAAATGCCTCGGCACGGTGCTGCAAACCGACCCGCTGGAGCAGTTGTACTGCGCGATGCCGCGCTTGCTCTTTGGTCAGTCCCAACACCAACCGCGGACCGAGGGCCACATTATCTATCGCCCGCAGATGCGGAAACAGAGCAAAGTCCTGAAACACCATGCCCAGTTGCCGACGCACTTGAATGGCCACGTCCCGCGGGACTTTGCCAGGACGCAGAACGATGTCCCCAACGCGAATCTGCCCTGCATCGAAGGGGGTCAAGGCATTGATGCACCGCAATAATGTGGACTTGCCGCTGCCGCTAGGCCCGAGGACCGCCAGAGTTTCACCTTGTTCGATGGTGAGCTCGATGCCCCTCAGAATGGTCCGTCCACCCAACCGTTTCACCAGCCCGCGAATCTCTATTTCAAACATAGCTCGTCGCCTGCACCCCGGTGCGCCGACCTTCCTGGGGGAATCAATGTCGGCCCTCAGCCAGGTGGCCCGCATGCCAGCGTTCTTCCAATCGTCGCGATAAATATCCCAAGGGCACGGCCATGAGGAGATACAGTAATGCAGTGGCGACACCGATTTCTACCAAGGCGCGATAATCGGCGCCGGACGTGGAAAGGATTTGATACTGCTTGCTCAGTTCCACGACCGTAATCGTACCTGCCAGACTCGTGTCCTTAAACAGGGCGACGAAATCGGTAGTGGAAGGTGGCAGGATAATGCGGATGGCCTGGGGCAAAATGACGTAGCGAAAAGTTTGCGTCGGCGTCAGGCCTAGACTGGCTGCCGCTTCCCATTGCGCCCGGGGGATAGATGAGATGGCGGCGCGATAAATTTCCGCTTCGTAAGCGGCATAATTCAATCCCAGACCGAGCACTGCAGTAACAAACGGCGACCACCTTAGTGCCATGTCCCAGCCAAAGACTTGGCCAATCGCAGGTAACCCGAAATAGAGGAAGTAGAGTAAGAGCAATACGGGGATGCCGCGGAAAAATTCGACATAGCACAGGGCTAAGAGCTGGAGGGGATACGGCCCATAAAGTCGGCACACAGCAATGATCAGCCCGATGACGACAGCCACCGCCATGCTCAGCACCGTGAGTTCCACGGTCAACCAAACCGCACGTAATAAAAGGGGGAAGTAGCTGCCGAACGACCAGCCCTCCAGGGATTGAGGGGCGGTATGCTCGCGGGCTAGTTCTAGGCCGAACTGGTTGGGGGGATAAAGCTCCTCTTGGCTGGCGTTCCATAGGCCCCATGTTTCGTAGATGCGCCGTAACTCTCCGCTCGCGAGCAAACGTTCCAGAGCCACATCGAATTGACGGGCCAGCTCCTCATCATCCTTACGGAAAGCGATGGCGTAGTAGCCACGACCGCTGACTAGCGGCTCGACCAGCCTCAGGCCAGGCTTATTCCGCCCATGGTACAAGACGATGGGCACGTCCATGAGTACGGCATCGAGTCGGCCCAGGGCAAGGTCTTCAAACGGCGTGACTTGGCTATCGTACAGGAACGTCGGCACCCGGAGTTGCTCCAACAATCGAGAGGCTGCCGTGTTTTCCAGTGTCCCCACCCGTGCCTGCTTCTCCACACAATCGCGTAGTGAATTAATCTCGGTCTCGCCCTCCCGCGTTACCAGTTGCAGCTTGAACACATAGTAAGGCCGACTGAAACGCACCCGTTTTTGTCGATCGGGCGTGATTTCCAAACCGTTCATAGCCAAATCAATGTCGCCGCGTTCCAGACCGTCCACTAACTTTTTGAAGTCATACTGCTGATGCTCAATACGCCGACCCAATTCCCGCTCCAACGCCCGTATCAGGTCTACCTCAAAACCAATGAGCTGCTCCGGCCGTTCAGGATCGTAAAAGATATACGGAGCCCCGCCTTCAGCATCGGCCCCCCACCGCAAGGGCGGTAAACCGGACCCGCTGTCCGACGGCGCAGAAGGAGTGGGGCTTTGGCCTAACGCGGGGTTACCCAAGGTTAGCAAGAACGGCGTAGTCAACACGACGAAACCCAACATGCCGTATCTAGCGCGGGGAGATAGTCGTTCTCCAGTGTCCATAGTAAGCCTTTTGAGCACACCTCCGCGACAAAAGCCTGGTAGCTTGTCATACTCATTGTAGCAATATAAGGCCTCTTATAAGTGGTAACCAGCGTAAAAACATTTTGGGCCTTGCCTTCCAGCCTAGAGATGGATAGATTAATGGGCCTTAGTTCCTTCCACGTTGTTAGCGTCACCGGAGTGTCTGCTGTGTCGGATGATGGGAGGACGAGCGATGAAAGTGCGAGCCAGCGTCAAACGCATGTGTGAAAACTGCAAAATCGTTCGCCGCAAAGGCGTGGTGCGCGTGATCTGTACCAATCCACGCCACAAACAACGGCAAGGCTAGTCGGAGGAGCTAAGCTCATGCCGCGCGTCCTAGGTGTGGATATTCCTGGCGACAAAGCGGTACATATTGCCTTACGCTATATTTATGGAATCGGCCCGACGACTGCTCTGCAAGTCTGCGAAAAAGCGGGCATCGATCCGTTGCGCAAAGCCAAAGACCTGAACGACGATGAGTTGAGTCGCATTAGCGCTATTATCGATCGTGAGTATGTCGTTGAAGGCCAACTGCGGCGTCAAATTCAACAAAACATCGCTCGGCTCAAGGACATACAATGTTACCGCGGGATCCGCCACCGACGTGGCCTGCCGGTGCGCGGCCAGCGCACGCGAACCAATGCTCGCACCCGTAAGGGGCCACGTAAGACCGTCGCGGGCAAGAAGGGCGTGAAGGAACTGCGCGGCTAGGCATGGTTGAGAAGCCCCCACGCCTGATAAGTCGAGGAAGCGAAGTATGGCTAAGGCGAAAAAACGGAAAGCTAAACGCACGGTAACACGCGGCATCGCCCACATCAAGGCTACGTTCAACAATACGATTGTCACCATCACCGATCCAAACGGCGATGTACTTTGCTGGGCTTCGGCAGGGACGGCTGGATTCAAGGGGAGCCGGAAGAGTACGCCGTTCGCCGCCCAGCGTGCCGCGGAATTGGCCGCGGAAAAGGCCAAGAAACTCGGTATGCGCGAAGTCGAGGTCCGCGTTAAGGGACTTGGCGCAGGGCGCGAATCGGCGATTACGGCGCTGCAAACTGCCGGTCTGGAGATCAAATCGATTGCTGACGTAACTCCCGTGCCACATAATGGCTGCCGACCTCCAAAGCGACGGCGGGTATAATATGGTGTTTCACTGTCCTTGACGGACACAATCTGCGATTAACGGATAGGAAATCAAAACATGGGCCGATACCTCGGTGCGGTTTGTCGTCTTTGCCGACGCGAAGGGAAAAAGCTGTACCTGAAAGGGAGCCGATGCTATTCGCCCAAATGTGCCCTGGAGCGGCGCAATTATCCGCCCGGCATGCATACCCGCCGCACCAAATTGAGCGAATACGGTCTGCGGTTGCGGGAAAAACAAAAACTCAAACGCTTTTACGGCGTATCGCAACGCCAATTCGAGCGTATTTTCGACATTGCTTCGCGCTCCAAGGAAAACACGGGCGAGATGTTACTATCTCTGATGGAAAGGCGCCTGGACAACATTGTGCATCGCCTGGGTTGGGCCGTGAGCCGCCGCGCGGCACGGCAAATCGTGGCGCACGGACATATACGCGTAAACGGTCGGCGGGTGGATATTCCCAGTTATCTAGTGCAGGTCGGCGACGAAATCACCCTGCGGCCGTCGCCAAAAACCCTGCAAATGGTTAAGGCCGCTCTCGAGCAAATGTCGGCCAACCAGCCTCCCGCGTTCCTGGAAGTGAGCAACGGAGAAACACCTTCGGCCCGCGTTGTACGTTTACCCACCTATGATGACGTGGACCCACGCCTGACCCGCGAAATCGAAATCAACCCGCAACTGATCATCGAATTTACCACCCGCTAAACTGTAGCGCGGAGATATTTTGGCATCGCCCGTTTCACGCAAATTTGCTAAAAAGCTAATCCTTCGGCTGGCGGAAGCTGAAGTCATTTTTTCCAGGGGCCAAAAGTGCGGATCGAGGCTCGCTTAGGATGTAGGCCCCAGCGAGCGAGACAATCCGCGGAGGCGTAGCAATGCGCTACCAATGGCGTAATCTGGAACTGCCGAGAAGGCTTGTTTGCGACCGCAAAACCCTCACCGATACCTACGGCAAATTCATTTGTGAGCCGTTCGAGCCAGGCTTTGCTGTAACCATCGGCAACAGCCTGCGGCGCGTTCTACTTTCCAGCCTGGAAGGGAGCGCTGTAACCCGCGTCAAGATCGCCGGCGTGCCCCATGAGTTCACGACTATTCCAGGCGTCGTCGAAGACGTTACCGATATCATTCTCAATATCAAAAGTCTGGTGGTGAAGAATACCAGCGACCAACCCCAGGTAATCCGCATTGAACGCGAAGAACGAGGCGTTGTTCGCGCAGCGGATATTATCACCACGGAATCGGTTCATATCATCAATCCCGAACACATTATCGCGACCTTGACGGAAGACGTTCGTTTCCATGTTGAGATGACTGTGGAGAACGGTCGCGGCTATCGCACGGCTGAAGAAAACGCGGGGAAGGAACGAGAAATCGGTGTCATCCCTCTGGACGCTAGCTTTTCCCCCGTGACGCGTGTGCGCTTCAGCACCGAGGAAACTCGCGTCGGTCAAAAAACTAATTACGAGCGTCTCATTCTCGAAGTGTGGACCAACGGTACGGTGTCGCCGCAACTGGCCATCGTCGAAGCCGCCAAAATTCTCCGTAAGCATTTGAATCCGTTCATCGAGTACACCGAGCTAGGTCCCGAAGTGCCCGTCCCCGACGAAGCGACCATCGTTACAGGACCGATGGTGGATTTGGAACTGATGCGCAAGCTCGACATGAGCCTGGCCGAACTTGGTCTCGACGTCCGCTGCGTCAACACCTTGGAAGCCGAGGGTATCCGCACAGTCCGTGACCTGGTGACACGCACTGAAGACGAATTGCTCGAAGTACGCAATTTCGGCGAGACCACCCTCAAGCATGTCAAAAGTAAGCTGGAAGAATTCGGTTTACATCTAGGCATGAAAGTGCCTGGTGTCCGAGTCAGCTGACATCCTTATCACTTGCCTTCTTGATACAAAAAACTCCGACTACCAGGGGAAAACAGTATGCGTCATCTCAAAGCAGGCCGAAAATTAGGACGCAACGCTGCTCATCGCCGCGCTTTAATGCGTAACTTAGCCTGGGCGTTGTTTGAACATGAACGCATCACTACTACGGTGGCCAAAGCCAAGGAATTGCGTCGCTTCGTCGAACCCATCATCACGCTGGCACGCAAAAACACACTGCACGCCCGTCGACTCGTGCTGGCTCGTATGGGCGGGAAGAAACGCATTTGGATTGCCGACAAAGATGGAAACGAAATCGAAGTGGACCTATTCAAAAAGCTCTTCCAGGAAATTGCCCCTCGTTATCGCGACCGCCCTGGCGGCTACACCCGCATCATTAAGCTGGCCACGCGCCGCCTCGGCGACGCCGCTCCCACCGCCATCATCGAGCTGATCAAGGAACCGTGCCAGCCTAAACCGAAACGCGAACGCCGCGCGGAAGAACCGGTTCGCCCGCAAATCACCCCCGAAAAGTCCACCGCGCCTCAATCCGGTGCTCCTTCCTAAGTGAGGAATCTAGCGCCCGTTAGGCCCACGCGGTCCGCTCTCGGGAAACACCGTAGTCGCACCAGTTTCCAACTGCGCCAACGCTGTTTCCAAGTCAGGGGTGAACTCAAACAGGTGCGGCGTACTACCGCTGGTCGTAATCAGACGCGCCGTCGTCAAGATTTTCAACAAGTCCTGCCCATGCACGTTGCACAGGATCACCCGACCACCGCCGTGCTTCACGTGTCGCCGCAAGGTGATGAATGCACGCAACACCGCCGAAGTCAGATATTGCACCGCCGCCAAGTTCAACACCACATGGCTCGCCTGCGCTTGTTGCCAAACTGTGAGAAGCTCATCGCATAATTGTTGTTCGATCAGGTCGCCGTGCAACACGGGAGTAACAATCTCCACAATCAACACGTTATTCCTCGTTTGCCAACGCAGGTGTTCATACGACATTCCATTCATGCCAACACTCCAATCGTGTCCCAGGCCTCTGGATTTCATTGTACTGCAACGGCGCTCTTAAAACAACAAGCCACCCGCCGGGGTCGCAGGTGGCTTCGGGGCCAGGTTAGATGGGGCCTGGCGGGAAGACAGACGGAAAGCATCGGCACATCGGGGCTTCAGGTCTGCGCTTCCGAGAGGGCTTCGCAAACCCTCTCTTCGGCAGTCCTCTCCTTGCGGACGGGGGCACCGCAAGGACGATGGGCATGGTGTACGGCTAACCTCGCGGGCCGAATGCTCTCCTGCTGCGATCTCTAAATTGTGCAACCCTCGTGCCAATGCCCAGACTGCTGGCCCTCTCGCGCCCAACTCTCAGCCCTTCCAGGGGTTATCCGCCCACCTACCGTTGCGTCCTGGCTGCCTCTTACCCTCTCGCAATTTGTAATTTTTGCCAACGTCCTTCTAATATCTTGGAAAAAATTACAACTCCGCTGGGAACAACGGCCGCTCATCTTCAGAGTAGCCAGGGTACAGTGCATTCACAAGCGCCGACAAAACGCCTTTGCCCACCGGCGGCTACCAGGCCCACTAAACCCCAATAACCAGTATGCGTTTGATCGCAGCCACTCGGTGGGAGCAACAATTTACCCTTCCACACCCTAGATGCCACAGAGTTAACGAATTCGCGATTCCAGACTGCCCGCTATCCATGTCAGGCCAACCTGGGGCCGCGGTACACTACAGCGCCTGGTTCGGCGATCAGGCACGCCGACCCCGTACAGCGAAGTACACCGCGGCAACGATGACTGCGAGAGAGACGACTGCGTAAAGCGCGACTCGCCACGTCTGTCCGGCTTCCCAAGCGTCAATTAGCGGATCAACACTGATAATGGACAGGCACAGGCCGAGAAGCGCGACCGCGATGGCACGGAGCCATCCCGGTCGGCCGGCCTTGCTTTCGGAAGGAACTGGTTCCATGTCATCTCTGGCTTCGGCCGCTGCCGAGCGCTTAGCGGCCGCTCAGGTACGCCGGGCACCGGGAAAGCCTACATACGGCCCCGGTCGGCTGCAGCGCCCGGTTCGGTACACCTCGAGTCCGCCTATCCAACTGGCCGGTTCAGACTAGACTAATCGGAACTCTCGGAACTCGGTGGGGCTTGATTGGTCTTTAACTTCCGCAGTATCCCTTCTCTAAATTCCTGCGCATCTGCTTTTGCAAACGAGCCCCCAGAACTACGACCTAGCACCGATACCCATAAGATCATCCCGACCACGCCGATGCATACTACCCACCCTGCCCAGTCCGACCAGTCCGATTCAGAAGCCGATGACCCTGAATAATCAGAAGCCGGTGACCCTGAATAAGGTTGTGGCGGGTAAGGATAAGGACGGTAGCCGTAGCGATATTCCCGCTCCTCCGAGGGAGATCGATAGGGCTCCCGCGGAGGTGGGCGAGAGAGATCGCCCGGAGGTGGTCTATACGGCCGTCCCCGCTGAGCCGAGAGCGGCCCCGGAAGTGCTACCAGCACCAAGCCGAGCGCCAAGAGAACATTCCTGAGGCTCATGCTGCATCCTCGCCGAACTTGTTATTATTAGATTGCGACTGCGCAATCTATCACGGTCCAGGGTTGCGACAGGACCACCCTGTCAAAGTCATGAAACCACTGGACCTTACGTTTTCTCTGCCCAGATGCCCTCGCGCGATCTATTCCGCTAACGAACATTGCGCGTCGGTGATCCCCCTTATACCATCCCCCTTCGCGGCGCCTCCCGTCCAGCGGACTTCGGACCCCTTGCCCGCCACGGTTCAGCACATGGGTATAAATCATTGTCGTACTCACGTCCTCGTGGCCCAGGAGTTGCTGGACGGTACGAATATCATACCCCGACTCCAACAAATGGGTCGCAAAACTGTGCCGAAAACTATGACTGGTCGCCCGCTTGGTCAGCCCCGCCCGAGGCACCGCCGCGGTGATGGCCCGGCTGACCGAACCCTCGTGGGTATGGTGCCGCTTCACGCCGCTGTGCGGATCGATTGACAACGTTGCCGCGGGAAATAGCCACTGCCAGAGCCATTCCCTCGCCGCATGGGGATACTTCCGCTCCAAGGCCTCGGGCAGCCAGACCCGGCCGAACCCGGCCGCCAGGTCCCACTCGTGCAACTGCTGGACACGTCGCAAATGCGCTGCCATGTCCGGCTTAACCGACGAGGGCAACATCGTCCGCCGATCCTCGTCCCCCTTGCCCTGACGGACAATGACTTCGCTGCAGGCAAAGTCCAGATCCTTGACCCGCAAGCGCAAGCACTCCAAGAGCCGCAGACCGGAACCGTACGACAGGCGGGCGATCAGCTGGTAGCTGCCCTCGAGCTGGTCAATCACCCGGAGGGCCTCCTCCCGTGTCAGCACCACCGGCAGCCGCTTGGGCCGCACCGCCCGCACCGCCCCGGTGACCTGCCCGGGACCAACTTCAAGCACGCTCCCATAGAGAAAAAGGAGGGCACTAAAGGTTTGGTTCTGGGTCGAGGCCGACACGTTGCCATCTACGGCTAGATGGGTGAGGAATCGATTGATCTCGGCAGCGGCCATCTCGAGCGAATGCCGCCTGCCGTGGAAGAGGATGAAGCGGCGAATCCAGTGGACGTAGGCTTCCTCGGTGCGCAGGCTGTAATGGCGGACGCGACAAGCATGGCGGGTTAAGTCGAACATCTTGGACTTGTCCGGGCGAGAAACCGGCGGACCGCCAACATTAGCGATCGGCTGGACAACCATGATGTATCCTCATTGCGAATCTCACTAATTTGATTATGTTATTATTGGCGCGGTCGTCAAGGGGGTTGATCGGTTTTTTTCGAAGCTGGCACTGCTACCGATTTCGCCGCGGCTCTCAACCGCACCGCCCGAAATCCTCGCTCACACTTAGCGAAGGGTGTAGCGAAAGAATTGTTGTATAAGCCAAGACTTTAGCCTAAGCGCCGCGATGTGGGGTCAAGCGAAACCGAGGACGGCAGCGAGGTTGTGAGCGAGGCGCGTATCATAGCCCGCTAACGGCTCTGAGCCGACGCGGATGCGGATAGGGAAATGGCCCAACATCAGTGACGGCTCTAGGCCCGCGCGGAGCCCAACATCGGGGAACATCAGCGGCAAGGCCCACTTCTTTTATCGCCCAAGAGTCCGGGTACAGAACGGCATCGCCCGTCGGTCGGGGGGCCACTGACTGTGGGACGCATTGTCAAATCTCGGCCGGGGGAATTAGGCTGACCCTTCATATGCGAGGAAACACACACCACGACTCGCAGTGCCTTCGCTCTTCGCCACAAATCCTGGACTCGCGAGCCTTCTTGTGTGAAGAGACACGCGGCGGGCCTCGCACTCGCGTGTGGGATCGGCGAAATCGAAGCCCTCGCACCTCCGTGTGGTGACTGACGTAACTGAAAGCCTCGCTTTGCCCAATGGGAGTCGCGAACCCGACGCCTCGCATACCTCTTTGTGGGGACCGGCGAAACCGAAGGCCTCGCACTTACTTGTCGAAACTGGCGAACCCGAACACCTCGCACTTGCGTTTAGGGACCGGCGAAACCGAAGGATCCGCACCTCCGTGCAGGGTCGGCGAAACCAAGGCTCGCTGAGCAAAAGATATAAAACCCGCTATGCCTCGGCGAAGTCGAGGCCATGGCGGCACAGGGCGAAAGAAGGATCCCCGAGAAAGTTGGATGCGACGTTCGTGTGTCTCGGGGGCCGCTTGAGTTCGGTAATCGCTGCTCAAATCCGTCGGGGCAGACGCTTTGGCCAACGGGCGCGCTGGTGTATAGGCTCACCCAACGGGACACCGTCCGCGTCTGGGATATTCCGCCTATCTGCTCACATCACGGGGACAGTCTGGAGGATCCTGCCATGATGCCAGTCGCTGGCGTGGGCCGTCCGGGGTTACTAATTGGCCTGATCCTCGGAGCGGAAATTTACTCGAAGAGGCTGGCGGCCCAGCCGTCAGAAGAAGCGCCACGGTTTCCTGAACACATTATCCGTGCTTGGCGGGATGCTGGCGCAGAGGTCGGTTGGATCGGCAGGCATAGCCATCTGGCATTTACCTACTTCAACACCGTCAAGGACTCGGATATGGTTGACGCCGTACCAGGTTTCAGGATCAGAGGGTCGCGTGCGGGGCTCTTGGCCCAGTTACCTGATCCTGGCATACCGTTTGGTCTCGACCTCAGCGGCAGCAATATTACCAATGCGGGGCTGAAGGAGTTGGCCGCGTTGAAAAACCTCAGCACACTCGACCTACGCGGCACCCAAATCACCGATGCGGGGCTGAAGGAGTTGGCCACGCTAAAAAGCCTACGTATGCTCGACGTAAGTGGCACCGAAGTGACAGAACTGGGCATCGCCGAACTGCTGAAAGCCCTGCCACACTGTGAAATTTCTAATTTTGTAATTTCACGTCCTCCGCCATCGAACCTAGTGCCGGATTAACGTGCCTTGCTATTACTGGAAAGACAAAAATTGAGTTGCTTCCGAATTGATCCGCCGCACAGGCTGTATTCGAAAACTTCGCCCAAGTTCGGACCAACTATCGCTGGATAGCCGTGATTCACACAATAAAGATTTATGTCGTTCAGATGAAAGAGATAACAAGTCGAATTCCCCCGCACAGGCTGCATTGGAAAGCTTTGTCAAACTTATGGCCGGCTATGCCTCGATAGGAGTTGCGCTAAAAGGCGCCCAGTAGCTTTTGTAAGTCCCTAGCTGAACGGTTTCGCCAACGGGAAACGGGGGAAGTCGCGCCAAGCAACCTGCTATCGCCGTCTTCTGGTCCCGGAAGTTGAATTAGGTCCCATCGAGATACTGACCAGGAAAGACAGTAAAATATTTTTTTAGTGTACCGTCCGCTTGTCGCCATCGTGCAGCTTTACTTGAGACTACCTCATCATTCGAGCCGCTGTGTTTCTCTGAGGCCGGTGGCAGCGTTCCCCAAGCTTAAATGAGTTGACCTCGGCAGAATCTACATTACCGACGCGGGGGCTAAAAGGTGGCCGCCTTGAAAAGCCTCGTCGAATTGAATCGCTACCGAGCTAAGATACCAGAGCTGGGGTCATAGGCCCGCTGGCGTTGAAACACCTTACCGTGCTCGGCCTGAGCAATGACCAAATCACGGATTTCACTCTGGCGACTCTTCGGGAAGCGAGGCGGTTCTATACGCTAACTCGCGCCTTAACTCGGAATAATCAATCTCCTATGAGAGCCGAGGAGGTGTTGAACCTAAATCTCTCTCCCACGCGTCGTCGAAGCGGGTCTGATAAAGTTGGTCGCGGTGAAAAACTTCGCCGCAACGAACCTCAAGAGAATGCGAATTACTGACGCGGGAATTAGTAATTTGACCGTGCGGCAAAAGCTCCGGCAACGGGTTTGAATAGGCCCCAGCTTTGCAAAACTGGTTAGGGAAAAGAGGGCAATGAACCAGTGGCCAGGAGCAAAGTGTCGAACGTTAGCTCGTCGCCATTGTCCAAGGTAATCCGCTGTAGCGATGGTTACAGGCGAACTACCCGCTAACCGAAGCGTTTGCACTCTCAGGGCGTCGAAGCAGGCCGCATCGCTTTATCAAGATGTGTTGAAAGGCATTTTACCCGATCAGCTAACACGGCAAGATCGTTCGCGAATAAGCGGGTTCATCCCGGACCAGCACGATTTCCGAGGCGCTGCTGTTGAATTTCCGAATAGTTTCAATTGCGTCGATCGCCGCGGGCCCTGTCCCGACAATCACATGTCGTACTGTACCGATTTTCCCCTTCGGTTATGTTGACGTTTTCTGGCCTAGATAAACCGTGCCTCGAAGCAATGGAAATCTTCAAAGACGATCTCGGCTACCGTGCCATCGCTGAACAGGATACGGTGCACAGCCCAATCGCGCCGGTTGCGCCGTTTTACGTCCACTTGATCATAGAGCCAAAGCTTTTCGCCTGAGGAACTACGCTTTTATTAAGGATACTCGGTGAGCTGATAATCCCTAATGCCGGAGCAACCTAATACTGCAAGCGCACGGCCGGGATGTGTTGCAACAATGTAAGGCTCGTTATCCCATGGTTCCCCTTCCTTGAAGATGTGGAGCCTTACAGAGAGGTACGGATTAATCGCACGTATTTCCCCGTCACTACGGAACTGGAAAAGTATCGAATCAAGCCCGAGACTTTCGTATCGCATCGGTCCGGTTACATGGGCATCGTGCAAATGAACGTGCCGCCGGGCCCACTACCGAAAACGGAAGGGCAAGCGCGGCCTAATCCTTTGTAGGTGACTTTTGTATCGTTCCTCTAGGTACTGCCGTTCTGCCTCGCGCGGCAGGTAAGGATCAAACTCCGCATTTGGTAATTCCTCGGGAATAGTAATTTCCCTTCCAGCATGTGGTTGCCGGCGTGATCCTTTAGCTCGCTCTACCGGGGCGGCCAGAGGATTTACATACAATTCGGGGTTGATAAATGTCAGTAACATGATTAGCAATTGAAGATTTTTCGCTTTTCAGTTTCACAGAAACTGTGGCCCGGTCCTGCATTGCTCTGGAAATGAGGCAAGCCTTGCGGGCCAGCACTGTGAATATGCGGCGCGTGCTCTACTATGTAAGCGCCAGGAAAGGCGGCTTGCTCAATATCTCGAGCTTATTTCCTATTTTCCAGGGTGTTGTCCCCGCACATTACAATATCTCTACCATGACGCCGGTATTCTATCGCAGCTTGTTCTTAGCTGGGCGCAGTTTAATGACGCCGCCTGTGCCAGTAGGGTCGCAGTCGGCGGTGAAAATGACGGCCAACTCGGCAGACGCTCGCGATTATAGCCCGGCGAGGCCGAGTTCGAGGAGTTTTTCGGGTCGCGGCACGCCGTGTTCGTCCCAGCCGCGCACGCGGTAATAGACAGGTAGCATTTCATCGAGGTGGACGACTACGCCTTTCGAGGGACCGGAAGTGTGGGGCACTTTGAGGAGGCGTTCTGGTAAGGTATCGTCTTTGTCGGTGAAGCCCGCTCGCAGGTTCCACAGACGTTCCAAGTTCCAAGTCCGTTCGCCAGCGCGGACAAAGTCGTCATAGGTGAAGGCGATGCCCGTGGCGGCAGCGATGCATTCGGCAATGTCGCTCAGCGGGGCGCCAATCGCAGTAAATAGGCAGATGCCACTGTTATCGTGGGCAGTAGTGCGATTCTGTTCTTCCGCTACCCACTCAGCTTTGCCATGTGGGGTGTGCGGATCGATCCCTGGTTGACTTTCCAAGCCGGGGGTCCATGCTCGCAAGTGACAAGCGCCGCGATTACAGGTAGCGTAGGCTACACCCATCCCCTGGAATCCGCGGGGGTCGTAGGCAGGAAACTCCTGGCCCTTAACACCCATGAACACTTCGGGATGGCCGAATTTTTCACTCATCCGCTTGGCTCCTTCTGCGAGTTCGTGGCCGAACCCCTCGCGGTAAGCCGTGGCCTCGACCATGCGAATCAGGGCTTCCGCTGAGCCAAAACGTAAGGGGATGCCGGTAATACTGTCGTTGAGCACACCGCGTTCGTAGAGCTCCATCGCCGCAGCTAACGTGGCCCCCATCGAAATCGGGTCCATGCCGAGGTCGTTGCACAGCCAATTGGCTTTGATCACCGCGTCCAGGTCGCCCACACCTGTGTCGGCACCCAAGGCCCAAGCCGCTTCGTATTCGGGGCCTTCGCCAGCATAGCGCCAGTTGCGCGGATGAGTATTGACTAAGTACTTATCGGCGGCCTCACCAGGTAAGCGAGTCACACGGCCGCAAGCGATAGTACACGCGAAACACGCCTTATTCGCGACCATCCGCTTCTCTTTGATCGAATTGCCGTTCAGGTTTTCGTAATACTCAAACTGGCCCTGCTGGAAATTGCGCGTGGGCAGTCCACCGAAGGCTTGGGTAAGGTCAATGGTGGCCGCGGTGCCTAGCTCTGTCATCCCTTGCCGGGCGGGCGACTCTGCCAGGTGTTGCCGAAACTTCCAAACGGCCCGCATAAAACCGTGGGGGTCAGCGACGCGAATACCTCGAGTGCCGCGCACGGCAATGGCCTTGAGATTTTTCGACCCCATGACGGCGCCCACGCCGGAGCGCCCTGCGGCGCGATGTTTGTCGTTCATAATGCAGGCAAAGCGAACCAGGCGTTCGCCTGCCGGGCCGATACATGCGATTCGCACATTGGGTAGTCCCAGTTCGTTGCGGATGCCGTCTTCGGTTTCGCTTACCGTTTTGCCCCAGAATGCTTGGGCATCACGAATTTCCACGTGGTCATCGTCAATGAACACATACACCGGCTGCGGTGCCCGTCCTTCCAGGAGCAAAAGGTCATAGCCGGCAAAACGAAGTGCGGGTCCCCAATGTCCTCCGGAATTCGACGTGGTGATAGCGCCCGTGAGGTAGCCCTTAGTGACGACCATGTAGCGTGCGCCGCACGGCGCTGGTGTGCCGGTCAGGGGGCCGGTAGCAAAAATCAGTTTGTTTGCGGGACTTACCGGGTCGACCTTGGGGTCGAGTTCCTCCCACAGGTAGCGGTCGGCCACGCCGCGACCGCCGATATATTGACGCAACCACGGTTCTGGGATGTCTTCTACCCGCCAAGTTCCCGTGGTCAGGTTGATGCGAAGCAGCTTACCATGCCAGCCATACATGGGATTGTCTCCACTAGATGATCTTTGCCTCATGAAATCCAATAATAATGCTTGAGTGCTTGGCTCTGTTGCCCCGTGAAACTGGATCAGGTTAGGCCATAGCCGCGACTGCTTCGCGGTGTCGCTGCGAAATAGCCTGTCCCCAGGGTTCAAACCAGGGAGCCACACCATCGACCTCTTTCCATTCAATTGCCACAGTTGGGCACGCCACAGCACAGGCGGGCTGTCCGCCACATAAATTGCACTTAGCCGCCTTGCCCGATTGCGGCAGCGTGAAGACGGTGCCAAACGGGCAAGCGATGGAACACAGGTGGCAACCGACGCAGACTTGTTCCAAGACGATCTTCGCGCCCGTTTGTCCGTCCACGGCGATGGCATTCACGGGGCAAGCAGTCATACACCAGGCTTCCTGGCATTGCACACAGGTATAGGGAGCATAACTGGCTTCCTCGTCGAAGATGTGCACGCGGATCATCGAATATGCAGGGGCAAAGGTCCCCGTCTGAACGAACGAACAGGCTAACTCGCACTGCATGCATCCCGTGCAGCGATTGGGTACTATCATCAGGGCTTTCGTCATGGCTCAGCTCTCCCTGGGCTTGGTTCAGAGCGCATTATACTGATCACAAACGAGTCTTCGACCGGTGCTGGCGAAACGGCTTAGGCCATAGGATTGTCTAACGGCAACAGACGCGAGGATTGTTCGATGTCCCCTGATTATCCGCCCAGCCGAATGTGGCCCTGTTTGTTGCTGCTGGCACTCAGTACAGGCTGCGGTCTAGCCGAATATGAAGCCCGTGCGCGGCGGACTCTGGAACGCCTTCAGCAATACGACGCGGACGACGCCTTGCTCGGGGAACCGATTTACTTATCCAGCGAGCTGCCAATTTTCTTACGTCTGCCCCGCGAAATCGCCCATCACCCCACAGGGCAATCGCAGGTACAACCCTTGGCGCATTATCCGTGTGTCCACGCGGCGGACAAGTTAGCGGTCCTGGAGGCGCATGTCGGTTTCATTCCCGCACAAGAGGTCGAAGTGCCCGACATCCTCCTGGGCCGACTTCTCGATGAGTTGCAAAGTTATAGTGGCGGTGCGCTGGAACCGGTCAACACCGACGCCAAAACCCTGGAAGTGCAACGCTCCTGGGAGAGTCCCCAATTATGGGAAGCCAACCGGGGAGTACGTTATCGAAACTGGTGTTATGTTGCCGCGAAGGAGACGCCACGTACGGTTGAGGGACAGTCGGCGCCACTTCCTGAAGGGTTCTTCGTTACCTACCGCTATGACATTTACATGCACTACGTGGAGGCCAATCAGCACATCCCACGATCCGGCCACATGGTGATCATCTTCCGCCAATTGGACGTGGCTGCCACACGGAAACGCTGGGAGCAAATTCTGGCCAGCCGTCAAGAGGAGCGCGAGCCACCGGATCGTTCTGGGACATTCGAATCATCGCCGCAACAGGCTCCGTCCAATAGTGATCCGACCGCGCCTAACACCAGTCCCATAGGAGCCACGGCCTCCACCAATCCAACTTCGACCACCCAACCCGCCCCGCAGTCGCCGCAAGAGGTATTCCGCTGGCTTCCCGAAGTGGATGATAAACGTCTGGAGCTTGCCAAACAAGCGGCCTTGGCCAGTTTGCGGTTGGGAGAGGCGGCTCGCCAGCGCTTGGCGTGCTTCGGCCGATGATGTCTCCCACTCGAACATCGGTTTCAGACCACGGACTTGACCATGTCCCAATCTGACGAGTCTATTAAGAAACTGTCGCTTCCTGCCCAGGTCAGCGAGGTCTTGGCGCGTTTCGGCGTAGGCACGGGGCCAATCCTAGTCGCCATCTCAGGAGGGCCGGATAGCACGGCACTCCTCTTGGCGTTGGTTGAGATTCTGGGCCACACTCAGGTGCGAGCGGCTCATTTCAACCATCAGCTTCGCGGGGCGGAGAGTGATGCCGATGAGCAATTTGTTCGCGGTTTATGTGAGCAATTGCACGTGCCGGTCAGTGTCGAGCGTCAGAACGTGGGGCTATATGCACGCCAGGCGGGTGCGAATCTCGAGGACGTAGCCCGCCGACTGCGTTACGCCTGGTTAGCCCAAATCGCCCGGCAATATCAGGTCCCGTGGGTAGCCACAGGACACACCGCTAACGATCAGGCCGAGACTGTGCTGTTTCGCTTGCTTCGAGGGAGTGGCTTGCGGGGCTTACGCGGCATCGCCTGGTGCCGGCCTTTAGCGCAGGGCATCCAATTACTTCGACCCCTTTTAGCCGTACCACGCGAAGAAGTGAATCACTATCTCCAGGCCCACGGCATCTCGGCTCGCCAAGACAGCAGTAATCTCGACCTGAGCCGTACCCGCAATCGCATCCGTTGGCAGTTATTGCCGCTATTACAGCGGGAATACAACCCGCAGGTGGTTCCGCATCTATGCCAACTGGCCGACCAGGTCCGAGAATGGTACGCCTGGATGGAACGCCAAGCGGCCGCTTTACTCGAGCGAATGGAGTTACCGCGCTGGGCCGGCCAAGTGGTGCTCGATGCAGATAAGACCAAGACCGCCGACCCGGCCCTGCTCCGCCAAGCCCTGCTGTTACTCTGGCAGCGGGAAGGTTGGCCATGCGGCAAAATGACCGCGCGCCATTGGCAACGTCTAGCCAAGTTTTTGCAGAGCGAAGGGCGCCATTTGGAACTGCCGGATGGTCTTGTAGTACGCCGTCGTCTTCACACCTGGGTTTTCCGCCGCCCTGATGAACCACATCTTCCTTAATAGGTTTCATAAAATCTCAAGGAAACTCTGATGCACTGCTTGAGCGTTTTCGTCAGTGCTTGGTGAAGGCCGCATAACATGCTGCCGTGGGAACGCGAGGAGAGTCCCGTGTGGAAAAACTTATGGGCACCGTGGCGGTTGGCTTATGTCGTACAAGACCGCAAAACTGACCCCGGCTGCTTCATTTGTGAAGGTATAGCTCAGAAAGACGACCGCACCAATCTCATCGCTCTCCGCACTCCCCATAGCGTCGTAGTCCTGAACCGATATCCATACAACAACGGCCATCTGCTCGTTGCGCCCAAAGCACACAAAGCATCCTTAGACCAACTCAACGCCGATGAGATACTCGATACCCAACGCACGCTGAGCCGCATGGTACAGGCACTGCAAGCACTGATGAAACCCGACGGCTATAACATCGGCCTGAACCTGGGACGCGTCGCGGGGGCTGGTTTACCCGGCCATCTACACTGGCACGTCGTGCCGCGCTGGGAAGGTGACACCAACTTCATGCCCGTCCTGGCCGAGGTCAAGGTGATCGTGCAAAGTCTCGAAGCATTTTATGATTTACTCACGGATTACCTTCGCAAGCAGGAAAGTTGACGAACATGAGCCAGTCCTTTTTCTCGCGTAGCACACTGGAATCCTCTCAAAGGGTTACCGAGCGTGAACTAACTCAAGCTTGGCCTGAATGGGAACCTTCAGACCATGTGCCCCGCGCGGGCTACGATCCGTTAGAGTGGGAAGAACGGTTCTTAGCGCCCTACGCCATGCGGACGCGGCTGAGCCGAGGCCGATTGCACGAAGAACCGGAGCATCCGTATCGCACGTTATATCAGCGCGACCGCGACCGAATTATCCACAGTGCAGCTTTTCGCCGACTCATGTACAAGACGCAGGTCCTGGTCAACCATTACAGTGACCAGCACCGCACGCGCCTGACCCATACCTTAGAAGTAGCCCAAATCAGCCGCACTTTGGCCCGACAATTGCGCCTGAACGAGGACTTGACCGAAGCCATTGCGTTAGCTCATGATCTGGGCCATCCACCTTTCGGGCATGCGGGAGAAACCGCATTAGACGAGTGCATGGCGGAACATGGCGGCTTTGAACACAATCGCCACGGCCTGCGGTTGGTACAGTTTCTCGAGCGGCGTTATCCCAGATTTCCAGGGCTCAATCTGACGTGGGAAGTGCTCGAATCGCTGTCGTATCACAGCAAGCGTCCTGATGCCCCAGAAGTGAAACGCTTTCGCACGCATGCCCAGCCGTTCTTGGAAGCACAAATTGTCGATGCCGCGGATAGCCTCGCTTACGACACCCACGACTTGGACGACGCCCTGCAGTTGGGACTGATTAGCGTGGACGAAGTACGGGCCGTGCCATTCTGCCGACTGGCCGAGGAACGCATGCGCCAGCGCTACGGCCACGTCGGCGACGAGGATTACCCCGCGGCCCTCGTACGCACTTTGATTGACTGGCAGGTCGAGGACCTGTTAACGCACACCCGTCAACGCTTGGCCAGTTTTTGCATCCGCACCGTAGAAGACGTTCGCCGTGCCCCCGAACCGATCGTTCAGCCGAGCCCTGAGATAGCCATGCTGAAAGCGCAACTGGAGGACTTCTTACGGGACCGCGTTTACCACCATTACCGGGTGCAACGTATGACCACCAAAGCGAAACGGTTTCTCAAGCGCTTGTTCGAAGAATACCGACGAGTGCCCGGTATGTTGCCGCCCTTCTTTTACCGTCGCATCGCCACCGACGGCCTGGAGCAGACCATTTGCGATTATCTGGCGAGCATGACCGACCGCTTCGCCCAGGACGAATATCTGCGTCTTTTCCACCCTTACCAACGCGAATAGTACAATCGAACAGATGAGACAAACCTGCGACCGTTGCGTCTAATATTGTTAAAAGGCACTAATTGCACACGAAGATAACGGAACGGAGAGTCGGCACGGAGAGCGTCCCCCGGCCGGGAACCAGGTGACGCTCCGGGACAAACTGGCTCCGCCCCTGGCTGACGCAGAAGGCGGGCCTTGAGGAGGAATTAGCATGTTACTGAACATCTTACGTGGTGTTTACGTGGCCATGATTATAGGCGTGGCCACGGGCCTAGCGATCCAGTCGAGCGCTTGGCTGCCCGCAGAGACAGGCTGGTCGCAGTACGCGCTATGGGCCACCTTTGGCGCCATTTTACTCATCGGCTTATCTGTCGTAGCCTTAGACATTTTCATTCCCAAAAAGGACATTACCACCTTCTCAGCGGTGTACCTGGGCCTGTTAGTCGGACTATCCTTGGCCTATTTGCTCAGTAGCGGGCTACGGCCCATTCTCGAACCAACGTTGAACCAACAAGTTTGGGGTTTGATCCAATTATTCCTCGCCTTCCTGTTTTGCTATCTCTGCGTCAGTACACTGCTCCAGACCAAGAATGACTTCCGCTTTATCATCCCCTACGTTGAATTCAGCCGACAAGTCAAAGGTCCGAAGCCGTTGCTTTTAGATACCAGCGTGATCATTGACGGCCGCATTGCCGACATTGCCGACACCCGCCTGCTAGACTGCAAAATGATCGTGCCACGCTTCGTCCTTCGGGAATTACAGAATATTGCCGACGCTAACGATCCGCTCCGACGGAAGCGGGGTAGGCGTGGCTTGGACATCCTGAAGCGGCTCCAGACCAATCCGCACATTGAGGTAGAAGTACTGGAAAGCGATCCTGCGGAACTGGCCGATATAGGAGATGTGGATCAACGGCTTGTGCGTCTGGCCAAGAATCTAGGCGCACGGATCATCACCACCGATTTCAGCCTGAACAAAATCGCCCAGGTGGAAGGCGTAGAAGTCGTTAATATGAACGACTTGGCCAACGCCGTGCGGGTCGCCGCCCTGCCTGGGGAGACACTCCACATTCGTCTGATTCGTCCCGGCGAGCAACCGGGTCAGGCGGTGGGTTGGCTCGAAGATGGCACTATGGTCGTCGCCGAGCAAGGACGGTCGTATATCGGTCAAGAAGTAACCATCACAGTCACCAGCGTGCATCAGAGCCCAGCCGGACGCATGATTTTCGGCCGCGTGGAGCGCCCTGCCGCTTCCCAGCCGGTCGAATCAACGCCCAGCCGCTAACTGCCCGAAGCATTTGACCCGAGCATACCCAGACCATCCTGCCACACCCGGAGCTTAGCGGTGCAGGGAGGCACACTATGATGCGCAAAGCTTGGCTCACGTTCTTGGCCTTAACCGTCGCTTTCCTCGTCTGGAACGGGAGCCTACTATTTACTTCCTTCATCGAAGCCCAAGAGAAGGCCAGTTTTCCTAAGCCGGGTTTTCCACAAAGCGACCTCCCTTTGGTCGAAAAGGTCATCGCCGCCCGGAAACAGTACCAACAAGCCTTAGAGCAGTTACGGGAACATTATCTCCGCACCGGCGACGTCGAACGCCAGCAGTGGGTCGAGGAAGAATTAATCGGTTTCCATCGCATCACCAAACGCGCTTACATCCTAGAATTGGACGTGCCCCCACCCACGCTCAAGCCTGAACTCAACATTCCAGAAGCTAATGAACTGTATCGCCGGGCGATGCAATTCAAAGGTCGCGGCTACGGCCAGGAGTACGAAGACAATATGCGCCGCGCTGAACTGCTGTTACAACAGTTACTGACTTACTACCCGCAAAGCGACAAGATTGACGATGCGGCCTACCAGTTAGGCGAGATCTATGAGAACCGGCCCTTCCGCCAATATCGCCGCGCTGCCTGGTATTACGAACGCAGTTTCCAATGGAACCCGAACACGAGCAACGACGCTCGGCTCCGCGCGGCTCGGATTTACGACCGGATTCTGCAGGAACGGGGCAAGGCCATTCAACTGTATCGGGAAGTAATCAACTACGACGCCGATCCTCAGCGTGTCGAAGAAGCCCGCCGGCGCCTCAAGGAACTTAGCGGCAACAGCCAGTGAGCACCGTCGGTTTGAGCCGATAGCTGTTTACGATCCGAACGCTCGCTCATTACGGGTCCAGTTGATTCCAAGTTGCTTGCTCCGTCTTCCTAGCTCTCCGCTCTAAGTATTTATTTTAGCAAAAGTGAATCTAGGTAATTCCGAGCTTTACAAGCGAATCGGCATTACAGGCATACTGAGATAAATAAATCGCCGATTCGTCCGAGCAACAATTTAGAGATTTCAGTGTTAGCAACAGTTGTTGAACGACCTGAAACATAGGCGTAAAGCCAGGCTAAGCATGTTGATCG
>JANXCQ010000012.1 GCA_025060195.1 Gemmatales bacterium | reverse complement strand
TCAAATGCGAAACTGCGGCCACTGCAGTCAACCGCTTTTTCGAGCCGCTCAAGGACATCCTCTTCGGCGTGCGTTACATTCTGGTGCCGACGATTCTCGTGGTGATGGCCGTGGTGGTATCCAACGCCATTGGTATTACCGTCCGGGAACGCACTACCGAGATTGCCGTGCTCAAAGTTTTAGGCTTTACGCCCGCACAAATCCTGGTGCTCATTCTGGGGGAAGGGGTGCTGATCGGCCTACTTGGAGGCTTGCTGGGCGTGGCGCTTCCTCACGTCGTGGTGAACTATGTCTTCAAAGGCATTCGACTGCCTTTAGGATTCTTCCCCATCTTTTTTGTGCCGACGGAGGCTTATTATTGGGGGCCGTGGATCGGCACGGCCACTGCTTTGATGGGAAGTCTGTGGCCTGCGATCAACGGCTGTCGGGTTCAGGTCGCGGAGATTTTCCGTCGCGTCGCCTAAACGCAGACGTGGGAATCAAGAGCATGTCTGCCGACGCCGATGCCGCTTCTGATTCTCACGGAGTGGCGCTACACTGCACAGCACGAGCCGGTCTTTGCTTCCTATGATTCCGCTTCGCTATAACCTGCGGAACCTGCTGGTGCGTTGGCGGGTCAACTTGTTGACGGCGTTTGGATTCTTACTGGTGGTCGCCATTTTGGTGGTGATGTTATCATTCGTCGAAGGTATCAACGAGTTAGCGCGGCGTGCGGGTCGCCCGGATAACGTGATCGTGCTCCGCGAAGGTACCAACGATGAGTTGTTCAGCGATATTCCTGATACAGCGGATTTAGCCCGCGTTTGGCTCAATGACTATGTGGCGACGGATACGACGGGCGAGCCGCTGATTAGCCCAGAAGTGTATGCCATCGCGACCCAGCAACTGCCTCCCGATCCCCGCGATGGCCGACCGCGCTATCGTTTCCTGCAGATTCGCGGTGTGCTAGCGCCGCAGCGGGCCGCAGCCGTGCACGGCTTACGGTTACTGCGGGGGCGTTGGTTTAGCGCGGTCGGGAATGAGTGCGTGATGGGGGAGGGGATCGCGGCCTTGTTGGGGTTAGACGTCGGCAGTTCCTTGAACATCCGGGAGGGGCTGACTTGGCAGGTGGTGGGGATTCTCGATTCGCGGGGCACGCCGTTCGATTCTGAAACCTGGGCCAAACGCGAGGTCGTTGGGCAGGAGTTCGGCAAGGACAATGTGGAACGCGGCCAGCGATTTTTTACATCGATTCTATTGCGGCTGCGCGACCCGGCGCTCGTGCCCTGGTTCTGCGAGACGATCAAAGATCGCACGGGGTTGGAAGTCAGTGCCGTGCCCGAACCGAAATATTATGAGCGGATGTCCGAGGCCAATACCATGTTTTTAGCGGCGGCGCTGTTTATCGCGGCGGTCATGGCTGTGGGCGGTATGTTCGGACTGATGAACACCATGTTTGCTACGGTTACCCAGCGTACCAAGGACATCGCCGTGTTGCGCATTCTCGGCTATCAGCGTTGGCAAATCTTGCTTTCTTTCCTCTTGGAGGCGATGCTTCTGGCCTTACTCGGCGGCTTGGCGGGCATGGCTATCGGTAGCTTATTTCACGGGGTGGAGCAGAAAAGTTTCATTTCTTCGGGTCAAGGCGGGGGCAAGACGGTGGTTTTCCAGATTACGGTGACGCCGTTTGTGCTGAAAACCGCATTTTGGTTTACCGTGGTGATGGGTTTGCTCGGCGGTCTAATACCTTCCTGGGCGGCGACGCGCCTCCGTCCCCTGGAAGCGTTGCGTTAATCGGTGGGGCGTTGTCGTTGCTGGAGCCTGGTATTTTCCTTGGTGGTTCTGAACGACGAGGGCTGCTTAGCATGCCTCGACCGCGTTAATCTACGACGTTGCCCAGAAGAATCGAAGGAACAAACGCCAGGATTGGCGGCGTTGCCGGCCAGCGGGGAGATTCTCAGCCGGCTTACACCGGTGTGGAAGCGTAATCGAGAAAAAATCAATTCGGGAAATAGCGTAAGCAAAATTAGATTTTTTGGGTTGCTTTTATTCGTTGGAGCCATACAAACAAACACTTTCGCGAACACAGCAGTGGGGCTGTGTCGAGCCAACTTGAGGAGGTGCAGCAAGGAGGAAGGGGTATGGTCATAGCGCGATTTTGGATGGTCTTAGCCTGGGCCTTAGCGAGCGCTCTCGCGGCTCAGGCGTGGGAGCGGGACTACGGTAAGGCCCTGCGGGAATCACGCCAGGATGGCAAGCCCGTCTTGGTGGTTATTGGCCGAGGGAAAGATGGGTGGCGTAGCTTATTGCCTCACGAGTGGTCAAAGGAAGCGCTCACGCTCGTAGAGAGCCAGTTTCATGCGGTTTATGTGGATGCCGAGGACGCTGAATACGGGCGCCTTTTGGCCCGCGAGTTTCACTTGCGCCAGCTTCCTGCATTAGTGATTAGCGACAGGTATGGCCGAGCGCAGGTTGTCCGCCATGAAGGTGCCATGGGCGAAGAGCAGTTATTACGCCTGCTACGCCAGCACGGGAATGCGACCGGGCTGTTGCGGGGGAGCGTGCCGGCTCAGGAAACCATGGGGCAGGGGCGAGCAGTTGTGCCTAGTCGGCTGCCAGCGGTGTTGTGCCCGACCTGAGGGCGCTAAGGGTGGGTGTCCGTGAGACGCCCATGTCCAGGCCGGTCGCGCGGGAAGAGCTGTGTCGAATTTCGCCCTCTGCCGCCTCGAACTGGCCAGTATTCCAGTAGCAGCCAGAGAAGCTATGTCGTGCGACGTCCAGGCTGGTGCGAGGAGTGTTGGCAGAAGCATAGTGATACGTGGAGAGCCAAGCGATCTGGCGAAGGCCAACGTGAGCGCTAGCGCTAACTGTCGGCCCGCAGGCGCGCTAACATGCGCGGCTTGAGTAGAGGCAGCGCCTGGTGATAGAGAGTGGGATTAGCTGCGAGAATCCCGTGGACGGGACGTTCGGGGTCGCGATAACAAATCGGCTGGCCACAGGCATCGCTGAAGATGCCACCCGCTTCGCGGACTAGAACTTCGCCGGCACAAACGTCCCAAACATGGAAGCCTGGATACAGGCTGGCATATAAGTCCACTTCGCCACGGGCGAGCATGGCCAGCTTCCGACCCGCGGAATAACAGAAAATTTCCTCGGCCACGGGTAGCAGAGGTTTGACGGTCTTTTGGCCATCGCCTCGACTGCGAACGATGCGCGCGTGGCTCAGGAGGGCGGTAGTAGTGACTGCGCAGCGCTGCGCTGGGTTGGTGCCTTGTTGCATCCAGCAACCTTGGCCGCGGAGCGCCCAGGTGGTACGTTGCTCGGCAGGTTCGAGTACCAGTCCCAGTACTGGCTCACCTTGCTCCACCAGGGCAATAAGCACGGCAAACTCGCCGTTTTTCAGTACGAACCCGCGCGTGCCGTCAATGGGGTCAATAATCCACAGCCGATCGGCATGCTGGGGTAACTGCGCCAAAGTCGGCGTTTTTTCTTCCGCATAGAACGCGTCCTGAGGAAAATGTTGGGCCAGATAGTTTAGGATACAATCTTGGGCTTGGGTGTCGGCGGCGGTGGTGACTTCGGGGGGAGCCCAATCCTTGGCCTCCATGCGCTGGTAATGTGCCAGGATAATCTGAGCGGCCGCTTCTGCCGCTTCTCGCGCGACCGTCAGGTCGTGAATGGTAGCCATGGCCAGACTCATTCGTTTGGGGCAGGGGGCAGTCCGCCCGATTGAAACGGGAAGTGGTCCAGGTCGGCCAACAAGAGATGGAACTCCACGAAACAAATTTGCCGATACAGTTCGCTCTCGTTGAGCAGATCGCGGTGTTTGCCTCGGCCTTCAAGACGACCTTGATGGAAGAATAAAACCAGGTCGCTGCTGCGCAGCGTATGAAACCGATGGGGAATAAAGAACACAGTGCGCCGTGGCAAAAAACGGGCGTAGGTATCCTCGAGCAAGGTCTTCTCTTCCTCGCTGAGCTGAACAGGGGGTTCTTCAATCACGACCACTGCCGGGTCGCGGAGAATCGCTCGGGCCAAAGCAATCTGGAAGCGTTGGAACAGTGTTAAGGCGTGGCCCTGTTCGCCAATCACCGTATCGTAACCTTGAGGCAACTTGGTGATGAATTTATGCGCGTGGGCCATGCGCGCTGCTTCTATGATCTTGGGCAGGTTGTACGCGGGGTGGCCACAGCTGATGTTGTTGGCCACCGTGTCGGTAAAGACCAAGTCGGATTGCAGCACCAGGCAGATTTGCGAGCGCAGACTCTCCAACGTGGCCCGACGGATATTTTGGCCATCCACACGAATCACACCGTGATCGGGATCGTAAAAGCGCACCATCAGGTAAGCGATGGCATGCAAAGTGGCGCGGTCCGCACTGACCAGGGCGACGCGCTGCCCAGCCTGGACCGTGAAGGAAACTTGCTCGAGCAGCAACCGATTGTCTCGGGGCGAGCGGAGGGTGACATTTTCAAACTGTAACTCCCGCTGTAACGGCTCGAACGACAGTGCCTGGCCCGTTTCGGTAACTTCCCCCGGCTGGTCGAGAAAATCAAACAAGTGCGCTGCCGATTCCCACGCACGTTTCTGCACGATGCGGTCGCGCAGCATACGTGAGATGGGAAAAAACAAGGCCCCCAACGTGAGGGTCATGGTCAGGATGCTGGCCAAGCCCATGTGGTTTTCTAACGTGTTCCAAGCGGCAACGAAGGCTAATAACGTCAGGGCCAGGATGGCGAGCAAGATCGAAGTTTGTTGGAACATCACGCGAACCAGGTGCTGTCGCTTGATGTGATGTTGATACTGCTCAAGCTGCCGCTCCAGCCGTTGCCGATGGAACCCCTCCATCAGGTAGCCGCGCACCAGCCGCATCATGCGCAAACCTTCCTGCAAAAGGGAAAGCTGTTCGGCAGCCCGTTGGTTCCAAGCGTGTTCGCGTTGGCGATACCAGATGAGGAGCTGCCCGCCCACTAACCAAGTCAGGCAAGCCAGACATGCGAACGCCACCGTCAGGTAAGGGAATCCCCCTGAAGTGCCGAACTCGATCAGGGGTGCAAACACCGCCAGGAGTAGCAAACGCGTCGGTTCGCGCCACCGCGAGGTCAGCCACAGGTAAAGTCCCTCTTGCACTGCCTCGACATGGCGGGTAAAGACGCTGATGGGATAGTTCAACCCTTCACGTTTCAGAAACAAGCTGCCCAATCGCAGGGTTTGGAAACAGACGCCGCGGCGCAGGCGCGTAGCAGCTTCCAAAGCAGCTTCGCTTGCCGACCAGTGCACCACCAGCTGCAAGCCCCAGCGGAGCGCAGCGGTGACCACGGCCACGATGAGCAAAGCCACCATCGTCTCCCAATTGTGCCGCGTCCACGGCCAAGTGCGCACCATCCACGCCAACACCGGCGCCCAAATCGTTTGTCGCTTATGCGCAGACCAAGCCAAGGCTAACAGACCTACTCCCTGATCTTTTTGGAGCTGCTCCAGGAACTGCTGACGTGCTTCCTCTGCCGGCAGCACTTCTTGCAGCCAACGGTTATGAAAATCTTTACTCTCCAAAAAAGCCTGCCGATCCTCGCTTTCCACCTGGCCACGACTGACGAGCAAGGCCAAGAACAACCCCGTCAGCCCAAGCAACACCACAATCAGCGTGGCCAAAACTATGGAACTGAGAATTGCAATCCACTGGTGGACTCGGCGATAGTTGAGCAGCAGCAAGGCACGCTCAAAGGGGGCGGGCTTTTGTCCGTTCACGACCGATCTCCCCTGCCAGGAACAAGCTCGTCAGGCCACATCCCGATCCTCAAACAGAATTAAGCCGAACAGTAAGGCAATCGCCGTGTAAACCACGCTGTGCACCGCTACGTGGAAAACATAATCCCCCCACGGAACGTCAATGGCGGCTGTAGTGGCATCGGTCATATCAAAATAGTTGAAGCCCGGTAAAATCGTGGCGAAGATTTGCGCCATCACGTGTACCAAAGGATTTCCCCCACGCTCGGGCGCCGATTGATACACTACGATGTGCGATAGGCGGCCCACAATGAATACGGTCAAGCAGATCACCAGATTCACCACCACAGGTAGCCGCGTGGCCAAGGCGACGGCCAACCCCGTTAGGATCATCACTTGGAGCAGGTTACAAACGATAGCAGGCATCAGCACCGATAATTCGTAGCTCAAGTAAAGCAAATAGCGACCCGCCGCCAGTATGGCGTTAGGAAGGAAACTCAAATAACGTTCCAAGTGCTGAATCTCCGCTAGCTGGGGCCGTTGTTCCTCCGGCTCAATTTCATTGCGATAGTACACCGCAATGGCCATCACGACGCTCAAAAGCATGGCCAACAGCACGGCGGACAGAAAAATACCCACAAACTTCCCGATCAAAAACGAACGCCTCGACATAGGCTTGCTCAACACAGTTACTGCAGTACGCCCCTCAATTTCCTCCGAAATCGAGACCCCCGCGGAGAACACAGCCAGGATTAAGGTGGCCAATAAAATCGCGCTCAAACCCAGCCCTTTGACCATCTTCAGTTCTTCGCCGAACGTGAAGTAAGGCAGATAGACACTCACGAGCATAAAAAACGTCGTGAAGGCCAGCAGTAACCAAAACAGCGGCTGGCGGGTGGACTCGCGATACGCCGCCTGGGCCACGGCCAGCCATTTGCCCCGCAAATGGAGTTGCGGAAAGATGGTCAGTGCGGCTATCGCTCCGACCACAAGCAGCAACACGCCCCAAAGCATAGAATTCCCTCCCAGCTACGAGGCCAAGCCTGAAGCACCTAGTATCAGTAAGCAATACGAAAATGATCCAGCCCTTCCGGGGTTTCGGGCACGGTCTCCTGATGAGTGATATAGCCGAGCATTGCTTGGGCCACAGCGTTTAGAAACGCCTCCACTTGCTCAGCTTCGCCCTCGGCGACCAGTTCGACCCGGCCATCTCGCAAATTACGTACAAATCCTGCCACCTGATACCGCTGGGCCAGCCGATGGGCCGTATAGCGAAAACCCACCCCTTGCACGTGTCCCGAATACCACACGTGCTTCCGAATACGTTGCGGCGACTCTGGAGAGTGCGTACTCATCCTTAGCGATTATAACAGCCAATCAGCATGCCGGCGACAGCATCCCCCGCGCTCGCACCGGCGTTCAGATTACAGTGCGTCAGGCACGAGCACCCCAACATGAGAACTCAACTTGTCAAGTTTGTCGGCAACTTTCAGAACTTGAACTGTCTATCAGACACCAGACGCCGCAAAGTCAGCGGCCAACTCTGCACCGAGACAGCGTCCTAGTGAACTTTACGCGACGCAGAGCAGACCGGTCCCGGCGTGAGCCTGGCGCAAGCGGTGTACTCAAGTTTGCCAAGCGAGCAGAGCACGCCACAGCTAGGCACATCAGCACGCACAAGTGCACCTCGCGCCCACGCTCCGCGAAACCCCGGCGTCGCACCGCGCCGCAAGACTAGGCGAACCCTTAGCAACACTGCTCGGCCACACGTTCGTTAATGTCGTGCCACAAGGACGGCACTAGGCCAACGGAATGGCCGCGTAAACTTTTGCTGTGAGTGCTTCCCGGCTGACTACTTCAGAGTTTTCGCTGGTCAGCAAGGCAAGTCTCCAGCATTTTTGTGAATTTCACGATATACCCTGGGGGCAAGTTCACGGCTTTGCAAGCGTCGCAACAAGCCCGTTTGCCTCTGCCCCTTTATCGACGGGAGCGAACACATCATCAACTAGTAACTGACCAACTCGAAGCAGGCCCACAAAGCGGCCGAACATGTGCGACCGGAGAGAGTACATAATCAGCGTAAAATTTTTCACTCCTTCAGCCAATTCCGCACCTTTAAGGAGTGCATTACTAACATAATCGGCTTAGAAACCTATGCCGAGCGTAACTGTTCTTGGAACATTTAGTGTCGCACACATCCGAAGCAAGGCCGCAGCGACTACCTGGCTCACCCATTGAAACCAGACTTATTATGCTTTATTTGCAATCTTCTAAGTAGGATATAGTACAAGGAAGTACCTAGTAAGCAGGGGAAGCTCACTTTCTATTGTTACGTTTCGCCGTCACGCTCCGGACTCAAGGGGCTCGTTGCCGAAGAAAACGAGTGAGGCGGGCGAGCGCGAAGTAACTAGGGCTGACGACCAAGTGGTTGGGTATCATCAGGAAGGGAGTCTACCTGCCATGTGAACAACGTGCGATGGGCAACGCCGTACCGGACAGTTCTAACCAATCCAATCGGGCAGGCGGTTCACAAGCGGAGCCTAGGTGCGTTCTTAGAACCACAGGCGCTGCGGATGAACGCAGAGAAACGGAGCGGCATGTGAATGCGTAATGCATGACGATGAGCAAGGGGCGATGGCTAGTAGGTAAATGAGCGCGCGGTTCACAGCGAAGGTAGCCGTGCGTCTTAGACCATCAGATCACGCGCGCAAACGCAGAGAGCTATGCTCGCTCGGCGGATTGGTAAATGTCAGTCCAAGCAAACCCAGCGCAGGCGGCGCGGAGAAACGCGGATAGTCGTAGTCGGGGGGCTAACTAGCAGTTGCCCGTCGTTCTTGACCTAAGGGGCCGCAGCTTAGGCAGAAGAGCGCGGAGGAAAGTGAATGACACGGTAAGCGGTCGAGCATGAGTTTTGAGAACGGCACGCAGACCAAATGAGAGACCGTTTGGCAGGGTAGGGCGTCGCTTATGGGGTAATTTGCGCTTAGCAGCGTCCTCTGTGATTTGACTAGCAGGTAGCCTAACATGAGAGGCACATTCCCTCCGCGGCTCGGCCTTCGCATGGCGGAGATAAACAAACCGCAGATCACGCGGGTAAACGCAGATGACTCCCAATCATGCAGGTCGGGCACTTAGTCGATGTGGCGTTGGCTTAGCCAGGGCGGCTTCTCGGGCCGATTGCGTCGGGTGGTGGTAAGGTAGACAAAATTTGGTTCTGGAGCTGGGGCAGGGGGGAGGATTCAGTCGCGCTGTGGTGCCTGGGGCGGCTTGATTTGTAAGCTAACTGGGGAGTTTGAGGCAGGTGGCGGCGATGCAACGGGGGCGCTGCGCGCGGTGGCTGAGGGACGCGAAACCATCGAAGGCAGAGTGCCGACGAAAGGGGGGTGTAGTATGACGCGGAGTGCGGAACCGACGAGGCGTGAAGTGTTGAAACAGGCCGCTGCGGTGGGCCTAGCGGGATTGGTTGGTGGCTCGGTGCAGTTTGCTCCTGCCCAGTCGGAGTTGATTCGCGCGGAGAACGAAAAGGCGGGCACCACCGACTGGATGCTGACGAATACGCGGGTGGACCCGGCGACCAAGTATCGCTGTTCCTGGATTGAGGGCTTCGTTTCGCATACCAGCATTCGTGCGGGAGAGAAGTTGGCCATTTATGTGAGCACCAATCCGCCCTCGCCGTTTGTCATTGATATTTACCGCATGGGCTACTATGGCGGTAAAGGTGGTCGGCACATGCTGCGTTTGGGCCCGTTCCAGGGACAGACGCAGCCTGAGCCGGAAATCGGCGAGGAACGACTACGCGAATGCCAGTGGGAACCGTGCACGACTCTGACCATTCCTAAGGATTGGCCAAGTGGCGTCTATCTGGGCAAACTCACGGCGGAGCGGGACAAATTGCAGAGTTATATCATCTTCATTGTCCGCGATGAGCGCCGCTGCGATTTTCTGTTCCAGTGTAGTGACACGACATGGAGTGCATATAACCGTTGGCCGAGCCAATGGTCGCTTTACGACGACGGGAAGAAGGTCTGGTATTGGGGACCGAATGTGCGGGTCAGTTGGGATCGGCCTTACGGTAAGTATTGCCAGATTTTCGACGCACCGCTGTCGCAGGGTTCGGGCGAGTTTCTGCTGTGGGAGTTTCCGTTGGCGTTCTGGATGGAAAAGGAGGGGTACGACGTATCCTACATCAGCAATGTGGACACGCATCGCGATCCCCAGGGGTTGCTGCGGGCGAAAGCGTTTTTATCCGTGGGTCATGACGAGTATTGGTCGCTGGAGATGTTCCGCAATGTGGAGTCCGCGATCCAAAAGGGGCTGAACGTAGCGTTCTTGAGCGGGAACACTTGCTATGGGCGGATCGAGTTTTACCCCAGCTCGCGAGGTGTTCCGTTGCGGGTGTTTGCTCGTGTGGGCATCTTTGGGCCTGCCAGCGAGGGGGAACTGAAGGGTTGGCCTGAGATGAAGCGGTTCAAGTATTTCGAGCCAGACGCACGGTTCCTGATGGGAGCGGCGAGCGTTTGGCCTATCACGGGCGGAGCCGATTGGATTTGCGTGAATGAGAAACACTGGCTGTTCGAGGGCACGGGTATGAAAAACGGCGACGCGATTCCCGGCTTGGTGGGCTGGGAGTTTCACGGCAATCCTGCGCCGATTCCCGGGTTGGAGGTAGTGGCTCGCGGTAAACTACTGAGTCGCAAGTCAGAAGGAGAGTACACGGCGACGATTTATCCTGGTCCTAAGGGCAATTTCGTTTTCAATGCTGCGACCATTTGGTGGTCGCAGGGCCTCAGTTCCCCGCCGGGACATCTGCTTCCTGCGGCCCATGGCGCAAAACCGCAGGGCCCTGATCCGCGGGTACAGCGCATCACACGCAACCTGTTCGAGCGTTTCCGCCAATCATCGGGTCCCAGCAACGGGTAAGCTGTAATACAGTGCCAAGGTCTGGCCCCTCTTGAAGAGACACAAAACGAGGCATAGACTTTTTGCCGATAGCTAATATGCTAACAATGCTCCAGAAACCAGCGCCTTTGGAATGAGCTGGTGACGAGTGCAGCCAAACGAGTCTTGACAAGCCGTCGGCTCACAGGAAACTAATCCTCGCCGCCAGATAACCACTCATTCCTGGGCCAGTCAGGAAAGGATCGAAACTCTATGACCCATGTCGTCTGCGCACCGTGCTGGGATTGCAAATATACGGATTGCGTGGTCGTCTGCCCGGTGGAATGCTTCTGGCAGGACGAGATGATGCTGTATATTGACCCCGTGGATTGCATTGATTGCGAAGCTTGCGTGCCGGAGTGTCCCGTGCAGGCGATCTACGCCGAGGCCAATGTGCCCAGTGAGTGGCAGGAATATATTCAACGGAATGCGGAACGTTCGGCGGCGTTGAAGGCGGCCAACGAAGGGCACATCACGCAGAAGCAAGACCCCAAGGAAGGACCGGAATGTAAGAAGAAGGGCTAGCGACGACTCACGGAATCCCAACGCTTTACCTGTTGGTTCACGCAGAATTCGCAGTTGTGGGGCGGCGCTTCTGACCAACGTGGTGTGTCTGCCCCGTGTTAGACATGAATTATTGATGGGTTTTATCAGGGCGATACGATGTTTTGCACTGACCCTTAGGAACGTATCGCTTGCGAGGTGTGCGTAGTTGAATGTGCTGTGCATGCGATTCACTTGGAGGCTGACGCACCGAGTTAATGGTAGCATTATGTTCAGTGGAATGCGGAACGTTGGCCGGCGTTGAAGGTGGTGCAATGAGGATACGTCGCTCAAAAATAGACTCCGAACGACGGGCCCCGAGTGGAAGCGGTGCTTGGAAATGGCTCAGGAGCCTGGCGGCTCGCGGATAGGGAAGACGTCTTCGAGCGGCACTTCCCATTGTCCGATGCCCACACGCACCAGCACAGTGGCCTTACGCGGGTCAACGCGAACGACTTCCCCTTGTTCGCGAAGCGAGCCGACGCGCACGCGGTCACCGGGCTGTAAACGAGCGCGGGCTTCTTTCAGCGCCTGTTGTTCCGCCGATGCGCGTTCCAATTCGGCGAGTCGGCGTTCGAGTTCGGCGCGGCGTTGTTCGGCTTCGAGCTGGGCTTGCAGCGCTTGCGCTTTCGCCGCTTCCGCTTCTTGGCGCGCCTCAGCGAGCCGACGTAATTCGGGTAAGCGACGTTTCCGCTTGAGCCAATACCAGGCGCGACGGAGTATCCGTCGGGGAAGGCCCAAACTGCGAGCGATCTGTAAAGCACAACTCATCCCGAATTGGCCGATGAGCAGGCGATAGGTGGGCAGGAGCGTTTTCGGATCAAATTCGACGGCGGCGTTCTGGGCGCGGGGATGAGCCAAGGCAAACAGTTTCAGGTCGCCGAGGTGCGTGCTGATCATCACCAGGCAGCCGACACGGTCGAGCGCTTCGAGGATAGCCCGCCCTAGTGCGGCACCTTCGGTCGGGTCGGTTCCTGCGCCCAGGTCATCGAGCAACACCAGGCTCTGAGCGTCGGCAGTAGCGAGAATCTCCCGAATCCGCGTCATGTGGGCGCTGAACGTGCTCAGCGATTGTTCGATACTTTGTTCATCGCCAATGTCGGCCAAGATATGGTGGAAAATCGGTAAGACGCTGCCATCGGCTGCGGGAATCAGCATACCCGACTGAGCCATGAGACATAATAGTCCTGTCGTCTTCAGGGAAACTGTTTTGCCGCCAGTGTTCGGGCCTGTGACGACTAAGATGCGGAAGTCGTCGCCGAGGCGAACGTCTATCGGGACGACTTCGCGACGTGGCGGCAGTGTCGGTCGGGGCAGGGCAGGGGACGAACTTTCCGAAGACTGGCTGGAAGAACCCTGGGCAACAGCATAATGAGCTTCGGTCGGCTTCGTGGCAGCTGATTCCGTCAGGAGGGGGGCGTGGCGAGCGTAGTATTCGAGCAAGGGATGGCGGGCCTGACGTAAGATGAGCCGGGTATCGCTGCTCAGATGGGGCAGGGTCATTTGGTAATCGAGCGCATAACGGGCTTTGGCGAGGATTAGATCCAGCTGAGCGGCTAAGTCGAGGGCGTATTCGAACGGGCGGGCTACTTTGCCCACTTGAGCGGTAAGTTGTCGAAGCACGCGATGAACTTCCTTTTCTTCTTCCGCTTTCAATACTGCGCGCTCGGCCGAGAGCGTGGCCAGGCTCGCTGGCTCGATATACACCGTGTCGCCACTGGCCGAGGTGCGATGGACAACGCCCGGCAGACGATGACGGTAATTGGCGGCCACGGGTAAAACGTAATGTTCCCCCGACAACGTCGCATTCGGGTAGCGCAAGATCTTGCGAATTTCGGGGTCGCGGAGCAATCGTTTCAGCACGGCCTGGATACGCTCTTCTAGCTCCCGCAGTTTATGCCGCACTTCGGCCAATTCCGCACTGGCCATGTCTAACACATAGCCCCGTGCATCAAGGCAGCCTTCGATGGCCTTGGCCAGCAAGCCGAAATCGTCCATGCTGGCAAGCAGTTCGCGGAGATGAGGAAACCGTGCGTCGAGTTTCATGCGCCAACGATAAATACCCGATAAGCACCAGGCTGTCTCCCGAACTTGAAGCAACTCCTCGGCCGACAACATACTGCCAATGTAGGCGCGACGGACGAGTAAGCGGACATCGCGTAAACCGGACAGGCTCAGAGATAACCCTTCGGCCCAGGCGCGGCGGGCCTCCTCTGTGAGGGCCAACTGTCGGGAAACTTCGGCGGCCTCGCGCTGGGGTTCGAGTTGTTCCGCCAGGAGACGGCCTAACGCACTTTGCGTATAGCTGGCCAGGATGGCGCGAATCTTCGGGAATTCGAGAACTTGCAAAGTATGGGCGTCCATCGTGCGGTTCGGTTCAGGGGCTTGGTGCTTGAGTCGGGCAAGGAACGGGGCAGGGCAGGGCGAGTAGCGTCGGTTTGACCCGAAGCAAAAAAGTCAATAGGCTGGCGCTGATGCACGCTTCCACGCCTACGACAGGCAAGTGAGCGACGAAGACTAACGCGACTAAAGCGGGCCAGGTTTCGATGCCTCCCACGTAAAGCACCAACGCATTCAGTGAGACCGTGCTCAAGACAGTCAAGGCGGCCAGCATGGCCCCGGTGAGCCAAGCATATTGCAACGAGAGCAAACGCGGAAACCGTTGGAGCACGGGCCAGCTAAGCTCCCAGATAACCCAGGCGGGAAGCGTATAGATGAGCGTGTTGATGCCTAAGCTCAGCAGTCCGCCGTGGTTCAGCAAGAGGGCTTGCAGAAACAAAGCGGGGAATATCGCCAGCGCGGCGCGACGACCTGCCAAGAGCACGGATAAGTTATTGAGCAATAAGTGAACACTAGTGAAGGGCAAAGGCACGTGGATTGAGGAGGCGACGAAACAGGCAGCACTGACCAGGGCTAAGCGTGGAATTTCCTCGGCCTCGATACGCCGACTCGACAGGGCGAGCAGAATCCCTGTCCCCACCCAACCTCCCAACCACCATGGAGGCGTCAGCACGCCGTCCGCAATATGAACCGCTAACAGATTTCCACTCATACTATTGTCGGCTCGGCCTGGGTACGCACAGTGACCACTGAGACTAATTTTCCGCCATGCTCAGGGCTGCGAAGGATGCGCGAAAGCTCTGGGCCCAACGGCGCAAGAGCTCTTGCAGTTGCCGGGGTGATAATTCCTCCTCCCGTCGGAAGGTCCAATGCACTAAGTCGGTCTGCTCGCGGTCGGTGCGCAGATGCTGGCTGGCGCCGATGCCTTCCAGCTGAGCCAGATTACACTGACCTTTTGGTACGGCAAAGACGCATTCCAGGGCCTCCGGTTGCTTGGTCTTCCAGCGGGCCCAAGGTCGGCGAATCTCAGGAAAGCGCAGAACCACGGCATCGCGGTAAGCCCAATCGAAGATCACGTCTGGCACGGCGTGCTGCACAAGTTCAACCATCGCAGCAAGCAGAGAACTCGGCCAGGCGCGCGGTTTGCCCGGCGGAAAACCTTTATCGGAAAGGTGCCACTTCTGCCCGTTGACCTTCCAGGGCATGAAGTCTTCCAAGTTGGCCGACATGGACTGTACTTGTCGCACAAACGACTCTGCCGCCTGCTGGAGAAAGCGGGTAAACGCGGGCTGAGTTACCTCGCGCAGCCAATGGACGCCGAGCTCGATGCGTTGCCAGGGGCCACGTTCGTTGCGCACCCGCACGCGGATGACGTCGCCACATCCTTCCAGACCTCGCGTTTGCTGCGTCGGCAAGATGCCCAGCTCCCGCTCGAGGACGTTTTGTCGGAAAGCATTGCGGGCCACGCGAAACGTCAGCCACAGTAACCATTCGTCGCCCGTATAAGCGTGGAGAAACCAGCCCTTGCTCCGTTCCTTCCAGGCAATTTCCACGCGGGTGCGGTGGTTCCAATCGGTTGGGGCGAAGTCGCCGAGTTCATGGATCTTTTTGTCCAAATACGTCAGGATCTTACCTTCCCAGCGGCACGGTTTCCCTTGCCAGCTGAGCCGTTGTTCCGTGTGCCAACGCACACCATCCACCTGCCACGGTAGCGAGACCTCCGCGGTCAATTCATCATCGTCGCCGTCGTCCTGGGTGGACGCGTTCGCATGCGCCGTCTTTTCTGAAACTGACGGCGAGGGCGTGGCTACTGCAATACGTTCGACACGTGGACTCTGGGCCAGGGATTCCTGGAGGAAATGTCGGGTATGAGACGGGAATCGGCCATCAGGCCAACTTAAGGTCGCGCCATCGGGCAAGCAGGGCGCGGGCACTTGCGGTGGTCGTCCGGCGGCCACATCCTCTGGCGTGCCACAAGCGACGACGTAGCCGCCACCTTCCCCCGCCTCCGGGCCTAGGTCAATGACCCAATCGGCAGTCTTGATCACATCAAGGTTGTGCTCGATCACCACCACCGTGTTTCCCAAATCCACCAGGCGATGCAGCACGACCAAGAGCTTGTGAATGTCGTCGAAATGCAGTCCCGTGGTCGGCTCGTCCAGGATATACAAGGTACGTCCCGTACTAGGCCGAGCGAGTTCCGCAGCTAATTTGACGCGTTGCGCTTCGCCGCCCGAGAGCGTGGGCGCTGGTTGACCCAAGGTCAAGTAATCCAAGCCGACGTCGGCTAACGTTTGCAATAAGCGCTGAATCCGCGGAAAGGCGGCGAACACTTCCAACGCTTGACTGATGCGCAGGTTCAACACATCGGCGATGCTGTATCCTTTATAACGCACTTGCAGGGTTTCCGCCTGGTAACGCGTGCCGCGGCAGACTTCGCATTCCACCCAGACATCGGGGAGAAAATGCATCTCGATTCTCTTTTGACCATTACCTTCGCAGGCCTCACACCGGCCACCAGGACGGTTGAAACTGAAACGTCCAGGCGTGTATCCTCGAACTCGCGCCTCCGGCAGACGGGCATATAGTTCCCGCAGTAAATCAAAAACGCCCGTGTATGTGGCCGGATTGGAATTGGGTGTCCAGCCGATGGGACTCTGATCCACGTTGATGACCTTATCAAGATGCTCGATTCCGAGAACGGCATCGCAAGCGGCGACCGGAGTACGAGCCCGATGCAATTTCCGTGCGAGAGTGTTGTACAAGACGTCCTCCACGAGCGAACTCTTGCCGGACCCGCTCACGCCGGTTACCGCAATCAGACAGCCTAATGGGAAAGCCACGTCCACGTTTTTCAGATTATGCTGACGTGCACCGCGGACAATGAGCCAGCGGTCAGAACTGGGCGTGCGCCGCATCGTCGGGACAGGAATAGCCTTGCGTCCGCTTAGGTACTGTCCCGTGAGCGATTGTCGATCGCGTTGAATGGCTCGGGGAGTCCCTTGGGCGACGATCTCCCCGCCTCGGTCGCCCGCGCCCGGACCGAAGTCCACCAGGTAGTCAGCGGTGGCAAGCACCTCGCGGTCGTGCTCCACGAGGATGAGCGTGTTGCCCAGATCGCGTAGCCGTCCCAAGGCCTGAATGAGCCGACGATTATCCCGCGGATGCAGGCCGATGGTCGGCTCATCGAGAACATACAGCACGCCGGTCAGCCCACTTCCCAGCTGGGCCGCCAATTGGATACGTTGGGCTTCGCCTCCCGAAAGAGTCGGCGCGGCGCGATTCAGCGTCAGGTAATCCAGGCCTATGTCCACAAGAAACTGTAACCGGTGGGTAATTTCCCGAAGAAGTTCCCCGGCGATCTGCTGTTCCCGCGAAGTGAGGCGGAGGTTGCGGAAGAAGGTCAGGGCTTGGCTCAGCGACAGGGAGCCGATCTCATGCAGCGTTTTACCTCGGAAGCGGACTGCGGCAGCCTCCTCGCGTAGTCGTGTGCCTCCGCAAGAAGAGCAGGGTATTTCAGAAACTAGCGCCTCCATTTTCCCCCGCCAAATGGGACTGACTCGCGCCGCTTCGTCCAGGGCAGGGAAGAGTCCTTTGTATTCGACCCAGAAAGCGACTTCCTCTTTCTCGTCGCGTTCGACCCTCTGGAAATTCCGTTCCGCGGGCAACACAAGAGCCGACTGCGACTGCGCTCTGGGTTTCCGGTACACTGGCACCCGCTCTCCCGGACTGCCGTACAAAACTAAGCGCTGCGTCGAAGTATCCAGTTGTGACCAAGGCTGGTCGAGCGAAAGTTGGAAATGGTGCGCTAAAGACTCCATTACCGTCCAAAATGTGCTATTGGATTCGTCGGGCCAGCCCATCAGCGCACCAGCCCGCAGGCTCCGCGATTCATCCCGCAGCAGCGTGGTCAGATTCGCGCCTTGTTGCACGCCCAGACCTTCACACGCGGGACACCAGCCTAACGGACTATTGAAGGAAAAATGATGAGGGTTGAGCGGCTCAAAACCGCGACCGCATTGGGGACAAGATAACAGTTGACTGAACCGCTCCAACCGCCAACGTTCTTCCGCTACCGTTTCCTCGACAAACGCCACCAGCATGGTTCCTCGTCCCAATTCTAAAGCAGCCTCTACCGCGTCGGCCAACCGAGCCCGCTGACCCGCCCGCACGATAACGCGGTCTACCACCACCTGGACTTCGTGCCGCCGACGTCGGTCTAACGTTGGCGCCTCGTCGAGCGAATAGGTCTTACCGTCCACGCGGACACGCAGGAAACCCGCCCGGCGAATACTCTCCCACAATGCTGTGGAGGTCTCGTTGTCCCGCCAATCCACTGGCGCTAACACGTACAGCTTCGTTCCCTCCGGCAGACCTTGCAGTCGCTCGATGATTTGATCTACCGTCTGCGGAGCAATGGGAATCTGGCAACGCGGACAGTGCATCTGTCCGAGTCGGGCAAACAGTACCCGTAAATAATCGTGAATTTCAGTAACCGTGCCGACGGTAGAGCGGGGACTCTTGCTGGTGTTTTTCTGCTCGATACAGACGGCGGGCGACAACCCCGTGATTTGCTCGACCTTCGGTTTCTGAATTCCGCCCAGGAATTGGCGTGCGTAGGCCGAGAGTGACTCGATATAGCGCCGCTGTCCCTCGGCATAAATCGTGTCCACCGCCAGAGAGGTCTTGCCGGAACCGCTCGGTCCACAGAACACAATCATCCGCTCGCGGGGCAAGGTGACCGAGATATTCTTCAGATTATGCTGCTGGGCACCGCGTACAACAATTTCGGTAACCGTCTGTGGTTGGGCCACCGCATGATCGCCGGACGTAGGCTGTGGGTCCGCAGAGCGCACACGGCGTCGCCCGCGCGGACGCGTGGCAGATACCGACGCCGCTGTCGTTTTGCGCTCTAAACCGAGTACCTGACGCAGGGCCTGACCGGTGTACGAGTTCGGACAGTTCGCGATCGTTTCCGGTGGACCGACACAGACTACGTAGCCGCCTGCGTCCCCAGCCTCAGGCCCCAAGTCAATAATCCAATCGGCGGTCTTGAGCACTTCGAGGTTATGTTCGATGACCAGCACCGTGTTGCCGCGATCCACCAGCTCGTGTAACACGCGTAATAACTTAGCGATGTCCTCGAAATGCAGGCCCGTGGTAGGCTCGTCGAAGATGTATAAGGTTCGGCCCGTGGCCTTCTTACAAAGCTCGCGCGCCAACTTGATTCGCTGCGCTTCGCCGCCCGATAGCGTCGGCGACGGCTGCCCGAGTTTGATATAATCCAAGCCCACGTCATGCAACGTCTGGAGCATGGCATGAATTTTCGGCTGGTGGGCGAACAGTTCCAGGGCTTGTTGCACATCCAGATTCAGGACATCGTGGATATTCTTGCCCTTGAATTCAATCTGCAAGGTCTCACGATTGAAGCGTCGCCCCTCACAGACCTCACAAGGCACCCAGATATCGGCGAGGAAATCCATCTCCAGGCGCTTGGCACCGTGGCCCTCACAAGCTTCGCAACGCCCACCGGGCACATTGAAGCTGAAGCGCCCCGGCTTGTAGCCGCGCATCTTGGACTGCGGCAAGCTGGCAAACAGTTGGCGGATTTCATCGAACACCTTGGTGTACGTTGCGGGGTTGGAGCGCGGGGTGCGCCCGATGGGTGATTGGTCAATGGCGATGACCTTGTCCAAATATTGCAATCCGGTAATCTTACGATGTTTGCCCACCGTGACGGACGGCGCGAAACCGTTGTCTGCTTCACCTTCATCCTCGTCCTGGTTTCTGCCGAAGTGTCGGCGTAGCGCTTGCCAGAGCACGTCGTTGACCAGGGAGCTTTTTCCCGAGCCGCTCACGCCGGTCACGCAGACGAACAGTCCCAAAGGGATTTCGACGTCAATGTTTTTCAAGTTATTGTGGCACGCCCCGAAAATCTTCAGTTTCTGCTTTCCGGGAGGACGACGCCGTTCGGGAATGGGAATGGCTTTCTGGCCGCTCAGATATTGCCCAGTCAGACTCTCTGGGTGGCAGCAAATATCCTGCAAGGAACCGCAGGCGACAATACGTCCCCCGCGCACCCCGGGACCAGGACCGAAGTCCACGATGTAGTCCGCAGCACGAATAGTATCCTCGTCGTGCTCCACGACGATAACCGTGTTGCCCAGATCGCGTAGCTGTTTCAAGCTGGCCAACAATCGAGCATTGTCGCGTGGATGCAAGCCGATACTCGGCTCATCCAAAATGTACAGCACGCCGACGAGACCGCTGCCGATTTGCCGCGCCAAGCGAATCCGTTGCGCCTCCCCTCCGGAGAGCGTCGGTGCGGGCCGATCCAATGTCAGATAATGCAGACCGACATTAGTCAAAAATTGTAGCCGCGTGCGAATTTCCTTCAGCACTTCGGCGGCGATATGCCTCTCTAACGGGCTGAGGTGGCGTACGAGGCGATCACCTCCGGAACAACTGTCGTCTTCGGCCAACCATTGGGCCAGTTCTCCGATAGGTAAGGCACAAACTTCGGGCAAAGTTTTCCCGCCCACTCGCACAGCTCGCGCCTGGGCGTGGATACGAGTGCCGTTACATGCAGGGCAGGGCACCACGCGCATGTATTTCTGCAACTGCAAGCGCCGCGGACCTTCGGGACTCTTCTTGAAGCTGCTCATTAACTGCGGGATGATTCCCTCCCACTTGCCCACGTGGTGCCAAACGCCCCCCGAGGTACGCCATCGAAAGAGGATTTCCCGATCGCCGCTGCCGTAAAGCAGCCAATGCCGGTGCTGCGCCGGTAACTTTTTCCAGGGACGATACAGGTCAATGCCTAAAGTCTCGGCCACGCCCTCGTAAATGTGCCGACGCCACCGGCCCATTTGATTGAGTGGGCCTAGAATTTCGACCGCGCCTTCAGCAAAACTGCGGTTCGGGTCGGGCACCAGGAGCGACGGGTCGAAATCGTACTTTTCGCCCAGACCATCGCAAGCGGGACACATCCCTTGCGGACTGTTAAAACTGAACATCTGCGGCGAGGGCGGGTCAAAACTGAGACCGCAATGGGCACAAGCGTACTTGGCGGAAAGTAACAGTTCCTCGGCAAAGTCGCCTTGTTCCTCGCCCGCTTCCAGAGGCTTGGACGCTGATGAGGGCGCCTCGCGTAATATCAGAATTGTGCCGTCGCTAAGTTTTAGCGCCTGTTCGACGGCTTCAGCAATTCGGCTCCGCGCCTTCGGCTCGACAATAATGCGGTCTATGACGATCTCAATGTCGTGCTTGAGTTGGCGGTCCAAATGCAGGTCTTCGCTGAGCCGCACTAATTGGCCGTCCACCCGTGCTCGTAGATAACCGCGGCGTCGCATCTCGGCAAACAGGTCTTTGTACTCCCCCTTTTGTTGACGGATGACCGGGGCGAGGACGAGCACGCGGCTGCCTTGGGGCAGGGCCAATATCCGCTCGACGATCTGATCGACACTTTGCGCCTCCACGCGTCGGCCACACTGAGGACAATGCCCTTGACCGATGCGGGCATAGAGAACTCGCAGCAAATCGTAAATTTCCGTCATCGTGCCCACAGTGGAACGGGGATTACGCCCTGCAGTCTTTTGTTGAATACTGATGGAAGGAGAGAGGCCACCGAGGTAATCCACATCGGGTTTCTGCAGCTGGCCGAGAAACTGCCGCGCATAACTGGACAGCGATTCCAGGTACCGCCGTTGGCCCTCAGCGTAGAGCGTATCGAAGGCCAGCGAGCTTTTTCCCGAACCGCTCACGCCCGTGAAAACAATTAGGCGATTTCGCGGCAGCTCGATACTAACATTTTGCAGGTTATGTTCTCGGGCACCGCGAATGATGATTTTTTTCGCGTCCATAGTTTGCTATGATGGTCACGGAGAAAGGTCGGGACCAGACGCGCTGAAGAGGCAAGTCTGGGGTAGAAGCTCACGGGGTGAGTCGCCGATCATTGTATGCTGCCTGCTTGGGGAACCGGCCCGCAGCGGAGCACGTCTAATAAGAGGGAAGCGTGGCTACCGATGATCGCACGCTGATTCGTCGCTGCCTCCAGGGCCGCATCGACGCTTTCGGCGAATTAGTGCGGCGGTATCAAGACCGGCTCTATAACGCCGTGTACCGCTTCCTCGGAAATGCCGAAGATGCCCGCGATGTGGTGCAGGAGGCTTTCCTGAGCGCCTTTCGCTCGCTGCGTTACTTCCGAGGCGGCGCGCAATTTTTCACCTGGCTCTACCGCATCGCCATCAACCACGCCGTGGATTGGAAGCGGCGCTGCAAGCCGATGCGTACCCTGTCGGAGGTCAACGAGGAGCGAAACTCGGTGGAGCCAGCCGATCCGTCGTTGCTGGCTCATCCCGACTGGCAACTCCAGCGGCTCGAAGAAGACGAGCGGCTGCAGCAGGCCTTGAGCCAGCTCTCCGATGAATACCGCATGGTGCTCATTCTCCGCGACATGGACGAACTGAGCTACGAGGAAATTGCCGACGTGCTCAACATCCCTCTAGGCACGGTGCGCAGCCGATTGCACCGCGCCCGCTTGGAATTGCGTCGGCTTTTGGAACAAATGGAAAAAGACTCTCCGAGTAGCTCGACGTTCGCACCGGAACTGAAGCGATGACTGATGCGGAAAAACAATTGCTGACTGGCCTGGTGGACGGCATCCTCTCTCCGGAAGAAAAAGTGCGCGCCGAAGCGTTGGTGCGCGCGTCCCCGGAAGCTCAGCAACTGTTTGCTGCGTTGCTCAATGACGCGCTGCGTCTGAAGTATCTGCGGCGGGAAAAGTTGGGCGACGATTTCGCGAAGCAGGTGGTCGAGTTGGCGCGTCGCGAATTGGCCGACTTGGCGCGGCGCCGTTTATGGCTACTGTACTGGCGCAAGTGGGCGTCTGTAGCGGTTGCCGCGGTCGTCTTACCTTTCATCGCCTGGGGCACGTTTGTCTTGCTAAGGCAACTGGTCAACACGCCAGGCCCGAGCCCGCTCGTGGAACATCGCCCCGCGCGCCAGCAGGAGCAAACGATCATGGAGTCGTCTGGGCCACAGGAGTCGGTTCAGTCCGCAGGGCACCCGCATTTGGGAATAGTTCTGGAGGAGCTGGAACAAACCAGTCGGCAGATGGCGGAACAAGCGGCTCGCTTCGTCGAACAGAGCCTGAGTCGCTTAGGCAGTACATTGGCCTCAGCTTGGCGGGATGTGCAACCGTTGGTCTTAGGCGATGGGCAGCCGGCGGTTCCCGCGCTTGCGGAACCCATCGTGCTTACCAGTCCTGTTCAAGATGTTGGCCGCAATTCTTTCCGTACCATGGAATTGCATTTGCCGCCTCTGCTGGCTTGGGAGCGTTTTGGCCAGGCGCAAGTGCAAACAGTATTAGCTCAGGGAAAGTTCTTGGTGCTAGACCTCTCCTGCTACGACGGTGAGCGAACTTGGGAGCGTATTCATCGGGCGCTGCGTAGCCTGAAGATTCCCGTCGAGCTCGACGAACGCCTGCTCAGTTTCTGGAAACGTCGCCAGAGCACGGTGTATTTCGTTTACATCGAAAATCTAAGCGCCGAACAAGTGGGAGAATTCTTACTAACTCTGCATCGCGAGGACACACGCTTGGGCGCGAAAGCCCATCCCGAGCCGCAAATTCGAAGCGTGCTCGTCCAACCCGTCCAAGCAGAAGGACGGCAACGCTTGGCCGACTTGCTGGGCTTACCAGTGAGCGCCTTACCCGAGCTGAGTCCACGACTCCCATCTTCCAAACCTTTGGATGGGAACCTGCAAGACGATACTCTCCGCAAGCTGGAACAAGTAGCTAGCGGCCAACCTCTTCGACCGCCCATCACGCTAGCGGTCGCGTTTTCGCCCTTGCGTTACCCCGCCAGCAAACAGCTTCACCAGTTCCGTCAGCAGCGGGGGCAGTTGCGCCCAGAGGCGTATCATCTGATCCTTTTGATCCGCCCCGAACGCTGAGCACAACGTCTAACCTGGTAGTGTTGTAAGGCAGTTGCTGGCTATCTCCGATCCTCCCCTCTTCCCAGTTAGCCAGTGCCGACTCTTTGTGCAGTCGGTTGTTCCTGTCGTTCGGTTAGTTCACACCACTCGCTGCTTGACTCAGCAACCTAGAGTTGTACCTTGTAAGGCAAGCCCGGCCGACCAATCAGCTAAGCGGGTTGATTTATCCTCTCGGGAGAATCAACATGAACAACGAGGTGCAAGTCCATCGGCGAGCCTTCCTGCAAACCAGTGTTGCGCTGGTGAGCGGAGTCAGCGTGGTTTTGTGTCGCGGTGAAGACGCCACCGCTCAAGAGAAGAAGCCGCACCAGGAAAAACCGTTCGGGGATTTTCTCGTCGGCGCACAAAGTTACTGTTTCCGCAATTTCGACCGCGAAGGAGCGCTCAAGCGCATCCAGCAACTGGGCCTGCAGTATGTCGAATTCTTCCCCGGGCACTGTCCCGCGAATAGCACGCCTGAGCAAATCAAGGCGATCCTGCGTATGTGCCAGGATTACGGGATCACCCCCATAGCTTATGGGGTGCAGCATTTCAGCAAGAATCACAGCGCCAACCAGCGCCTATTTGAGTTTGGAGCCGCCCTAGGTATCAAGCACTTCAGCGCCGACCCCGACCCTGATAGCTTCGATAGCTTGGATAAACTTTGTGAAGAGTACAAAATTAGTATCGCCATCCACCCGCATGGCCCCGTAGGAAAAGGTCTGCACCGCTGGTATAGCGCCGAAGTAATCCTGGAAGCGGTCAAGAATCACCATCCGCTCATCGGAACCTGTCTGGATACCGGGCACCTGATTCGCGCGGCCCAACTGGGGAAAAAGCTCGATCCCGCCGAACAAATTCGCGTCATGGGCCCGCGGAACTATGGGTTACACCTGAAAGACCACGATAATCAGCGGAAGACCGACGTGATCTACGGCAAGGGCGCGCTGGATGTTGTCGCCGTCATTCGGGCCCTGAAGGACGTAAAGTTTAATGACAAGCCCCACCGCGGTTATATTAGCATCGAATACGAAGCGAATCCGGATAACCCCGTGCCAGACATGGCGGCGTGCATCGAAATTCTCAAGCAGGCGATTCGCCAAGTCGGCTAGGGCAGGGGAGAGCGCGACCGTTCGGTGGGGCTGGGCCAAACGGGCTCGTGGAACCACTTAGGTATCTTCACTTCGAATCGGCCAGTGAGCACCTTGGGCCGTCCTCAGGTGCCCAGCTATGGACGAATATCTGACCCCCGCGCAAATCCAGCAGTTGCGTAAGACTCACTATAACGCCACTGTCGTCAGCGTTCGGAAACCTCATACTGACTTGGCGGTCTTTCGCGTGCGCCCAGATTTCGCCATCCCCGTTCATAAACCCGGCCAATATGGCACGCTCGGTTTAGGTTACTGGGAGCCACGTGTCCCGGGATGTCAGGAAGAAAATCTTAGCCCTGCGGATCGCACACGCGTGGTCAAACGAGCGTACTCGCTTTCCCATCCGATCCTCGATGACCAGGGCCAACTCATCCAAACCGAGCAACTCGATTACTTCGAGTTCTACATCGTGCTGGTGCGGGAAAGCGGCACCGATAAACCGCCCGCGCTGACACCCCGGCTGTTTGCGTTACGAGAAGGCGACCGACTGTATCTGGGCGAAAAGATCACGGGCAGTTACACGCTCGATCCCGTCCAGCCGGAGCACACCGTCATTTTCCTGGCGACGGGCACAGGCGAAGCGCCCCACAATTACATGATTTGGCATTTGCTCCGCCGGGGGCATCGCCAACCCATTATTTCCGTGTGCTGTGTCCGTTATTGGCGCGACCTGGCTTACTGGAACGTACACCATCGCCTCATGGAACTTTTCCCCAATTATCGTTACGTACCGCTCACCACGCGGGAACCGGAAAACCTGGGACGCAAGATTTACATCCAGGACCTGATTGCTAGCGGCGAATTGGAACGGATGCTTGGCAGGCCGTTAGATCCCAACACAATGCATGTTTATCTATGCGGCAATCCGAATATGATCGGCGTGCCCAAACGCGATCCGAAGACCGGCGAGTGGCAGTTTCCTCAGCCGACCGGCGCCGTCGAATTACTCATGCGCCGCGGCTTTCAACCGGATGAGGGCAAGTCGAAGGGAACCATCCATTACGAAAAGTATTGGTAAGACCCATCGCGAAGCGCGGGGGCATTCCCCGTAGCTAAGGAGGCATACGTGTCGGCAGCAGATTTTGTTGGCGGCTATCGGCTGTTGAAGATGATGAGTCAGGGTCAGACCAGCCAGGTCTGGGAAGCTGTGGAGCCAACTAGCGGTCGGCATTACGCTATTAAAATCCTGCTTCCGGAAAGCCTCCGCTCACCCACGCACGTCCGCATGCTGATCCACGAGGGGGAAATAGGCCAAAAGTTTACGCATCCGAACGTAATCCGCGTCATGAAAGTCGGTCCCGACCGCAAGAATCCTTACATCGTCATGGAGTTTTTTCCCGGCATGAATTTGAAACTCCGCATTGCGCGGCGCACCGACCCGCGCACGGGCGAAATGTTACAGCCATACGCCGTGGTTCGCCAGAACATCCATAGCATCATCGAACAAATCGCTAAGGGTCTGCTTCACATCCACCAGCGGGGCTACGTCCACCGCGACGTCAAACCGCATAATATCTTGGTCAACAGCAGCGCTGAAGTAAAGATCATAGATTTCGCCCTGACTAAGAAAATCCAGAAGGCCAGCCTCCTCACGAAACTATTTGGGCGCAAGTCCACCACAGCAGGCACGCCCTCCTACATGTCGCCCGAACAGATCCAGAACCTTGACATCACTCCCAGTTCCGACATTTATAGCCTGGGTGTCACCCTATATGAACTGGTAACTGGCCGGTTGCCATTTGCGGGACTGACTCCGGGAGATTTACTGCGAAAACACTTAGCGGAGAAACCGACCGCGCCTCAGGTGATCAACCCGGAGGTGACCGACGAATTCGGAAATCTAATTTTGCGGATGTTGGAAAAAGACCCGAAGAATCGGCCACGGGACCTCGCCCAGTTCCTCAGTGAATTTCGCACTATCCGCGTTTACAAAGGCGATAAGCTGGAGCTCCCCGCAGGTTAGGCAAGCTGGACGTTTGCGCGAAGTACGGCTTCTTTTTTTCATTTGATAGGAGAACCGAACGTCCAGTATCCCGGCGGCGAACCGAGCACGACCATTCCGTGAGCATAATCCAGCGCTGGCTTCGCGTTCGGATTTTGCTAGACTGTCCGTTGCGCCCAAGGTGCTGACCACCGTATTTGTCAGCTCAGAAAGCTGGCAATTCGCCATACCGGATTGTGCCTATGACTTCGACCTACCGTTTGCCTTTTGAGAAGGAAATTTATGAACTGGAAGAAGCGCTCGCCCGCTTGGAAGCGGATGTGGAGAAGAAACTGGCGAGCGTGGAGGAATTGCAACGATTACGCCGTGAACTGACCAATCTCAAACGCAAGATTTATAGCCACCTGTCGGCTTGGGAAACGGTGCTGGTAGCGCGGCATCCGGAACGGCCGCAATTCCTCGATTATGTCGAGATGATGGCCGAGGATTTCGTCGAACTGCACGGCGACCGCGCTTTCGGCGATGACCGCGCCATTCGCACCGGTTTCGCCCGGATTGGCGATTACAAAGTGATGCTGGTCGGCCACCAGAAAGGACGCAATCTACAGGAACGCCAGCAATGCTTCTACGGTTGCGCCCATCCCGAAGGTTATCGCAAGGCGCTGCTGAAGATGAAATTGGCTGCCAAGTTTCGCGTCCCCATTATTTCGTTGATTGATACGCCGGGGGCGTATCCGGGCATCGGCGCTGAGGAGCGGGGCCAGGCTCACCTTATCGCGGCTAATCTCATGGAAATGGCCCGATTACCCACGCCGATTATCTGCGTCGTCATCGGGGAAGGGGGGTCGGGCGGCGCGCTGGGCATCGGCGTGGGCGACAAATTGGCCATGCTCGAGTTCGCCTACTACTCCGTCATCAGCCCTGAGGGATGCGCCGGCATTCTGTGGAAGGAAGCCACGGAGGAAACGAAAATCCGCGCGGCCGAGGCATTGAAACTAACGGCCCGCGATCTGCAACGGCTCGGTATCCTCGATGATATTATTCCCGAACCACTCGGAGGTGCGCACCGCGATCCGCGCGGCATGGCCAACACGCTCAAAACTTACTTATTACGTTATCTTCGCGAACTCCGTGATGTGCCCACCGATGTTCTGCTACAGCGCCGTTATGAAAAATACCGCCGCATGGGAGTTTTTCTCGAAGGAGAAGCGGCCTTGGCCTCCGCAGCCTTGCAAGCTCCCGTGAACGCCGACGAACAACTCTCCCACGAGCCGTTGGAGGAAGTTACCGTGGAGCCCGACCAGGAATGATGCCACGCAGCTATGGCCCCCGTCACTAGGTGCATATCCTAAGTTATCAAGAGGCGGTTTTTCATATGGTTAATTGAACATAAGAGCGGTTATCGGAAGTTGTGGTCGCGGCTCGGGCCATGCCGCGCGCGAGCGAGACCGATCCGATGCTCGACGATTAACTTCCTATAACAGCTGTTATGTTCAATTACGGTCGTGAAAAATCCCGGAAAATTCAATATTCTCTCGAGTAGCCCAGAAACTAGCCCGGAAACGGGGCTATTTCAAAAGAGCCAAGGTAACTCGGCCATGACAACGCCAGCGCCCGGGTGTGTGGGCAACATCGGAGTCCGCGAACGGCGCAAACGCGCCGTGATCGGCGGGATGAGTTTGGCCCTTGCCTTAGCGCTTTATGGCATGCTCGTCTGGTGGCCAATAGATCGACTCTGGCGCTTGCTGTTATTCTTGCCCCTATGGTTTGGGTTCCTGGCGTGGTTCGAGGCCCGAGGGGCCACCTGAGTGGTAATGGCAGCACGCGGGACGTGCAATTGGGACGACGGCGAAAAACCTCTCGAAGACCCGCAAGCGGTCGCCGCGGCTCGGCGCACTACGCTCCACATCACGGTGCTGTCGCTACTCATGGCCGTAGCGGCTACCGCCGTGTTATACTTTCTACCGTAATCGCCCGTTGGCTAACTTCCTCACGTGCCTGCAAAAAGGAGGTATGGATGATTGAGGGGCCTACTAGGCGTTTACGCGTAGGTATGGTTGGTATGGGCATGATTTTCGAGGAGACCTACCGACCGGCTCTGGAAAAGCTTCATCGGCGTGGATTCTGGACGCCGCAGACGGGACACGTCGCCGTCGAACTCACCGCCGTCGCCACGCGCACAGGAATCCGCGCTGAAAAATACCGTCAGCAAGCGGGCGACCGTATCGGCCCGTTCGTGAGCGTTACTGAACCCGATGCGGTTAGGAAACTGCTGGAAGTGGGCGTAGATGTGGTGTGCGTGGCCAGTCCCGACGACCGCCACTACCCTGCAGCGCGCCTAGCCCTGGCCATGGGGAAGCACGTGCTCCTCGAAAAGCCATCTGTGTTGCGACTTCAGGAACTGGACGATTTGCTGCAACTGGCCCAGGACAACGGCGCCTTAGCGAAGGTGGTTTACCACAAGTTGTTCGACCCCGATCACAAGCGATTACGCACCCTGGTGGCCGACCATGTCCTGAGGCATGTGAACAATGGCTATTGTTCCTTACTCGAACCGAAGCAGATCAGTCAAAAGCAGTTTGCGGAGTGGATTAGCGGGCGGAATCCTGGCAGTTATGTCGCGGTGCATTACGTGAAGCTCATTGATTTCACGTTCTTTCATGGTACAGCCACACGCTTGGCCCGCATCACCGCCACAGGACAGCGCGGACTGGTCGGCGAAGTGCATGGCCCGACGTGGGACTCGGTTCAACTGCGCATCGTCTACGTTTACCCCGACGGCCGGGAAGCGGCTTTCGACATTCACACCAGTTGGGTCAACCCCGATAATTTTCCCGGTTACGTGGAACAGGAGGTGCAATTCCGCTTTGATAATGCCGTCTGGAATGCTCACCAACGGAAACGCGGTGTGGAAGTGACGATCGAGGGAAAGACGCCGACCGAATATAAGATCACGCCCAATCATCACTACAACGCCTGTTTCTTGGAACCCTGGGGTGAACGAAGCCAGCGGGGCTACGGTATCGAGGCGATCGAGCGGTTCTTCGAGGAAGTCGCTTACGTCGAGTTTGGTGGGCCGCCGCAGGAACGTGCCCATCGCTTGGCCGAGATGCGGGCATTAGCATACAACGATTTATCCGCGGATCGCCACACCGTTGCGGTAGTACACGCGCTGGAGGAGATTCTCCGCCGACACCTGGCCGGCCAGTCTGATGCCGTCGTTTACGTTAACCATCCCCGCGGGGGTCTCGTGCTTGCCGTGCCGGGAAGAGAGGAATTGGAGGTACTTTATGAACCGCGTGTGTGAGAACCCCGATCTCGTGGGTTTGCCGCCGATTCGACCCGACCGCGAACTGCCGGAGCGCATCGTTCATCCCCGTGAACCACGCGGCAACGCCGTACGTGCGCTGGTGCAACAACTCGAACCCAAAACGCAAAGGACTTATACGCCGACCTTGGCGGTTCTCAGCAAGAGCGCAGGCGTTTTCCATTGGACGCCCGATGGCCGGCAGCTTTACGATTTCACCTCGGGCGTCTTGGTGGCGAATTTGGGACATAATCCCGAACTTTGGCTCGAACGGTTCTGGCACTATCTCGGCTGGTCGTTGCCCCCGCGACCAGGTACGCAGCCGGACGGTTCGCCGACGGACCATTTCCGGCTTGCCGCGCCCTTGACCGCTTACAACGCTATGACGGAACTGGAAGCGGAAGCGAGCCGACGCCTGCTCGAGCTGGTACGCAGCCGACCGGGAGGCAAACGCCTAGAGCAGGTGTTATGGGCCGCCTCGGGCTCAGAAGCTATCATCAAAGCCTTGTGGGCCGCCCTGGCCCGGGATCGGCACCGCGACGTCATCCTGGCGACCCGCTACGGTTTCCATGGGAAGAAAGGTTTAGCTGGCGCAACCACCGGCTGTGAAACCGACCGCGAACGCGACCCCCGGGTCCGCTTCATCAGCTTCCCGATGAATGAGTGTCGCGACGTAACCTTACGCGACCAGCCTTTTGATCCCACCCCTTATCAACGCGAACTGGACGCCTTAATCGCTCAATACGGTCGGCGGATTACTGCGCTGATCACCGAGCCGTATCTCGGCGGCGGTGGCTCCTATCATCCGCCAAAAGCCTACTTGCAACTGTTGCAGCAATATTGTCGTGAACACGACTGGGTACTAATTTTGGACGAAGTACAATCCGCGTTCGGACGCACGGGAAAATGGTTTGCCTTCGAACAGTATGAGCTTGAACCTGATATAGTCGTGCTTGGGAAAGGGTTGGCCAATGGGGTGCCGGGGGCGGTCGCGGTTGGACGCGCCGACCTGTTCGCGGCCTTGGATTACGCCGAAGGCTCTGACACGTATAGTGGCAATCCTCTGACCTGTGCGGGCGTACTGGCCACGCTAGATTGCTACGCGGCCCAGGACATCCTCGGCAACGTGCGTCAGGTGTCGCCGATTATCGAAGAGGGGTTGGTTCGTCTCAAAGACCTACCCTTCGTGGGCTACGTTCGTGGCGAACGAGGCGGTATGGTCTGGGGTGTGGAAATGTGGGACTGGGCGGGACGAAGCGCCAGCGACTGGGCCAATGCTTTCGTTCTAGAGTGCTACCTTGGGGACGGGCCCACGGGGATTCACCTACTGGGGCCGCTGGCCAAGAAAGTGATTCGCATCGCCCCGCCGCTAGTCATCACGCCCGAACAAGCCCACACTGCGATGGGTCTCATGTATCGCTGGGCGTCGCGCTTGTTGCAAGCCTGCACGGTGTGTCCTTAGTAAGTGATTAAGTGGAACGCTGTTGATTTAGGGCAGCTCTTTGAGCTGCAGATTGCGAAATTCGATGTACCAGCCCTCGGCTTCGAGGCCAATCTCTCCGCGCAGCACTTCACATTCTTTCCAATGGGCCGTTACGTAGCCGTTGATCCAAAGGATCACCTCCTTACCCCTGCAAGTAATTTCGTACACATTCCACTCTCCCGGCGGTTTGCCGCGCTGAGGTTTGGTCTCCCCGACACGAATACGCATTTTCTTACCGCCGATCAGCGTATCTCCGAAGATAAACCCGACATTACGATCGCCCACCTGAGCTTGGTGCCAAATTTCACCATCAGGCGAATTGCGCACATAGACGCCGCTGTTATAGCCTTTCTTCCCTTCCACGGGGGCAAAGCGCCATTCCACATGGAAAATGAAATCGCTTAGCTCGCGTTGATACTGGAGATTTTCATGAACGCCCACACCATCGCAGATCAGGATGCGTTGCGCTTCGTCCACCCGCCAGGGGTTCCGCGGGCTTAGCTTGCCACCGGGCGGAACGGGCACACGGTGCCAGCCTTCGAGATTCTTATTTGGTAGGATATCTTTCCAGCCCTTGGGATCAGTTTCCAGAGCACTTTTCGTGGGCTGGTCGGCTACCCCTTGCCCTATGGTAGGAAAGGTTATGCCTTCGATACTTAGCGCGATAGCTGCCGCGGTTAGGATTGGGATCCAGGCACGACGGACGTTTCGCATGGTTGTTCTCCGTATAGCAGGGCAGGCGCGGTACCCCCACTATGAACCGAATCAGTACGTATCATAAAGAAGTAGCCCAAGCCTTCCAGTTTCGTTCGTAACCAATCATCCTGAGCTTTGCTGTACTACGGCACAGCGCCTGCAAATTATCCTGAATACCTGGCGAGCAACCATGCGTCTGCGTGCCTGGCTAAGTCTGGCTATTCTGGTGCTTCTGATCTCCCTCACGTGTTTCGAGTCGCAACTGGGCTGGCTGGCCCGCTGGGGGGAGCGCGTAGATCAAGCCATTCTCCAGCTGCGCGACCAGTCGCAGGAGCGCTACGGCTTGGATGCTATCACCAGCCATCCTGCCCAGGTAAAGGGCCTAATCGGCGTGACCCTGGTGAGCCTGATTTGCGGGGCAGCCAGTGCCCTGGTGATAAGCAATCGCATGGCCTTTTTTAGCGATGCCTTGGCGCATTGTGCCATCGCAGGGGTTTCACTCGGTCTGATTATGAACCTCCTGGGTTGGATCACAGGTGAAGAAGGCATCCTCACGGTGATGACGCTCTTAGGCGCTGCCGTAGGCTTAGGCATTGCGGTAGTGCGGGAAAAGACCTCATTGGCCAACGACACGGTGATCGGCGTCTTCTTCGCAGGCGCTATGGGGCTCGGCGCTGTCCTGATCAAAGGTATTAGTGCGGCCGGGGTGCGGGGTTTCAGTCCTGAAAACTTCCTCTTCGGCGAACCGCTGGCTATTTCGGGAACGGATTTGGTGCATTTTGTGCTCCTGTTGGTGAGCGTGTTGCTATTCCTTTGGTGGCTCTATAACCCGTTGGTGTTCATCAGCTTCAATCCCAGCCTGGCCCACGCGCGGGGCATTTCGGTGCGCATGCTGCAGTATTTGCTCATCGTGTTGCTGGCCTTCGTGGTCAACTACTGCGTGAAAGTAGTTGGGGCGTTACTGATTAATGCCATGCTCATTTTCCCTGCCGCGACGGCGCTCAACGTGGCCCGCAACTTACGACAATATTTCTGGCTCGCTATCGCCACGGCCCTCCTGGCAGGCCCCGGAGGCACCTTGTTGAGCTACCTGGTCGTGCTGGAGGTTGGCAGACAGCGAATCGCGTTGGGTTCAGGCGGAGCCATGGTGGTCTTGGGCGTGATGCTGTTCTTTACTTCGATGTTCCTGGGACGTTACTTCCGCGGACCCCGCCCCGTTTTGACTTCTCATTAGCGGGCAGGCGCGGGTGAATCCGACTAGCCGACTCTCTTGCTAACCCCGATGATTTCATTATCCGGCGCACTTACCATAATAACTAGGAAGCGAGCCGCCGGTGATGATTTTCCTGACGAGGACTAGCTGCGAGGAGTAATTTTTGCCGTGAGCGATAATGCGGTGGAGCGATTTCTAGTCATTTTCATCAGCATATTCTTCGAAGCGTTGCCGTTTATTGCCTTGGGGGCATTGATTTCGGGAACCCTGGAAGAACTGTTACCGCAAGGGGCAATTACACGTCTGTTGCCGCGCCGGCGTTCACTGGCCATGGGTGCCAGTGCGCTGCTAGGCCTGATGTTTCCCATGTGCGAATGTGGCATAGTACCGGTGATGCGGCGCTTGCTGCGGAAAGGCTTACCGCTGAGTTGTGCGGTAGCCTACATGCTGGCAGCACCCGTGATCAATCCCGTGGTGATTGCCAGCACTTGGGCGGCCTTTTCAGGCGACCGCAGCGGTCTGGACGGTCTGACCTCGATGCAGATGGTGGGTTGGCGTGTCGGGTTGGCCTTTGTGACGGCCGTTACCGTGGCCCACGTGGTGCAATGGGCCGATGTTCGTTACGGTCCCGAGGCACTTTTGCTACCCATCCGCGGCGCGGCTTGGCCCCGAGCCGAGCGCAATAACTCACCGGAAGCTGCGGACGATCCCCCGGGTGCTACGGTCGAGAAAAAATCTGCAGTACGCGAAAGCGAAGCCCTCCCCTTTGCCCACGCCCACCGAGCTTCCGACCCGACACCGCCACGCTGGCCGTGGTATGTGCGCTTGGCCAACATCGCGGAGATCGCCATTCACGATTTCCTCGAAATCACCTGCTTCCTTATCCTGGGGGCGACGTTAGCGGCTATCGTGCAAAGCGCCGAATTAATCAGTTACTTTCCCGCCCTCAAAGACCTGCCGATTCTGGCGGTGCCGGCCATGATGTTGCTGGCGGTGTTGTTGTGTCTGTGCAGTGAGGCGGATGCATTCGTCGCCGCTAACCTCATCGCGATTCCGTTCGGGGGAAAGCTTGCGTTTCTCGTGCTCGGCCCCATGCTCGACCTGAAGCTGTACATGATGTACACCCGAGTATTCCGTCCGCGTTTGATCTGGACGATTATCGGTAGCGTGGCGATCACCGTCGGTTTATTGGCGTTGTCCGCGCATTATTTGGATGCCTTCGTTCGCGGTTCCTGGATCGCGACCATGACAAGCGGTAGCCCGTGATTACAATGGGACAGGAGACTAACGCAACTCCAGGGAACTGGCTATGCACTTGCGGCGCTATCTGACCGAACAACTCTGGATGCTGGGGGTCGGCCTGATATATGCCGGGACAATGCTGTTCGATTACTGGCGGGCTTCCACAGGAGAACGAACCCCGATTAGCACTGTCGTGCCCTGGATTCAGCAGATGATCCTATATGCAGGGGTAGTGCTCGCCGGGCTGGTGGTGGTGCGCGCGTTTTGGGTCTATTGGACGGTGCGCGAGTTGAGCCGACATGGCCACGTTCATCTGCCCGGCCATCATCATGACCACACCCACCACGAACATCACGAGTATGACGCGAGATGCTGCTGTGTGCCGGAATCCGAATTGGCCGCTTTGCGGGAGAATGAAAGCCAACTGGCCTTAGCGGGCGCCTCAGCTCCCGGCCATCACCATGGACAACACGCAGAACACGAACATGAGCATGATTGGTCGCCGTGGCGCTTTTTTGTGCTCTTAGCCCCCGTGTTGTTGGTGCTCCTCCCCCTGCCCTGGGATGAAATGCTGCGTGCTTTTGAGCGAAGTAAAAGTCGGATTCAGAGCGAAGGTTTTGCGGGCGGTGTGTCCACTCCGGGGGATGTGCTGGTGGCGTTTGGCACCTGGAGTTTCAGCGCCGACCCGCTGGCTCGCAGCCTCGCCGCTGCCATTTGTCAATACCGGGTAAGCGAAGAGCCTGCCAGTTTGGAAAAAGCATTGGATTACCTGGAAGCGCACACGGAGGTGCCGGAGTCGGCAATCCGGCGTACCGACGTGCCGCAATTGGAACAAGTCGCCTATGTGCCGGCACAGCGGGAACAGTGGAAACAGTTTCGCCGCATAGAAGTCGAGGGGCTCTTCCAGCCCATAGGCCGTCGGCCAAATCAATTTGCCCTGGTGCGACTGCGGATGGCTTGCTGCGCCAATGATTCGCGCCCGCTTTCGATTTATGGGGTATTGCGGCAACCCGTGAGGAACTTGCAGCCCGGCGATTGGGTGCGTGTCCAAGGACGACTCGACTTCGTTCAGCTTCCAGACGGAACCTGGAAAGCCGTCGTCCATGCCTACAAGATTGAAAAAGCACCTTTACCGCCGCCCGCCCAGTTCTATGTCCAATGAATCTTGCGAGCACATGCAAGGAGCCTGCCATGTCTCGGTTCCGGACGATAGCTGTGGGAATGACACTCGGAATCGTATCGCTGGTCACGGCTGTAGTTCACGCTTGCCCCTTCTGTAATGCTCAAGGAGTGACGCTCGCGAAGGAATTGGAACAATCGACTTTCGTAGTCCACGGCAAATTGACCAACGCACGGTTGCTCAATGTTCAAGACGGTACGGGTACCACGGACTTGGTGCTCGAGACGATTATCAAACCGCACGACTATCTCAAGGACAAGAAAATCATCACCCTGCCCCGTTATGTGCCCACGGGTAATCAAGACGACGTGCGCTTCATCGTGTTTTTCGACGTTTTCATGGGTCGGCTCGATCCGTTTCGCGGCATCCCGGTCAAGGACAAGGCCCTGGTTGAATATTTGCAAAAAATTTACGCCCTGAAAGATGCGAAACAGCCTGAACGGTTGAAGCTGTTTTTCGACTACCTTGAGCATCCGGATCCGGAGATTACTACGGATGCGTATAAGGAGTTCGGCAACAGTAGCTTGGAGGAAGTGCTGCAGTGGATTCGCAGTGCCGACCGCAATTATCTCCGCAAACGCTTAACGGAATGGCTCCGCAGTAAGGAAACGCCTGCGCTGCGGCTGGGGTTTTATGGTTTCCTTTTGGGATTATGCGGACAGCCCGACGATGCGGCTATCTTGCAGGAATTGTTGCAGGTGCGCGACCGCGATCTCGTTTCCGGCATAGATGGAATCTTATCAGGTCTCACCTTACTCAAGCCCGAGGAGGGATTACGAGCCATACAACGCATCATGAACAATGACAAAGAGGATTTCACACGACGCTACGCTGCCTTACGCGCCGTGCGTTATCTTTGGGAGAATCCAGCGCCCGGTGTATCGAAGGAAGCCCTGCTCGACTGCGTGGTGCCCTTGCTGAGCCAGGGCGACATCGCCGACTTGGCCATCGAGGACTTGCGGAAATGGAAGCGGTGGGAATTTGCCGAGACGATTCTCGCCTTGTACCATCGCCCCTCCCATAGCGTACCGATTATCCAGCGGGCCATCTTACGCTATGCGTTGAGCTGCAGCCAACAAGCTCAGGGAAAACCTGCCCAACTGGCCCAGGCGTTTCTCGAGCAGCGGCGTAAAGAGGATCCCAAACGGGTTCGAGATGTCGAAGAGTTGCTCAAGATCGACGAGCAGTTCAATAAACCGGGCGGCGGTTCGTGAGAGTGGCGGTCTCTTTCCGTGCGGAGATACGCCGCGAGTAAACGGCGGGATTATAGGTCGGGCCTTTCCTCGCAGTCGTAAACGAGGTCAGACGCATGAAATGGCATTGTATCACGAGTAGCTTGCGCAACGTGGAGGCGGACTGGCTCATTGTCCCCGTCTTCGAGGATGCTCTTCCTGGGCCAGCGCAGGAACTGGATCAGATCACGGGCGGCTGTATTTCCCGACTGAGAGAAAGCGGAGATTGGCGAGGAAAATTAGCAGAGTTACTGCCCTTGGTGACAGGGCCTTACGCCCTGGCTCAGCGCGTGTTGCTGGTGGGTGCCGGCAAAGCCGACGAGGTCGAGCGACGCGCTTGGTATCGCGCGGGTTTTGCTGCGGGAAAATATGTTGCGGCACGGAAGCATGCGCGGGTCGCGGTGGCCGTGCCGGAACCGACGTCGCGCACCCAGTGGCGCGACGTAATCCTGGGACTCGGCACAGGGATTTATGCGGCGTATCGGGGCCCTGGGATTCGCCAGGCCCAACCCGACCGGCATCCCCCGCAGGAAACGGTACTCGTGGTGCCGTCTTCTGCGCCGAGCGACGAAGCCCAAGCCGCGGCACGTCGTGCCGAGGTCGAAGGTCGGGCTATTCACCTGGTCCGCGACCTCGTCAATGAGCCGCCTTGCGATCTGTACCCCGAATCGTTCGCCCACCGGGCGGAACTTGTCAGCCAATCAGTCGGTGTGGAGTGTACGATCTGGGACGAAAAACGCCTGGTAGCGGAGCGGATGGGCTGCCTACTAGGCGTGGCCCAAGGTTCAGCACGTCCGCCGCGGGTTGTGATCTTGCGGTATCGTAACGGAGGCGACAAACCGACGTTGGCCTTGTTGGGCAAAGGCGTCACCTTCGACAGCGGCGGATTGTCGTTGAAGACCACCGAACAGATGCAAGACATGAAATGCGATATGGCCGGCGCCGCGGCGGTTCTCGGCGGCGTGCAGGCCATTGCCGAACTGCGGCTGCCCGTCAACGTGTTGGGGTTGCTCGCTTTAGTGGAGAATATGCCCAGCGGACAAGCCCTGAAACTCGGCGACGTGCTCCGCGCTCGGAACGGAAAGACCGTCGAGATTCTCAACACCGATGCCGAGGGACGGTTGATTTTGGCCGATGTATTATGCTATGCCGTCGAACAGAACGCGGCTCATTTACTGGATCTCGCCACGCTCACCGGCGCCTGCATGGTCGCGTTAGGAACCGAAGTAGCCGGCCTGATGAGCAACCATGACGCTTGGGCGGAACAAGTGCGACAAGCGGCCAGCAGTGCCGGCGAACAGGTCTGGCCGTTGCCTATGTTTCGTGAGTATGGCGAGCTGCTGCGGAGCCATGTAGCCGATGTGAAGAACGTCGGAGGTCGCTACGCGGGGGCAATCACTGCAGCCAAGTTCCTGGAACATTTTGTCGCCGACAGGCCCTGGGTGCACCTCGATATCGCAGGCCCAGCCTGGTCCTCGGAAGATGGGCCAGCTCGTGACGCAGGCGGGACAGGCTTCGGCGTACGTACCATCGTGGAGCTGGCACACCGCTACGCCCAGGAAATGTGAGCCGGCATTACTTCAGCGGCAATTGCTTCACTTCCAACCAATACAAATCCAAGCCGCCTTTGCCCCCAGGACGGTCGGAAGCGAAGAACAAGTAAGCGCCATCCCAACTAAGCGCCGGTGCCAACGTGCCCTCCGGGCCTGGATGATCGTTGAGCGGCTCGATCGGAGCGGGCGCGCTCCACTGCCCTGCCGTGGTCCGACGCGAATAAAACAAGCCCCAGCGGCCATCGTCCAATTTCCCTTGCAGGAACATGAGCCGACCGTCCGGGGTGACGGTCGGATGAGCGAAGCCCCCGTTCAATCCCGCGAGTTCTTGCACTCTGCTGAAGTCTCGTGGTTTGGTTGCGGTAGCTCGCCAGATACTCCAACCTTTAGTTTTCTCGCGACGACTGAAATACATTTCCAGCTGGCTGGGCGTGATCCAGGGGTCGGCTTCGTCGGCTTCGGTGTCGATGTTCGGAGGCAACGGCGCGATCGCCGCCCGCATAAAGCTTTCTGTCAAGCGTAAGCGCCGCGTGAAATAAATGTCCAAACTTCCCCCACCACGCTTCGAGGCAAAAAACAAATACTGTCCGGGCCCGTCGCGTACCGCCAGGGGGCTAATGTCGTCCGCCTTGCTGTTTACTTCCACCACAGGCTGGGGATTTGTAAACGGGCCTTTCAGCGCAGGCCGACTCGCTTGGTAAATGTCCCAGTCGCCCTGATTGCTGCGGCGGCAAAAGAAAAAGGTCAAACCTTCCTGACCCATGCTGGGATAACTTTCATCCGCCTCCGTGTTGAGACGCTCCATATTGACTATCTTGAGTTCTGCCGGCTTATCCTTATCGGTCGGCTTGTCCTTTTCCTGCTGACTCACCGCGAAAGCCACGGACACAATCATGCAAGCCAGCACGGGAAGAATCGGTCTCAGGTTCATGGCGACTCCGCAGGTTTCAGAGTTTCGCGATAGCAGGGTAAATCTTCGAGGCGTTGAATACCAGGCGGCAGTTCAGCCTCTTCAATTAGCATGTTGGGTAAGCCGTCGCGACTGATACTGAAACGCGGCCCACACCGCGTGCACACGAGAGTGTTCCCTTCCAAGCGAAGGGGTGCTTTCCCTAGAGGGCAGACAAGTATTTTCAGTAATTGGGGATCAAGCATGCGGTCATCCTTTGGACGGAAGTGTGCCAATTAAGGTTCCCGTTTCTGCAGAAATACGAATACGCCTTTCTTATTGGCCACAACAATGTCGGGAAGGCGGTCGGCATTAAGATCGGCTACGGTAAACTGCGTGCCAATGCCCGAATCGTCGTCCACTTGGTGTGGGATGAAGCGAGGCGGCGCACCGGACTGGGGCACGATCTCAAACCAGTAAAGCACCGCGGGACGATTGGGTTCTTCCGGGTCGAGAGGATCCTTATCGCCCTTGGGACCGTGGGCCCACCATCGTTTGCCCGTAACAATATCGGGTCGGCCATCGCCGTTGATGTCGGTGAATACGACAGCGTGGGTTTGCGTAAAACCCATGTAAATATCGTGCTGCTGGAATCGGCTGCCCGAGGCTTCGGGCAATTGCCGACGCCACCAGATGCCGCGGCCGTGGGCCGAGCTGGTGATAACGTCGTTCAGACCGTCGCCATCCACATCAAACACGATCATATCGGCACATGGCCCACCCAGCTTGGCGGGATGAAATTTCCAGGGCCCGGCATGCTTTTTCCCTTCCGCAGGCTGCTCCCACCAACCTGCCGTTACCAACACATCGGGGCGCCCATCGCGGTTCACGTCGCCTACACCTAAGCCATGGGAGAAACGGTCCGTGCCTGGCGCTTTCGGCTCGCTGATCGCATGTGGGATCCACGGCTTAGTAGGGTCCTCAGGAATCTCGAACCAGCACATTTGTCCTTCAGGCTGGATCGCCATGATCAGACGGCGTTGCCCCTCGCCGAATAGATCCGCGTACTGCGGGGACTCGTTACAAGCACTGCGCCAGAGCAGGTGCGCCCGCCAGTAGCCCCCCTGCCCTTTCGGGTTCTCGTACCAATAACACGCCTCCCCGGGAAAAGGCAAAATGATCACATCGGGCCAACCGTCACGATTGAAATCGTCAGCAAAGCAGGCGAAGCTGTTACTGTAGTTGTGGGGATCGTGGCCTTCGTCGGGATTGCCTTTATCGCGGCGTCGTACGGGGCGTAAGAAATGGCGTTGCCACTGAGGTGCCTCGTACCAGACATCGCCCGCAATGACATCGAGTCGGCCATCGCGATTGACATCGGCCACTGCTACGCCTTCCGACCAGAACTTTCGATCGAGTACGATCTTTTCCCAGCGGATGAGCGGCTTGCGGCTCGGCGGTGCTTTCTCCTGAGCGCGACTGAACCAGCTAACTCCGACAATTACTCCCAGCGACACTGCAATGCCGACCATGAGCGACCGCATCCTGAGCATCGCCATCTCCCGATTGCCTTCTCTGTTTGCCGTATTGTAAGGACGAGTGCAAGTTCGCTCAATGTGCTTGAGGCGTTTCCTTGGCTAAAACGACTAGATGTCCATGAGCTTTTTCGTGGGTCATGTTCCACTCACCAAGAGGGAGACCTATCATGCCCGACAAAGATGAACTGAATAGTAAGCGTAACGTGCTTTCGTCTGACTCCGGCGCGGTCACGGCGGAACTGACCGAGGATGAGCTGCTGTTGCAGCGGGTACGGGGTCCTCGGCCCAGACCGTTAGACAGGCGGCAAGGCCAATTCACCCGCCAGGATCCCTGGCGGGTGTGGCGGATCGCGGGCGAGTTTGTCAACGGTATTAATCGCCTGGCCGATATTGCGGCCGCTGTCTCAATTTTCGGCTCTGCCCGCACTCCGCCTGAGCATCCCATGTATCAGGCAGCCCGGGAAACGGCTCGGTTATTAGCCCAAGCCGGGTTCGCGATCATTACCGGAGGCGGCCCAGGCATCATGGAGGCAGCTAATCGTGGGGCCGTCGAAGCGGGTGGCGTTTCGGTCGGCTGCAACATCGAGCTTCCCTACGAACAACGGCTGAACCCCTACGTCCGCATCGCGGTCGAGTTTCGCTATTTCTTCGTCCGCAAAACCATGTTCGCCAAATATTCCGAAGGCTTTGTCCTTTTCCCAGGTGGTTACGGAACCTTAGACGAGATGTTTGAGGCTCTCACGCTGATCCAGACTGGGAAACTCCATGAGTTCCCCGTTGTCCTCTTCGGTTCGGAGTATTGGCGTGGCTTGGTGGATTGGCTTACCCACACTGTGGCCGCTGCGAATAACATTTCCGCACGCGAACTGCGGCTCTTTCAAGTGAGCGACTCACCGCAAGAGGTCTGCGAAATCATGCTCCAAGGTTATCGCCGCACCAGGAGGCAACGGCGCCGCAAGTCCTAGTCGGAATCACGGCCAGATGCCGCGCTCCAACGCCACATTGGCCACGCGCTCCACCGCCAACACTAACGCGGCGATACGCAAGTCGGGCTTTTGACGGATCACCTGCCCATCCGGTGTTTTGATTTCGCCGCGCTCGACGCGAGTCAGGAGTTGTTTATGTTTCTCCAGAACGGCCAAGGTGGCCCGTTCCATTTTGACCCGCAGTTTTTCGTTCACTTCCGCCTCATCCCATTGCTCGTTTTCGATATTCTGCACCCACTCAAAATAACTGACGGTCACGCCCCCGGAATTAGCCAGGATGTCCGGCAACACGGGAATACCCCGAGCGAACAGAATATCGTCGGCCGCGGGCGTAGTCGGCCCGTTAGCCGCTTCCGCGATCAACCGTGCTTGGATGCGATGGGCATTATCGGCGCGGATTTGACATTCCATCGCCGCGGGGATGAGAATGTCGCACGGCAAGGTTAGCAGTTCCTCATTGGTGATGTTTCGCGCGCCAGGGAAATTTTGCACGCTCTTAGTCTTCTCCTTGTGCCGCAGCACGGCTTCGGGGTCGAGTCCCCCTTCGTGGACAATGCCGCCTGTGGAATCGCTCACGGCAATAATGCGTGCCCCGGCCTCATGGAACAACTGGGCGGCAATACCACCGACGTTGCCGAAACCTTGAATCACCACATGAGCTCCGCGAAGAGAGCTCAGGCCCGGCACGATCGCCTCAGCCAGCGCCCGCTGCACGCAGTACAGACAGCCACGGGCCGTGGCTTCTCGCCGCCCGAGCGAGCCGCCTATATCCACGGGCTTGCCGGTTACCACGGGCAGATTATTTCGGCCGGGATGCATCATTTGGTAGGTATCGTAAACCCAGGCCATAGTCTTGGCGTCGGTGTACATATCGGGGGCGGGAATATCCTCATAAGGCCCGATATTATCGCCCAGTTCGGCGATATAGCGCCGAGTAATGCGGCGGAGCACCGTCTCGCTAAGCTTTTTCGGATCGCAAGCGACGCCACCTTTTGCCCCGCCGTACGGCAAGTCGGCCACGGCACATTTCCAAGTCATCCAGGCGGCCAAGGCACGCACTTCGTCGAGATTGACATCAGGATGATACCGGATGCCCCCCTTCCCTGGACCACGCACGCGACTGTGCAGCACACGATACCCGGTAAACGTCACCACGGACCCGTCTTCCAGCTCCACTGGGAACTCGACGATAATCGAGCGGGCAGGACGTTTGAGAAAATCAATCAACCCTTTTTTGATCGTGGGCAGATACCGCAGGGCCCGATCCAGTTGCATTGTGGACATCTGGTAAACATTGATTTCCTCTTTGGCCGTTGCCCCAGTCGAAGAAGACGAAATCGCGGATGGGCCAACGGTCTTCCCTTCCTGCATAGTCCGCCTCCTTTTTGTGGGTCAAGATGCCACTGGAGTAGGGGTCAGGCTCTATTCCTTGACGCCAAGATAGCGCTTGAATAGCGGTGTGAGGATGAGAATGACAAGTGCGGCCATAAGAGAACCGACTGCAAACATCGCGAAATAATCCGCGCGTCCGCCCAATTCATAGCCATAGAGTTGCCAAGGAAGCTTGATCTTACCGCTCTCGACCTCTTCGATGTAGCTAGCAATAATACCGCCGCCGAGATTGGCCAGGAAACTCGATATGAACCAGATACCCATCAGCAGCGACACATATCGCGCTGGTGCGGCCCGAGTCACATAAGCCAGGCCCGTGGGCGACAAGCAGAGTTCGCCCAGCGTATGGAACAGATACATGGCAGTGAGCCAAAACATCGACACAGGCATGCCACTCGTATGATTCAGGTAAGCCCCAATCACGATGAACACGTAGCCTACGCCCAATAACACCAAGCCCCAGAAAATTTTCATCGGCTGCGTCGGATTCCAACCGTGTTTTTCCAGAAATGACCACAACCAGGCGAAACTGGGTGCCAGCACGAGAATAAGAAACGGATTGAGTGATTGGAACCAGGTGAAGGGCATTTCCCATTCCGCCACACCAAACAGGGTGCTAAACGGCCCTAAAGGAATGCGGCGATCCGTGGAGCGTTGGGCGAAGACGTTGAGAGTCGAACCCGCTTGCTCGAAGCCGATCCAGAAGACGGCGTTGAACATCATGAAAATCAGGATACTCGCCGTCAGACCGCGTTCGCCCGGTTGCTGAATCGCAATGAGCCAAGCCGCCCCGCCGATCACGGCTGCCAGTGTGCCGAGAATGATGAGCCAGCGCCACACATCCACCATCCAGACGGATTTAAGTGCCTGAGCCAGCCAGCCAAAACCGCCCACATGGTAAAACACACCCACGGCCGCGGCGAGGAGTAGAGCCAATGGCACCTGGAGAATCGGATAGCGCACATCAGCGTACGCCGCGGGCGGCAATCCGATACCCTGCAAATAACGTGGCCTGCCCCAGATGTACATCACTAATCCTGCCAACATTCCTACAGCCGCCGCGCCGAAACCCCAGTGCCAGCCTACCTTTTCACCCAACGTTCCCGCAACGTAATTGCACATCAACGCTCCCAAATTGATCCCCATGTAAAAAATAGTGAACGCACTATCGCGGCGCGGATCACCAGGAGGGTAAAGTTGACTGACCATCACCGAGGCGCACGGTTTGAAATAACCGGTGCCAATAACAATCAAAGCCAAACCGCTGATAAATAAACTCATGCCCAATTCAGAATGAGCCAGGTTGCCAAGTCCCGAAACAGCCAGAACAATATGTCCCAGCGCGATCACGATACCTCCGACTAACACCGAGCGGTGCGTACCCAGCAGTTTGTCCGCGACGTAGCCGCCGATGAGTGGCAGTAAGTACGCCAATCCAGTGTACCAGCCATAAAGGAGATTCGCCTCACCCTCGGCCCAACCGCGCCCTGGATTGGCTGCCGCTTCGATGTCCTCGCGAAGTTTGTCATAACCCACCACCGCCGCGGTACCGCTCACCACACCGAGGGCCGGATCAGTGACGGTATGTCCGATGAAGGCACTCGGTCCCCAATACATGCCCAATTGCGCCTGGGCCAGCGTCGTCGTAATCAGGTAGGGCACAAGAATCGCCCGCATGCCGTAATAGCTGAACCTCTCCCACATCTCCACGAAAAACAGCAAGAACAACCCACGCGGATGCGATTCAATGACCCCGCGTAGACGACCCCAGAGTCCACGGCGAGTCACGAGCGTTTCTTTGTCCAGAGCGGCAGCGGTTTCCGAGACTAATTGCGGATCATGCCCGTGCATGTGCCACACTCCCCTGCCCTGCCGGCCCTAACTCCGAGCTTACCCATCTCCAAATCCTCGTGATCTATCGGTGGGCTGTGCGGCTATGGTTTCCTGCAGCAATCGCCGCCAGCACGAGGCCCATTGTACGGCAAAGAAACTTGCTCCGCTAGATGAAGACAATCCTGGCAGCATCCCCCCACGACAGCGGAGCAGCGACTGGTAACCTACCAGCTTCGCGTACATACCTCGAATTGATCCACGGTAGAACGCACATGCGTGGTGGAACGCACATGCATGCGCCGCGCAGATGATGAATACCACCATCAGCATAGAGTCGCACTGCAATGTCGAGTCTTGTTTCCTCGAAGGCAGAGAAATGTCGTGTCGGCCTGCCTCCGGTTGGCCATATACTGTAGGTTGACAGACGCAATCCGGGCCAGCTTCTGAACGGGACAATTTGAGATGAGACGGCGCTTAACCTTTCTGGGCACGGCCACTTCGAGCGGCGTACCGTTACTGGGTTGCACCTGTGCGACGTGTATTTCCAACGACCCGCGCAATCGCCGCATGCGGAGCGCCGCATTAGTCACGCTGCCCCAAGGCCGGATCCTCATTGATACGCCGCCTGAGATTCGCTATCAACTCCTGAACGTGCACGCCAGCGAATCGCTGACGGCTCTTCCCATTCGCGCGGTGCTCTACACGCACCATCACGCCGATCATCTATTCGGCTTCGACGATCTCCGCAGCTTATGTCGCATTCTCAAGGGAGCGTTGCCCGTTTTTTGTCGCCCGGATACGGCCCGGTTCATTCGCACCGCGTTTCCGTATGCCTTCAATTCCCACTCAGCCTTAGGGCCCGTTGGTCAGCTTCCCCGCGTCCAGTTGCATATCTTCCAGGATTACGAGCCGTTTGAGGTCTTAGGGCAGCGGATCATGCCTGTGGCCATCGAGCATAACGTTCCCGTAACGGCCTTTCGCTTCGACAATCTCGCCTATTGCACGGATGTCGGTGCAATTCCCGAACGAAGCTGGTCGTACCTGGAAAATCTCGACGTTCTGATCCTGAGCTGTTTACGTCCACGCAAACCCTACGTAGGTCACCTCACCTTGGAACAGGCTTTGCAAATTATTGCACGCTTGCGGCCGCGACGAGCTTATTTGACCCATTTAGGACATGAAATGGAATACAACGAGATTGCCGGACAACTTCCGCCCAATGTTGAACTAGCTTACGACGGACTGAGTTTGGAGTTTTGAGAGTCCTCGGAGGGAAACCATGGCTGCCGATGACATCTGGTCGGAGGTCCACGCGGTCATCCTCGCTGGCGGCACGGGAACGCGGTTTTGGCCACGCAGTCGCCGTCACCAACCGAAACAATTACTGCCCTTGTTGGGGGACAAGAGTCTGCTGCGGCAATGTGCCGAGAGATTGGAAGGCGTCGTCCCTGCCACGGGGATTTGGGTCGTTACCAGTGCGGATTTATGGTCTCAGGTGTGTGAAGACTTGCGAGGCATAGTGGAGCCTCAGAAAATTTTGGCCGAGCCGATGGGGCGGGATACTGCGCCCTGTATTGGCCTGGCCGCGGCCATCATCGCGCGGACGGCGCCGCAAGCACTTCTGGTCGTCGCGCCGTCAGATCATCTGATCGAACCCGTGGCATTGTTCCGCCGTACGCTGCAAGCGGCAGTGCTCTGGGCCCGCGAATGGGCCCACGCTTTGGTAACGCTGGGCATCCCCCCAACCTGGCCTGCGACCTCTTACGGTTATATTCGTCGGGGCGAATTCTTAGGAGAGCGTCTGCAAATTCCTGCCTACCGAGTGGCCGCTTTTCGCGAGAAGCCGGATCGCCTGATTGCCGAGCAGTACTGTGCCAGTGGCGAGTTTTTCTGGAATAGTGGCATTCTCATTGGATACGCCCAAGTGTTCCTCCGTGAACTCCAGCGCCAGCAACCGCGTATTTATAATGCTGTATGTCGCATGGCTGATGCTGCTTTTTCGCCGCAACGAGAAACTCTTTGGCGTGAGGAATATGCTGCCCTGCCTAAGATCAGCATTGATTATGCGGTCATGGAAGGATGTGAATCGGCCCTGGTGCTGGAGGCCCCTTTTCGCTGGGACGATTTGGGCAGCTGGTCCGCTTTCGAGCGACTGCATCCTCAGGACGTTGGCCATAACACCGTGTTGGCCCACCATGTTGGACACGATACTCAGCGCTGTCTCATCATCAGCGATACCCACCAACTGATCGCGACGCTGGGGGTGCAGGATTTGCTCATCGTTTGTACGCAGGATGCGATCCTGGTCGCCCACAAGCAACGGGAAAACGAAATTCGCGAACTGGTCAAACAACTGGAAGAGAGCGGAGCTGGAAACTATCTTTGAAGTACCATGCGACCTCAAGGCCGCTTATTAGGACTGGATTACGGAGAAGTGCGGATCGGCGTGGCCATCAGCGATCCGGAACGGCGGATCGCTTCGCCTGTGGAAGTGTATCATCGCCGATCGCAACATGAGGATGCGGATTATTTCCGCCGACTGGTATTTCAGAAGAACATAACGGGCATCGTGGTGGGCCTGCCTCGACGTATGAGCGGCGAGGAGGGCTTGTCCGCAGAGGCTGCGCGCCAGTTTGGACAATGGCTCCAGGAAATTACCGGGTTGCGCGTGACCTATTGGGATGAACGATTGACGACGCAATTAGCGGAAAGGCTCATGCAGAAAGCGGGCTGGACTGGTAAGACCCGTCGCGAGAAAGCCGATATGATCGCCGCTCAGGTTATCTTGCAATCCTACCTCGACGCGGGTTGTCCCGTTTCGGCCGAAACAGCGCCCCCCGAACCCAGCTGATCGCCCGACCCCGCTCAGTTATTCCATAATTTCCGCGATTTTCTTATCCGCCAGCTCCTGGGCCTTTTTCTCTTCTTCGTCGGTCAAATTCTGTATCTTTTTCTTGGCGCGCTCTTCATCGTCTTCGCTCATGGTTTTGTTTTTCACTTCCTGTTCAATGCGTTTGTTAGCATCACGGCGAATATTACGAATAGCGATTTTGGCATCTTCGCACAGTTTCTTGACGCGCTGGGCCAGCTTTTGCCGCTGCTCGCCGCTCATGGGCGGAATATTGAGGCGTACGACCTTGCCATCGCTCTGCGGTGTCAGCCCCAGGTCGCTCTGTTGGATGGCCGAGACGATGTCTTTGCAGATGTTGGCATCGAAAGGACGTATCAATATCTGCTGCGGATCAGGCGTGCTGATGGCCGCCAGTTGTTTCAACGGTGTCGGCGTGCCGTAATAGTTGACTTTGATCGTATCCACTAAAGCGGGGCTGGCACGTCCTGTGCGAATCGTACGTAATTCTTCCCGTAAGTGGTTGACCGCCTTTTCCATGCGTTGTTGGGCGTCTTTGATAATGTCATCGGCAAGCATATTGGCTCTCCCATAACTCGTTACCGCTCCCAGGGATGGCATGGTCTGAAGGTATTGCGGGTAACCGCGACCCTCTGTTTCATTATTCGCTGGTAATCAGCGTGCCGATGGGTTGGCCTGCTATGGCCCGCTCGATACTGCCTTCGCGTTTCACGTTAAAAACCAGGATGGGCAGTCGCGCTTCCATGCACATATGGATAGCCGCCATATCCATCACCTGCAAGTTATCGCGCAATACTTGCGAATAAGTAAGACGCTCATAACGCACTGCATGCGGATTGCGTTCAGGATCATCGCTATAGACACCATCTACCTTGGTCGCTTTCAACAAAATGTCGGCCTGAAGTTCCCTTCCCCGCAAGGCTGCGGCAGTATCGGTGGTCACGAACGGGTTGCCTGTGCCACCACACAGAATGACGATCCGCCCTTTTTCGAGATGGCGTAAGCAGCGGCGACGGATATACGGCTCAGCCACCGTTTCCATGCGAATGGCCGACTGCAACCGCGTTTCGCAACCAAGATACTCCAAGGCATCTTGCAGAGCCAACCCGTTGAGCACGGTGGCGAGCATCCCCATGTAATGGGCTGTCGCCTCTTTGATCACCTCGCCGCCCGCACTGAATTGCGCTCCCCGCAGGATGTTGCCCGCACCGACCACGATGGCTAATTCCACACCACTATCCCGGACGCGTTTTGCCTGACGGGCGATCACCAGCGTTTCCTCCAGGCTGATGCCGCTCTTGCCGCTGCCGCTGAAGCTCTCGCCGCTGAGCTTCAAGATCACCCGTCGAAACCGCGGTATACTTCGCCCGGCAATAGTTGTCATTTCTGACATCTCATTTGTCCCTATTATCCATCTTAAGCTTGGAGTAACCCTGCTGCATTTTAGCCGAAACAGCTATGGCGTTACAAGCTGACCTTCGAGAGAGCGCGAACGCTCTCTTGAGGAAACGTCTGACCAGGGCCCTGCCCGCAGTAAATACTGAGATGCGCCTGCTGGTGTGATCATCCGATCAGCGCGAACGTCCCTGTCTCACCGCGGCGGTGCACCGGGGGGCCGAGCCGATGTAACGTCCGACCGCTACGAAGCTAACTGCGGGGCGCGAAACTTACTTGAGCTTAGGCGCCTCCCACAACCGCACTGTACCGTCTATGCCACACGATGCGATGAGGTCGTCGCTGGGCGCGATAGCTACATCCGTGATGCCCGCTTGATGACCTTCTCCCAGGGCCAAGAGCTTACCGTCCAAATTCCACACATAGATGTAGCTCGGCAAGTCGAGGTATTCCAGCGTGACGGGGCGCTCCCGTGGGCCAGGCGTTTCGTCAATTTCCACCAACTTGACCTGTTTCCTGAACTCTCCCGAAACCAACCACGGGGCGGTCTTCGCACACGCCACGCCGACCACCGCGCCTTGATGCACACAACGATGCAACTTCTTGCCTTCGTGATTCCAGATTGCCACGAAACCTTCGCTCTGCCAGGGAAGATTGTGTACAGAGACCCCCGTGATCCTGGCGACGATGCGTCCTGAAGGCGCAAACGGAGCGGATTCGTCGCCGTGAGCGGAAACCCAACACAGTTCGCCGCTCGAAAATGTCCCTTCCAAATCGTAAACCCACACCCAAGGTCTTACGTCGATCCTGACGAACCAAGGCCTAGTCTTCCCGTAATCAGGCCCCAACAGCCTCTCCACCTTCGCGGTCTTCCAGTTCCAAATCCAGATCCCGCTGCCACCGCCACAACCGACTAGATGGCTGTCGGTCGGGTGCGGTGCCAAGCAGGTGACGGCATTCTCTTTCAGCAAACCGCTGAACCCGGCAGCGGTCTGGGATTCGTGCTTCGCATCCAATTCATTCATGAACCCAGGTCGAGGCGGTAACGTTAAGCTCGATACCTGCCGCCAATGCCGCAGTGTCGGTGGCCTTCCGAAAGCGGCCAGTAACTGAATGCCGTCGCTTTGCAGGAAGCGTGCGGCGGAAACCCAACCAATATGCCTCTCGTTGGTCGCGGGCACCTCCACCGTAAGCTCAAAAGCTAACTCCCCTTCCCGATGGATAACTACCTCTTTATCGTGCCAGCCTTTGCTAACCAATTTCTTCCCTGCCCAGAGTTGCACCCGCCCCCAATCATTGACCAAGACATAAGAACCGTCCGGCGAAACATCCACCTGAAATAGTTTTAAGCACGAGTCGGGGTCGAGAATGGGGTTTTCCTTATCTTCCGTGGCGATAGTTTGCTGCCAAGCCAAGGTACGGTCGTCTAGATTCCACGCCCGTAAATACACCTTCCGCGCTTGCGGTGCCAGGCTCGTGGCATACAGACGTTTCCCATTAGGCGAAAATTTCACCGAAAGAAACCGCTCGGGTTTCTCCCCATCTTTTTGAACAAACTGATGCACTTCCTTGAGCTTCACGGCGTGGGCTACCTTCGTCCCTTCTTGGCCCGACTGTGCTAAGGTGAGATCGGCCACCGCTTAACCCATCCCGCAGGCCCAAAATGCCAAGCCCCAGGCACAAACCAGACGCCACGCAGTGATCCTTCGTTTCTGCAGCATATTTGACTCCTTACATGGGCCACTCGAGTGGTGCTGCTGTGCTGCAAGAGCTTAGATCACCTACTAAGACGAAACCCCTATTGTTGTGGATTGGAGTTGTTTGCCTTTGACGCTGCCTGTAATCAGCCTCTGCCTTGATACTTCCCGATGCAAACGACAGTATCCAGCGGCGCTCCAGCTACGTGCAAATACGGAGGTGAACGCTGCTTCGGGCTGAATGAGGCAAAATGAGCCTTTTTAGACCTCATAAAGATGCAAGTTCAATCCCTCTCTGCCTTTCTCTGCCTTATTGGTGACACCTCCGTAAAGAGACGCGAAAAAGACCGTCCAATAAATTTCAGCGTTTCTATCAGGCCACGGATGACCTTGCCGTTGTGCGTGTTTGTTCCGCAAATGCTGCACTATAACAAACGGCTTGTTTATAAAGCCCGTTTAGCCCGCCAAGGCTCGATTCGTACGTTGTGCAAACTTGTTGACTCACCGCTGCGGGAGCTGCGATCGAAACGCCGTGCGTGCGGACCGTTGGCCGAGCGGATTTCGCGTCTGCTTTCACGGCTGGGCCGAATCCGTAGCCCCGTGTCGAACGCCAGCCCTGCCATCAGACGTACCAAGGTCATCCCGTCTGCCGACATTTCTCGCTCGAAGGCAAACGTTCCGCTGGCTCCCCCACTTCCATCGTATGGTCAACGCAACCACATCCGCTACATTAGTCGTTGAGCCGATCGCCTTAGCAGACCTGGCTAGGGTGCCTGGGGGCAATTAGACACTGCGTTGGCCAATCTCTTCTCCTCCTGCGACTCGCCGCAAGATGGGGTATGGGCACACAGTCGAACTTCGGATGCTGGCATCGGCTAGCGTCGGGATAGGCCGACGATTTGCGGCCGCGAGCTAGCGCGAGCCAAACTTTGTAGGAGAAACGCATGTCTAAGCTGCGATTTGTCGCCCTGATCTTCGCCACGTGTGCGCTCTGGGTACCCGAAGCGACGGCCCAGAAACAACTCGCCCAGCACATCATCGGCCAGTGGCAGCCCGTCGAGGAAGATAAATTCACCAAGGTGCTTGTGGAATTTTCTCGCGATGGTCAGTTACTCATCACAATCAACGGTAAGTCAATCATGGGCAAATACCGCGTACTCAGCGATAACGAGGTGGAGGTTACTCTGGATGCCGAAGGTAAAGTGGTGGTCGAGAAACTCCAAGTCACGATTAGCAACGACCAGATGACAACAATAGATTCCAAAGGGCAAAAAGACGTGTTTCGGCGTGCAAAATGACCCATCGGTTAGCCCGCGGATTATTCGTCTGTCCTCCGTAGGCCCCCCTCCCCTTGCCTGTATCTTGTCCGCAAGCAAAATACTTGAGTCAACTGAAAGGCTCACTCGCAGAAAGGAGGGATCTCCATGCTGTGGAAGCTAGTGTCCGTGGGGTTATTGCTGGCCGTGGGCTTGGCCGCCGTGGTCATGACCTTTGCCGAACTTCGGGGCCAACCTGCCGAAGTGGCCGAGGGGAAACCTGCGCCGAAAGTCGAGCTGCCCGCTGTGAATGTCAGCACCGTGCTGCCCGATCACAAGGATGGAAAGACGCTTGCGCTCGACACCTTCCGAGGCAAGAAAAACATCGTGCTATTCTTTTATCCCAAGGCGTTGACCCCGGGCTGCACGGTCGAAAGTTGCGGTTTTCGCGATCGCGTTGAACAGTTTGCCCAGTTGGATACCGTGGTAATCGGTATCAGCGTGGACGACGTCGAGCTGCAGAGCCAGTTCGTGGCCAAGCACAATCTGAACTTCCCCTTGCTCTGCGATACGCAGAAAACCGTGTCCAAAGCGTTCGGAGTCCTGGGTGCCAATGGCCTGTCATTACGCAAAACGTTTGTGATTGATAAACAAGGCATTATCCGCAAGATTTACGACCAAGTGGACGTTCGTAAGCACCCCGACGAAGTGCTCGCCTGGATTAAGGAGAATCTGAAGTAATCAACGCCGTGTACGCTAACGACGGTCGGCGTAGCTCGTCAAGGTGAGTTGGCGATATTCACCTGGTTGCAGGTGGAGTGTGCTATAAGGAATTTCCCGTCCCTGGTCGTCGCGAATCAACACGCGCCACTGCCCCGCTGCTAAGCGAACCTGAAATCTCCCCTGCGCATCGGGCTGGACCGTGCTACGCTGATTGGCCTGCTCATTGACAAAAACGACCTGAACGACCGGCGCCGCATTGCCAGGATCGACAAACATGCCCGCGATGGCGCCGTGTCCGTCCGCGGGATTTTCCAGGGCGATGCGATCTAATCGCGGCACCGCAGGTCGCGGAACGCTCGGCACAGGGGGCGGGGGCGGGCTATACATCTGGGGCTTATAAGGGCCGCTACCTTCGGGCGGCTGACTGGGCGGTGGGTAGGTGCGGTTGTAGAGCGGACTGCCACTGTCGCTGGGCGTACGATATTCCTGGATGCTCGGAGCAGGCACGGTAGGTTGGCGATCCGGCACAGTGGGCGTTGTCATCGGCTGGCCGCTGCACGGATCGAGCGTGTAACAGGTCGTCTGAGGTTCCAAATAACAACAGGCACGGTACGACGTGACCGGCACAAAACCACAGCGCCGCACATAACTGGTTACGGGGGTGTAATAGGCTCGCAACTGATACGAAGTAACGGGCGTGGCCACCTGCTGATACGTGCAAGTGCACGGATCGAAATAACAACTATAGCGGTAGGAGACCACAGGCTCGTAATAATAGGAAGTGCGGTACGTCGTAACCGGTTCATAGTAAACCTGGAACCGATAAGATGTTACGGGCTGATAATAGCAACGTTGGACGTACTGCGTCGTGCAGACCTGTTGCGGAGCATAAGCGGCCACGGTCGGGGCAGGTGCCACCACGACGGGCGGCGCTTGGGCAACCACTGGCGTGGAGCGATGAAAACAAGTCACTTGGAACACATTATGCCAGCCTGCCCAGCTAACTCCCGGCCAAGCGACACCCATGCCGATGAGCAAAGCCAGTTGCCAGGATTTTTTTCGACGCATCGCTTGCACTCCTGTGTTGACCCCCTTCTAATGTAATGTACACACTAGCGATTCGCAAATGTTCTCCAAGAGCTGTCAACCAAAAGTCGCTGCCAAATTCATGGCGGTGAAGATAAACTTTTCCAACTTTCGCGAACGTAATGAGCGCGATGAGCACGGAACTCGAATTTGGCGTTCCCTTTCCCGGTGAAGTGGTGCCTCGTGAACGCTGGACACAAACGGCCCTGAAACGTCTGCCGACCAGCGGTCCGTTCGACTGGCAGGCGTTGTTTGGCCGAGAGGCCCCGCGTATTCTTGATTTGGGTTGTGGCAATGGTCGATTTCTTATCGCCCACGCCCTGGCACATCCAGAGTGCGATCACCTAGGCGTGGACTGTCTGCCAGTGGTGATTCGCTATGCGGTACGCCGAGCCAATCAGCGCGGACTGAAGAACATTCGCTTTGCCGTAGCCGATGCCCGCGAAGTGATGGAACGGCTCGTGCCCCCGAACAGCGTCGCAGAAATCCACATTTACCACCCCCAGCCTTACTACGACTTGGCTGAGGTGCATCGTCGGCTCATCACGCCGCGGTTCCTGTATTTAGTCCATCGAGCGCTGCAACCAGGTGGCCGACTTTATATTCAGTCGGATAATCCCGGCTACTGGAAGTATATCTGCCAAATTGTGCCGATCTTTTTCGATTTCCGTGAGCATCCGGAACCTTGGCCCGACGCTCCGCAAGGCCGAACCCGTCGCGAAATCCTCGCACTGCAGCGGGGGTTGCCCGTGTTCCGCGGCATCGGCGTGCGCCGCGACGATATGGAAGAAGCCCAGGCGCTTCGACAGGCCGAGGCCCTCCCCCCTCCCGTATTTAATGCCGACCGCCGTTACTTCGAACTCGATCGGCTCGAACGCGGGAAGCAGGCACGTACGCCCTTACGCTTTCAGTCTCTCCCACCAAGTCGGGCCCCCGCGAAACAATTTTCGCGACGACCCTCTAAGCCCGTCCAATAGTTATATATGCCAAGCTAGTGTTAGCTGATGTTCCTGGCCATATTTATTAGTCGCCCCTAGAATCAAAATTGTGCCTGCCGAGATCACGCCCTGCCCTGTCAAAAGGAGTAACCCATGCCCCAGCGGTTAGCATGGCTAACCTATCAATCTCCTTTCTTAGTCCCACTGAATTGGCGTAAGCTCACCAGGCTAAGCTTAGGCCTTGCCGGTTTAGTCTTATGCCTGACGTTCCTATGTCCTAATGGGAGCGAAGCCCAGCAAGCAAAGCCCGAAGCTATACGCTGGCTTTGGACGACCGCGTACGCTATACCTAAACATCTAACGAATCAAGGTAGCGGTTATTTTTCCATCGTTGAGGGCAAAAACGGTTGCCTCTATATAGGCACGGCGAAGTACGGCGAAAATGCTTACTTAGTGGAATTCAATACCCGCACGAAGGAAATGAAGGTAGTCGTGGATGTGATGAAAACCCTCGGTAGCAGCGCGAAAGGATTCGCTGCCCAATCGAAAATTCATACGCGTAATAACGTTGGCGAAAGCGGCAAAATCTACTTCGGCACGAAACAAGGTTACCCCGAGAAAGGGGAGAAACGTACCGATTATCCTGGCGGTTACCCGATGGTATACGATCCGCAAACGGGGAAGGTGGAAGTCTATCCGATACCTGTGCCGCACCATGGGATTATCAGTATCACACCCGATGAATCACGCGGCTTAGCCTATATATCGACTTGCTCTGATGATCGGCCCGTCGAGAGCACCCACTTCCTCATACTTGATCTAAAGACCGGTAAGTATAAACACCTGATGGATTGCGAACACATGTATGCGTTTATTGTGTTAGATTATCTCGGTCGGGCTTATCATCCAATTCGCGGGGGCGACATCGCCCGTTATGATCCGCGCACTGATAAATTAGAGCGACTCAAGCAAACCATAGATGGCCAACCTCCGAAAGATAGTTTATTAGCTCATCCACATAGTCATCCGATCAATTGGGAAGTTTCACCCGACCGGAAAACGCTCTATGCCGTGGCTATGAACGAAAACCAGTTATATGCTTACGACCTGACAGCGGAAGGGGAGGTATTACCCGGTAGGCGGTTAGGTGCCTTAATCAATGACCCTGAGGCGCGTACTGATTGTCGCGCTTTATGTGTCGGACCCGATGGTACGGTGTGGATGGGAGTAGCCGTGCACCATCCTAAACGTGAGCACCTGCTCCATATCGTCAGCTATAAACCGGGCGAGAAAGGTTGCCGTGATCATGGCCCCATTGCCATTCGGAACCCGGATTATACTCGCTTCACGGACGAAAAAGGCCGACCGTTACCTTGGCATCACGGCGTACGCCGACGCCCCGATGGCATATTAGTCCCGCAGTATCACATTATGGGCATCTGCGCCGCCACGAATGGCAAGGTTTATGCCACCACTATTATCCCGCTGACCCTGCATGAGATTGAAGTTAAGTAGATCGCCGGAGTTTATGGCGACGATTACACTATATGGCGATCTAATAATGCTTATATGCCGCCTAAGCTATCATGTTTAGATATATTGAAGTATCACTCAGCGCCTTATGAGGCCGGCCTAAAGGTCCTGGGGCACGTCGATCCAGCGACGCTGTTGATGACTAGCTAAAATCGCCTCGCAAAGAACAATTTCCCGATGGCCGTCCTCGAAGGTGGGATAGAGTCCGGGAAGCGGGCGGCCTTGCTCGAGGGCGCTGTAAACGGCGCGAAAGAGTTGTTTGAACGTATCGGGGAAACCTTCGGCGTGTCCGCCAGGGTAATCAGTGTAACTGCGGGCCGCTTCGGTGAGCAACGCTGGGTCGCGAAGCAACAGTTGATTCGGCCCATCGCGATAACCGAGCCATAATTCATCCGGGCGTTCGCTGTTCCAAGCTAAAGCGGCCTTTTCACCAGCAATTTCCCAGCGGAGGCGGTTCTTGGCACCTGCGGTAACCTGGGAAACGACCATAACTCCCGGCGTGCCATCGGCAAAGCGCAGTAACACTGCGCCATAATCCTCGGTATCAACGGCCACCTCCGCGAAGGCATTGCCCGACTGCAGTTTCGTCGCAAACGTCTCGGTGGGCCCCAGAGGACGGCGACGTGTCGGCCAAACTGTGCGTAAATCGGCGCACACGCTGACCACCGTTTGGCCCATAAGAAACGAAATCAGGTCGAGCCAATGCGTACCAATATCGCCGATGGCACGAGCGGCGCCACCTTCCTGAGCCAGCACGCGCCAATTGAAATCGCTCGGATATAACAGCCAATCTTGCTGATAGGAACCGACCACGTGAAAAATTCGTCCTAATTGACCTGCTGCGATGCGTTGACGGGCCTCCTGACATAGAGGGTAAAAACGGATGTTATAACATACCGCGCAGACCTTCCCACTATCGCGAGCGCGTTGCACCAGTTCGCGACTTTGCTGGGAATTCAAAGCCAACGGCTTTTCACACACCACGTGCTTACCTGCTTGCAATGCCCGTAGCGCCTGCTCATAATGGAACCGATTCGGCGAAGTAATATGGACGACATCCACTTGCGGATCGGCAAGCAGTTCGTCGAGCGAGCGGTAGGCCCGTTCCAGGTGCCAGCGTTGCGCCGCAAGCTGGCTTTTCTCCGCACTGGAACCGAGCACACCACGGACGGTAATACCCAAACGCCGGAGCGCCTCGATGTGGACGGGGCCAATAAACCCCGTGCCGATTAGCGCAGCTGTGGCCATCACGAGTCCTCCTTCGATGGGTTCTAAAGGCTAAGTTCAACCAAGCGGGAAATTTTGAGGTAGAATACTTAGGGCGCGTGCCCGGGACATCACTAAAAGACTGGATGAGGATTCACTTATGCGCAAGCTCGCTTGGCAAATAGTGCTCGTGTGCGTATTAGCGCTAGGCCCGTTGGGCACGACCGCGGGACAACAAGTTGTGGTGGCCCCCCGCGCCGGTAGTGCCGTTGTGGTTTACAGTCCCGCCTATCAGAGATATTTGCTGGAATATTCCACTTATCCTTACGGCTACGTGCCCTATCGCGTGGGCATGTATGTCGGGCCGCGGCATGATCCGTACTGGGGCGAGCCTTATTACGGCTATTATCCCTATGTGTATCCGCGTTATATTTACCCCGTGCCCGCGGTGCTTGCGCCGCTGAGTCGAGCCGAGTATCATGTCGTTCCGCGACCAACGCCCGAAGCGCCGTCCAACGGGGAACTGACGCCGCCACGTCCGTTGCCGAGCACAAATAACGTGGCCGAGATCACCATCCTGCTGCCCGCGGCCGACGCGCAAGTTTTCGTGGAAGATTATGAACTACGCACCATGGGAACACGCCGCACTCTGCAGTCGCCGCCCCTAACTCCTGGGAAGCGCTATGAGTACACCATCACGGCCAGTTGGAAAAGCAACGGCCAAATGGTGCGGCAGACACGTATAGTCACCCTACAAGCTGGCCAACAGATCACTGTAGATTTCACTAAGCCCGCTCCTCAGGATAATTAAGTCTATCAGCAGAGCCGACCACTAATCACTATGGCCGACGCTTGGCAGTTTCTCTAGTCCATATTAGTTCTCTTGTCCATATTAGCATGAAATGGTTGTCAGACTTTTTCGTATTAAGATGAGTTATTTAGGCGACTGCCCGGGTTAGCGTCTATGTATAGCATATTGGTACTATAAGCATGGTTGTCGCAAACCTTATCCCCGTAATTTAGGCCTAAAATAGGCAAGGATGGTGTTCCTAGCCGGCAGTAAACCGCTCGCAAATCCCCCTTGTGTACGTTAATACAATAGCCTCGTAAAGGTGAGAAAACTTATAGATTATTCAAGCGAGCTCAAGGGATAGGAGCGGAAGGTATGGCCTTGCCTTTTGAGAATCAGGTGGTCTTAATCACGGGGGCGGGGCGCGGATTAGGACGCCAATTAGCGATAGAAATGGCCACACATGGTGCGGTAATTGCCGCTATCGATCGCGATGTTAGTCCTATGGAAAGCCTGATGCAGGAGCTTAAAGCTCGCGGTCGCGCTGGGGGCTATGAACAAGCGGATGTCACACAGCGTGAACAACTAAGTCAGGTCGTGGCCACTCTGGAACGGAGGTTGGGTCCTGTGGAAATCCTGATCGCGAATGCAGGGATTGGCTATGCCACGCCAGCCACGGCCTTTGATGCCCAGGCATTCGCCGCTTTGATCGACGTCAACCTCGTCGGCGTTGCTAACAGTATCGCTGCCGTTCTGCCGGGCATGTTGCAACGCAAACGGGGACACTTAGTGGCTATTTCCAGTTTGGCCTCACTACGGGGATTAGCATTTCTGGCGGGTTATAGTGCTAGTAAAGCGGGGGTGAACGCCTTGATGGATAGCTTACGTTTGGAGCTTTCTGGGCGGGGCATTTTGTGTACAACCATTTGCCCAGGCTGGATTCGCACCGAGCTAACACGGCATTTGCCTCTGCCGAAACCCGATATCATGTCGGTAGAGGAAGCGGCCCGACATATTGTCCGTGCCATAATTCGCAAAAAACCGTTCGTTGCTTTCCCCTGGCATACGGCCTGGGTGCTGTGGCTGTGTCGGATTTTACCAACGCGCGCTAGCGATTGGCTCCTTCGGGCTTACGGGCGGCGTCTGCAACGTCGCGTGCAACGTCTTACTCGACCGTAACGCTCTTGGCCAGGTTCCGCGGTTTATCGACATCGCAGCCCCGGAGCAAGGCCATGTGATATGCTAAGAGTTGCAGCGGAATCACCGCTAATATCGGTTGCAGGTATTCGGGAGCATCGGGTATGGTGATGACGTCATCGGCGCGACTTGCCACTTCTTCGCAGCCTTGAGTAGTCACCGCAATGATGGGGCCCCCGCGGGCGCGAATTTCCTCCATATTGCTGATTACCTTATCGAAGACCGAGCTCCGGGGCACTAAAAAGACTGTAGGTGTATTTTCGTCCACTAAAGCAATCGGACCATGTTTCATTTCGGCCGCAGGATAACCTTCCGCATGAATGTAGCTGATTTCCTTCATTTTTAGGGCGCCTTCTAGAGCGATGGGATATAAATACTGGCGTCCTAAATAAAGGAAATTCTGCACTTGATAATATTTAGCCGCAATTTGGCGCACGGGTTCATCGCAGCTAAGCGTTTGCCGCACTAAGTCAGGTAGCTGGCGTAGTTCCTCAATAATGCGGGCTCCTTGAGAAGCGGAAAGGTGCCGCATTCGGCCAAAATATAAGGCTAAGAGGGTCAATACCAAGACCTGACAGGTGAAGGCTTTGGTACTGGCGACGCCAATTTCCGGCCCTGCACGCAAGTAGACGCCGCCGTCCGCTTCCCGAGCGATGGTGGAGCCGACCACATTACAGATACTCAGGGTCGGGATCCCTTTCCGTTTGGCTTCCCGCAAGGCTGCCAGGGTATCTGCGGTTTCTCCCGATTGAGTAATGGCGATCAGGATGGTATGGCGCTCGATGGGTGCATTGCGGTAACGAAATTCGCTGGCATATTCGACTTCAACAGGTATGCGACTTAGTTCCTCGAAAAGGTATTCTCCCACCAGGCCCGCATGATAAGAGGTGCCGCATCCTGTGAGTATAATTCTGTCCACTTGACGTAAGCGCCGCGGGGAAAGATTTAATCCGCCGAAATGAGCTGTCGCATTGGTGTCGTCTAATCGGCCTCGTAAGGTGTTTTCTAAGGCTTCGGGCTGTTCGTAAATCTCTTTCAACATATAGTGGTCAAAACCATTGAGTTCGACGTCTTCTAATTCCCAGTCAATTGCATGAATGCTGGCTTGTACGGGCGCACGATCGCGGTCGAGGATATCCCAGCTTTCGGCAGTTAAGGCGCAGAGCTGGCCGTCATTGAGATAGACCACACGTTGGGTATAGCCGATCAAGGCATTGGGGTCGCTGGCCAGGAACATTTCATTTTCGCCTAGGCCGATGACCAGGGGCGAGCCGAAACGCGCCCCGATGAGCAGGTTCGGGTGCTGCGGGCTGATAAGGGCCAGGCCGTAGGTTCCCTTCAGACAACTGAGGGCACGGCGTACCGCTTCTAGTAAATCGCCTTCATAATAATGGGCGATTAGGTGTGCGATAACTTCGGTATCGGTCTGGCTACGGAAGATAAATCCTTCGGCTTCTAACTGCGTTCTAAGTAGGGCATAGTTTTCTATGACCCCGTTGTGTACCAGAGCGAGGAGGTTATTTCCCCCGATATGGGGGTGTGCGTTGAGGTCGGTGGCGCCGCCGTGGGTAGCCCAACGGGTGTGGCTGATGCCCAGGGTTCCTGGTGCTGGCCTTTCGGAGACTAATCTGATGAGTTCGCGGAGCCGGCCTGCTCTTTTGCGGACATGCAGAGTGTTTCCGCTGAGGGTCGCTAGTCCAGCGCTGTCGTAGCCGCGATATTCGAGTCGGCGTAGCCCTTCGAGTAAGATGGGCGTCGCTTCGCGTCGGCCAACGTATCCGACTATGCCGCACATGGTCTATCCTCGATTAGCTTAAGAAGAGCCGAACGCAGGCGCTAAGTTTTTTAGGTAAATTAGTTGGTCGGAATTGGTTCGCTCGTTGGTGTTTTCCTACCTAGGAGGTGTTTGATTACGTCCTAGTGGGAGCTTCCGCGCGATAAATATAGTCGGGCGTAAATGGTGCCGATGGACGCTGAATAGCGAGGGCATTCAACTTTTGCAAGGGCAACCTTTTGGAAAACGGCGTGGGTAAACGGTTTACACACTAACTCAGGACTTTCGCTCAACGATGTTGGCGAGTCGACCGACGCCCGTGATTTCTATATGGATCAGGTCGTCTGGTTCGAGGGTGAAATCATCGGGTGGTACAATGCCTGTGCCTGTGAGTAGGACGACGCCATGGGGGAAAGTAGTTTCACGGCCGAGCCAGGAGATGAGTTCTTCGATGGTGCGGCGCATTTGCGCCATGGTTGTTTGTCCGTGGAACACAGTGCGGCCCTGCCGTTGGATAGTCAAAATGACTTGCACTTGGGGCAACGGGGGCATGGCAGGGGCCAGGGTAATGACTGGGCCCAGGGCGCACGAGCCATCGTAGATTTTAGCTTGGGGCAGGTAGAGGGGATTTTCGCCTTCGATGTCGCGTGCGCTCATGTCGTTGCCGATGGTGTAACCGACGATACGCAGGTCGGGGTCGCAGATCACGGCTAGCTCGGGTTCGGGGACGCTCCAAAGCGAATCCTTGCGGATACGTACGCGCCCGCCGGGGCCGATGACTCGATATGCAGGTGCTTTGAAGAACAGTTCCGGTCGCGGCGCGCGATAGACCTTATCGTAGAAGATTGCGGCGTCGTGGGATTCGCGTTTGCGTGCTTCCTCGCTGCGTTGGAAGGTGACGCCTGCGGCCCAGACTTCCTGGTGGTCAATGGGCGGGAGGAGCGATAATTCATCAATGTGCAGCGGAGATGCTGAGGAGCTTAGCAGGCTTTCTGCAAACTGCGATGGGTTTTTTGCATGGAGAATCGTGCTTAGAGCGGGATGTTCCGGAGTGTCCGCTAAGTCGAGGGGGTAAACCATTTCTTGCCGTACTAAACCAACGCGGGCTTGCCCAGTTGCGTCGCGCCATTTGCAGAGCTGCATGGAGGTTGCCCTTAGGGTGGCCAGTGTAGCGCGGAAAAGCGTTGGCTTAGAGCGTTGGCTCTTTCTTGAGCGAGATTAGCGCGGAACTACGATGCTTCAGCGATTGAGGATGCGCGTTTCGTTTCAGGCGGTGCAGAAAAGCTTGCGCGATTTTCTAGAGGACGGAGGGGTTATTTGAGAGGTGTGAGGTGGATATTACGGAAGTGGATTTCGGCGCCCTCGGATTGCAGGAGGATCTTGCCTTTCGTGGCCTCGGCGTCGGTGCCTTCGTTGACGAATTGGCCATTGACTACGAGGCGCACGGTTGGGCCGTCGCAGGTAATTTCATAGTGATTCCATTCGCCCAGGGGCTTTTCAACGTCTTCTTTGATGCGGAAATAGTGGTGTTTGTATTTGGGGTCTTGGCGTTTTGGGTCAACTTTGAGTTTAAAGCCGCCGACCAGCCAGAAATCGCCGGCCCGCCCTGACATCAGCTGTGCTTCTACGCCTTTAGGCCAGATCTGGTCGGGGCCACTTACGTGCACGAACACGCCACTGTTGCGCTGGCGGTGGACTTTCTCGCCCCAGCGCCACTCTAATGTCAACACGTAGTCGCTGTATTCTTTTTCTGTGATCAGGTAGCCGTTGACGCTGCCATCTACGATGATCATGCCGTCGCGGATGGTGAAGATTTTGTCGGGGTCGGCTTTGGAATTGGGATCGACGAACTTGCGCCATCCGCTGAAGTCTTTACCGTTGAAAAGTGGAATGGGCTTGGGTTTGTCTTGTTGTGCGTGCACCAAGCCGATGGCGAGTACTGCTGCTAGTAAGGGGGTCATAAGCACGATGTTGCGCATGGTGAATCCTCCTTAGCGGACATTATGCGGGCAGTCCTAATGTGTGTTAGGCTTGTTATTTTGGGCCATGTTATAAGAGCGGTGCAATTTCGGCAAATGCTCGAAAGGGTCGGTTCTTAGCAGGCGTGGTTTCGCCCATTTGATGAGGGTCAGGCTGGGCGACGCGTATGATGGTTCGTTTCGACGTGGTCAGTCCGTTGCGACCAGAAGTCCCTTGCGACTAAGGGGGCCTTGCGACCTAGCTGATGTCCGCTTGTGCATATTAGTTGGCAAGAGATAATCAAGTCGGGATTGCCAAAGGGGCGCGAATCGGAAACGGAATTACCGCGAACCATGAATAGCCTGGACCGCAGTGGGCGGGTGGTCGAGAGAGCTTCTACCGTGTCGGCGATGGCCAAGATGGAATTTAGGTAACGCGGTCGGGAACGACGAAGGGCGGACGGTATTGGCGGAAAAGCAGTTGATTGGCCTCAGCGTCGCCTACGATGGTTTCTGTATTGGGATCGATCTTGAGTCGGCGTCCGATGCGGTAGCAAAGGTCGCTGAGGACAATCTTGTTTTGTTTGAGGTGCTCTTCCATGCGGTCTAGGGTTTCCTGGAGCGCGGGGTCATCGCGGAGTTGGGCGCGGAACATCTCGGGAGACATGTCGTGGCCGAGTCGGTACGAAATGTTGGCAAAGTGGCACAGTGCGCTGGAGTAATGCCCCTCGAGCGCGTCGGCGTGAAGGTCTTGGACTTTGCGCGAGCGGACGCAGGCGAGGAAGTTCGCAAAGATGTCGTGGGAATCACGTGGCGGAACGGGAACAGCCGGCAGGGGGGCCTCCTTGTTGCTGTCTGCAGGATAAAACTTCGTGCCCGCGACAATGCCTGCCTCGAAATGCAGAATGTTGCCAACTGTTTGACCGTGGAAAGGTCGGGTGGGCAGACCCCGTACTTCGAAGATCAGAAGGGGTTGGTTCGGGCCGAAATCGAAGACGGCAATTTGTGTGTTGGGAGTTTGGCCTTGGTCTTTGTAGCCGAAACGTCCACCTAAGCTGAATACCGCAATAGGCAAGGTCGCGCCCGGAATCATCCAGCGAGCGATGTCCATTTGATGGACGCCTTGGTTGCCGATGTCGCCGTTGCCGAAATCCCAGAACCAGTGCCAATTGTAATGCACCAGGTTGGCGTGATGAGGTTGTTCGGGGGCTGGGCCAAGCCAGAGATTGAAATCTAGTTCCTTTGGCGCAGGGCTGGGCTGCTTGAAGCCGATGCTAGGCCTGAGCTTGTAGCAGAGTCCGCGGGAGATCAGTAGCCGACCGAGTTTGCCGGATTCGACGACGGCGCGGAGATGCGCCCAGGCGCGGCTGGCCCGGTTCTGGGTACCGTGTTGGACGATGCGTTGATACTTGCGGGCGGTTTCGACTAGGATGCGGCCTTCTTTGACGTTATGGCTGAGAGGCTTTTCGACATAGACGTCTTTGCCAGCTTGGCATGCCCAGATGGCCATGAGGGAGTGCCAATGATTGGGGGTGGCGATGCTGAGGATGTCCAAGTTTTTGTCGTCAAGCGCTTTACGCACATCCTGAACGCAAATGGGAGCGCGGCCTTGTTGCTTTTCGATGCGGCTGAGGTGTCGTGCGAAGACGCGGGTATCGGGATCAATGAGGTAGGCGATTTCGACGCCGGGCGACGCCAGGAAGGCGTTGACGTGCGACCCACCCCGACCGTTGAGGCCGGCAATACCGACGCGAAGGCGCTCGTTGGCTCCGAGTACCGTGCCGCTAGACTTTGTGCCACTGACCACGAAGGCGCCTGCGGCTAGGCTGCTGCTCAGGAATTGGCGTCGCGTGAACTGAAACATGGCCGAGCTCCTTATGATTGGGGGGATTAGGCGTGGGGTTGAAGTAGGCGGGCGATAGCCTCTTTCAGTTTAGCTTCGGAATCAGGTTCGGCAAAGGCTACGGTGACTTCGTAGCCTCCTTCTTCAAAAGAGCGCTTCAGGGGTATGTACCACGGCCCGCCGTCGCAGTAGGCAGCCGTGGCGAGAAAATGCTTCGGCACCAGGCTCTGCGCGTAAAGCTGATATTCCACGAAAGCCTCGGCAGGCAAGTGCAGGAGGGAAACGTCGGGATGTAGGATAAGTCGGCTGAGAGTCAGAGGAATTTTCTTATGAGCGCGTAAGCGATAGGCGAGTTCCAGGGCACTGCGGTTGCGGTTGGCTATGGATTGTTGTCGATCAGCAATAATAGCGCGGAGGGTGTCCCAGTCGGGTTGGCGACGCGGCGGTAGGAACAGTTGGTGCGTAAGCCAGCGATAACTGTCCACAGCGACGCGCTCGGCGTCTTGCTCAGCCTTGCGCATGGCTTGGTACAGGCGTTGGGCGAGTCGCGGTCGGTTATCGGGGGAGCCGTCGTTGTACTTACCCGCAGCCACATTGCCGGCGCAGCCAGTGAAATAAATGTGCGGCGAGCGGTCTTCCTCTGCGCAACGGTCGCGAGCCATCCCTACGAAATCGCTATTCACCACGCCGTCGCCGTAATAGCTCATGGGATGGGTGGCATAGTAGTGAAGCGTCAGGAGCCGACGGTCGTTTGACCAGAAAATGATTGTTCTCAGAAACGGATCGATGGTACCTTCAGGTTCGGCGCGCGCCCGTTCGTCGCGGCAGGCACTGCCGCGCCAGTATTTGATTTTGCCGTCGGGTCCGAGGATCCGGCGGTTAGAGGCGACTTGTTCGACTTTTGCTTGTCCGAAGCTGATGTGAGTCAACTTAGCGCGCTGGCGCAGGCTGTGGCGTAAGCGTTCGGCCAGTTTCCCCGTGATGTTTTCCCACCATCCCAGGTCGCAAATGGGTGGTAATTCGGGATGGCGGGCGATTTCATGGCAGGCAGCGACGTCAAGGAACGGGGCGTTATGTTGATGCACTGTGTGAAGGGCGACGCGTTCGTGCGTGGTGTCGGCCGCTTGGGCCAGAATTTCCCTCATGCGCAGGTGCGCCTCGTTACTGACGCCACACCAGTCCAGGGCCAGAACCACGACGGGCGGTTCGTCGCCGCGCAGCACAAATCCCAGGCCACGCAGGGGCGTAGCAATTTTGAGCGCGGGCTTAATCCACCCGCCGCAAAGCGAGTGCCCTAACGGTACAGTCACGTCGGCGTCAAAGAACGCTACCTCCACGGGCATATTTGCCTCCGCTCGGAATGTTGGTCATCTTGCGGCGGGAAAAATAAGGTGCGGGGCCCAGGGTAGCCGACCACTCCTTTTAGGGCGAGAGCCAGCGTCGCAACAGGAGCACAAATAGCAATCCGAAGTTCACACCTGCAAAGAGTACTAACAGCCAAATCCAGATTGACCAGTCTTGGCTCTGTTTACGCTTACGAATCCCTGCAACTTCGGACAAGGCGACCCTGTCCTGGGCGGGGATCAGGTAAACAGAAATTTGCGTCGAAGGTTGCTCGCCGTCTTGCGCGGGCACGCCGGCAGGCGCTGAACTGGGAGCACTCGGATGAGTTTGGGCAGGAATGCTGGAAGACGCCACTGCCTTCGGCTGAGGGCGAGGCTCTTCCTTGTCGGACAGGAGAATTGCCTCGGGAACGTTTTCATCGCGCAGTTGGACGGGCTCATTACTGACCACGGAAACCCGCGGGGGCTTGTGCCAACGTTGTAAGCTGCGTGCGACTTCCCAAGCGGATTGAGGGCGCTGCCGCGGGTCTTTGGCCATCATGGTGTGCACCAACTGCGCCAATTCCTCTGGTACCCTCGGATTCAAGTGGGTCAGAGGTGTCGGTTCTTCTGTCTGATGGCGAAGCAATTTTTCCAACGGGGTGCCTTCCGGAAAAGGAGGCTGCCCAGCCAGGCAAAAGTAAAGGGTGGCGCCTAAACTGTAAATATCGGAGCGGGGGTCGGCATTGCGGCTGTCGCGGGCCTGTTCGGGGGACATGTAGTCGGGCGTCCCCATAATGGCATGCAGGCGGGTCAGTTGCGTCGATTCCAGTTGCCGCTGGGCATCGACCCGCGCCAGACCGAGGTCCAAAATTTTCACTCGGCCGTAAGTAACCCGCTGCACCGCGGCAGAAGTGTCCTCTCGCCGAACGATTTCCAACATAATGTTCGAAGGTTTCATGTCCCGATGGATGATGCCACGCTGGTGGGCATGGTGCAAACCCAGCGCGGCCTCATGGATACAATAGGCGGCTAACTGTACGGGTAAGCGACCAACTTTCTTGACTAAACGTAATAAGTCAATGCCCTCGACGTATTCCAGAACCAGGTACAGTTGACCGTTATGCTCGGCGGCGTCGAAAGCCCGCACGATATTAGGGTGTTCTAATTGTTGCAGCGCGGCAATTTCGCGGCGGAAACGTGCGAGAGCCGTGGGGTTCTGAGCATGGCGTTCGTCGAGGATTTTCAGGGCAACTACCATGCCCGTCGCTAAATGCTGCGCTTTGTAAACGCGCGACATGCCGCCGTGCCCCAGACGCTCTAGTATGCTATAAGGCCCCAGGCGGAGTTGTTCGCCGCGTCTGGAGAGCAAGTAGTTAGCTTGCAGGGGCGTCAGATAGCGTTCCCGTACTAGTAGACGGGCCAGATTCATGCCGTCCAAGTTTTTGGCATCGGGACGTCGGAGCCGTTCCTTAAGAGCCGGCAGGAGCAACAAACCGCTGTGCTCAAGTTGCTGGAAGAATTCCTGCCGGTGCATCTTAGACTTGCCCTCTTGATCCGTCACACTTTGCTGATTCCGCTGGCCGTTGGGGGCGTTGGCGCGGTGGAAGTGCGGTTGGCGAAGCGGTACCACCATTCCCGTAAGCGCTCCCGCCAACTGGGTATAGGACGCTCCTCCAGTTCGCGCAAGTTTGGCCTCATTACCATTAACACGAGCAACGGCGCGTACCACAGCACATAAGTACCACCAGCACGACCATACCAAAACTGCACGCCGATGGTCAGGGCTGCTGTCCAAGCTAACAGATGCCCCAGCGTTTTTTCCTTAGGCCAGAAGGCGCTGCCTAGGGCTAATAACAAGTAAGCAACGAATAAAGGCACGCGATAGGCATAGTGCCACTCTATTCCGGACCATAAACCCTCGCCGGCAGGACGGCGCGATACATCCCAGGCGCGCCAATCCGGCCAATTCCAGACCGATTGCCATTCCCGCCACAAGCTGCCGCCCCACCACAGCGCCAGCGCCAGTAGTGCGACAGCCAGACTCAACCCGATGAGGAAACGCCGCAATCCTCGACCAACATAATAACTCGTCCACAGCGGCACCAGGAAAATCGGGAAATTGACTAGAGCGCAACCTAATCCCAAAAGAAACCCTGCTACCCCGGGCCAGCGATAAACCGCAATCATGCCCACCAATAAAGTCGCGGGCGCCACATGTAAGAGGTCGCGGGCCTGATAGGCAGAATAAGGCAGGAGCAAGTACAACAGGGCCGCCGATGCCCCCAGCGACGCCCGTCCGAAATGTCGGCAGCCCACCCAGAACAGCCCTGCCACGTTCAGGAGATGGCAAATAACGGCGATCCCCGCCAACAACCGCTTTAAGTCAAACAAGCGCTCAACCACAGGCTGACGCGCCAGCACTTGCTCCGCCCGTTCAATGAGTACGGTGCCACTTTCTGGTCTCGTGGGCCTTTCGAAGGCAGGCAAGGCCGTGGTTACGCTCAACACTGCCAGGATCATAATCGCTAACCACAGCAGGCCCTCCGTGCTTAGGTTAGGCTGGAACGGTTGCCTGCGTTGCAAGAACCAATCGGTCACACACCGTAGCAGCAACGCCGCAGTTCCGAGCAAAAGCAGCAAATACGCGCGTCGCACGCCGCGGTCGGCTTGTTGGAATCGCGCTGTCGCCTCCAGCGCGCGACTCCAGGGCAAGACGGTCTCGCTCACCCCGGGGGTAATGCCATGCCCCGTAGCCGCCTCGCTCAAACTCGTGCTGAGCGTCTGGACAAACACTTGCATAGCTTCCTGACGCCTTGCTTGGCAGTCGCGCAAATACAGTAGGCCCGGGGCTAAGAGAAACAGCAACAGCACATCCCAATTTTGCCAAGTCCACCACTGCCGCAACCGCACAAACAACCCCACTGCTAACGCTAACGACAAATAAAACCATGTCGTCGCGCTAGGCAGTTGAAAATCCAGGAATATCGAGCTGCCTCCGACGTTCATCGCCCTCGGGTGATTTACCGATGCCCTTTAACAATACGAAAAGCCTACTTAATTCGTAGCCTTAACTTAGACGAGTCGGTAGCACAACCTTGCAGCGACCCAGCGCTGTTCTGTTGAACGTAACAAAAGCGAATCGAGAGCGCCCTTTCAGGTGGGGTAACCCTCTCCAGTGCCGATCTGAGCGGCCCTAAGCAGATTAAACTAGGATCGGCTGAGGCGGGTCAGCGATGGTTCACGGTGATCGCAGGCTCTTGACCCTGGGCCAACTTTTCCGTGTCCTAAGGAGCACGGCCGTTAGGCGTAATCTTTGGTCGGGAGATCTCAGTTGGATAAAACAGGTTCTGCTGCTACCTCTTCCGACTTCTCCTGCATCGCTGCCACCTGCGCACGCATTTCGGGAGTGCCAAGCCAATAGAACCCGGCAACCAGGACTGCCCCGCCCACGATGTTGCCCAACGTAGCCAGGCCCACATTGTACCAGTACCCCGCCCAACTGATGTTTTCGCCGTGAGGCACAAGTAATCCCAACAATAAGCCAAACATGTTGGCCACGCTATGCTCGAAGCCACAAGTGATGAAGGTGAACATGCACCACCAGATCATCAGAATGCGGGCGGTTTCCGTCTGAATCCGGGCCGCCATCCACACGCCCAGACATACCAGCCAGTTGGCCAACACAGCGCGCCAGAACAACTGCATCGGGGGCAGATTCATTTTCATCGCCACCAGATTCTGCACAAACTGATAGACGCCCTGGGTGGTGCCTGAGTTATCGAACAATCCGGTTTGCACCACCATCCAGGCCAACAGCATGCTGCCCGCCAGGTTGCCTAACCAGGTCCAAACCCAATTCTGCACCAGGTCGCTCACACGGGCTTGGCGCGTCAGTACGCCCAGGGTCAGTACCAAGTTGGCCCCCGTGAACAGTTCCGCCCCGGCAAACACGACGTAATTCAACGCACAGCCGAAGCACACACCCATGAGCAGGCGCACAACGAACGGCGCCCCCGAAGATAACGTACCGCCAATGGTAAAAATCAGGGCGATGGACACGCCCACGTACATGCCCGCCAGCATCGAGCGGACGAAATGCCCGAAGAGTGAGCGTCTTTGCGCCGCCAGTTTAGCGGCAGCCTGTTCACTGATGGCTTCGATGGTCTTGGCGTACATTTTTCCCTCCAGTTGCTCTTAGGAATGAAGAAAGCCTGGCTGGTTCTGGATTCCAGTCGGCTGAGCGATGGCGAGGCGGGATATGGTCGTGGTCAGCAAGGGGCCTCCGAACCTTCAAGAGATGGCTTGTTTCTGAACGCTGGGCAGTGCCGTTCCACCGCTTTGAACCTGGCTGCCAGATGGAATTGCCGGGCTGCTTACGGACAAAGACCGCCATAACGGCGTGTCCGGCTGACGCAGTAAAGGTTCCACCAAATCGGCCACTGAATCCACAACGAAATCGGGACAAAACGCATATTGCTCCAAATCCTCGGCACGAGTGGAACCCGAGAGCACCAGGATGCTATGAAATCCGAGCTGAACGCCGCCCAGAATGTCGGTGGCCATCGTATCACCGATGATACAGGTCTCCTCGGTGCGCAAGTTGAGTTCTTTGCGGGCGGCGCGGAGCATCACCGGGCTGGGTTTACCCACGCTGAAGGCCTGACGTCCCGTGGCTTTTTCCAGAAGCGCGACAATCGCGCCACAGCCCGGCCGTAAACCTGACTCCGTCGGACAATTCGGGTCTAAATTGGTGGCAATCAAGCGGGCACCGGCGGTAACGAAGCTGACTGCCTGTTCCAATTGTTCATAACTGACGGTGCGTCCCTCGCCCACGACCACGAAATCAGGAGCGTGGTCCACGATGGCAAAACCATTAATGTGCAGCGCCGTGGTCAGTCCCCCCTCCCCAATGACGTACGCCGTGCCTCCCGGTTTCATCCGCGCCAGAAAACGCGCCGTGGCAATGGCGCTGGTAAAAATGTGTTCTTCGAGAACGGGGATACCGATGCGCTGCAACATGGTGGCTATATCCCGTCGCGAGCGCTGACTGTTGTTCGTAAGCAGCAGAAAAGGAATGTGCGCTTGCCGCAGAGCGCGGATAAACGTATCCGCTCCAGGAATCATCTCCCGACCGCGGCAAAGCACTCCATCCATGTCAATCAGATACCCATGGCGCATTGTTTGGTCCTCGGTTCTGGGTGGCCGATGCCCCTTGCTGAATTGCGCTTGCTACTCGAAACCCGCCTAACTGCGGGGTAGATAACGTACCAGGGGTTCCAGAGCGTCGGCGAGTTTGTCGCAGGGCACGTCGTACATAACATCGGTGGCCACTTGCGGGTTCGGTCCCGATTTGCCGTTGACATAGACGTGCGCCGCATCTACCACCGCGTCGCCCACTCGCGTGCGACACGCTTGCAAACCGATGGTCGCCACCTGATGCAAACCGCAACCGGCAGGACAGCCCGACATGTGGATCGTCAAGGGCGCGATGTTTTGTCCCTGGGTTCGCCGTTCCAGTTCCCGTGCCACGCGCAAGGCCCAGCCCTTCGTGTCAATCAGCGCAAAGTGGCAGTAGTCATTTCCCGTGCAGCAGACCAGACCACGCAGGATCGGCGACGGATTTATGGGCAATTCTTTCAAAAGCGGTTCGTCAGTGAGGGCACTGAGCCGATCTTCGGGAACATTCGGGATGATGATGTTCTGTTGCACGGTCAGGCGAATCTGTCCGTTCCCATAGCGTTCGGCCAAATCCGCGACGCCCCGCATCTGGTCTGTCGTGATCCGACCGACAGGCACCAGCAAACCCACCGAGAACAACTGCGGGCCGGAATCTCCAGGACGTTTCTTCTGGGGCTGGATACCCAAGTGATCGGTGTGATGCTTCTTACGCAATTCGGGTCCCGCGGGATGGAGGGGCTGGCCCCATCGCTTTTCCAATTCCTGACGGAACCAGCGAATCCCCCGGTCCTGAATCAGAAAGGCCAGACGCGCCCGCGTCCGACTTTCCCGCGAACCGTGATCACGGAAAATACGCACGATTTCCGCACACAATCGCGCCGCTTCCTTCAGAGGCACAAAAACATCCAACGGCTTCGCCGGTGTATACCCTCCGGAACCTTGCTTACCGCCCACCAACACGTTGAAGCCGAACACCTGGGCACCTTCCAGTTCCCGATAGCTCGGCACTAAGGCGAGATCCTGAGTCTCGGTATGACAACAGTTTTCCAGACAGCCCGTGATGGTCACATTGAACTTTCTCGGCAGGTTGGTGAACTCCTTATTGTCGAGAATAATCGAGGTAAACTCGTGCGCCACAGGCGATGCGTCAAACAGCTCATGCGCTGCCAAGCCCGATAACGGACACCCGCACACACCGCGCACATTATCCATGCCGGTCTGTTTGCTATTCAGGCCAACTTCCGCTAAGCGCGCCCAAATCTCAGGCACATCGCGGATGGAAAACCACCGCATTTGAATCTGCTGCCGCGTCGTCAGATCACAGAAGCCCTTGCCAAATTTGTCCGAAAGCTCCGCAATGACGCGAAACTGTCGTGCATTGCTTTGACCGCAGGTGTGGCGTATGCGCAACATGAAATAGCCGGGCGTCGGCTTACGGAAGAACAAACCATGCCACTTGAACCGCTGTTTGTCATCCTCGGTCATTTCCTCCCAGTTGCCTGATTGGGCGTAACGGTAAATGTCCGGCAGCGAGTCGAGGCCGTCTTTCTCCCGTTTCATCAGTTCGATCTTGTTCTGCGAGGTGTCGGCCAGGGCGCCCGCTTGTTGCACCGCGTGGCGGGCATAGTGCGCTAACAAATGCCCCAATAGCCCCTGACAACTGCCGCAGCCCGTTCCTGCCTTACAGGCTTGACCGATCGCTTCGATGGACGTGGCTCCCGCGCGGATGCAGCGCACGATTTCGCGCTTGGGAACCCGGTGGCAGTTGCAAATCTGATAATCTTCAGGCAAACTCGCCGCTGACATGACGTGATCACCGCTGTCGGCCTGCCCCTGACCGTTTTTGCTCAACTGGTACCACACTTCCAACGGATGCCCCGGCAATTTCTCGCCGCTACGGTAATACAACAGCAGTTTCTGGGCCGACTCTTTCTCCCCCAGCAGAATGGCCCCATGCACACGGCCCTCTTTGACGATGAGCTTCCGATACCGCCCCGCTTGCATGTCCGCTTCGACAAATACCTGGGCTTCCCCGTCGCACTCTTTGACCTCGCCCAACGACGTCAGATCCACCCCGATGACTTTCAAAGTGGTGGCCAGGCGACTGCCCTCATACCGTGCTTGGGGGCGCGCACCGCTCAAGATCTCTGCTAGTATCTCTGCCTGTTCGTAAACAGGTTCCACTATCCCGTAGGTTACGCCTCGATGTTCTGCACATTCCCCGATCGCAAAAATAGCGGGGTCGCTGGTGCGCAACTGGTCGTCCACGACAATGCCCCGCTGTACCGTCAATCCGGCCTCCCGCGCTAGTTCCACGTTAGGCCGAATTCCGCAACTGATTACCACCATGTCGGCCTCAATCCGCCTGCCGTCATGCAGTTCCACCGCTTCGACGTGGGAATCTCCCAGGATGCGGCTCACCTGGGTCTGGACGTAAATCGTCAGGCCGAGCTTTTCCAACTGCCGTTGCAAGATTCTGCCACCAAGCGGATCAAGTTGTTGCACCATCAAGTGCGGGGCAATTTCGACGACACTGACCTGCACACCCCGACCGTGTAAACCCCGAGCGGCTTCCAAACCAAGCAGACCGCCCCCGATAACGACGGCCCGCTCCGCCTTCTCGGCCGCTTCCAGAATAGCCAGGCAATCGTCGAGCGTGCGAAACACGAACACTCCCGGTAACTCCCTGCCGGGGATCGGCGGCACAAACGGACGCGAACCCGTCGCCAGCACGAGATAATCGTAGGGCTCTTCCAGCGTGAAACTGCGTCCGTCCGCTTCCCCGCCCCGCCGACTTGGTTGACCGACAGCAACTTTCCGCTCCCGATTTATCTTGACCACGCGCACGCCCAGATGCAAACGCACGCCGTGCTTTTCGTACCACTCCGTCGGATTGAGAAAAATCTCCGCCGGTTCCTTCAACCCCGCGACGACGCTCGATAGCAGAATGCGATTATAATTGCCATAAGGCTCCTCGCCGAAGACGGTAATCGTATAACGGTCCGGGGCTTTGTTGAGCAGCGCCTCGACGAAGCACGCTCCCGCCATACCATAGCCGACGACTACAATGGTCGGTTTCGCAGCCAATTTGCTCTCTCCCTGTCCGACGTCTAATCGCGGCGCTGTTGGCATTCGCTGTAGCTTCCCCGTAGAGCTTTCAGATGCGGCTAGAATCCCATGCCGAGGGTGAAGCCGTGATACGAGGCTGTCGGCACTGTTGTCTGGCCGAGGTTGCCTAATATCAGCGCTCTGCCGTCTATTTCGCGTGCACCATTTATACCGATGACAAACTCAAGCAACAAACGTGCCACGCCATGATATGCTGATAACTAAGCTCAGCCTAATGACGGAAGCTCGCTACGGAATAGAGAGTTAAGATTACTACACTCATGCAACTTGGGCGTCAAAGTATAAGGCCGTGCTTAAAACGCATGCAAGCTTTCAAGACGCCTAAAAGCGGCAATCAGCTTACTTTTGGTGCATACATGCATACTTCATAAACACATTTGCAATCTGAATTTTTTCCGTGACGAAAGTCAGGCAGCGGTATGAAACTAGTAATTTTACTGGGACGGTGCTACTCAACGCACTGGCGACAGAGGGCGAACTGCTTGTGCCCGGTTATCGTGATCACGGCCAGTATCCCGTCCTAGTCGCACCAGAACTTCCGCAGTGCAAGTCGGCCAACTAAGGGCGTAGTTATTCTCAGTTCATCTGGCCAGGCTAGGTTAGTTGCGATTCTGAAGCTAACTTTCTCGCTCGAATCGACTGGCATTGCTTAGATGTACACGGAAATAGATCAAACGCAGTCTAAGCTCGTGAACCGCAGGCGCGAGAATCTAAGTCGCGAGTTGATCGGCGTAGCAGTTACTCTTAGCGCATGAAAAGATTATGTCTGAACCCACGCGCGTAACAACTAAAGCCAAATGAGATGGCTGGGCTATTTATATGGGAAGGGTTCGCCCGTGAGGCGTTCGTAGGCTTCGATATACTTGGCGCGAGTTTTTTCCACAACTTCATCGGGCAAAGCGGGCGGCGGGCTGTTCTTGTCCCAGCCTGTGCTTTCCAGCCAATCACGGACATATTGCTTATCGAACGACGGAGGGCTTGAGCCGGGCCGATATTGGTCGGCGGGCCAGAAACGGGAGCTATCAGGAGTAAATACTTCGTCAATCAAGATAATCTCGCCGTTATCGAGTCGGCCCCATTCGAGCTTAGTATCGGCCAGAATAATGCCGCATTTTTTCGCGTGTTCGGCAGCTCGTTTATATAGGTCTAGGGTTCGGTGCCGTAGTAATTCGGCCACCTCTCGACCCACGCGGCGGACCATTTCCTCGAAACTGATGTTGATATCATGACCCTGTTCTTCTTTCGTCGCGGGGGTAAAGATGGGCTCGGGTAACTGCTGGCTTTCTATTAGGCCTGGGGGCAAAGGAATGCCACAAACGGTGCCGCTTTGCTTATATTCTTTCCAGCCAGAACCAGCTAAGTAACCGCGGGCGACGCACTCGATGGGAATAACTCGGGCCTTGCGGACTAACATGGCGCGGCCTTCGAGCAGTTCCCGCCTGGCGGCGAATTCCGGGCCCATGTCTTCGAGACGCGTGCTCAGCAGATGATTGGGGACTTGCAGCAGGCGCAACCAGAAGATGGTCAGGCCCGTGAGCACGCGGCCTTTGTCCGGGATGGGCGTCGGCAGGACCCAGTCGAAGGCACTGATGCGGTCGCTGGCAATAATCACCAGACGGTCGCCTAAGTCATAGATATCGCGGACTTTTCCCTTGCGGCAGGGGATATTAGGTATGTCCGTGCTTAGTAGAGCATGACGAGACATAGCTTCTGTTACTCCTTGTAGATTTGCTTCGCCCAGATGGCATGATTTTGCGCAAGCATGAGCCGAGGGGAATGAGTGGCCTATGCTAGCGAATCTCTATGCGGATAGGCTTTTCCAGGCGGATGGCGCCGCCGGCTGCAGAAACGACGAGTTTTGCCAAATAATCGATCGGGGCGGCATCGCTTTGCGCCGTGAGCGTCAGGACAACTTGTTCTTCGTTTTCGGCAAGCGTAGCAGCTGGGGCCACTACGCTAGACGGAATCGCGCTCCAATGCAAGCGAATCGGGCCGCTGATATGCTGGCGCGTCACATGAAGCAATAACTTAGTTGTTTCTCCCGGGGATAAAGTTACTAGGTCTGGGCCACTGACTTTGAGGTAGCCCAGCGGATGAATGAGTTCTCCCGACGACGTTGAAGCAGGCCGTGGCTTCGCTTCGGTTTTCGAAGGCTGGCCGGGTGCCTTGGAGGGTTGCGAAGGAGCCGGAGCCTTGGGAGTTTCCTGCTTCGGAGGCGGCGCGGCGGGAGTCTGAGGTTGGGCCTGAATCAAGGGCTTAGCGCGCAACTCCTCAACAACAACCATGGTCATCTTGGCGACTTGCTCGAGCTGGGCGGCATGAGCGCGCACGGTTACTAAATATTTGCCCACTGGGGCGTCCTGGTCGGCACGAAACGTCACGTCGAGAGCATCGGCACCTGCGGGAATGGTATTTTGATTGGCCGTAACTCCCTTGGGCAAGCCCTTGAAATCCAGGTAAATCACGCCGTCGAAATTGGTTCTTTTCACACCGAGTCGTACAGTGGCCGCACCGTTGAGGGGTAAGAGCACGTCCCGGAGGCCGGTCATGGTGAAACTGGGCGGCGAGGTCGGCTTGTCTTTTTTCTCATCGGGCTTTTTGACAGGAGGTTTCAGCTCGACAGGTTTCGCTTTGGTTTTTTCAGGCTCTTTGGGTTTGGGTTTCGTTGGCGGTTCGGTGGGCGCGGGCACCTTGATGCCGAAATCCGGGCGTAAGTCTAATTGAGCAATCGCGTCGGGACTGACTTCGAGAGTGCGAGTAACGACAATGCCGCCGTAGATGGCGCGGACGGTGTACGAATAGGTTTTGCCCGTGGGCACAGGCGGCGACTCGAAAAACCGTATCTCGCCCCGTGATCTGGTTACGTATCCCTCAATCTCCAAATGTGCCATCGCGGGAACGAAAATGTAAAACAGACACGGACGTTCGGTAACCACGGGCTTTTTGTCTTGCGCCGCGAGCCCGGCTATGAGCAGGACTCCGCAGACTAGCGCTATTGCTTGGTGACTTCTCATAGTAGCTGACCTCCCAGTTCTTTATTTGTCGGGATGTAAGCCGAAATTTTATGCATCATAGTAGTCAAAGCCTGCCAGCTTTCAACTCATAATGGGTTGGCGATACAAATCAGCGGCATTTACGTCCGTTCTAAAAAACTAGCGTGCCATGGGAGTCTCTAACCAAAAAGGAGCCCGCAGATATCTGGCAATCACGAGAACCGATACCGTGAATTGACACAGGTTGGTGTCTTTGCATGACTGGCACGATGCTTGACTTGAGATGCGTCCTTCGATGAAATAATTGTGCTGCCAGTGTCGCCGCATGTCCGCTGGGTATTAGCCGAAGGAGCCGAGCATGACTGTGCACGAAGCGGTCGTTAAGTTGAAGGCGTCGCTGCAATGGCGATGTGCTTTACGGAGTGGCGTTTGGTGGGCAGTTGTGGGCCTGCTGGTTTGGGGCAGTGTGATCTTGGTGCTACGTTTGGTTTGGCCCGTGAGTTGGTGGCTCCACTTAGTTGGGGGATTGTTGGTGGTGGGCGCAGCTGTAGCAGGAGCGATCTGGGCGCTTAGGAATTTGCCCCAGGAAGCGCAATTGTCGGCTCTGCTCGATGCTGAGAATCAGTGTGGCGGCATCTTGATGAGTAGCTGGGAGACTTGTCTGGACAGTTGGACGCAAGGTGTCGAGGTTAGACGTATTCCTCAAGTATCTTGGAAGAAGCGGAAAGCACTGGCGCTGCTGGCCGTCAGTGCCGTGTATGTTGCGGTAGCCCTTCTGGTGCCGCAACGGTATCTGCGTCCGGTACAGGCTGAATCGGTGGCGGCCGAGCGAGAAGTGGAGAAGTTGGAACAACAGTTAGAAAAACTGCGCGAGTTAGGCTTGGTGGAATCCCCGCGCTATGAGGAGCTTCAGGCCGAATTGCAGCAAGTGCGGAAGAATGCCTCGGCCCAGGAACCCGGGAATACCCAAGAGGCTATTGACCACTTGGAGCAAGCGTTGAAGCAGCTGGCGTTGGACGCCTTGCAAAAACGCGCGGAGGAACGGGAACTGTTGGAGCAAGCTAGGGAATTCGCCGGAGTTCTCAGGGAGATGATGCAATCGGGGCAAATCAAGCCGAATCAGGCCGAACGTGTCAGTCAAGCTTTGGAACAACTGTTGCAAGAAGCTATGAATGCCAAGCCGGGCGACAAGGCCGAAGCTTTGAAAAAGTGGTTGGAGGAACACGGAAACGATGGCCTCTTCACTGAAAAGGAGCTTGACGACCTGACTGATCTGTTGGAGCAGTGGTTGAAGGAACAAGGATTGAACTGGGAGGATTTGGCCGAGGTCGGCTTGATTGATCCGGAGTGGCTCAAGCGGTTGAAGCGCCTGGAAATCGATCCCGAACGATTGAAGAATTTGCGAATTGAGCTGGTGCGGCTCATCGAGGGCGAGGGGTCTGACCTCGACCCGGAGGAGTTCCTCCTATTGTTGGCACGTTGTCGTGGGCGATGTGGCAGCAGCAATGAAGGGGATGGCTTGCCCGGTCGAGGCGGCGTAACGCGAGGGCGCGCCGATGCGGAATTGACCTTTGGCAAACCGAGTTCGCCAGAGGGCGTGCAATTCCGACCCGAAGTGTTGAAGCCGGGGGCCTTGCACAATTTGGACACGCTCCTGGTGCAAGTACGCAAGGTCAAACCGGGCACGGAGCAACGGCAAGAGTCGCAGGGCGGCGCTTTGACAGAGTCCGGGGGAGTCGGCGAAGGACACCAAAGGCAAATCTTGCCGCGGCATCGTCCCGCAGTGCGGCGCTATTTTGAATCAGGCCGCTGAGCCATCACCGATTCGCCATCAGCAGAGCGCACACGCCACGGAGTAACCATGCAGGCTGGTTTGCCCACCATGCAAGAAGTTCAATCGGCCGTGGAGTTAATACGCCGGTTACTCCAGGAGTTGGATCGTATGCTGTTAGGACGGGCCGAGTTGCATCGGCTGGTAGTAGTAGCGCTGCTAAGTCGTGGGCATGTGTTATTGGAAGGAGTGCCGGGCGTCGGCAAGACGACTTTGATCAAAGCGTTGGGACAATTGCTCCATCTGGATTTCAAGCGTGTCCAGTTTACTCCCGACTTAATGCCCAGCGACATCCTGGGTAGTCACATTCTTCAGGAGGGCCCGGACGGACGGCGGGAATTGGTGTTCCGACCGGGGCCGATTTTTACCAATTTGCTCCTGGCCGACGAGATTAACCGCGCCTCTCCGAAGACGCAGTCCGCTCTGCTCGAGGCGATGCAGGAGCGTCAGGTAACGTTGCTGGGCACGACGCGGCCTTTGCCGGAACCGTTTTTCGTCTTGGCGTCGCAAAACCCCATCGAGCTCGAGGGCACCTATCCTTTGCCCGAGGCTCAGCTCGACCGTTTCTTATTCAAGCTCTTAGTCGCGCAAGTAGATGAGGAAGTGCTGGAGGGCATCATCAGCACGCGACGCCGCGGTGAACCGCCCAGCCCCACCTGGACGCTGAGCCGGGAAGACTTGGCCAAGTTATATCATCTAATGGAGCGCATTTATCTGCCGCGTATGGTGTCGCGATACATAGCCCGGTTAGTATCGGCCACACACCCGCACAACGACCAGGCACCGCCTTTGGTGAAGGAGTATGTGTCGTATGGTTCGAGTCCCCGCGGTGCCATTGCCTTAGCCGAGGCAGCACGTGCCCACGCCTTAGTGTGTGGCAGGCCCACCGTGGGTTTTGAAGATGTCCGCGCCGTTGCCGTGCCCGCATTACAGCATCGTGTGCTCCTGACGTACAAAGCCAGGCTCGACCGTATTACGCCCGCTCAGGTTGTCCAGCAAGTTTTGGAGCACGTTCGGCCAGTGCCCTTGGACCTTCCCGAAGACTTGGAAGTGCAAAGCAGCGGTTCAAATCGTCGGGAGGGCTAGCGATGTCGCTGGAAGTATTTCGCTCTGCTGCGTGGCGACGCAAAATATTGATCTTGATGGGCCTCGTTTGGTGCGCTGCTGGGCCAGGGCGAACTCTTGGTCAAGCTCTGAATCTGACGCAGCAGCTACGCGGCTTGGTGTACTCGCCCAACTTAGAGAGTCATCTGACTGGTTATTGGCCTGTAGTGTGCACTTTCGAAAATCAAGCAGGGACGGCCCAAGAGGTCGAGGTGCGTTGTCCTGCGAACAACGCGGCCCGGGATATCGTGAATTGGCAGGTCTCACGCCGCGTGCGTGTCGAAGGGGGAAGCACGGCGCGGATCACCTTGTGGTTACCAGCACCGACTTCGCCTCAGTTGTTAGTGGAATTCCTGGTGAATGGTCGGCCCGTATCGAGCTGGACGCCAAACCGCGCTTTATACGGCCGTTACGGTAGCGAGAGCGCTGACCTACCTCTGATACTGGCCAGTAGTGAAGCCGCGCGTATAGCACGGCAGCTGCGTTTCGAGAGATATTACCTCACCGAGCAACCGGCAGGTCATCACGGGAGTGGCTACCCAGGCGCTCTTGTTCCTCCTCCTTGGGGCGCGACCTTGCCGACGACATTACCGCCGCCTGGGAGCAGTGGGCCTTCGGGTCCTGTCCAGGCCGAGTTGCTCCTGGGACACTTGCGCGAGCTCCAGCTCACCGTGTGGGAAGCCCCCTTAGCAGTCTGGGATAATAACTGGATCGGTTACACGCCTTTTCAGGGCATCGTGGTAACGCCGAAAGATTGGGAAGCGGCCCCTGCCGAAGTCAAGGAAGCGCTGCTACGCTGGGTAGAGTGCGGCGGGCAGTTGCTCATCCTCGACCTCAGCTTGCACATCCCATACTTAGGGCGCAAGGTACCAGAAAAGCCATCTCCTGGTTCGGATGGCCTTTCGAAGACCAATCCCGGCATAGTTCCGCCGCCATTCGAGAACGCGGGAACGGGCACGGGGGCGGAATCGGCACAAGCTCGCGATGAGCCAGCGGACGGAGATGCTGCGGAGCGGCGCCGACGGATTTTGACCAGCCTGCCCCACAGCGATCCGTTCTCAGCGATCTGGGCCAACAGTCCTGACCAGCTGAAGCGGTTGGAGCCTCGCCCTCTGCCTTGCGGCTTCGGCAATGTGTTCTACGTGGTGGGCCATTATCTCGAGCAACCGCCATTGGGAGGGCAAAGGTCGGTCGTGGGGCCGGCGGAGAGCCAGCTGGCCTGGTGGGCGGAAAGCGTGGGGACCTATTATCGCCGTTTACTGGAGAATCTTCACAACGCGGAATCCCTGTTAGAGAGCGAACTGCGCGTCGCCAGAAGCACAGGCGTGCCAGTCCTGGGCTTCTTCCTCCTCTTAGTGGTGTTCTCAGTGTTGATCGGCCCCGTGGCGATACTGATACTCAACCGATACCAGAAGCTCATCCACTTGATTTGGGCCATCCCCGTAGTGGCATTCACGACCTGCCTGGTCATCTTCATTTACGGGTTTCTCGGAGAGGGGGTATCGGCGCGGGTGGCGATCCGCAGCTTGACCTTGTTGGACGAACGACATCATCGCGCCACCACCTTGGCAGTAATGGGCATGTACTCTCCGATTACTCCCCCCGGGGGCGTGCAATGGGAGTATGACTTGGAACCGACTTTTTTGTCGCAATATCGGGAAACCCATGGATACTATCGGGGTCCGAGAGGTCCCTATTCGGAAAGCACGAAGCGTCAGTTGACGATCGACTGGACGCAGAGGCAGCACTTGACCAGTGGCTGGGTGTTGCCGCGAGTGCGCGAGTTTGTCGTAGTGCGGCGTAGCGAAACGCGGCGAGAACGCCTGACACTTCATCGGCGCGAAAATCGTTTGCTGGCGGCCAACAATCTCGGCGTGGACTTACGGAATCTGCTCGTCTGTGATCCCCAAGGTAAGTGGTGGCGTGCCGACCGTCTGGCAGCCGGGGCCGAAGTGGAATTGCAACCCTGTGCGCCTCCGGAAGATTATGCGGAAAAATTAGCTGAGTTGGAGCGCAGTGAGGACTCCCCGAAGCCGATGACTCCCCGACGTATGTATTGTCCTGGATTACTCTCGGCCTGGTTGGTGGGGGCGGACCGTGCAGTGTCGGGAAGTTGGTGGTTGTCCAGCCTGTGCAGCGCAGCGGGTCCGTCGCCCGCGGCCTTGTTGTGCCCAGGTCGTTATTTCGCCGAATTAGAGGGCTGTCCCTTTGTGGATTCGGGTTTGCGCTGGGTCGGTGTACGCGAGGAACGATGCTGGATCGTGGGCATTCTCGAAACTTCGCCTCGTTGAGCCGGAAGCCATGCAACTGGAAGTCGTCGAATTACGACGCTACTTCGGCAACGTCAAGGCCGTGGACAACGTATCGTTTACCTTTGGCACGCACCAAATCATCGGCCTAGTTGGGCCCAATGGTGCGGGTAAGACGACCATGATGCGCATTATTGCTACTTTGGACGAACCCACTGCGGGCGACGTTCGTATTGACGGTGTTTCCGTGGTGCAATACCCGGAGCAAGGCCGACGTCTCATCGGTTTCGTTCCTGATAGCCTGCCCAGTCATCGGGACATAACCGTCCACGAATACCTCGACTTTTTCGCGCGGGCTTGCGGCTTGCGGGGCCAACTGCGTAAGCGCGTGGTCGAAGGCATTGAAGAGTTTACCAATCTCACGAACCTGCGGGAGAAAAGCATTCACGCGCTCTCTAAAGGTATGAAACAGCGTGTGAGCGTGGCCCGCGCCTTGTTGCATGATCCCCCTGTGCTGGTGTTAGACGAGCCCGCGGCTGGACTCGATCCCCGCGCCCGCATTGAGCTGCGAGAGCTATTGCGGACCTTGTGCGACCGCGGCAAGGCCATCCTGGTGAGTTCGCACATTCTCAGCGAGTTGGAACAAATGATTACGGGGGTGGTAATCCTGGAACGGGGCAAGTTGGTGCGTGCAGGCCACCTGCAAGAAGTGTTACGCGGAAGCCTGACGCAGCGGATCGTGCGGATTCGCCTCTTGGACAACCTAGACGGCGCCGTGGAAAAAGTGATGTGTTTACCCCATGTAGAGGCAGTAACGCGGGCGGATCAAACTCTGCGCGTTAAAATCCAAGGCGGCGATGCGGAGTGTGCGTCCTTATTGGCCGAGTTGATACGTCTGGGGTTGGGAGTGGTGGAATTTCATGTGGAATCGGCGGCCCTGGAGCAAGTCTTTTTAGCGGTTACCAAGGGGGAGGTTGCATGAGCACGGCAGAAAGAGTCGCACCTGGGCAAAGAGGTTGGCTCCCTCGTTGGATCTTTCGCTGGGGCGAACGGTTAGCCGATTGGCCCAATCCCATCGTCGTCAAGGAACTGCGTCAAGCGGTGCGCGGCTGGACTGCACTGGCCTTATTCGTGCTCTATCTGGTGGTGCAGTTATTGGTGGTCGGCATGATGCTCATGTCCTCGGCCGGTGACCTTCTCTCTGAGCGACCCATGGGCAATCAGGTGTTCCTAGCCGTTCAGATTCAACTGGTCGTAGTTATCATGGGTCTGTTACCGATTTACGCAGGGGTACGTCTTTTCTTAGAGCGTTCCGACGTCAATCTGGATTTGATGTTCATTACACCGCTCAGGCCAGTTTGGATTGTCTTAGGCAAGCTATTGGCCGCTTTAGTGCTGGGGCTTTTGTTTTTCAGTGTTTCGGCCCCGGTGATGACCATGGCGTATTTCCTGCGTGGACTGGATTTGATCAAGGCGGCCATCTTGTTGGGGCTGGATTTGGTGCTGATGGTGGCGGCGGTGCAAGTAGCGCTATTCGTAGCGGCGCTACCCGTACCGCGCCCATTAGCGGCGATCTTTGGTATCTTGCTGCTTCTTGGTTTGTTCATCAGCGTCATGGGCATGGCTATCTATTCGGTTTCCATGTTCGACTCTTTGTGGCGACCCGACGAGGATTGGGTAACCCCAGTCATGATAGTGCTAAGCGCTCTGTTCGTGACCTTGTTTACGTTCACGGCTACTCACGCCTTACTCAGCCCACCGCCCAGTAATCGTTTGTTATTTTTCAAGCTGATGCTGGCGTTCGGACCTGTGACTTTCTGGGTCTTATTGGTCACGATTGGTTGGCTAGTAATTGACATGTCCAATGTGGTGGGGCTGAGTAATTTCCTGTACTTCCTGGAATTCTGCGTACTGGGTCTCCCTAAGACTCTAACCTTGATCAGTTGGTTAGCCTGGGCGATGGCGGTCAGCGAACGGCTGCAATGGGGGCCACGCATCTTGAACCAAGTGCCTCGTCCGCGCTGGCTTCGCATCCTGGTGTTTCCCTTCTATACTGGGGCTGCCAACGGTTTGGTATTCGCTTTGTTACTCACGGCTCTGCGCTGGCTGGCCTTTGGGACATTCACTTTCGTGGGAGATGTTTTCTCTCATGCTTTGTTGCATTCGGTAGGAGGTCATCCGAACCGGAGCTCGCTCAGACCCTCTGAACTAGGCTTGAAAACCGAGGTATTGGCCGATCTTTATCTAATTACCTACAGTTTGATGGCGTTTCATCTGCGGCGTTACTTGGAGCAACAACGAAGCAAGACACTCCCTGGCTGGGTGCTGTTGTTAGTGCTACTCGGTCTGGTGAGCTTTGTACAAGTCTTGTTTGCTATCGTCGGCTCTCTATTGGAAGTGCGCGATGAGCTGATTGCCCTTCTTTTCACCTTGGCGCCAGTGCCCATGTTGGAATCGCTCGTCGGCGTAGAGCTGTTGTCCACGAATCGGGATATGGTGAGTGCGGTGTCATTTGTCATACTACTCGTCGCCTTGCCCCTGCTTGCGGTTCCGACGCTGATCTGGTGGCTCAAACAAGTCAGATTGTTCCGACCTCCGCCACCGAAGAGCGCGATGTTGACGGAAGAGCGCGGCGAATCTCTAGCAATGGTGCAAGCGGAGGGTAAGCAATAATAATTGGTGAGTAAGGGTTCGGGCGATGCGCGTCGCATGGTCTGCGATTGTTCAACGGGGTGAACAGGAAGGCTGCCGTTACCGTTGGCGGTTGTTGCGGCGTTCTCCCGCGGGGCAATCGGACCGCTACTTGACGAGTGCCCCGGGCAGTTCGTTAGAGTTCCGCGAGCATCGGGATTACCAACCCGGCGATGACCTCCGTTACCTCGATTGGAATGCCTCGGCCCGGAGCGACCGGCTGTTAGTGAAAGTCTTCGAGCAGGAGGTGCATCCCCAGCTGGAGTTAGTACTCGATGCCTCTCGTTCGATGGATCTGGCAGGTTCGGAAAAAGGGCCAGCGGCGCTCGGCTTGGCCTCGTTATTGGCCGCTGCCGCACTGGCGAGCGGTTTTGCTTGTCGCGCCTGGATACTCCGTGAAACCTGCCAGCCGCTGGGAAGCTTATCGGCCAGTCCCAGCGAATGGGTTTTCGAGGGCTTTACCGGCCGCGTTTCCGGCGCTCAGGTGCTGCTGCATGAGGCGCCGCCTTGGCGTCCCCGTTCGGTTCGCGTGCTCCTGAGCGACTTGTTCTGGCCTGAGGACCCAGTCGCAGTCCTGGCACAGCTCAGTTGGCAGGCCGCCTGGGTAGTGATTGTGCAAGTCGTGGCTCGCGCCGACGTCGCGCCGAGCCTGCGGGGGCAAGTGCGTCTGGTGGATGTCGAAACTGGCCGAGTGCGGGAGGTCCTGGTCAACGAGGCCATGCTGCGGCGCTATCGCGACGCTTGGACACAGCATCAGGAACAATGGCAACGGGCCTGCCGACAGGTCGGGGCTTCCTTCGTCCAAGTAGTCGCGGAGGAATTTATCCGCGATTGGACTCCCTGGCCCTTGTTGCATAGCGAAGTACTTCAACCCAGCTACGACTAAACGATTCCTGGGAGCGTATATGCCTTGGCTGGTCTGGACAGCACCGTGGGCACTTTTGGGGCTGGTGGCAGTTCCCGTGCTGGTAGCCATTTACTGGCTGCGCTTCCGCTACCGTCCTGTGCCCGTGTCCACGCTTCTGTTCTGGCGGGACGTACCTGAGCTGCGCGAAGCAGGCATTCGCTGGGAAAGATTGCATTTGCCGTTGTTATTCTTTTTGGAATTGCTGGTAATCCTGCTGCTGGTCGGAGCGGCGCTGGGATTACATGTGCTGATGCCCGATCGCAGCCGGCCTTTGATTGTCATTCTGGACGATTCCTTGTCCATGCAAGCAGGTCAACCGTCGGCGCGGCAACAAGCGGAGCAAGCTCTGCGCGAGCTGTTACGGCAGCATCGCTTCGCTGCGGTGCGTCTGCTCCTAGCCGGGCCGACGCCCCAATGGCTGGGCCATGCCGTCCAGGATGTCCGCGAGGTCGAAAGCCTGCTGCGCCATTGGCAATGTCTTGAGCCGACCGCTGCTTTGGATCGGGCCTTGGCCACGGCGCGCGAATGGGGCGGCAGGGAAGCGCTGTTGCTGGTGCTGACCGATGCCCCGCCTGAAGTCGCCGACGCGCAAGCCTCTTTTCAATGGTGGGCGTTTGGTTCGGCCCAAACCAATCTCGCCATCACCCATGCGGTACGAACTGCCACACCCGAGCGCGACCGCATGGTTCTGGAGGTGGCCAACTTTTCTACGGAGACGCAATCTACCACTCTGTCGCTACGCTGGGCCGACAACGTGTTGCAAAGCACCCCGCTGACGCTGTTGCCCGGCGAAAGCCAAACGTTACACTACACCGTGCCGGCGCAGGCATCGGTCATCGAAGCATCGCTGCCGCAAGATGCCCTGGAATGGGATAACCGCGTCTGGCTGGTTCACCATACCAAACCGACCGTGCGGGTGCATGTGGAAGTGAGCCAAGCACGGCTTCGTAGCGCATTGGAAAAAGCGTTGCAAGCCGCCGGCCAGACCGTCTTCGACCGTTCCGAGCCCCATGTGCTCATCACCGACAATCCCGCGCGACGACCCACAGAGACGACCTGGCTCGTGCAATTGGTACTTGAGAAAGAGGGCGAAGCGTTCACCGGGCCTTTCCTGCTCGACCAGCAACATCCTCTCTGCGAAGGCCTAAGTTTGCTCGACGTGATCTGGGGCTCTCGCCGCGACCGCTTAGAAGGAATCCCCATCATCACCGTGGCCGACATCCCGCTGGTCACTGAAACGGTGCACGGTTGGGAACGTCGGCACTTGCGGTTACGCCTGATCCCTGAACTGACCACCTGGCCCCGTAGTCCGGATTGGCCCATCTTCTGGGCGAACCTGGTGCATTGGCGCCGCAGTGAATTTCCAGGCCCCGCTACAGTTCACGCACGCTTGGGAGATGTGCTCCGCATGCGTAGCGGAAGGCACACGGATACCTCCAGCGGCGAATCGTTCGTGCGCTGTCGCTTTCCTGATGGTCGGGAAGAAAGGTTTGTCGTGCGGAATCGTCAGGCGTTTGTTCCCCTGCGGCAACTGGGAGTACATGAGATTCTCGTGGGCGAGCAAACCTGGCTTGTGGCCGTCAATATGAGCAATCGCGCGGAATCCGACTTGCGCTCCCGCGCTTCAGGTCGCTGGGGCCAGTGGCACAACGAGGAGATTTTGCGTCAGGATTATCGCGATCTCACTTGGGTCTTCCTACTCGCGGCGCTGGCGGTGCTCCTGCTCCACGGCTGGCTCGCGCACCGCAGCGGATCGTCTTCATAGCCAGCTTATCGGCTTTTCTGCCTGCATGCTGGTTCGGGAGTGGCGGAACCGTGCTCCACTTGACGGCTGTTCTAATCTTGAATCGTCCCTGCGCACCATTTTGCCTGTCGCAGAGATCAGTCGGGCGCCCACAGGCTAAAGCAAATCCCTTGAAGCAGTACTGGTCGTTCCTAGCATGATGGGAAGGCAGCTCACTAGTAACTCTTGGCACCCGTATTGTGAGCGGAGGGTCGAACATGGTGTACGGGCGTAATCCGAGCCGACGAGGTGTTTCCCGATGCGACGTGTTGGTTTTGGTATCGCTGTTTTGGGTCTTAGCACCGGCGGGCCTGTATGGGCTGCAGAAAGTACGCCTCACTCGGGAGGAAATCAGCTCTGCCAATCAACTGCGCCACTTGGCGGTTGCCTTCCACGACTTTTATCATGACTACGGTCTGTTTCCCACGGGCGGTGGGAATGCGGAACAAGGTCGAGCATTTCAGCGCGATAACAAATTCGAGCGGAATCCCCCGTTAGGAGGGAAGCTACCCGAGGGGGCACAAATTATCGCTCCGCCGGGTCAGGAGTGGGGTTGGGCATACCAGATATTATCATATATCGACATGAATGACGTATTCCGCAATCCTGATGACGACGCCGTGCGTCAAACGGTTGTCCCGCTTTACTTCTGTCCGTTGCGGCGCAAGCCCGGCGCGAATGAAAAGAATGAAAAAGGGTTGCGCCTGGGCGGGATTGACTATGCAGGCAATGGCGGCGTAACGGGGCCGATGAAGGACGCGCGGGATGAGATGCTGCGTAACTACGTGCCGCCGTTCAAGGACTTTACCGCCTCGGGCACGGTCATTCGCAGTTCGGCTTGGTATCCGGGGGGCCAGCGCCGTGCCATTTCTATGCACAACGTTCTCGATGGCACGAGCTACACGCTGCTCTTGATCACCAAGCGGATGCAGACGAATCGCATCGGCAAAAATCCGCCCAACGATGACTGGAGCTTCGTGGACGGTTGGGGCAACGATACCATTGTGCGTTACCATCCTGAGGACAGCAACTTGCAACCTGCCCCCGACAGTGACAATCCGGTGCCCGATTTTGCGATGGGTTCGGCGAGTCGGAATGGGTTCCTGGTCATATTCGCGGATGCCTCAGTTCGCAGGCTCCGTTACACGATCGCTCCGGAAACGCTGGCCGCGATAATGATCCGCGACGACGGCGTAGCCGTCCGCCCAAGGGATTTGGAATAAATAGCGACTATGTTAATCGCGTTAGTCGCGGCGTAATTCAGCACGACGTCTTGCCGGGTGGATGTGGAATGACGAAACGCGTAGCGGTGGCGGGGTTCCTGCACGAATCGAACACGTTCAATCCGCGTAGAACGACGCGCCGGGATTTTGAGCAACAGACCTTGGTTTTTGGAGATGGCTGGCTCCGCACCTGGCGCCAGGCGCATCATGAAGTAGCAGGCTTTTTCGACGTGTTGGATGAGGAAGGGTTGCAGGGGGAACCGCTCTTGTTGGGCTGGGCGACGCCTGGTGGCCCGGTGGACGACGCCGTGTTCGACGAAGTGGCCGATTATCTCACAACGCGCCTGGGCCGGGGAACCTACGATGGACTCTTGCTCGCGTTGCACGGGGCCCTGGTGACCCCGCGTTGGCCTGATGCCGATGCGGAGTTGTTGCGCCGCATTCGTCGAGTGGTGGGCGCCGAGTTTCCACTGGCAGTCACGTTTGACTTGCACGGCAACTTGCCTGCGACGCTGGCGGACTGGTGTAAGCTCGTGGTAGCCTACCGCACTAATCCGCATGTGGATCAACGGCGCTGCGGTCAGCGGGCCGCACGGTTACTCCTTCAGCAACTGCGTGGGCAGGTGCGACCGACCTTGGCTGTGTCGAAACCGCCCGTGATCATTTCCCTGCCTTGCCAAGACACCTCGGAGCGGCCCTTGCGTGCTTTCTATGAGGCGCTGGTTGAATACGAACGGCAACCTTCTGTGTTGGCCGTGAGTTTCCTGCTGGGTTTTCCCTACGCCGATGTGCCTGACATGGGGCCGACCTTCGTGGCAGTGACCGATCGCGATGAGTTGTTGGCGGAAAAGATTGTCGCTCAGTTGGCGGAGCGCTTGTGGCAAGAGCGCGCCGCGATGCACGTGGAACTTCCTCTCCCGGCCGAAGCGGTGCATCGGGCGCTGGCCAGTGAGAAGACGCCTGTGATTTTAGTGGACTTCGGCGACAATGTAGGCGGCGGCTCCGCGGCCGACGGTACCGTCTTACTTGCGGAACTGTTACGGCAAGGTGCTAGCGATAGTGTGGTGTGTTTGTACGATCCCGAAGCAGTACGGGCCTGTTCCGAGGCAGGGGTCGGTGCCACGATCACCTTGGCCGTTGGTGGCAAAACTGATGCGTGGCATGGCCCACCGGTCGAAATCACTGGACGCGTGTGCTTGCTGCATCCTGGGACTTATGAAGAACGAGAGCCTCGCCATGGCGGCCTGCGGCTTCATCACATGGGCCTGACCGCTCTCCTGGAACTCCCCCAACGGAACTGGCTCATCCTGACCTCGTTGAGGCATCCGCCGTTCAGTCTTGGTCAACTCACGTGCTTGGGTTTGGAGCCGCAGCGGCTGCGGATCATCGTGGTCAAAGGCGCTATCGCGTGGAAAGCGGCATACTTACCCATAGCCGGTACGGTTATTGGCGTGGACACGCCAGGTCTGACGCCCGCCAATGTCGAGCGGCTTCCGTATCGCCGTATCCGTCCTATGTATCCGCTGACCGGCGACTGACACGCGCTCTAGGAACGACTGACCCGCGCTACTGGTTCGGTCAACGTGGGGGAGGTTTCATAAGGCGGCCCGGCGGCCAGGATGGGTACGTTCGAGGCAGGCAGCCCCTGTGGGTAACATTTTCCCCGGACTGAGACGCCCTTCGGGATTGAAAGCGTCTTTGAGACGCTGCATCATCTCCAGATCGGCAGGGCTGAACAGTCGGCTCATGAAGTCGAGTTTTTCCACGCCGATCCCGTGTTCTCCGGTTACGCTGCCGCCCATCTCGATGCAGGTGGCGAGGATTTCGTGACTTGCTTCGAGCACGCGACGAACTTGTTCGGCGTCGCGCTCGTCGAAGAGCAAAATGGGGTGGATGTTACCGTCTCCTGCGTGGAAGACATTGCAGATAGGGATTTGATACTTTTGGGAAATTTCCTGAATCCGCCGCAGCATTTCAGGCAAACGGGTACGGGGCACGACGCCGTCTTGGGTGCAGTAACTGGGTGCGAGTCGTCCGACGGCGCCGAAGGCTTGTTTGCGACATTTCCACAACAATTGCCGTTCCGCCTCGTCCCGGGCCAGGCGTACTTCGCGTGCGCGATGTTGGCGGGCAATCTCGGCAATGCGCTGGGCCTCTTCGTCTAATCCCGCTTCCAAGCCATCCACCTCGATGAGCAGCACCGCACCTGCATCGAGGGGGAAACCGAAATGGAATGCCGCTTCCACCGCCTGCAGAATCAGCTGGTCCATCATTTCCAGCGCGGCGGGGATAATTCCTGCGGCAATGATGGCGCTGATGGTTTGGGTGGCGTCGTCCACGGAGTCGAACACAGCTAGGAGCGTACGCCAACTGGGCGGATTGCGAGTCAGGCGCACCCAGATTTTGGTAACGATGGCCAGCGTGCCTTCGGAACCGACCAGCACGCCGGTGAGATCGTAACCTGGCAAGTCATCGGGTGGCCCACCAACGCGGACGATTTCGCCATCGGGTAACACGATCTCCAGACCGAGCACATGGTTGACGGTGACGCCGTATTTCAGCGTGTGCGGGCCCCCGGAATTAGTTGCGACGTTGCCGCCGATGGTACACGCCCCTTGGCTCGACGGGTCAGGGGCAAAGTGCCAACCTTGCGGCGCAGTATGGCGGGTGAGCCAGAGATTAACGACGCCAGGTTCGACCACGGCATAGGCATCGCGGTAGTTCACGTGCAGGATGCGTTTCATGCGGGTCAGGCAGATGACCACGCCTCCGCCAACCGGCAAACAACCCCCTGCGAGACTGGTGCCCGCGCCGCGTGGTAAAAAGGGTACGCCGAATCGGTTGCACACGCGCACGATCGCCGCGACTTGTTCCGCCGAGGTTGGAAAGACCACCACATCGGGACGGTTTTTTTCAATGGTATAACCGTCGCATTCGTACACGGCCAAATCGCTTGGTGCCGTGAGCAGCCCTTCCGGGCCGACTAGGGCTCGCAACGCATCAACTAATCCTTGAGCAGGGGAGGTAGCCAGACTCATTCTGATTCGACCAGATACAGGATGCGACCACAGCTTTTACAAACGACTGGACGATTGAGGCGCAGTTGTTGGAGCATATGTAAGGTGGTTTCGGTGAAGCAGCCCATACAGCTGCCATGCTCCACAGCGGCCAGGGCATCTTTGCCGCCGTGGCGCACCAGACGCTGGTAGGTTTCGAGCAATTCTTGGGGAAGCTGGGTTTCCAATTGAGCAACATCGGCCTGGGCTTGGGCTAGGCGTTCTTGGATCCAGGTAAGTCGGTCTCGTCGTTGCTCCCGTAGGCGGTGCAATTCCTGGCGTGTTTCGGCGACGGCTTGCTCGCGTTGGGGCAGCTCCTGCTGTCGGCGTTCGAGCTTGTCTATCAATTCAAGCATCTCGTCTTCCAACGCACTCAACTGGAGCCGCGCATTTTCGATTTGATTCTGGAGTGCCTGATACTCCCGCGCGGTGCTCGCGGCTAAAATTTGTTGCTGCCAACGCGTTACCTTCTCCTGCAACTGCTTTTCGGTCACCTCGCGTTCGTGTAAGGTAACCTTCAGCTGGCGAACTTCCTCCTGTAACTGGCGAAGCTGTTTTTCCCGTTCGGCTAATTGCAGTTCTAGGCGTCGTTCTGCCTGTTGGAATTCATCGATTTCTTTATGGAGCAAATAGACCCGCTGATGAGCTTCATGCAAAGCGCGCAAAAGAGCCGACAAACTCCCGCTCATCGCTGGTAGAGCTCCTAGTGTCGGTTATCAAAGGAGCGGGCCGGGCCGTTGGCCGCAGCCGATCTCCGGAGGGCTTTTCCCAGCGACGGGAGTCGGTGGCTCGGCCTCGGGCTACGATCGCACCTGATCTAAAAAGCCCTCCAATTGACGGCTCCGCGCTGGGTGTTGCAGTTTCCGCACTGCCTTGGCCTCGATCTGGCGGACGCGCTCGCGCGTGACCTTAAAGATACGGCCCACCTCTTCCAAAGTATAAGTATAGCCATCGCCCAGGCCGTAACGTAGTTTGATGATCTCGCGTTCGCGGTAGGTCAGCGTTTTCAGGACTTGCTCGATCTTTTGCTTGAGCATCTCGTGAGTCGTGTCTTGCCAGGGCAACGTCGTGGATTCATCCGGGATAAACTCCCCGAAATAGCTTTCTTCGCCTTCGTTGATCGGCCGATCGAGACTGATAGGCTGTCGGCTGACCCGCATGACTTGTCGTGCTTCTTCCAGGTCCACCCCGGCAGCCTGGGCCAGTTCCTCCAGGGTCGGTTCGCGCTGCAATTCGTGATAGAGCCGACGTTGGGCGCTGCGGAGTTTCGACATGGTTTCCATCATGTGCACGGGGATGCGAATGGTGCGCGCCTGGTCGGCGATGGCCCGGCTGATGGCTTGGCGAATCCACCACGTGGCGTAGGTGCTGAATTTATAGCCTCGGCGATACTCATACTTATCTACGGCCCGCATAAGCCCGGTATTGCCTTCCTGAATCAGATCGAGAAAACTCAGGCCACGGTTGCGATACCGCTTGGCAATCGAGACGACTAACCGCAGGTTGGCATCGGCTAGCTGCCGCTTTGCGAGCTCATACTCTTCGAAACGACGGCGAATGGCTTGGACGCGTAGCCGCAAACTGGCAGGCGTTTCCAGGGTCATGAGCATGAGATCGCGGAGCTCACTTTCCAAGTTAGCCCGTTCTTCCTGGGAGCCGCCACGCGCACGATGCTGTTCCAAAGCCGCCTCGAGTTCGTCCATACGTTTGCTGATCTGCTCCAAACGTCGCATGATCGGCTGCAGCCGCTGAGTGCGGATACTGAGTTCTTCTACCAGGCGGACACACTTGCGCCGGCGTAAACGTAAACGTCGCCGCAACGCCAAAGCCTCCTCAAAACTCAGGCGGGGGTCTAAACTGCGGGTAAAATCCTCTACATTTTGCTGCATCAACGTTTCCAGTGTGCGCAAGTTGTGGGGCATGCGGTGCAGAATTTGGTCTTTTTCAAGGTTTTCGGTAACGGAAGTTTTCATGGTGCGATCAAAGGGCAAATCCCCGTGCTGCACCCGTTTGAGCGTTTCGACGACGATGCTCAGAGCATAGTCGTTTTCCAGCACTTTGCGGCGGAAGCGATTCCGGGCCAGTTCGATGCGCCGCGCCAAATTGATTTCTTGCTCGCGGGTCAGCAGCGGAATCTTCCCCATTTGCGAGAGATAGGTACGCACGGGGTCGCTGCCGCTCGTATCCCCGTCCTCGTCCAGGAAGTCAATCTCGCCATCGTCCGGCCCCAAGGATTCCGGTTCTCCCGCGTGATCGCGGGCCTCTGCCTCTGACTCATCAATCAACTCAATGCTCTGCTCTTCTAACGTGGTGAGCAAGCGGTCGAGTTTATCAGGGTCCGCGTAATCTTCCGGCAACAATTCGTTGACTTGCGTGTAGGTCAGATAACCTTTCCGCCGGCCCAATTCGATCAGGTTTTGCAGCCAGCTTTCCACCTTTTTCATCGAACCTCCTCTCCTCTGTCGGCTTGATTGTTTCCGTCCGATGAAAGACGCCAAGCGGTTTTTTAGCCAGCGAAGGTTTGGTTCGGGCAGGGAGTCAGCTTCGGGGTCAATGGGCTCAAGTCCCTCCTAGCCCGATGAGGCAACCTTTCACCCGAGTCGCTCCGAAGGTAAGGGCTGGGGTTGTTGATATTGACGCAGTAAATCGACTGGCGGCGGCGCGTCCGCGGTAATTTGCTGCAACTCCTGGTGTAAGCGTTCGCGGTGCCGTCGCACTTGGCGTTCGCGCAAAGCTTGCACGACTTCCTGAAATGCACTGCGGCGGTCAGCTAGGGCCAGGCCTCGGTCGTGCAAGTGAAGCAAATATGTACACAAGCGCGCTTGGTCTGCAAATTCTTGACGCATCCGATCCAAGGTCGGCAGGTCCCCTTGCTGAAAAATTCGCAACATCCGTGCCAGAACTTGTCGAATGCCGCGGTGTTCGATCCAATCCAAGGGCACTTGCTGAGCGAATGTCTCCAGCAAACGCGGTTCCGCAAGCAAGAGCTCGAGTAACTGCCTTTCTAAGGGGTCGAGATTGACCCGCGTCGGCGTGCTCTGAGGTGGCGCCGGCACTTGATGTACTTGGCGATAGATTTCTTGCAGGCGTAACCACAAAGTGTTTTCGTTGGCCCCGACACGCCGGGCTAAATAAGCCACGGCTAATTCCCGTTTGACTTGGGCGATTCCGGAGCTATTGGCGGGCAGCTGGGCCAACACGCGTAACACGTTGTCCACCACCTGGCGACGCCCGTCCAGGCTGGCCAGCGCTTGAGGCGTGAGTTCCTGGCGCAGCTTAAATTCCAAGGCATCCACGGCCTGGGCTAACACCTTCTCAAAGCCTTCCCGCCCGTGGGCTCGGAGATAGTCGCAAGGATCGAGATGAGCGGGCAGTTGGGCGATGGCTAGCTCCAAGTCGTGCTGAAGAAACAAAAGCAGCGCCGCTTCGACGCCGCGCTGACCGCCACTGTCTGCGTCAAACACCAACACCACGCGAGGGACGAAGCGACGCAATTGCTGCAAATGCGCCTCATTCAGTGCGGTGCCCAGGGTCGCCACCACAGCCCGGCAGCCGTGTTGATGGGCCATGAGCACATCCGTGTAACCTTCCACGACTGCTAAGTAGCCGAGCTGTTCTGCGGCGCTGCGTGCGAGATCCAGACCGTAAAGATGTTCGCGCTTACGAAAAAGCGGTGTGTCTGTCGAATTATAGTACTTGGGCTGTAGGCCTGCCGCCTCGGCCTGGGGCAAAAGGCGTCCGCCGAAACCTACGGTTCTGCCACGCACGTCACGAATGGGAAAGATGATGCGGCCGCGAAAGCGGTCGTACAGTTTGCCATCTTGCTCACGTTGCCCACACAAGCCCACCGTTACCAGTTGCTCAGGCGTCCAACCCACGCGCAAAGCGCGCCGCACCAACCATTCCCAGTCCTCCGGGGCGAAACCGATCCCGAACTGCTCCAAGGTCTCCCGCCGCAGGCCGCGTTGTTGCAGGAGATATTGCCGGGCTTCGGCCGCTTGGGGTGATTCCCACAGGTACTTGCGATACTGTTCCTCGGCCCAGCGTACCAGGTCGTACCAGGCAGCCCGTTCTTGGTCGCGCCGTGGATTGGTCCAAGAGACAGTAATTCCTGCCCGCCGGGCCAACAGCTCCACTGCTTCCCGAAAGTTGCATCGCTCCCTTTCCTGGACAAACGTGATGACGTCGCCATATTTCCCGCAAGCCCAACATCGAAACCGTTGGCGTACCGGGTCCACGTCCAACGAGGGGTGATGGTCATCGTGGAAGGGACAAAGTCCTTTATATGTGCGCCCCTGACGCCGGAGGGGCAGATATTCCCCAACTACTTCAACGATATCGTTGCTTTGCTTGACACGCGCGATCAGGTCTTCGGCCACGGTGCGCCCCTATCGCAGAGCAAACGGTCGTGCACCTGAAGCTAGCCCATGAGCCCGATCCAACCGTGGTTGAGTTTTGCCCCGCTCAGACTGGGATCGCTTCCGTCCCTGGACTGCGCAAGACAGGCCTGTACCATGGGATGATTTCCTAAGTTACTGTGATTTCACGACTTATGTTGACAGCCATCCAAGACCGCCAACATTCTACCCGAAGTGCCTTCCTCAGTCAAGGCGACCCAGCGGCCAACCCATGGTTCTAACAAGTACGTTCTGCAACTTGGGCGCAGCTGTTAGTGGCGAAACAGAAATAGCGCGACCAAGTCGATAATGAACAGCAATACGATGGCCGCCTCCATCCACAGCATCCGCCGCTCGTAGATTTCACTCTGAAAAATGTGATACAGATGGTCCAATTGAGTCAGGCGTTGCTCCACGCTTTGCCGCCAATGGTCCAGGTGAAACCGCTCCTTAGCTCCCAGATAGACCCGAGCCAGGTACCAATCGCCGAGAAACTTGGTAATGTGAGTTACCTCATCGGCGATCCGCGTAACATCCACACGAAACCGCCGCAGTTTCGACAGCGTTCGCCTCAGCTTAAACAATAGGAATCCCCATTGGCTTCGCTCTAAGTCGTCGTAAGCCCGGTCGAGGTACTTGTCGAGGCGATGATCCATCATGCGAAACTCTTCCAACTGCAAATTAGCCAACTCTAACACGTACAACACGTCTTCCATATAGCCTTTAGTGTCCACCAACAAGGCAGCGTCCCAATCAATCACGACTAAGTCGCTCTTTTCATAGGAACGCTTGATACGCAGGGTTTCATGAACCTGGTCATCGCTCAACAGTTCGGGGGCCGTTTGCGTGAGTAAGCCCGCGATTTCCCGGCGATGCTCGGCGAACCATGTGGGCGTGTCCGTGGGCAAGTCCGTTATGCAAAACACGGTATAGGCTTCTGGTTCGACGATGCGCGAGCTACGAATCAACACCGGGCGCAGCCCTTCGTAGACCTCGTCGCAAATCCGCCGGGCGAAGCGGTCCAGGGTGTCGCCATTGTCCAGACGCGGATCATGGAAGCGGTACAGCTCGCGTAGATCTTCCGCCTCCCAGGCCACGCGAAAGGTCACCGAAATGACGCCGACACCATAAACCCGTACCAGAACGCGCACGGGTTGCTTTTGCAGGGTGCCCGTGACCAGAGGCTCGACACAGAGCGGCTGATACAGCGGTTGCTCGCGCGGAATTTGGCTAGCTAAACGGACGGTAAAAGGCACCGCTTTTTTCGACAAAATTTCCGTGACCAAACCCAGAGCAATTTCGTCGGCTACATCAAAAGCGTATAGGTAAACCACCTCTCCTTTCATGCCGATAGGACTATCCGAAACGGACAAGATTACCAGCCCTGCTAAGCTAGAGTTATTCTCCTGGTTCTTTACTCGGATGGCAAATCAAAACAAGGCGGTATAGAATACTTTAGCTAGGGAATGGGGCAGGTCGGTCTGACCAGGCACGCGGTTGTCAGCAAGCACCGGTCGAGTGGCACGAGTGTGCGACGGGAGATTGCGGCGTGAGCGAAGCCGAGCAAGAGTTTATCGCGCGTTGTCTGCGCCGTGAACCGGCCGCGTGGCGCCAGTTCGTGGATCGTTACTTGCCCCTGTTTTTTCACGTGGTGGAGCATGCCGCTGCCCAGCTTCACGTTCAGCTTACTCGTGAGGATCTCGAAGACTTGGTTGCAGAAGTGCTCGCGGGCCTGGTCGAGGACGATTTTCGTGTGTTGCGTCAGTTTGAGGGGAAATCGAAGCTCAGCACCTATCTGACAGTGGTAGCCCGGCGGGCAGCTTGGCGGAGCCTGAGAAATCGGGTACACCAGCCGATATCCCAACCGTTGCCCGACGGCCAAGCGGTGACCGACCTGCGTCGCGATGAGGCGCGCGAAAGACGCCGACCGGAAACCATTGAAGAGATTCACCAGGTCCTGCGGAAACTGCCGCCGCGCTTGCGCCTGATGGTGCGCTTACATTATCTCGAAGGCCGATCTTATGAGGAAATCAGCAAGGAGCTCAACGTACCCATCAACAGCATCGGTCCGGCCCTGACCCGTGCTCGGCGATTGTTGCAGCAATGCCTCAGAGTTACGGAGGAGGAGCCGACTCCCGGCCCGCCTCCGGAGGAAAAACCATCGTCCACAGATCTCGAAGGCCCGGACAGCCGTCCCGATGCCTCGGCACGTACCGAACCGCCGCCTGGCTAAGCGCTCGGCAGTCGGCTTGCGGCTCTACTTAGGCCAGGATTTCGTGCACCACTCGACCGTGGACGTCAGTCAGGCGGAAGTCGCGTCCCTGGAACCGGAAGGTGAGTTTTTCGTGGTCCAGCCCCAGTAAGTAAAGAATCGTAGCTTGTAGATCATGCACATGGACGGGATTTTCAACGGCATAGTAGCCCAATTCATCGGTGGCGCCGTAACTAAGCCCCGCCTTGACACCGCCGCCTGCCAGCCAGATCGTGAAAGCGTGCTGGTGATGGTCGCGCCCCAACCAAGTTGAGCCGTTGCGTTCCTCGTTCATGGGCGTGCGCCCAAATTCGCCACCCCAGATCACCAGCGTCGTATCTAACAAGCCACGCTGTTTCAAATCCTTGATCAGCGCGGCACAAGCCTGATCGGTCTCTTTACACCGTTGCACCAAGCCGTAACGCAGATCGTTTGCCATACTTTCGCCGTGTTGGTCCCAGCCCCAGTGATACAGTTGCACGTAACGCACCCCTGCCTCGACCAGCCGCCTGGCCAATAAACAATTGTTAGCGAAGGAACGTTGCCCCGGCGTCGTGCCGTACATGCGATGGATATAAGCTGGCTCTTTGGAAATATCCATTACCTCGGGTACACTAACTTGCATCCGATAGGCCATTTCGTACTGATTGATCCGCGTCAGAATCTCCGGGTCGCCCACCGCTTCCAGTTGCAGTTCATTGAGCCGACGCAAGGCATCCAACGACTGACGACGAAGATCACGATCCAGCCCCGGGGGATCGTTCAGGAACAAAACTGGTTCCCCTTCCGACCGTAGCCGCACTCCCTGATGGATGGTGGGTAAGAAACCGCTGCTCCACAGCGCCGCGCCGCCGTCGGGCGCAGCCGTCCCGGAAATGAGCACGACGAAGCTCGGCAGGTTGCGATTCTCACTGCCCAACCCGTAGGAAATCCACGAGCCCATGCTCGGTCGCCCAGGGCGTGGAAAACCTGTGTGGACGAACAACTGCGCCGGCGCATGATTGAACTGGTCGGTTTTCATCGAGCGAATCACGCACAGTTCGTCCGCCACCGTCGCCAAGTGGGGCAGAATATCCGACATCATTTGTCCGGATTTACCGCGGGGAGCAAACTTATGCGGCGTGCCCAAGAGTTTCGGAACACCGCGAATGAACGCAAATTGCTGGCCCTTGTAATACGATTCTGGGCACGGCTGGCCGTTCAATTGCGTGAGTTTCGGTTTATAGTCGAACAAATCGAGCTGGGACGGAGCGCCGGCCATATGGAGGTAAATGATATTGCGGGCACGGGGTCGGAAGTGCGGCGGCTTGGCGGCTAACGGATCGGCGCTCCCCGCAGTTGCTTTGTCGGCAAATGCTTCCGGGCACAACAGCGACGCCAGTGCAATCGAGCCGAGCCCCACTCCGCAGTCGCGAAACAACTGACGCCTCGTGCGATATTTCAGATACTCTTGTCGGACTAGATCGGCCAGGGTCATACCTCACCTCGACACAAGAATGGTTCACGCACTTGGTATCGTTTCGTGTACACTACAGGTATTTTATTTCGCGCTAAGAATATATTCACGATGGCAAGACGCGACGCTAAGCCAGGATGTCGTGGAGCACGCGACCGCCGTTGACCGTGGGCCGTTCTTCCCGGCCGTTGTGAAAGTAAGTAAGTTTGCGGTGGTCGAGGCCCAGGCAATGTAAGATGGTGGCGTGCAGATCATGTACGTGGACGCGATTTTCCACGGCATAAAGTCCTAATTCGTCAGTGGCGCCGTACGTCAGACCGCCACGAATTCCCCCTCCAGCCAACCACACGCTGAAGCCATACGGATTATGGTCGCGACCATTACCACTCTCGCTCATAGGGGTGCGGCCGAACTCTCCCGCCCAAACTACCAAGGTCGAGTCGAGCATACCCCGGCGTTTCAGGTCTTTGAGCAAGCCGGCAATGGGTCGGTCGCTGGCCCGACACATGCGGCTATGATTCCCCTCGAGATCGCTATGGGCGTCCCACTTACTGCCCGAACCGCAGTAAATCTGGACGAATCGCACGCCCCGCTCGACCAGACGTCGGGCTAATATGCAGCACCGCGCCATCCGTTCCGTTTCCGGGCGATCCAGGCCATAAAGGCGTTTGGTTTCTTCCGTCTCGCGGCTGAGATCCACCACTTCCGAAGCGGCCGACTGCATGCGAAAAGCCAACTCATAGGCTGCGATGCGGGCCTCCAGTTCGCTATCTTCCGGCCGCTGCTGGGCATGGAGGCGATTCAACCGTTGAATCAAGTCGAGACGCCGACGTTGTTGGGCCACTGGCTCATGCGGCCGCAGATACAACACGGGCACTTCTCCTTCGCGAAAACGAGTCCCCTGCCAGGTAGCCGGCATAAAACCAGTGCCCCAGTTGCGACTGCCCCCAGCGGGATCATCGGGATAATCTTGCAGCACCACGAAGCCGGGCAAATTCTCGTTGGCCGAGCCTAAGCCGTATAACGTCCACGCTCCCAGACTTGGCCGACCCGCTAGAGTGCTGCCCGTGTTCATTTGGCATACACTGCCGACATGATTCAAGCCATCAGCATAACAACTCCGAATCACACAAAGATCATCCACACACTGAGCCAACTCAGGTAGCCAATCGCTCACCCAAATTCCCGATTGCCCGAACTGCCGAAAAGTACGCTTGCTGGCCATCAGCGGCGAATGCGCCGTAACGCCCATAGGTGTGATCGGCCGTTTGAAGCTCGGCGGTAACGGCTGGCCATGGAACTTCGCCAAAGTCGGCTTGGGATCGAATAAGTCAAGATGACTCGGCCCGCCCTCGAGGAACAACCAGATTACACTCCGCGCTTTCCCAGGAAAATGACCAGCCCTGGCGGCTAAGGGATGATTGCGACTCTCCTCAGACTGACTCAACGCTTGCCACGCCAGCCAACCGAAACCACATCCCGCCAGCTCCAAAAACTCCCTGCGACTGACACACCAATGGCGGTGCGGTATCTGCCTTGTTACGACCATGCTCTTACTCCCACGCGCGACCAACCAAAATCATGCGCTGTTTAGTATTGTTGTAGCAGAATTGAACACAGTTTGTCCAGGAAAAAGCGGCAGAAACAGATTTTCCTACCTTCGTCAGCGTTATGGCGAGGAGCACCATGCTGCACGTTGGCGAACACTGGTACGTTGTCCCGCACCGCTGGCATCGGTTTTGCACCATGGCATCTGGGCGGATGCATCTCGCGCTGACCCGGCGAAGAATTTCGCAGCCCGATGTGCCCGATGCCAACGCGCAGGGAGAATGAAAATGGCGACGCGGCGAACGCAACTGGAGCGACTTCGGCAACAATTGTTACAACGCCGTGACGCGCTTCGCAAGGCCCTCGGCGAGGCCTGGGACTTATCCAACTTGGGGCACACGGAAGTATCGCGCGATGTCGCCGATGCCGCCCTGGAAACAGGCGTCCAGGAAATGCGCTACCAAGCACTGGACACGGAGACGCGCGAGCTGATGCTCATCGAATGGGCGCTGAGCAAGTTTCGGCGTGGCGTATATGGTCTCTGCGAGAACTGCGGCGGCAAGATCGCATTAGCCCGCTTGGAAGCCTTGCCTTTCGCTCGTTACTGCATCGGCTGTCAACGCGAATTCGAGCAACGTGGCGAGGATACTTCCTGGGACTTTGCCGACTGGGAACGCGTTTATGAGATGGAGCGGTCGCTAAGCGACCCTACGGTCAACCTGGCCGACCTGGAAGGCGAACTGAAATAAACTGCCGTCTCGAACCTCAGTTTCACTCACCCGCAGCGCTCGCTAGTTAGTTAGCTTGCCGTCGAATGGGCAAGTGCTTGTCGCTGTGCTTGCTGCACACCAAGTTGCGCGCGTTACGAGCCGCCTTGCTTGAGGTATGTGTTCCGTACAATATAGGCCATAACCTCATCCAGGATTGGGGTGGAGATTTTCCCAGCAGTGCTAAGGGGTGAGGAATCCATAGGCTCTGACTCATACCCGGCTAGGCCGAGGCCAACGCTATCAGGAGCAATTCACCATGATAACTGTCAATAACCTACCGTGCAGGAGGCTAACTGGGCGACTGCCGGCAATCTTACTGGCCGCCGCCCTGATTACCGCCCTGCCCCTTCTCAGCCAAGAAGCCTCGCCTGATCCACGTGTGTACTTTCCGCTCCAAGTCGGCAATACATGGCGGTTTGTCAATTCCGCGGGCGCAGAAACCGTGACTCAAGTCGTACGCATAGAAAAAGTCCAGAACGAAGAGGGGTACCGTCTGGAAACCAGCGTTGCTAACCGCGTGGTCTCGTCCGAAGTATTAGCGGTGCGCCCCGACGGGATCTACCGACTCGCCGCTAATGATGTTCCCTTGAACCCGCCGATGCCCGTCCTGAAAAATCCGCTGAAAGCCGGCGCTTCTTGGTCATTTCAGTCTCAGGTCAAAGACCGCACCATCGGCGGAACATTGACGGTACAATCGCTGGCAGAGGCCGAGATGACGCGGGCAGGAAAGTTCAAGTGTGTCAAAGTCGCGGGCGACAACCTGCAGCTGGACAAGCAGAAAGCTGCCCTAACGACATGGTACGCGCCGCAGGTCGGCCCTGTGAAGATAAGCATCAAGATCGGCGAGCAGGAAACCACGCTCGAGTTGGTCGAGTTCAAACTGGCTCCGCCTACCCGGGATAAAAGCGAAAAACCCGATCAGGCTAAGCCAGAGAAGTAAGCTCCAGCAGCAACCAAGGGACCTGCGGCGTAAGTTGACCTTGGCTAGGTATTTGTGAAGCTCCCCATCGGCCTTACTTCCCGCAGATTTGGCGCCCCCAGCTCTATGCGATACAATTCCTACGAACGCTAGATTCGGAACCGGATGCAGGATTCGGGCATTTATGGAACGCAGCACAAGCGGCAGTCGTAACGGCAACGGATCGGCTCGTAACGGAGCGAGCACACGTGCGGAGCAGAATCGTTCGACCACACTTCTGAACAGTTTAGGACGATTCCGCGGCGCCTACCTGGTTTCACACATCAATCCCGACCCCGACAGTTTGGGCAGTATGGCGGGCTTGGCTTGGCTCATTCGTCAAAGGCTCAACCTGCCCACGCAGCTGACCCGCGACGGCATCCTCGGCCGCGCGGAGAACCGCGCCATGGTGGAATGCCTCGGACTCCAATTACTGCCCGTCGAAGAAGTGGATTGGCGCCCGGATTGGGCCTTGATTATGGTGGATAGCCAACCCGGCACAGGTCGCCACAATGTGCCCGAGACGGTGCCTATTCTCGGCGTCATAGACCACCACGAAACTCCGGGCCAGCTCCGGGGTGTGCCTATCGTAGATGTGCGCTCCGACGTGGGCGCCACCTGCACCATCGTGGCCAGTTACCTGCAAGAGCAAGGCGTCACGCCGAGCCAGGAAGTGGCTACCGCCCTGTTCTATGGCATCGAATCCGAAATCAATGGCTACCCACGCGAAGCCTCGCCGTTAGATGACGAAACTTTGGTTCGCCTCTATCCGCTGGTGAACAAAGACCTGCTGGCTTGTATTCGCCATGCCCGTTTACCACGCGAATACTTCGAGGCCCTGCTCCAAGCTTTGCAGGATACGTTCATTTACGATGATCGCCTCATCATCTCCTGGGCCGACGAACTACCCCAACCCGAACTCGCCGCTGAGATCGCCGACCTGCTTATCCGCTTAGAGGGCATGCAATGGTCGGTGTGCGCCGGCGTGTACGAAGATCGTCTCATCGTGTCGCTGCGGACGGCTCAAGCCCGAGGCCAAGCGGGTCTCGTATTACAGCAGGTGATAGGCGACCTCGGCACCGCAGGCGGTCACGATCGCCGCGCTGGCGGCGCTATTCCCCTAGCCAGCGCCTCGACCACTGCCCGAGAGAAACTCCAATCTCAGCTGCGGCGACGGTTTCTTCAAGTCCTCCGCATTGACGAATGTCGCGGCCAACGGTTGGTCAGCCGCCGCGAACTGCTGGAAAACCTTCAGGCTTGAGCCAATCCCGCCTAACTTTTACCCCACCTATGGAGTCTGGGCCATGGATGCTCGTGCTCTGAGCTTGCCGCCCGCGCAGCTGCCTCGAATTGGGACTGGGTTACGCCTAGCGCTCGGGCTGAGCTTCACGTTACTCGCTAGCACATTGCTGGTGCACGGCGACGACTGGCCCCAGTGGCTCGGCCCACAACGCGATGGCGTTTGGCGTGAGGACGGTATCGTCGAACGCTTCCCCGCCAGCGGACTGAAAGTGCTCTGGCGCACGCCCATTGGCGGCGGATATGCTGGGCCTGCCGTGGCAGGCAAACGCGTGCTTGTTACTGACTGGCGCAAGGAAGCCGGCGCACGCGACCCAAAAAGCCCGTTCCAGCGCGGCGATACTCCGGGACACGAGAGCGTCCTGTGCCTCGACGCCAACTCAGGGCGTATCCTTTGGCAACACCGTTATCCCGCTCGTTACCGTATCAGTTACCCCGCGGGACCACGTTGTACGCCCACGATAGACGGCGAGCGGGTTTATACCCTCGGCGCCATGGGACACTTGCTGTGCTTGGAACTGACCACAGGAAAGGTCCTTTGGAGTAAAGAGTTGCCGAAGGAGTATCAATGCGAAGTGCCGCTCTGGGGCTACGCCGCTCATCCGCTGGTGGACGGCAACAAATTGATCACCCTAGCAGGCGGCGATGGAAGTCTAGTCGTCGCCCTCGACAAACATACGGGTAAAGAAATTTGGCGTGCTCTCTCCGCTGCCGAGCCAGGTTACTGCCCCCCTGTTATATATGAGCACGCGGGAGTCCGCCAGCTGATCATCTGGCATCCCGAAGCCATTGAAAGCCTCGACCCTGAAACTGGTCGCGTTTATTGGCGCCAACCGTTCCGAATTCGTTCCGGTCTGTCCATTCCCATGCCTCGCAAGCTCGGCGACCTGCTTTTCGTAACCGCCTTCTATGACGGCCCCATGATGCTCCGCCTTGACCCCAAGAAACCTGGAGCTAGTGTACTCTGGCGCGGCAAGAGTTCGAGCGAAATCAAGACGGATGGGTTGCACTCGATTATTCCCACCCCTGTGCTACAGGACGGCCACATTTACGGCGTGTGCAGCTACGGACAATTGCGCTGTCTGAAAGCCGACACAGGCGAACGGCTCTGGGAAACCTTGGCCGCGACCACAGGCGACCGCCCCGCGCGGTGGGCCAATGCGTTCCTGATTCCGCACCGCGACCGTTTCTTTTTGTTCAACGAAAAAGGCGAACTGATCCTAGCTCGGCTCACCCCCAAGGGATACCAAGAGATTTCCCGCGCTAAGGTCATCGAGCCGACTGGCGTAGCCATGGGCCGCGAAGTCGTCTGGGTGCATCCTGCTTTTGCTCACCGCTGCATGTTCGTCCGCAATGATAAGGAAATCATTTGCGTCTCCCTGCGGGCCGAAGACTACCGCTAATCCAAACGCCTCGGCGATGCACGGAGCCGAGTGCTAGATTCGTCCGCTTGTATTGCCATCAAGTTAGCCGTTGGGGCGCTGCCTCCGCGAGCCGACCGAACGCCAAAGTCACCTGCTGTTTCCGATAGCGTTCGTACCGACGCCTCGCCCGTGCATATTGCGTCGGCTGAGACGTGTGCCGCTTCGCTTGGCGCTTCGCTCAGAACTGGCGAGGACCGTGTAAATTGTCGAGCGCGCGAATCCGCGACTAGCGTGCGCAGGAGTCACCGTCACTCGGAGTGGTCAACATGTCCACGGCACCAAACCGTTCGCTAGGCGAAATGTCCTTGCTCGAGCACGTGACTCGGAAAGGTGAACATGTCTGCGGCACCGAGCCCGGAAGCGCACGAACACGAACATGGGGCCGGTCTTACTCAGCCCCTGGCGAGCGATCCCAGGGATACTTCTTCCCCAGGGGCCGCGGTTCGCGCTACGGATGTTGCAAGCTCGGATGCTCTATCGGGGCGTACGCCGCCAGATGCTTCGACTCCAACAGCGTCATCCACTGGCGGGCCGCATGCTATTCACAGCCACCCAGCGGCCAGCATGAGATACCCATGACACCGGCCACAAAAATCACCAGCGAAGCCACGGAAACCGTAAAGCACCAGACCGCGGCGCGGCCCCAGACGGAGCGTGCCGGTCAGTATCTGCATGACCGACCTGCCGACGCGCAGGCTGGTGTGCGGCCATATGGGTGGCTTTAGATTTTGCCGGTTCTGGCCCTTTTGAGCTAAGCAGTCAGCCCGTTGGTTTATATCAAGTTGGCAGGGCTTTACAGGTTACACCTGACCCTTGCGGTAACAGTCGCGCTGTCCCCGCACTGGCGCTGGGCAGACTTCCACGCGCAACATAAACTCCCCGATACCACTCGCAACGCTTGGCATAGTCTCAACAAGCGGGTCGCATACTCTCGGCGAATTGTTGACGAGCCTCCGACTTGGGTAGTCGGCAAACCCGTCGATCGGAGTCAGCTTGCCCTAATCAATGGTTTCGACAAAGGTGGCGCGACGAATCCTCTAGGACTCTGCCCTAGGAAGTCCAAAGCTCACTGATGGAATGAAGGGAGCGCTCTTCATCTCCGTGGTCGCGCCTTAGTGAGTTGTGTCATTCAGATATGCATTTCGCGATTTCCAGCCCCTCACTTTCCATGGTTATTGACGAGCAGTGACTTGCTGAGAATTGTTGGTTCCAAAACTGGGTCGATTCAATCGGCAAGGTGTCTTCGTAGATTTTTGGGCTACATGAGAATGTGGTCTGTCCAACTCGGTTGACGCCCAGTCGCTTCAAAGGTGTCTTTCGTACCTTTTTGCGCTCGGGGACGATGACCCGTGCCTGCGAATTGGGGAATCCAAGAACACCGCAGATGACGAGGACAACCGCAGAGCCATGCGACTGGCGATGACGAGAGAGGGCGGCAGACTTTCAGGCAGTTTGTTTCTCTTGAAGAGCGGAAATCTTAGCGCGAATTCTCTCGTTGACTTATTGATCGAGTTAGCCGTGTTGGTTCAGTTGACCGTGCCTGCAACGGAGATGAGGAGATTAGCGGAAATGTCGAGTCATAATAATCTGAAACAGCGAAGGGCACAGTTATCAGTGTGCCCTCATTTTTGGTACGACGATCGTCTCGCCGAACGCCATCAAAGACAGTTAATGAGCGGAGTAGGTGAAGGCAGCACGCGAGAGTGAGTAACGGTGCTCTTCCGCGTTGAGCCGTTGGTCGGACTGTCTAGCAGAGCTTGTGCCAAGCAGCGAATCGGTAAGCCAAGCTGCTCGCGCGACGGCTTAGCTAATAAGCGCGTGAATGACTTTGCCTTCGCGGAAGATGGGCATGGGTCGGCCAGTGTTAGTGTGCAGTTCGTAGTGCGGGTCGAGTCCGAGCAGGCTGAACATGGTGGCGCAGATGTCATCGGGTGTGCACGGATTCGAGGCGGGCACCATGCCTTGAGCATCGGTCGAGCCATATACGAGGCCACCTTTGAATCCGCCCCCGGCCAGAACAACAGCCATGGAACGGCCCCAGTGATCGCGCCCAGCATTACGGTTGATGCGTGGGGTGCGATTAAATTCACCGGCGATATAGACGATGGTGCTGTCGAGCAATCCGCGTTGGGCTAAGTCTTCGATCAGGGCCGATACGGTGCGATCTACGGGCGGCAAGAGGCGCTGTTTGAGGTTGGTAAAGTTGTTGTTGTGCGTGTCCCAGCCGCCGGTGCCAATGGTTACAAACCGCACGCCCGCCTCGATGAGCCGACGCGCTGCCAGCGCCGATTGACCGAAGTTGTCCTGGCCATAACGAGCACGGAGACTGGCGGGTTCGCTGTCGAGGTCAAAGGCTTTCTTGGTCTTATCGGAGCGCAGAATGTCCAGGGCCTGCTGATGGAAGCGGTCGAGTCCGGCCACCAGGTCGGCAGCCTCATCCAGGGCGCGGAAGCTGGCGTCGAAAGTTTCCAGCAATTTCTTGCGGTTTTCCAAATCTTCGAGCGAGAAGCCGGTGGGCAGGGAGATGCCCCGTACGCGCATGTTCTTGCTGCCGGGCTGGCCTTCCACTTCGAAGGGGTTGTAAGCGGTGCCGAGATAGCCACCCCCACCAGCGTTCCCGCCGCGCAGCAGGCCGAAGGTTACGTAAGGAGGCACACCCCGCGGCGTGGGCAGAACCTTGGCACAAATCGAGCCAAGGGATGGATACTTGATCGACAGCGAGGGGCGATTGCCTGTGGTCATGTATAACGTGCCCAGTTCGTGAGCACCGATGTTGTGATAAAGCGACCGAACGACAGTGCACTTGTCCATAACTTTGGCCATCATGGGCAAGTGCTCACAGATTTCGATCCCGGGCACGTTGGTTTTGATGGGCTTGAATTCGCCCCGGATACCCTCGGGGGCTTCGGGCTTGAGGTCCCACATGTCAATAGTGGAAGGCCCGCCGGCGAGCCAGATCATGATGATGCTTTTAGCTTTGGCGCGGGCCCGGCTTTCCGGGGAAGCTTGTGCTTCGAGGCGAAGCAATTCGGGTAGGCTCAAACCGAGTAGGCCCACTGTGCCGATCTTGAGAAAATCGCGGCGATGGAAACCTTCACAATCCGTCCAGGTACGAGCGGCCATGGCACGTTCCTCATTGCCCCGAGGGTTTCGAGGAAGGTCAGATGCTTGGCTCGGGGCTTGGGCCAAGCATCCATGGTGGGGCTGACCCCTAACTCTCTAGTTGGCGTCCCTGGGAGTCAGCCGGCAGGTTCGCTCAGTGATTGAGCACAAATTCCCGCGAATTCACTAAGGCCCAGAGCACGTCGGTAAAGCCCGCAGTTCGACCACGTTTCTCCACGTGCTGAAGAGCCTCGGTTTTTTCCTTGTCGTCGGGATAGCGGCAAAGCGTGGCCAGGAAGAGTTCCTCCAGAATCTCCGCATTGGACTTTTCGGAATTGAGTAACTGCTGCAACCGTCCCGTGGCGATTTTCCGAAGCACGGCGGTTTCAGTCATGAGGAAAAGGGTCTGGGGCAAAGCCGGTTCTGGAGTGCGTTCACATTCGCAGGTAGTTTGTCGCAGGGGCCGACCGAAGACGCGAAAGGCGATAGCGGCGGGAGTGTTCGCGTTAATGCGATTGGGCGCGACTTCGATGGCTTTGATGCCTCGGGGTACGTCCTGACCGAAGTCCTCCGTCGTCCCCAACGCGCAGTTGAGCACGTCCACGAAAACTTCCGCCATCATCCGCCGGGGATAGGAACGGGAGTAATTGTTACGGTCGTGCACGTTATACTGGTTTGGTCGGCTGCTGCGCTGATAAGTGGCCGATTGGAGAATCGTGCGTTCCAGGTGGCGAATGTCGAACTTATGGGCGATGAAATCGCGGGCCAGAGCGTCGAGCAATTTTTCATTGGAAGGCGGATTGGCCGCGGAGAAATTATCCACCGGTTCGACTAAGCCGACGCCGAAGTAATGTGCCCAAACGCGATTCACGAAGGCGCGCGCAAAGTAGGGATTATCGGGCTGAACGAGCCAGCGGAACAGTTGCTCGCGACAATCGCTGTCATAATTGAATACAGGTCCGCCGAGTGCCTTCGGCGGCAAGATTTCATTGGTTTCGGGGTGAGGTAATCGGCGCAAGGCGGTATTGTCCACGTAAACCTCTCGAACAGTAGGAAGCTGGTTCGGCTTCGTGGCGCCCGCCTGTTTGCGGATTTCGGCGTTCGCCTGCTGAATTGCCGCTTGGGCATCGCGGGGCACGCCAAACTTCACCTGGGCGAAAATGTTGGCATAGTGCCGATAATCTACTTGCGACCAGCGGTCGAACGGATGTTTATGACACTGAGCGCACTCGATACGGATGCCCAGGAACGCTGCGGCCGTGTGCTCCGCCATTTCCTCGAGCGGGAAGTTGAAGTTATTGCCTTGCACCCGTCGCCAGAATAAATCGAGCGACTTCCGCTCGGCGTAATTAGTCTCAAAGCCCCGGCTCAACTGCTGTTCAAACTCGACCGCCTGCTTGACGTACTCTTGCGGTGTCTGGCCGTCACGGCTGGAGGCACAGAGTACGCCGTAAACAATTTGATCATAGGGCACGTTCTCAGCGATCCGTTTACGGAACCAGTCGTGCCAGGCTTTAGCGCGGCGTGGTCGCAACTGAACGGGCTGCTCCATGCGGTCCACGTTATTAGCCGTGATGTCGCAGAACTTGGTGGCCCATAATGCGGCATGCAGCGGATGATTGAGTAATTGCTCAATCTTGCGGTGGCGTTTGTCCGGGCTTTTGTCGGCGAGGAATTGTCGCACTTCGTCGGGCGTAGGCAACTGACCGATGGTGTCTATGTAAACACGGCGTAAAAACTCCTCGTCGGACGCCAGCGGCGAAGGCACCAGGTTCAACTTCCGCAGTTTTTCCAGCACGATTTCGTCAATGAAGTTGTGAACGGGCACTTGCGGAAACGTGAATCCAGTTTCGACGGGCACGGGCAAAATCACCCGCGCAGTCGCCACTAAACCCCGGTAGCCGACGATGACCACTGTGTCCCCAGGACGCAGGATTTTCACCGTCCCGCCGGGGGCCACCTCGGCTATGTAGTCGTCGAGGATGCGATAGTCGGCAAATTGCGCTAAGCTGTCCTCGCTACCGTCGCTGAAGCGCACTAGCAGGCGAAATTGTTTCGTCTCACCTACCTTGGTAAAAACATGCTCCGGTGGATCCAGGCGAATACTGACAACTTGCTTGGCCCGACTGGAAGGTTCCCAAGCGGCTCCGCGTGCGATCCACTCACGGATTACCTGATATTGCCAGGAGCCCTTGGCGAAACGTTGACCGCCTCCATGAGGCACTTGGCCCGTGGCCTTGAGCAAGAGCAGACTTTGATCGGGGGCCACGACGTTGATTCTTCGACCGTTGCCGTCGCGCGTGATTGCCTGGTAGTCTTTTTCCGGGGAGTAGCCGAACAGGCTCAGGAAGAAACCGCCTTTGCCTTGAAACGAACCGTGGCAGGCCCCGGCGTTGCAACCATGTCGGCTAAGCAGGCCCATGATGTGTTTGCCGAAATCCGGATTATCAACGACAGTACCGTCGGGCAACGAAATAGGCCCTGCATGAATCCACGCTGGCATTCCGAGCAATATCAGCACGCTCAGCGTCCGAACCAATCTCCGGACAACGCTGGCATGGTACATGGCCATCCTCCAGGCGGGATAATCTGAGCGGGGGCGGCTAGGCTAGCCGTGTAATTTCCGACTGCGGTACAGGATTGATTATAGGAGTTCTTTCGCCAGGCGATTAGGAGTGGGAATGAAATATGCAAAATCAGTAAGATTTTCGGTTTTGTCCAAACTGGTCCGAGCTTAGTTCGTCAGCCGGTAAAGCTTGCTTGGCGTTGGGTGACTGTGTTGTCTGAGTAGTAGCCAAATACTCCAATTTTGCGTTAGTCGGCGTCTGACTCCCTGGACTTTTTAACACCTCTCTCATGACGGGGTATCGCCAAAACCGATGCTCAGTTGGGTTAGACGCTATATGAGCCGACCGCTTTGTTATCATGTCTATACGTTTGCATAGGCTCCTAGCGTGCTCACCCCGGAAAACTGACGCGGCCGGCTGGCCACGACGAATCGGTCGCAACTAGGTCTGCCGTTATTCCTCCGGACTGCCGCTCCGACGAAAGTAGCGCTCAAACACGACGTATCGGTCGAAAATAGGTCTGCCGGGCAAGCGTTGGGCATTCGGCATCAAAAAGCGCAAGCTGGCCATGGACGTGCGTTTAATGCTTCGGGCAGAACTATGCGCTAGACATGGCTGGTTTGGTCATGGCCTGCGTAATAAGCAGGTCATTGCTCCCTGGCCTTCAGAAGGTACTATAAACCCTGGTTAGGGAACTTCTGACAGACCTCACAGCCTTGATTGACCGGGGCCTGCTCGGGCGCTAGTACGGTGGCGGTGCGAATGTAGCGGTGGTAGCGAATATGCCTAAGACGCGCGAAAACCGTGCCGGAGACTTTTATCTGGCACGAGCGACGGGTATGCATTACAATGGTATTGCATAACGACCTAACAAGGTCGTAGATTCTTATCGTGCGGAGTTTATAAGGCCGCCGGCGGGGCGGGCCATTCCGTCTAAATAATAGCTAGTCCAGCGACGTGCCGAAACGGGGCGAGACATCTCGGGGAGAACGGCTATGACGAGAAAGCGACAGCTAGTATGGGTCGCGGCGGTGGGATGTGCGTTGTTGAGCGCTAGCACCTTGTTGGGAGACCCAGCACACAGATACCACCCCGACCCAGCTGTGCAAATCGAAGGGGCTGGGAACTTGCAGCGCCTGGTCCAAGACCGACTACGCCAGCCCGGGGTGTTGACTTATGAAACCCTGGAGAAGAAGCTCCTGTTTGCACTAAAGTTACAGCCGAACTTACCAGCCGTGCCTCGAAAGCCCCGGGATTTCGCCATTTTGTTTGACACGACAGCCAGTCAGGCCGGCGAAACCTGGTTAGTGCAGCTGGCGTTGCTGAAGGACTTCGTCCATCATCTCGCCGAAGATGACCGCCTATGGATTTTGCTCGTCAATACGCAGCCCGCGGAACTGACGCCGGGCTTTATCACAAAACAGGACGGCGTGCTACAAAAGGCGTTCCGGGAGTTGAGCGAGCTCACGCCTATGGGCGCAGCCGACCTCAGGGCGGCGTTAGACAAGGTGTTGGAGCGTTTGGAAAATCGGCCTGACCGGCAGCAGGTGGTGGTGTACATTGGGGACGGCATGAGCACCTTGCGGCCATTGGGCTTACAAGACCGTTTGCGCTATGCCGAGCAGTTCAATCGTCTGCGGGTTAATGTGTACGCCATCCCTATCGGTTTCCGACTTGATCCCGAATTCCTCAACGGCCTGAGCACAAGCACGGGCGGCGCCGTTTGGCGTGTGGATATGCGATTCCAAGTGCCTGAATTGTGGCGACAATGGCTGGCGCAGTTGGATACGCCCATACTTTATCCCTCCGAAATTCAACTTCCCCCAGAAGTGGTAGAGGCATTCCCGGTTAAGTTGCCGCCGCTGCGGGGCGATAGTCCCACGCTGGTGGTCGGCCAACTGCGCGAATTGCCGCAGAAGTTTGTTTGGAAGGTGAAAGGCTTAGTGCGGGAACAGGCGATTGAGGTGAGCCAGGAAGAGAAGGTGTGGGCGCCGGAAGTTACCATGTTCTGTCTGAAAGCGCTGGTAGAACAGGCGAAAAAGCATCGGGAGGCCCCAGCGTTGTTGCCGGCGGATCGCATGTTGGCTATGGCGCACGACCAGGCGCGCCTGGCCCGTGAGGAACTCCTGGCCCAAGGTCGGATCGCGGTGCGGTTAGACCGGTTAGACCTGGCCCGGGACTTATTCGAGCAAGCACATCAGCTTGACCCGCACGACCCGGAAGCGCGAGCGGCCATACGTTTAGTCGAACGCTTACAGAACGCTCCCGATGCCGCGCGGCGGCGGGAGTTGTTGGGAAATGCGGTAGCCCAAGCAGGCGGTGCTCCTCCAGCCGGCGGTGCTGGAGGCGGAGGTGCGCCCGCGGCTGGTGGCAAACCCGACCCGGTCGCAGAGGATTTGCTGCAGCGCCAAGAGCAACTGATTCGCGTGCAGGAACAGCAGTTACAAAGCCAAGTGGACGAGCTGCTCCGCGGGCTACGTCGGCAACTGACCGCTGCGGAAGGTAATGAACTGCTCGCTCGCTTGAAATTACTCACTGAAGTGATCGCCCGTCAGCCGCAAATTTCGCCCCAGGTGCGCCAACAGCTCCTGGAGCGCTTGGCCGCGGGCATCAGGAACTTGGAGCGACGCTTAGAAGAGCAACGTCGGCTGGAAGCGGAAGCCCAAGCCCGGGAAGTCGCCGCTCAGGAAATGGCACGCCGACAGGAACAAATTCAGGATGAGCAGGCACGTATCCGCGAGATGATGCAGCAGTTCCAAGTGTTGGTGCAAGCGAATCGGTTTATGGAAGCCTATCGCAAAGGACTGCAGATTCTGCAAATGGCGCCGCAGCAAGCGGTCGGCGTGGCGGCTAGTAGTCAGGCATTGTCGCAGCGGTATCTCGGCGAGGCGCAGCGTCTGGTGCAAGAACGGCAGGCCAAGTATTTAGCCGCCATGCTTGAAATTGAACGCTCTCACGTCCCCTTCCCCGATGAACCGCCGATCGCCTTTGCTCCGGCGAGTTTTTACGAAACCAAGATTTTCCGCAACTGGAACGAGTTATCCCGACACCGCATCAAGCGCTGGCTGGTAAGTTATCTCGGCGAGGCGCCCTCCGAGCGGGCCCTCGAAATTGAACGCATGTTGTCGCAACCCAGCCCCTTGTTGCCCCAATCTTTCCCCCAAGATACGCCTTTGAAAGTTGTTCTGGACACCATCGAGAAAAAGCTCAATATCCCGATTCGCATTGATTACGATGCCTTCGGCGAAGATGCTAACAAATTTGACCCCGAGCAGCTCCAGCTGAAGAAAACCATACGTTGCCACAACATGTCGTTGGGCATGATTCTACATGACGTGTTAGCGAGCGTTGAACCGCAAGCGACTTACATTATTCGCCGAGACACCATCGAAGTAACCAGCCCGCAGAAAGCCATTGCTGAAAAGGTGTTGCGTGTTTACCCGGTGCCCGAGCTGGTCTTACCGCCGTTGTTTGGTGGCAACCCGTTCCAACTTTCCACGATGCTCTTTGGCTTGGGCTTCCAGATGGGCATCCCCATGATGATGTGGGGCGGGGCCATGATGGGCATGGCCATGGGCCTGCCCGGTATGGCTGTGGGTGCGCCTGGTGCGTTAGTCGGTGGAGCATTTCCGGGAGGCGCTTTCGCAGGTGCATTTCCAGGCGCCTTGGTGGGAGGCGGTTTCCCTGGCATGATGGGTGGCTTCCCTGGCATGATGGGTGGCTGGCCCGGCATGATGATGATGGGTATGCCCGGGATGATGGGGGGCTGGCCCGGCATGATGATGATGGGGATGCCAGGGATGATGGGTGGCTGGCCCGGCATGATGATGATGGGGATGCCGGGGATGATGGGCGGTTGGCCCGGCATGATGATGGGCGGCATGATGTGGGGCGGGATGATGTGGGGCGGCATGATGGGGATGATGATGGGCATGATGATGGGCGGGTTCAACCTGGGCGGCATGATGGCCATGGGCGGACCCAACCTGTTTGCTCAGAACAGTTCCCTTATGCTCATCGAGCTCATCAAGCAGATCGTCGGCGGCCCCGGCGACTGGTACATTGATCCAGTCAATATGCAAATGCTGCAGATGATGCAACAACAGCCTCAAAATTACAATCCTCTCCTGGCTAATGCCATCGGTTACTATGATCCGGCCTTCGCGTTAGTGGTGCGTGCGACGGCGCGATTGCATGAGCGGGAAACCCGCACGATTACCGTTCCTGGTGCGGCAGCCGTCCCGGGTGGCGCGGGGATGGGACTGGCTCCCGGTCGTGAGCGTTTCCTCGCCGCGGCCGACCTGACCCGCGACATCGAAGGCGTCATTGGTGCATTGGCGGGACTGCGGGCACTGCGCGGACGCGGCATGGTGCTCGCCGCCCAATTGGAGCCGCGAAGAGCTTGGCAGCAGGCGTTAGCCCAGAACAATCGTCCCGCCGACCCGGATGTGATCTTCGCCGGTGCCGCGGCACTGGCAGCGGCCGGTCATTGGAATCACGCAGCCGAGTTGCTCAAGGCAGCGCTGCGGCAGGGTGGGGTCGCTCGGGAATGGATGTTCGAGGCCATCGCCTTGGCGATTCGCATCCAACACGGCGATCCGGACGAGGAAGTACGTTGCCTGCTCTCGGTGGCCGACCTGCGCCCCAGCGACGCTCTGGGACTGCTTCAGGGGGCCGATGTCTTAGCCCGCCACGGAAAATATGCCAGCGCAGTGAACCTGGCGCGACTGGCCGCGGAACAGAATCCCGACCTGCCTCATCCTTACCTCTTTACCCTGCAACTGGCGACACAGGCCAAGGATGCGGCCACGGCTCGCTGGGCCGGCCTGGAGTTGCTCGGTCGTGATTGGCCTGTGCAATGCGCGGAACTGCATGCTCACGCTCGCGGTACTTTGGAAGGCCTGGCGGAGAATCTCCGCAAAGAGGGCCGCGCTGCTGATGCCGATACACTCACTCTCCGCGAAGCCGACTATGCACGCCGTGATCTGGTGATTCGTCTACTCTGGGAGGGCGAAGCAGACCTCGACCTGGAAGTTTCCGAGCCGACGGGCACGCTCGGCTCAGTGACGCAACGGATCACTCCTGGCGGCGGGCTGATTCAGGCCGACCTGGATGCCGCTGAGCAAATGGAAGTGTATAGCGCGGCCCAGGCATATTCCGGTGAATATCGCATCACCGTCAAGCCACGCTGGGGCCGGCCTGTCGGGGGTAGGGCCATTGTCGAAATTATTAGCCATCGGGGGACACCTCAAGAACACATTCGCCGCGAAGCTGTCTCCGTGGTTCGCGAGCCGGTGTCCCTGAGAGTGCAACTTGCCGAGGGTCGTCGTCAGCGCCTGGCCCAGGTAGCGCCTCTCGAAGTTTACCGCCTGGGCATTGACCCATTCTATCGTCCAGCTTTACCCGTGAGCGGAACCGAAATGTTACGCCGCCTGGCCGTGCCCATCACTACGGGCATTCAAACTGGGCGATCGCCGTTTGGACCGACGAGCATGGCGGAACCCTGGCCGCGTCGCCCGCAAGACGAGGATCAGGGGCCCCAACTGGGCGCGGGTGGTGCAGGCGTGATTGTCGTTCCGGTAGGAGCGACTCTGAACGGTCAGGCGCTCGTTCAGAGCGACCGCCGATGGGTGCGCTTTTCCAGCAACGTCACTTTTCGCGGCATCTCGGGGGTAATTCAGGTACCGTTCGTAACCACCACCCCCGCCCCGCCTATTCCGTGACCCGGTAGGAAGCAACCGTCTCGGAGCTGCTCGAACTCGCAGTAAGGCTCAATGGTCGCCGTCAGCTCAGCCAGCTTCCTGAAGCAGGCACTCCTGGCACGGGAGCAGGCCAATCCGACTGGCAAGACTTTTTTCAGGCCGAAAAAGCTGGCGATTACACACAACAGGTTCGGCAGCGAGACAAGTACGCATACCATAGGGTCAGTCTGGCGATTTGGCGGCAAATACTCTATGTAAACTCGACATGCTTCGGAATGCATAAGCCCGGCGAAACAACACCGTATCCAGACCCGGAACGCTTGCTGATCATTGGCACAGCCCCAATCTGATCAGTTGCGAGTGATAAAGCAACAGGCGCTGCGGTGTTAGGTTTCGGTGCGGTTGTGCTTTCTTTTGCCAACCAGGAGCAGGAAATCCTGACCAGCGAACTGCATGGCTCAGTATTGCGTAAAATGGTTAAAGCTGCTGGTCTCCCGCCCGCGTCGGAAAGACGCTCTGGCACTGGTTCAGGCCTGTAAGCCCTTCATGGAATCCCGCCTTGCCGACGGACAAGCCCTTATCTTTTCGCCTGGAAGAACTCTATCAGCTGTTTGGAGATACTACTTGGCCAAGGTATGAGGTCGTGCCGGCGGAGATAGTGCCGCCTCCGTATGATCGCCTTCTGGTACATCATGAACATATGACCGTAACCATGGAGGCCTACCACGGCGGTCCTGTTAGCCTGCGGGTGTTGGCGCGGCGCAGGCAGGAGTCCTGGTACGGTCGTAAGATTTTGCTGTTGCGCAACGAACGGGTGGTGCAATTCGGGATCATGCGGATTCACTTGGGAATGTGTGCCGCTGAGGTGCAGCAGGCGATTCTGCGAGAAGATACACCGCTGGGGCACATTCTCATCCGTCATAATGTGTTGCGTTACATTGAGCCACTGGCATTTTTGCGACTGACGCCGGATCCCGCCCTATGCACCTGGTTCGGATTGTCCCGACCCTGCGAAACCTATGGGCGACTGGCGGCGATCTATTGCAATCATCTGCCAGCCGTGGAACTCTTCGAAGTTTCGGCACCGGTGTTGGCAGACTCCGAAGCGCGATAGGCCTTTGTCAGGAAGCGGCGTTCAAAGTCCAAGGGTGAAAGCTGCGGTCTCAATACCCGGACCCGGTTGGATGATGGCCAGGGATGGAAACCGACTGCGAAAAACAATATGGCGGGAGTTGGCGGTCTTCTTATAATAATCAGCCCGGTGTCCGGGTGCAGGAAAGTCTTGAACTGACCGAAAAATAACAGAGAACCATGTTGCGACCAAGCCGCAGGCCTGCTAAGAAGGAGGACGAATGCCGCTGAAGATGAAATTGCGTCCTAATGAAAGTATCGAACAGGCGGTCAAACGGTTCAAGAAGCTGCTGGAACGCAGCGGGAT
>JANXCQ010000126.1 GCA_025060195.1 Gemmatales bacterium | reverse complement strand
TCTCCCCTAGTGGTTGTGGTCTAATTTGAGATCCGTTAATGCGCCGGTGTTTTAGGTACCGGCTCGGGTATCGTTTCAATCCCCTAGTGGTTGGGGTCTAAGTTGAGATTGCAGTCTCAGCGCGGACCCACCGTCCTGTTGCTGGAGTTTCAATCCCCTAGTGGTTGGGGTCTAAGTTGAGATCTGACCGGGTCGAGCTTAACGAAGAGATCTTCCTCATTGTTTCAATCCCCTAGTGGTTGGGGTCTAAGTTGAGATGCATATCTGCCTCCGGAGGTGGAGGCAGACATTATTAGGTTTCAATCCCCTAGTGGTTGGGGTCTAAGTTGAGATTTCTTGCAAGAATTGTAGTAGCAGTGCGTCAGCGCGGTGTTTCAATCCCCTAGTGGTTGGGGTCTAAGTTGAGATTTCGTTAAGCTCGACCCGGCGATGGTTGCGGCAGTCGCCGTTTCAATCCCCTAGTGGTTGGGGTCTAAGTTGAGATGGTAATACATCATCTAATTC
>JANXCQ010000125.1 GCA_025060195.1 Gemmatales bacterium | reverse complement strand
GAGCTGGCTGCAAGCACTGTGTAGCCTTGCTGGCGCAAAGCTTCTGTCGCCACTTGGAGCACATGAGGCTGGTCTTCCACCAGCAAGATGGTCTCCTGACCGCGCGGAAGCGGACCTGCGTCTGCAGCCACCGCCCGCTGGACGATGGTTGTCTCCGAAGCGCGTGGCAGGTAAATCTTGAAGGTGCTGCCCTTACCTTGCTCGCTGTAGACCCAGATATGCCCGCCTAACTGTTTGACGATACTATAAACAATCGCCAATCCCATCCCGCTGCCCCGTCCTTCAGGTTTGGTGGTGAAAAACGGCTCAAAGATTCGCCGCTGTACTTCGGGTGTCATGCCGATGCCTGTGTCCGAGACCGCCAGCATCACATAGTCGCCTGGCTGCACATCGTAGTGGGTGCGGGCGTACTCGGCATCGAGCGTGACATTTGCCAGCTCGATGGTGAGCGTGCCTCCTTGGGGCATCGCGTCGCGGGCGTTCAGCGCGAGGTTGTAAATCACCTG
>JANXCQ010000124.1 GCA_025060195.1 Gemmatales bacterium | reverse complement strand
GAGGAGGACGAGCATCAGGTGGTCGTGATCGGGAGCGTGCCCAGTTATTATTGCAAGCAAGTGGCCCAACAAACGGTGCTTTCAGCCGCGGGTGCACGAAAGGTCGTGTTGGATATTTCTGTCAGTCCGCCGCTGGCTTCGACGCAGGTGCCTATCGAACCATAATCGGCTGACCAACTTGGGCCGATTCCCGCAACGCGTCTAAGACCTGCATGACCTGAACAGCGTTTTCGGGGGAAGGTTCGGGTGAGCGTTGGTGAAGAGCCGCTTGGGAAAAGTCGTCCAACATGGCGGCGATCTGGTTCACCCCACTTACGGCGATTTCTGCCGCGTAACCGTCTTCGGTTTCCACAACAAACACCGCAGGATCAGGGGGCAGCCACATGTCGGGAATGCGGATCCGTCCCCGCGTGCCGATGATTTCCAAGGCTTGGCGAAACGGCCAAACAAAGCTGCAATCGAAGCTCGCCGTCCTCCCTTCGCCAAAGTCCAATATACCTGTCATGCTG
>JANXCQ010000123.1 GCA_025060195.1 Gemmatales bacterium | reverse complement strand
TCCCGATAAGGTACCCGCGGAGCCGGCCCTTGCCAAAGCTCCCAATCGAGCCAGTCCGGCACCGGTGCCTGGCGCAATCGGCCGATGGGCCCTCGTGGCACTGTGTACCACGTGCGAGAGACGACCACTTGGCCAATGACACCTTCCTGTAAACGAATCACGGCTTCGCGAACGGCCGGCCAACTCCGCCGCTGATTGCCCATCTGCACAAGGCGGTTATATTTCCGGGCGGCGGCCACGAGCATTTCACCCTCAGCAGGGTTGTGGGAGCACGGCTTCTCCACGTACACGTGCTTGCCCGCCGCACAAGCCATGATCCCTGCCGGTGCATGCCAATGGTCTGGCGCAGCGATCACCAAGGCATCGACTTCGGGGTCATCCAAAATCTTGCGGAAATCGGCAACAGGTTGTGTCTGGGCGCCTAACTTAGTCAATTCTTTAGTCACCTCCTCCACACGTCGACGATCGGGGTCGGCGACGTAGCGCACAACCGTATTTGGTTGTTGATGAAAAGT
>JANXCQ010000122.1 GCA_025060195.1 Gemmatales bacterium | reverse complement strand
GGCGTCCTGAACTCTATCCGCTTGCTCCTACTGTTCGCCCTTCCCCTGTGGTAGACGGGTACTCTTACGTTGGCGGACCTGTTAGCCCGGCTCCACGCGATGAACACCGGCGCTTCATACCCGGGCACGAGTCTCCGGTACGAGTTAGTCGAGGGGTTGGTTATGGCCGTTAACGCCCTGCTGTGTTCAAGGAGGCCGCCGATGAAATATCTCCCGAGCTGGCTGAGCTCGGCGTATTCGTCGTTCTCGTCGTAGAACAGGTTTACTCCGTCTTTCCAGAGGCTCACGTGAACATGCATGCCGGAGGCGTTGTCGCCGAAAATCGGCTTCGGCATGAAGGTCGCAACCATTCCCATCGAGTTCGCGACTACGCGTGAAACATATTTGTAGGTCTGAGCTTTGTCTGCCATTCGTTTCAACGTGTCGAACCTCATGTCGATTTCGCATTGTCCAGCGGTCGCGACTTCGTGATGATGACCTTCGACTTCTATGTTGAAAAAGTCGGTCAAAACTCTGC
>JANXCQ010000121.1 GCA_025060195.1 Gemmatales bacterium | reverse complement strand
CTCGGACGAGCTGACCGTGTCTGCTTAGACAAGCGCGTTCCAACCTCGCGCCCAGCACGGTGCTACAGGCGTTGCCTCCGCAGCCGTAGGCTGCTGCCGACGACGAACAGCGAGCTGAACGCCATTGCTCCTGCGGCTAAGACCGGTCCGTAGCTCTGGAAGAGCCCCAGCGCAGCGATGGGGATCAGCAGCGCGTTGTAGAAGAACGCCCAGAACAGATTTTGGCGCACACCGCGCAACGTTGCCTGCGCCAAAGCGCATGCGCGAATTAGATCGCGCGGGTCGCCGCGCGTCAGCACTACGTCCGCTGCCTCCAACGCAATATCTGTGCCGTTGCCAATAGCGATCCCAACATCCGCCTGTGCCAGCGCTGGGGCGTCGTTGATGCCGTCGCCGACCATGGCGACCTTGCGCGGGGGCGGCGGCGGGCCCTGGCCCGCCGCGGCCGGTCGCCCCCCCGTCCAGGCAGCCACAAAATCCCCGTACTGATCGGGCAGCAACACCGCATGCACATCGGGGA
>JANXCQ010000120.1 GCA_025060195.1 Gemmatales bacterium | reverse complement strand
TAACCTGCCCCAGATCGAGAGTCTGCCTTGTGAGGCCATGCTTCCGCTAGTATAATGTACGTGGAGCGGATTGCTCCGTCGCTCTGGGCGCTTAGCTCAGCTGGCTAGAGCGCATGGATCACACCCATGAGGTCGGGGGTTCGAATCCCTCAGCGCCCACTAAGAAAGGTTGCGGCTTAGTATTACGAATTGGGGTTGCGGGCCCTGCTACGCTGGAAAGCACTTAGCAAGGTTGGAGCTAGGGCAACGATGTGCGAAGGATGCCTGTGATTTCGTCGAGAATAGCCGCGTGAACACGCCAGGGAAAACCGTCAACCCAGAAATCGTCGTCGTGATTGGCCAGTTGCCCCGTTACGCCGTCGCATAGCAGATGCGCACGACAGACCTCGAGCCAGAGGTCCCGTTCCGCGTGAGCCAGTCGGGAAAACAGAACCCAGTCCCGATGCAGCAGACACAAAGCCGCGGCAAGAGCATAGGCGCCCCAGTTACTGACCGTAGCCAGGATCAGCCAGTCGGCCGGA
>JANXCQ010000011.1 GCA_025060195.1 Gemmatales bacterium | reverse complement strand
TGCAACATACATTACTAAGTCGGCCCATGCCGATCTATAGTTGTCCGTCGGACGAGCGGGTGCGGTCGGCTCAGGTGACGCATCAGGGACACTTAGTGGCCTTGACGAGTTATTTAGGGGTTTCCGGGACAGCTTATGATCAGTTAGATGGCGTCTTATATGTGGATTCGCAAGTGCGGCTGGAGGATATATTAGATGGAACGAGTCAGACGATTTGCGTGGGGGAGAGGCCGCCGAGTCCGGATTTTTGGTTTGGGTGGTGGTACGCGGGTTATGGCCAGCGGGCTACGGGTTCGTTAGATCACGTATTAGGGGCGGCGGAGAAGAATGCGCGGTGGTCGTATGTGGAGCATTGTCCGTTGGGGCCATATCAATATCAGGCGGGGGATCCGAAAGAGATGTGCGACGTATTTCATTTTTGGAGTTTGCATGCTGGGGGAGCGTATTTTGTTTTTGGGGACGGTGCGGTGCGTTTTTTGGCATATCGAGCGGCCAATGTGTTACCTGCGTTAGCCACGCGGGCCGGCGGCGAAGTGGTACGGGACTGGTAAGCTAGTGAGCATATGGGTGTGCAAGTAAGTTTTCGATGCGGTGCGTAGTGGAGACTATGGTTAAGTGATCTGGTGCAGTTGACCCTTGATGTGTTATTTTCAACGATGAAGCATAGCAATGCTCGGTTTACTTGTCATAGAAAGTGATGGAGTCGTAACATGGGGTCGTTATTCGCTGGGAGCAAACTCAGAACAATGAACACACCCTGAGTTTTGCAACATCAATTTATGGATGTCCTCGTGCCTTTGTTGTTCGCGGAGAGCAAATTCACAAAAGAACGAACATACCTTCCCCTATCATGAGAAAGGTATACAATATGGGCTCTAGTAAACGCTCGCGCAAGGATAGCTAACCTAATGGATGGTTGGCGGCATGAGAGACTTGCTGATACCAACACCGGCGGGATTATACTGTCCGCAGGGGGATTTTTATATAGATCCACGGGAACGGGTGGAGCGTGCTATTCTTACGCATGCGCATAGTGATCATGCGCGGCGGGGATGTCGTTCTTACCTGGCGGCTGGGCCGAGTAAGCCGTTATTGCGGCAACGGTTAGGTAGGCTGGCACATATAGAAACGTTGCAATACGGGGAAAGTATTAATATTCGGGGGGTGCGTGTTTCCTTGCATCCTGCGGGACATATTCTAGGGTCGGCCCAGGTGCGGTTGGAATATAGGGGGGAGATATGGGTAGTAAGCGGGGATTATAAATTGCAGCCGGATCCTACTTGTGAGCCCTTTGAGCCGGTGCGGTGTGACGTTTTTCTTACCGAATCGACGTTTGGTTTACCTAAATATAGTTGGCCTGCGCCTGAGCATGAAATAGCGCGGTTGGAGGCGTGGTGGCGGGCCAATCAAGAACGGCAGGTAACGTCTATAGTCATGGCTTATAGTATAGGCAAGGCGCAGCGTCTCTTGGCTAGTGTGAATCCAGACATTGGGCCGATTATTGTGCATGATGCTGTGGCCCGGCATTTAGAAGCTTATCGCGTCGCAGGGGTGCGTTTGCCGAAAGTGAAACGGTGTTCGGATCCTATGGCGATATTAGAGAGGGGGCGCTGTTTAGTGGTCGCGCCGCCGGGTGCCCGGCGTAGCCGGTGGTGGCAATCGTTTCGGCCTTGTGCGTGGGCTTGGGCATCAGGTTGGGTGCTAAGTCGGCCACAGTATCGAATCAATTGGGAGGATTTGCATGATCAGTCCGATCCGGTGGTGGCTGGATTTATCATCTCTGATCATGCTGATTGGCCGGGCTTACAACGGGCGATAGAACTGACTGGGGCAAGGACCGTGTGGATAACTCATGGCTATACGGCATCGTTGGCGGCTTGGGTGAAACAATCGGGCAGGACGGCGGTGGTATTAGAATGAGAGAAGCTGCTGCGATCGCTCCTTGGCTGGTGGGGTGATTTAGATATATGCATGGGGCTGATCGAATTATAGATGCAGTGCTTCGGCATGGGACGCCGTTGTGTTTAGGCTTAGATCCGCGATGGGAATTATTGCCTGAGGAAGTTCGGCAGCGTTATGGTCAGACGGAATGGGGCCGGGCGCGGGCGTATGAAGAGTTTTGCTGTCGATGCTTAGATATAGCGCAGGGACATCTAGGTATCGTGAAGGTACAGAGTGCTTTTTTTGAGGCTTTGGGTCCTGAAGGAATGACAGTATTGCGTTATATAATTCAAGGCGCGCGACGGCGCGGCTTCTTTGTGATATTAGATGCGAAACGTGGGGATATACCGAGCACGGGGGAGGCCTATGCGGAAGCAGTTTATCGGATCTATGGCGCCGATGCGGTCACGGTTAGCCCATTGTTCGGGCGAGAGTCGCTGGTGCCGTTTGTAACTATGATGGAGAGGCGAGGGGGAGCCTTGTTTGTATTAGTGCGTACTAGCAATATAGGAGCACGAGATTATCAGGATTTAGAGTGCGGGGGTAGAAAATTGTGTGAATGTATCGCTGAGGATGTGGAACAATGGGCGCGGCAGACTCGGGGAATGTCGGGCTTTGGGGCGGTGGGGGCAGTGGTGGGAGCGGTCGAGGCGGAGATGTTAGTGCGACTTCGAGCCCTCATGCCGACGGCACTTTTCTTAATTCCTGGTTATGGGGCACAGGGTGGCAGGGCGGAGTTGTTGCGGGGTGCGTTTGTGGAGCCTGGGAAAGGCGCGATTGTCAATGCGGCACGTTCGATTTTATATGCAGCGCCTGCGGGGGAGCGGTGTTGGGAAATTTATGTGGAAAAGGCCTTATTAGCGGCTAAGCGAGAATTGGCGTTGGCAGCGGGACTGGAGTGAATGTTGGGGTAAGGCGAGATGAAAACTCCTAACGGCCGTCGATGGGTACCAATATAGGGCGCAGAGAAAATAAGTTCGGGGGAGAATCATAAATACTTAGATAGAAACGCAAGTGGGGGGACAAAACATGACAATCTCAAGAGATAATAGTTTGGTTTTGTGCAGGACGACAGTGGCTGTTGGGAATAGGTACAATATGAGCTTCAATAAATCTATCAGGATGGTTGTGTTCTGGTTGGTGATCGCAGGGATGGGAGGCCTGTTAGGCATGACGAGCTATAGTCTGCATGGGGCCCCGGACGCGGGAGCGGATTTCTTTGAGGTGGGTTTGGGAGAGAGGGAGATTACGCCTGATCTAAAAAGGCATACGGTTTGGTTAGCTGGGTTTGGTTCGGGTCGGCGGGCGGAGGGGGTGCATGATCCGCTATATGCACGCGCAGTAGTATTGAGATATGGAAAGCGTAAATTGGCTTTAATATCTATAGATGTGATAGGTTTGTTTTATCAGGAGGTGAAGGCAGTGCGGGCACAGTTAGCGGATTATGAATATGTGTTGATTTCCAGTACGCATAATCATGAGGGGCCGGATACGCTGGGTTTATGGGGGCCGAATCTGGCTACAACTGGGGTGGATCTTGGATATATGGACTATTTACGTCAGGGGATTATCAGGGCGGTGCGGGAGGCGGAAAAACAGCTGAGGCCGGCTCATGCGCGTTATGGGATTGTGCGGGCACCTGAGTTGCTCCAGGATAGTCGGTTGCCTATTGTGAAACACGATGAGTTGGTTGTGTTAGAGTTTATTAGTCGGGATGGCCAGCAACGGCGGCTTGGATTGTTAGTCCAGTGGAATTGTCATCCTGAGACGTTAGGGAGTAAGAATAAGTTGATAAGTGCGGATTTTGTGGGGGTAACGGTGCGGGCGTTGGTGGAGAAATATAAGTGTCGAGTGGCTTATTTTACGGGCACGGTTGGGGGATTATTGAGTTCGCTTGGTTTACCTATCAGGGATGAACAAGGGCGATTGCTGGCGGATGGTACTTGGGAGAAGACGGAAAGGTATGGGATATTAGTAGCGCGGAAGGTGGAGGAGGCCTTGCAGGGGGCAAAAGCTGTTCGGCTCGTGCCTTGGCGGATTCGTAGGCAGGTGGTTTACCTTCCTGTAGCGAATCGATATTATCGAGCGGCAGCGCAGTTGAAGGTGGTGGTGCGGGAGACTTTTTTGTGGACTGGAAACCCTTATCAGCGTCGAGAGGCTCCTCCTGATGCAAAATTGGACGACTTGGCAATTGAGACGGAGCTTGGTTTATTAGAGCTTGGGGAGTTGAAGATAGTGGCGATACCGGGGGAAATTTATCCGGAGTTGGTGGTAGGGGGTGTTCAAGACCCTGTCGATCCGGGGGCGGATTACCCGGAGGCTCCGATTGAGCCGATTGTTTATGAGGAGGTGAAGGGGCCGGTGAGAATGTTGATTGGATTAGCTAATGATGAGATTGGCTATATTATTCCGAAACGACAGTGGGATGAGAGGCCGCCGTTCTGTTATGGGCGTAAGCAGGCGCAATATGGAGAGATAAATAGTCTGGGGCCAGAGACTGCACCGATTTTGCTAGAGGCGTTGCGGAGGCTCGCACGGGAGCATAAGGATGTGAAGTTAAGATGAGCGGCTATAGATGATGACGGTCTTAGTGCCTGATCTAGAGGTCGCGCGGGTTCAGTTGATGAGTCCATAGGCCCTTAATTTTCTAGTAAACTGCACATTATGCAGTTGAAGGCAGAGGCTGTGAGGGTAGTGTGTCGTGAGAAGTATATCGCTGAATGCTAAACCGCATCTTATGGTGATGAACGCAGCTAAACTTAGGGGGTAGGTTGTTAGAGTCGTCAGGGTTTAGATATATCGAGGCAGAATTTACTAGTAAGCGGTAACAGACATGCGCCTATTAGAGACTGTTATATCTTGGGATTGGAGCATAGCTGTTTAATTATTCGGGGGAAACACGGGCTGGTTGGCGTGCCATAAACTCCAGGAGTTTGCGGGCGCAGGTTTCGGCGAAGGGTGGGTCGTTGATATGGAAGTCGAGTTCGATGAGTTCGACGTGAGGGGCGAGCCAGTGGCGGATGCTTTCGAATAAGGCGCGGTCGGCTTCGGGCCACCAGAAGGGTTTCCCTTCGGCATCAATGGCGGAAACGCCGCGGAGTGGTAGGACAATGGCGGTGGGGCCTTTGGCGGCGCTGGCTTTGAAAGCGATTTCTTTGCCGAGCTTTTCGTTTTCTTCCGGAGTGGTGCGCATAAGCGTTACGTTCGGGTTATGCTGATAGAAGCGCCGGCCGAGGAATTTTGCAGGTACGGTATCGGGTGGGCCGAAGTTGACCATGTCGAGAGCGCCGACGGAGATAACTTGCGGGACGCCGTAAAGGCCCGCGGCAGTAAGGCGGTCTGGGCCCGCGCTCAAGATGCCGCCGACGAGTTCGTCGGCTAGTTCGGTGGTGGTGATGTCGAGGACGCCGGTGACGATGCCATCGGCAATGAAACTTTCCATGGTTTGTCCGCCTACGCCGGTGGCGTGGAATACGAGCACTTCGTAGCCCGCTTGTTCAACGATGCGGCGGGCGGTTTCGACGCAGGGGGTGGTAACGCCGAACATGGTGGCGGTGACTAACGGTTTATCTTTAGCGGTGGCGGTGGTCGTTTGCCGGCCGCGGACCATGCCGAGCATGGCGAAGGCGGCATTGGTGAGCACTTGACGGCTGATGCGGTTGACGCCGCTGATGTCTACCACGGAGTACATCATGCAGATGTCGCGAACGCCGACGAACGGACGCACTTGGCCGCTGGCCAGCGTGCTCACCATCAGCTTGGGAACCCCCACGGGCAGGGCGCGCATGGCTGAGGTGGCAATGGTGGTGCCGGCGGAACCGCCGAGTGCCAGGACGCCATCGACTTGGCCCTGCTTGTATAGGTCACTGACAATCCGGGCGGCACCTTTGGCGGCGAGGGTAACGGCGTTGCCGCGGTCGGCGGCTTGAAGTACGGCCTGATAGGTAGTTCCTGCGGCCTCAAAAACAGCTTCCCGGCGGATGTCTGGTTCAAACGGGGGCGGGCCGAGTACGCCTGCATCGAGAACTATCGTTGCTGCGCCGTGTTGGCGGAGCAAGTCACGCAGGAACAGGTATTCGTTCCCCTTGGTGTCGAGGGTGCCCACTAACACGATCGCCATCGGTCGGCTCCTTGTATCGCAAAAGAGTGCTGAGGAACCAGCGCCATCCTTCAGGACTAATGAAGGCGGCGCAGGCCGTCAACATCGCGACTTGGAATGAGCCGAGGCCCATGATAAAGCCGATACCGCCATGCAGGAGGAGGGCCAGGAAAAGCAGGATGGGTCGCCAGAAACGTGTCCAGATGAGGAAGGGGAAGCTGACTTCGAGGAAAATCGTGAAGGCCGTCAGGATGGCAGAAAGCCACCACCAGGTGTGGCGTCCGAGATGGGCGAGCCATTGGAAATCCATGGGCGTGAATTCTTCTGTCATCATGGTGATCCAGACCGCGGTGCCTGCCCACCAAGTGCCGCCTTGCAGTTTGGCGAGACCTGCGCAGGCGTAAATGATACACAAGTGAACTTGAATCAGTCGGGTGGCGAAGTTGGCGCTCCAGGAGGGTGGGGCGGGGGCGAGCAGGAGTTCCCGCCAATCAGAGCCACGGCTGCGTTGGCGCCAGGCGCGGAGAAGGCTATCCAGGGATAACGTGGCGCCGCTGTCCGTAAAGAGCAGGTAAAAACTTAGCATGAGGATTACCGTGTCTAAGCCGAACCAGGTGGTGAATCCGCGGGTGATGTAGCTGAGGTGTCCTAGCCAGGCGAGGAAGTTGCTGAGGCGCGTGAATAGGCCGAGGGTGAAGGTGATCATGGCGAGCAGGAAAAGGCAGTGCACGGTCAGGATGAGCCAGTTTTGTTGGGGCAGGTAGTAGTAAACGGAGAAAAACATGGGGGTGATGATGTCCTCGGCGATGCGAGGATTTTTTTGGCGGAGCTCTTCGAGGTGAGCCCCTGAGCGGAGGGCGTGGATGGCTTGCAGGTCCACCCAGGCGTGAGCGCCGATCAGGTCCAGGACAATGCTGAGCGTGACCAAGTGGATGTAAACCAGGATGGTGCCGGTGAGGATGCGGACCACGGCGATAGCTGTGGGGTCACCGGGGGCGAACCAGAAATGGTCCCAGCCGCGCCCCAGATAACGGCCCAGCTCGCGGAAATAGTCGCGAATGGGTTGAACCAGGCTGCGCCACATGGTGTCAGTCTCCGTAGATGGTCTCGAGCGGAAAAATCAGGGGGAAGTGGGAGAATCAGGCTTGGGGGAGTGATTTTTTTGCGGCGGTTTGGGTTGGAATGGCGGCAAAAGGGGGTGGAGGGATTCGGGGGCAGTGGCACTGGGCTTAGTCAGAGGTGAGGTCTCTGGCGGAGCGACGCGGGGACGAACGCCCAGGGGCAGGAGGTCGTCTTCGAGGAGACGTAGGCCGCGACGAGCGCCGCAGAGAGTGTGCAAGGTACCGACTAGTTCGCTGTAAGTCGCAGGTCCGACAGGTTTGGTTTCGGCGAGGTCCAGGGCTTCGGGCACGATGCGTAACAGTTGCTGCACGGGTTCAGGCAAGTTGAGTTGTCGCAAAGCGGTCTGTCGGTCAGTGCCCGACTCCCAACGAAAGCGATAATCGTAAAGGAGAATTTCTGCAGTGAGGGGGAAGAGGGCGGAGAAAAATTCGCTGGTGTCGCGGAAGTTGGCCAGGATGTTAGGGAGCTGCTCGCGGAGAATTTGCAGGCTGATCTCCAGTTGGACGCGCTCGCCTGCGGGGTTGTAGGAGGCATAATAGACCGGGCGATACCAGCGGGGATCGTCCAGGGTCAGGCCGCGTTGGATGTCGTAGCCGGTAGGATAGGTGGTGCGAGAAACCAGATATACCTCAATGCGTTGCAGTGGACCCGCATCGGGAACTTGGGGATGTCGGGGAAAGCGGTGGGCGACATGGCGCACGTAAGAAGAAAGAAGTGCCTCCGAAGTGGGATGAAGTCTGGTCTGGTCAGTCGGGTCGGGGCCCATCATTTGCACGAGCATGGTAACGGACATATAGCGTTGATAAGACATGCGCCAGGAGAACTCGTTGCGCCGGGGTACTTCGTACCAGTAAGCAACTTTGCGGCCGCGCTCGCCTGCATACTGCAGACGGAACCAGAGAGTCTGCACCGGGCCGGGGTCTGGCACGTAAAAGCGATATGCATTGTGCATAAACAGCAAATGCTGATACCAATGCGTGTAGCGTGCTAACTGCAATGCGGGCAGAGGGGCGGGGTGGATCAAACTGGTACTTTGGCCTGTTACTGCCGTAAAGATGGCAAAGAAATGCCACGCGACGAAGAGCGACAGGACAACCTTAACCCATCTTTGGGCGGTCAGCGAGGACATGGGTCCTGGAATCATGGTAAGACCTCAGACAGCAGTAGTAGCACGCCGGTGGTCATGGTAACATTGCTTAGCCGGGTTGCTACCTCGCCCCGTGTGTGCAAGGTTATTGCCTTGGTTAGCATACGCGAAAAATTTTGCGCCGACACGGAATCTTAAGCGCAGAACGAGCGACGAGGGAACGTTTGCGCGTGAGCAATTGGTGCGGGTGCCATGTTCGCTGCCCTTGACAAAGTCGGCGGAAATAGGCAGACGAATTCAGGTCGGGCTTAGACAAGTGGCGTTGCGGCCAGCTGTGGGCAGTGCAACTGAGGCGTGGCAGGTAATCGACAAGACCAGAGTATGTGGACAGCTTTTTTAGGGCAGCGGGATGTCGCGGAATGTTGCTTGGAGCAGGACCCGAACCGGGGTGGCAGGAATAAGACCGTGTAACGCCCAAGCTGGCGCTTCCGCGGGTCGGGATTTTTCGGGAGCGGGGAATACCAGTTCCAGCTGAAAGGCATGTCGGCCTTGGACGGCGACGGTGGGAGCGCGGAGCGGCGGCACGGTGCGGTTTTGTTCTTTCGCTTGGAGCCAGAAGCGTGCTGCGTCCATGATCCAGGTGTGGAAGCTCTCCAGTTCGAAGCCCCGTGAACCGTTGGCGGGGGGATAATCCAGTTGCACTGCGAAACGCCACTGAGCGTTGGGAGCGTCGTACTCGGCCGACCGAAGCGTGACCGTTACATCGTCGGCGCGGAGCGTTTGCTGAGCGGCCAGCGGGGTAATGTGAAAGGCAAGCCGTTTGGGAGCGACCAGGGCGGATACTTGCACTGCCAGCAACGGAAGTTGCCCTTGAGGACGCGGTGGTAAGGGAAGAGAGAAACGCCAGCGGAGTGCCGCCTCGCCGAGCCATTTGATCGTCCCTTGGCCTGCTTGCGCCGCGACATGTTCCGTGCCATCTGCACTACGCCAACGCACACTGTCGCGCTCGGTGCGTAGCCAAATGGGCAGATAGCGTGGTTCGCAGGCCCATTCCGTCGTCAGCTCCAAGCGAGACAGGGCGGGGTCTTCATAGGAACGCACCGCTTGAGCTTCGACCAGGCGCACGCGGAACGGTCCCAGGTAGACAGTGGGGGCTAAGGCAAGCCCCTGATCGGAAGCAGGCCCGAGTAAGCCAACAGTGAGCTCGCGTTCTTCGTTAGGAGGCAGCAACACGACGCGGAGCTTTGCAGCGTGGGCCAAGGCGTCGCAGGCTTGCCAGAAGGTGCCTTCGGGAAGGTGGAGGTCAAGCACGGGATTCTCGGTGCGCTGGCCGAAAAAGGGGCGAAGGTCCACTAGGCGATTTCCATGTCCAGCGCTTTGTTCATTGAGGCGGCGCAGGGCTTCGTCGAGAGCCATGCGACCGACCAGGCGAACGCGTTGCTCGGCTAATTGAGAACCCTGGGGAGCCTGAGACGAGACCAGCGCGACGCAGACCAAACACAGCTGCCAACTCAGCCAGCCCACCAATGCACGTTGCCCGACACTTCGCCGCATGAATACGTGTGATTCCATGGGTGTCTCCTGCATTGTGTCTGTTGGGCATTATGGTGCCGCCATTACGTCAAGCCAAGGCTCGCGTCGGCAATCAGGCGTTCGGTTTCACTTACGATGCGGGAGCTCTGCTGCCGGGAGTCGCACGGTAAAGCACGTGCCCACACCAGGTTGGCTGTGGACGTGGATGGTGCCGTCCATAGCCTGTACCAGGTGTTTGACGATCGCCAAACCCAACCCGCTGCCACCGAGCTCCCGACTGCGTGCCTGGTCAACGCGATAAAAGCGTTCGAAGATCCGTGGCAGATGTTCTGCGGCGATCCCTTCCCCCGTGTCCGCGATTTCCAGGACGACCTGGCGCCCTTCCGGCCACCAGCGCAGCGTAATGCTGCCTTGGTGCGTGTATTTGATGGCGTTGTCGAGCAAGTTTTCGAGGATACGGGTGAGGGCCTCGGCATCTACCCAGGTGCGTAACTCGGCATGGTCCGACGCGACCTGCAGCGCTAGGCCTTTTTGCTCGGCGCGTGCCTGATGGCGCTCTACGACATCTTGCACCACTTCTGCCACACTTACCGCGTCTTTATGCCAAGTTTGTTGCCCCGCTTCGATGCGGGCGAGCTGTAACACGTCCTGCACCAAGCGATGTAGCCGCTGCGTGTTATCGAGAATGTGCTGGATAAACCGACCGGCGGGGCAATCGTCTCCCAGGCCGACAGTTTGCAAAGTCTCAGCGGCGGCACGAATCGCTGCCAGCGGCGTCTTCAGCTCGTGCGAGACGTTGGCCAAAAACTCGCGACGGTGTTGTTCGAGCCGGCGCAATTCCGTCATATCGCGGGCCACGATCACGCACCATCGTGCTGGTGGGCCAGAATGCGCCATACTGGAACCGCGCGAATCACTTGCGCCTCCCTCCTCTGACCCACGAAACCCCGCGTCAGTCCGGGACAAAACTAGCGAGTCTAGCACTAGGCCGTAAAGCCTCACAATGCGTTCCCGCGGATGGTGCAAAGTTACCTCCGCCGTAACGATAGTGCCTGCCTGCGCACGTTCGAGTGCTCCCACCAAGGGCCAATGTTGCACGAGTTCCCAAAGGCTCCGACCTACCAATTGTTCCGCAGCCAGATCGAGAAATGTACCCATGGTGGAGTTAGCCCAAAGAACTTGCTGCTGGGCGTCCACGAGTAACAAACCTTCCCCTGCGGCATCGAACACTGCGGCCAGGTCACCGACTAGCATAGATACGTAGGGCGCAGGAGCTTGCCCGCTCGGCTGGTGGGCTCGGGAAAGCGTCGGCGAGGCCCCAGGCCAGCTGACTGGCTCTGGTCGCCCCTGGAGGCGCTCCCATCGGCCACGCCAATACGCCACCGCCCAGCCGATCAGGCCCCCGATCAACAGCGCTCCCGTAATTTCCACCACCAGGATGGTCGGGCTATGCCAATCCATCGCTACCCCATACTGCCCGGCAAGCCTAGCCCCTCTGTAGCGGAGGAAAGCCCATGGAATTGACGGCCAACGCCCTGCAAGTTTTAGAAGCCCGTTATTTGCGGCGAGATCACCAGGGTCATGTCCTCGAGTCGCCTGAACAATTATTCGCGCGTGTGGCGCGGGCCGTCGCTCAGGCGGAGTTGTACTATGGCCCGGCTCAGCGCGCTCGTCACTATGAAGAGTTGTTTCTGGAGGCACTGCTGCGGCTCGATTTTCTACCGAACTCGCCCACCCTGATGAACGCAGGCACGCCCTTGGGGCAACTCAGCGCCTGTTTCGTACTCCCCATTGAGGACAGCATGGTCTCGATTTTCGACTCCCTGAAACTCATGGCGCTGATTCAGCAATCCGGCGGCGGCACCGGCTTTGCCTTTTCCCGCTTGCGGCCCGAAGGCGACCGTGTGACCAGTACAGGGGGTCTGGCTTCCGGGCCAGTTTCCTTCATGCGTATTTTCGACGCCGCCACCGAAAACATCAAACAAGGGGGCAAACGCCGCGGCGCCAACATGGGGATCCTGCGCGTTGATCACCCCGACATCGAACGTTTCATTCATGCCAAACGAGACGGCGTCAGCTTCCGCAATTTCAACCTCTCCGTCGGTATCACCGACGCCTTCATGCAGGCGCTGGAGCGACGCACCACCTTTCCCCTGATCAATCCTCGCACGGGGGCCCTGGTGCGCCAGGTGTCGGCCCAAGCCCTCTTCGACCATATTTGCCAAGCCGCCTGGGAAACCGGCGACCCAGGCCTGGTCTTCCTGGACACAATCAACCGCACGCAACCCACGCCCGCGCTCGGGATGATCGAAGCCACCAATCCCTGCGGCGAAGTCCCCTTGCTGCCTTATGAGGCTTGCAACCTCGCCTCGATCAATCTGAGTCATTGTGTACGTCAGGACAGCACCGGCCGCAACACGGTGGATTGGTCTAAGCTCGCCACTTTAGTCCACCTAGTGACACGTTTCCTCGACGACGTCATTGACGTCTGCCGTTGGCCCGATCCCCGCATTGCCTCCAGGGTGCAAGGCAACCGAAAAATTGGCCTAGGCGTCATGGGCTTTGCCGAATTACTGATCCTTCTGGAAGTGCCCTATGGATCGGAACAAGCAGTCCACCTCGCCGAAGAAATCGCGGCGTTCCTGGCAGAAGAGTCGCTCCGCGCATCCCAGCAACTGGCCGAGGAACGGGGCGTCTTTCCCAACTGGCCCCAAAGTCGCCATGCCGAGCAGGGCCTACGTCTTCGTAACGCCACTCGCCTTTCCATCGCCCCAACCGGCACCCTAAGCATTCTGGCCCACACCTCCGCCAGCATTGAACCCCTCTTCGCGCTCGCGTATCGTCGCCAAGGCGTACTGGGCGGCGCCACTCTCCTCGAATTCAACCCGTTGTTCCTCCGCTATGTCCGTGAAAAAGGACTCTATTCCCCTTCACTGGAACAGCATCTCATGCAGCACGGCACCCTCCGTGGCTATACCGCCACTGGGGCACCCCCCTTGCCCGAATCCGTTTATCAACTCTTTCGCACCGCCCTGGAACTGACTCCGCAAGAACACCTCCGCATCCAGATTGCCTTCCAGAAATACGTGGACAATGCCGTCTCCAAAACCATCAACCTACCCCACTCCGCCACGCCTCAGGACATCGCGGAGATTTACCGCACCGCTTACGAATCGGGACTCAAAGGCATCACCGTGTTCCGCTATGGCAGCAAAGGCGAACAAGTGCTCGTACTCGGCGCCACCGAACAGCCCCACGAGCGGGAACACTTCTCCCGCTGCGACCCAGAAGCCTGTCGCCTCACCTGACCGCCTAACCAGCTCCAATCTCTTTTCCGATCACATCTCTGTGATCCTGCCCGTCACTAGAACATCGCTCCCAACAACCTCCACCTGCCAACTTCGTAACCGAACCGCCTGAGCAATCGCCGCCACACCTCGGCCCGCCAGTGGCACCACCGCCTCACGACCACCCAACAGCATAGAGGCAACGAACACCCGCACCTCATCAATCTCGCCCGCATCAAAAAAACTCCCCAACACCTGGCCGCCCCCTTCCACCAGCACATTGGTCATCTGCCGCCGACCCAATTCGTCCAACAGCGCAGGCACCGCCAAGCGCCCCGCCTCTACGGGCACCGCGACACATTCGCAACCCGCTCGGATCAGCGCCTCACGTTTCTCGGGATCCACATCCTGACCATGCACCACCAGCACCGGCGCTTGCCTAGCTGTGCGAACCAACTGAGCCGTCAGCGGCAAACGCAACTGCCGATCCAACACGACCCGCATCGGTGTCCGCGGACTCCCCGGCGGCGCACCCAAATGGGGATCATCCCGCTCCACAGTGCCAATACCCACCACCACCGCATCCATCTTCCCCCGCCACTGCCGCGCCAACTGCCGCGCGGCCTCCTGACTTATCCACTTCGACTCCCCACTCGCCGTCGCTATCTTACCGTCTAACGACATCGCCCACTTCGCAATGACCCAAGGCCGTCCACGCATCAACCGCTTCAAATATGGTGCATTGAGCTTTCGTGCCTGCTCCTCCAATACGCCCACCTCCACAGAGATTCCTGCCCCCACCAGTTCCGCCACTCCCCTGCCTGCCACCGCAGGAAACGGATCCAACATGGCCACGATCACGCGACCGATCCCCGCTCGCAAGATGGCCTGAGTACAAGGCGGCGTCTTACCCCAATGGCAACATGGCTCCAACGTTACGTATAGCGTCGCTCCCCGAGCCGCGCTTCGCGCTCGCTGCAACGCCACCACCTCCGCATGGGGACCACCAAAACGTTCATGCCAACCCTCGCCCACCACTTCTCCGTCGCGCACCACCACCGCCCCGACCATCGGATTCGGCTCCACATACCCCTCCCCACGCCGCGCCAATTCCAACGCCCGCTGCATGTAGCTTTCGTGCACCGCCACTGTCATCGCCCCCTTAGCTGCTTACGCACCATTCTACCCCCACCCCGCTACCCACTGCTTGCTTACTCTTTATGGGGTCTAATAATGTATCGTTGATCGAAATCGCGTTCGCTTCCCGCTCAGCCGAGGACGCTTGTATGACCTCCCGAACTCTGAGTAGCGCACCAACACGCTATCTCCGCGGCACCCGCATTCCCACGCTAGTCTTTCGCACCAGCAAAGATGCCTCGCACCACGTCGCCCTGATGATCGCAGCACTGATTCGCACAAACAATTCCGCCAATCGGCCCACCGTACTCGGTTTACCCACCGGTTCCACACCTGTCGGCATGTACCGCGAACTGATTCGCATGCACCAGGAAGAAGGCCTCGATTTCTCCCGTGTCATCACCTTCAACCTCGATGAATATTACCCCATGCCCGCCACCGACCCGCATTCCTACCACGCCTGGATGTGGGAAAATTTCTTCAAGCACATCAACATCCGCCCCGAAAACGTCCACATCCCCGACGGCACCGTGCCCCTGGAACACATCGAAGAATACTGCGCCGAATACGAAGAAAAAATTCGCCGCGTCGGTGGCATTGACCTCATGGTGCTCGGCATTGGCCGCACCGGGCACATTGGCTTCAACGAACCCGGCTCCACCCGCACCTGCCGCACCCGACTCGTCACGCTCGACCCCGTCACGCGCCGCGACGCCGCTAGCGGCTTCTTCGGAGAAGAAAACGTCCCCCATCAAGCCATCACCATGGGCGTCGGCACCATCCTCGAAGCCAAGAAAATCGTGCTCCTAGCCTTCGGCGAACACAAAGCGGAAATCGTCCGCCACGCGGTGGAAGACGAACCCTCCGACGCCGTGCCCGCCAGCCACCTGCAACATCACCTCGATGCCACCTTCATCCTCGACGAAGCCGCCGCCGCACAACTCACTGCCATTCGCGAACCCTGGCGCTTCGGTCCGGTCCCCTGGACTCCAGAACTCATCCGCCGCGCCGTCATCCAGCTCAGTTTCCGCGCCAACAAACCGCTCCTCATGCTCACCGACGACGACTTCCGCGAACACCACCTCTTCGACCTGCTCCGCGAACAAGGCCCCGCCCAACGCATCGCTCAACAAGTGTTCGACGACCTCATGAAAACCATCGAACCGAACCCCGGTGGCCCTGTGCCCACCACCGTGCTTGTATTCAGTCCCCACCCCGACGACGACGTCATCAGCATGGGCGGCACCCTGATTCACCTAGTAGCCCACGGACACACCGTTCACATCGCCTACATGACCAGCGGCAATATCGCCGTCTTCGACCACGACGCCCTTCGCTTCACCGATTTCGTCGCCTCCTTCAACTACTATTTCGACATCGCCCCCGAACGCACCAACCAAGTCGCCCAACACATCCGCGACCTGCTCGCCCGTAAAAAACCAGGCGAACCCGATCAGCCCGAAGTGCTAAAAATCAAGGCCCTGATTCGTGAAACCGAGGCCCGCGCCGCCGCACGCAGCGTCGGCATCCCTCCCGAACAACTGCATTTCCTCGACATGCCCTTTTATCGCACGGGCACCATCCAAAAAAAAGCCATCTCTGCCGAAGACGTCGCCGTCGTCACCGAAATCCTCGAGCGTCTCCAACCCAGCCAAATCTACATGGCCGGCGACCTCTCCGACCCGCACGGCACCCATCGCCTCTGCGCCGAGGCCATCTTCCGCGCCGTACGACAACTCCGCCGCCAAGGACGCCAATTCGAAGTCTGGATGTACCGCGGCGCCTGGCAAGAATGGGAACCCCACGAAATTGACCGCGCCGTGCCCCTTAGCCCCCACGAACTCGAACGCAAGAAACTAGCCATCTTCAAACATCAATCCCAAAAAGACCGCCCCATGTTCCCCGGCTCCGACACCCGCGAATTCTGGCAACGCGCCGAAGAACGCAACCGCCACACCGCCGCCCTTTACGACCGCCTCGGTCTGCCCCAGTACTACGCCCTCGAAGCTCTCCGCCTCTGGCGCGACGACGAATCCGACTAATCCCCATCTCCAAGCCATTTCCGGTTCCCTCCCGCCTCGTTCACTTAGTGCCCTACCACCACCCAGCCAATGTGATACCATTCCTTAAGGAGCCATTGCTCCTATTATCCTAAACTGTAACTATAATGCCACTAACTATCCACCAGCCGATTCTACTAAGCGCCTAATAGCGCCACTATATCCAATCAGTTTATCTAACACCTCGTACTCACCCGCTTGAGCTCGCATCTATGAAGAGCCGAAACAGTCTTCCCTTATGATTACAAAAATACCTCCAAAGCATAATAACAGGCAACGAGCCTAGGACGTCCTTATCTAATCGTGGCCACGATTTTACCGGTCTGGAGATCATATACATACACTTTCGGACTCCGAGCCTCACGCAAGAAAGCAGGATACGCATGCTTAGCCCGCGCGGTAGCCCAGGCCACGTACTTTCCATCGCCCAAACAAGTCGCCGCCGTGATCCACTCGCCCTCCCCGCCCGACCATTCGTACTGCAATTCCCAAGTTGTACCCGAATACACCTCAACACGCCGCTCATCCGCCAACAATACTAAATCCCCTGAATCATACGTCATCAACTGAATCGGATTACCCAAAATCTTAGTCCTCACCAACTCCTTTTCAGGTTTCAATTGCTCATTCAGAGCGACTAATGCTCGCGAAGCGGTCAATAATAAAACTTTAGCGCGGTTAGGCCACCAATTGGCAAAAAGCGGTTTGTCTTGCTTAGTGTCTAATTCCGCCACGGTTTTCCCCAATGCGATCTCCACTACCTTCAATTCCGGGGTTAGGTCCGACGCTCCGGCAGACTTATAGGGCAGTGGCGTTGATGTGCGACAGCATAAACAGGTGGTGCCTGCGGAATTGACCTTCATCTGCGGATGGTCCTTGTCCAGCTGCCAGACGAATTCTAACTTCGGCCATCGAAAGGCAAACGTTTCCTGCTCCCAATTAAGTATCTTAATCCGTATTCATTTAGACAGTGATGTGATGAGCCAACCACTATAATCGTGTCGTCCGAACTAATGCCCAAGTCGCTGATTTCCTGCAAAAGATGTCCGAGCGGCAGTTGTTTGGATTCCACTTAGTAATTTTTCTGTCTTTTCGCCTAATAGTCCCACTCAATAATCTCGTGCGTTCCAATGGGCGGGGGCGCTGCGTAGGCCAACGAGGCTAGCACAGACCACATCCTGACGGGAAAAGGGGCGGATGATCCTGGTGCTCTCCCGGCCTTCGAGTAATGGCGAGAAAATTTTTTGCTTGACGAAACATAGCCACCGTGTGAGGGGGATTGACTCATATCTCGGGCTGGCTCCTGGCCACCGGCTGCCACTTCGTGCAATCATAAGGCCTATTTCACTGGGCGCAGCCCACGTAGAGATTGGACCTCCGCTAACGCGTAACTGAGAATTGTAATTCACAAAACGAAGATGGGTAACCATCGTGATCGTAGAGCTGAAATATGCTATCGTTCCAAACTATAACGCTGGCAGCAGGAAAGCATTATTACAACTAATGCCGCAATCACACTCTTCCGGAATAATTTTCCCGAAGCTGTAGGCATGGTTACCTCCCCGTCGTTTATTTAGACCAAGTATTCCCAGGCGAGCAACATACTCTCGAGGAACCTGCACATAGACAATCTCTACAAAACCCCAGTGAACGTAGTAAATGCTATTTGGAATATTAGACCATCCTCAGGGTTGCCTTCTGGCCCCACGCGTCCCCAAGGGTTCCGTAAACTCACCTAATCGGTTTGGTCGTGATAACCCACTACTGCGTAATAATCCCATATGACAAAACGATAGTTTTCAAGATTTTCGAAAAAATAGGACTAGGATAGATAGGTGGAAGCGACTACTACTCCATTCCGGGATAAAGCGGTCTGGAGTTTGGCCCGCGCTATGCTACCACGCGTGCACTAGAGCAATTCCGTTTCCACAGCATGGCCTGTCAACCTCTCGATAGCACCCCTGGCGAAACCGCTCAAATTGCGCCAACAACTCCGCGCCAGTTCTAATAAAGAAGGCTCTGAAATCGCAGGACGCTCGGCTAACATTCCTGTCCTAGCTACCGTGAAGGAATTCCCACCGAAAGTTCGCCCTCATGATCTCCAAACGGTCCCGATAACAAACATAGCCCACCTCCAGCACCGTGGCCCAGTCCCCATGGCAACGCAACAATAATGACTTACTGTCCACATCATAAGTTAAACGCCAGTCATCATTAAAAATCTTGACCACTTTGAGAGGCAGCGGATGATAACCCCAATATCGTATAGTCGTTCTCCCACTTGCAGCGCCCGGCAAGTTAAGATCATAGCCCCGCATTCCCCTGAACACCCTTATTAACGAGCATCGCCCTCATGTCATCGGGCCGCTATTTTGCCAACGTATCAATAGAAGTGATCGGCCAGCAATCGTCAGTTTGACCTTGTTGCACTGACTCGGAGCTCGGTTCGCCACCGTTACCGACTTATGCAGCGCGCCCACTAATATCGAAAATCCACCCAAAGCGCTTCCATCTATAGCCCGATCCTAGACTAACATTTGCACCGACACCGATGCAGTGCGAGCGACACCATCGGCGACCACGAATGTGAAATAATCGTAGCCTTCAAAATCCCCCCTGCGAAGTACGAGTAACAATTTCCCAATTCACTCGACATAAGCACTCATCGAACATGCTGCGGATATTCAGGAATTTCTACCCCCACACCATCGCCATCGGGGTCTTCCTCAACTAAAGTCAGCTCCATCTCCTCATACCTTCGACATGCAACTATAAGACAAGCTGACGTAAATCATAGGCCGGGAGGCGTATCATATATTTGCACAGGAACCGAGGCGGTATTTCCTCGTTGCGCTCCATCCCTCCAAGTATAAGTAAAACCATCGAAGCCACTCTAAGAAAGATACGGAACGTAAACAAGGCTTCCATCTAGGTAAATTGTTACGGTTCCGCGAGACGAATCGCTTTCCACCTCCGCCACTAACAATTCGCCGTCCGGATCATAACCGTTTAGCCATCCTCTAAGTTCTGTATCGTGAAGAATAGTATAGTAAGCGCGATAAGCAATCCGAGCGTCCTTACTCATTACTCATGTTAATCCAGATGGTCACCGTGTTACACTTGCTTCGATTCAGATGAAACTGAAACTAATACTGCCCAATAAACTCCACTTCGGCGCATACTTATAGCTGCTACTAGCACGGAACGTGACACTGCCATCCATCAGCGCAACCGCAACACATAATCAAAGTGGCGGAAGGAAACTGCCACATGCGGTGAACATGAGACTGCCCTGCGACAGCCCCTTTACTAATTGCGCCGTGATCGCATCGCCGTCGGGATGATAGCTATGCGATTGGGGAGTGTACCCGCTAGTGCGCAGCAAAATATGGTGGCCCTTCGACCAGGTAGGGCCGTGCTTGGACGTTGAGGTTGGCCGTTAAAGTGTTACCACGAATTCTGCCCCTGCTTGAGACGATTGCGAAGCCTATCCTCAAGAGAAGTTGCAATTTCCGCCGATAAGAATCCAGAGTGTCTATGAAACAATAGGTATGGAAGCGACAGGATTCTGGAGTAGGTGTCCGGAGGACTAATCCAGTCCCAGGATTTGTTCTAAGTCAGCACCCAAGTTAGTTTTGGCAACCTTGAAAGAGAGCAATTGTTTTCCCGAGGCTGCATCCCAAACCACTGCTTTGCCGTAGGTAGTGATACCTAACAGCTTATCCCCGTTGCCAAGGAAGGTTACCAGACGCCACCCCATCAAGCGCTTCTTCAAGGGCATCAGCGCCGCCATCACCGGATCATGAACCACTTGGGCCAGAGGGCTGAACAAAGGGGGATTGTCCCAGGCTCGTAGAATGTTCTCGATAGAAGTGTCCAAGACTCTATACTTCCTCTCGTCAACGTGATAGAGGACTATCCGTGTGGACTCAAAAGCCACATATTTGCCTTCGGGACTTAGGTCCACGGCATTCAGAGGTTGGTTATTGAAATCTCGCGGGCACTCTAGAGCCATGAGCGGCTTTCCGGGCTCATGGAGAAAGATGGTATCGTTGTATGATAAGAGGGTCCGGCCGGATATTCGATCAGCAGCAAGAATGGAGACAGGAAATTCAAAATTAGGCTTCGGAGACGAGTGTTCCACTTCCATGATGCGCCAACGGGAATGCACACTTTTCTGTTTTAGATCATATATGACTAAATAAACAGTTCTCACTCGCGGTTCTTTGGTATTAGGCTCGGAGGCGAGAAGAAGCAGTTGGTTGGGTTGGTTCAACTTGGCGGCATGAATTAAGTGGTTTTGCAGACTAAGCAACGGAAATCGCATTTCCTCGCTGATTTGTGGGACTAAGCTCCAGACAGCAACGGTATATTTATATTGTCCATCCTCCTTCTGGAACTGCTCGAGCAGGAAAGCCAGGCGACTATCATCGAGAAAAACAGCTATTTCTCGTTGAACGGCAGGCAGCATGACTGTGGGGTGGGACCAAGTGTATTGGCACTGCAGAGTCGCACTAGAAAAGAGAGAACTGAAAAGTCCTAACTCGGCCAACATTGCTGGTTCTGACAGGTTCTTCCGATCAGTCTTCCTCTCAGCAAAACTCGAGGCACTCAATAACAACCACGAGCCCCCTGGGGATACTTGATTAATGAATGCAGGAAATCCTTTATGCTCAGCAACGACTTCACGTTTACCTGTCTTTAGATCCCAGCGCGTTACTATGTTTCTGCCACGCCCAGTGCTCCAGTCGGAGGGGTGTCCTTCATAACAGCAACAGTAAAGTTTTTTGCTCGCTCGATGGACTTGAGGAAACATAGTCAAAACTGTAAAGCATAGAAAATCTGGTTTGTATAAGAACTGCTCACCAGGCTCTGCGGCTGTGGGGCGATAAGTTCTCAGAATCACCCCCATGAAGACCACCAGCAGACATAGAGGCATCGTGATGTGCGTCCTTAGATACGGCCTCCGCTCAGATGCCTTATAACCATACCCCGTAATTCCGTGCTCTTGCCTCATGGTAGTTGCACTCCTAGTTCATCGGATCGCAGCGCCGCGGCCAAGTGGTGGGCGAAATGCAACGGTGGAATTGTATTAGGATCTATAGTGGCAATCAATCGGAGTTTTGCGACCTCTTTTTGAGGCATTGGAACACCTAGTGCAGCCAGTATCTGAGCCGCTTGCAATGCCCTTCATGCTCCATCCCGCAGGTTCCGCAAATCTTCCCGTATGGATTCTAGATGGCACAAGATATGGTTCGTTCCTGCTTCGTCGATTGCATCCAGCACCCATGCGATGCAGTTGTAGTGCAAAGGTTTATAAAGGGGTGGGTTATTACGCTGGCGTTCGAACCAATCCTTCATGGCCCTGAAAGTATCCCGGTCTATAGGCCAGGCGCGACCGACATCATAGTTTTAGTTGGTATTATCTAGCACAGAGCCGGCGAGACCACTACTGAGCCAGCGGCCAAGACCATTAAGATGGAAACCATTACCATAAATTTCCGAGGTTGAAGTATCCCCAATGCCTGCCGATGCATGGCCAAACCAGATCCCTTGCTGCCCGCTGTACCCTTGCTTCGTCCCAGGAACGACTTCATCGACAGTAACTACGAACTAGGTTTCGACAGTCATGTCATGATCGCGTAAACGAGCTATTAGATCAAAGTTGCGATTAGCCCAGCTGTGAACGGGTTGTCCGCTCCCATCGCCTTGCGTCGGAGGACTGATGGAGTTTAACCGGGAGATCATCGGGTGAAGGCCAATTTTAGTGTCTCGCACAAAAGTCAAGCCCGTCTCTGAATGAGTGAGCGAAACAGAGAACCCATCAGCGATGCCTATGGGTGACTCGTTTTGCCAAGCATTAAGCAGCTTATTATATAAACTCGTATCAAATTCATAGCGGATGACGCTACGGCTGGCCCAACTGACACTGCCCCACCGAGGCTGACTTATCAAGCTCACCGGCCAAGTGCTGCCGGGAATTATCGGCAAGTGCTCTGTCAGCTGTGAGATTGAGATATGAAGATCATCAGCTTCGGCCTGGAACCAGAGATTATCATACATTAATATAGTTACTGTCGCGGGGAGACTAGCTGTTACTCCGTCCCGCCAACGATAGACGAAGGTGTCTAAGCCAGTAAACCACTGATTCGGCGTATATATGAAAGAACCATCAGGATTAAGAATAAGTGTACCGTTAGCAGGGCCGCTCACCAACTCAGCAACGATTGACTCGCCGTCGGCGTCGTAGTCGTACACCTGGCCCGTTAGTTCAGTGTCATGCAAGATAGTATAGTAGGCGTCGGAGGCGACAGGCGCGCTGTTATAGAGGAAAATGTTCACCTCAGCGCTGGTGCTGTCCAGGCCGTCGCTCAGGGTGAAGGTGAACGAATCGGGGCCAGCGTAGTTAGGGGGTGGGGCGTAGGTGAAGGTGCCGTCCGCGAACACGGTGAGCGAGCCACCACTCGGCAGACTGATCGGGTGACCGAAATAGTAAGGTCCATCGCCGCCCTCATGGGGAATGCACACGCCGTCGTTTCACACGATCTCTTAACTCTGGGAGGCCAGTGAGATATTGCACTAGAGCCAAACCCAAACCGGGCTCAAGCCGCACTCGACCTATCCTGGAACCTGGGAAGCTAGTAAGACATTCCGCTGATATACTTTCCACGCATATATATCTAAGCCATCAGCCGCTGATCGTTGCCATGTCTAGAGTTTGCCAACCTAATTAGCGATTTCACTCATATAGATCATACGCGAATGCCGTCGGTTCACACTGTCTCCGGACTTTGGGAAGCCAGTAAGGTATTCCACCAGGGTTGAACCCACACGTGGCTTAAGCCCCATCAGATCTATGTTAGAGCCTGGGAGGCCACTAATATGTTCCACCGGTGTACTCTTCTACGGATATACATTCTAAGCCGCGAGCCGTTGATTGCCATCATGTTTAGACTTTACCAGCCTAATAAGCTGTTTCACTAATATATATCCGATATGCACGCCGTTGATCGGCACGATACTCAGACTGTCGCCGTCTAAGTCCCAGCCGAGACTGAGCAAGTCGCCCGTGATGCTCTGGTCGTGCAGCACGCTGAGCCAACTGTCGCTGACCTGCGGCGGACTGTCATAAATGTTGATAAGGACAGATGCCAAGAAGTCCGTGAAAATGTTCTTAGAACTGGTAGGTGCTGCGAGTTGTTATAGATGTTGATAAACACGGACGCGGTGGCTTCATGTTCGCCGTCGAACATGGTGTAGGTGAACGACACCGGGCCGCGATAGCGTAACGTCGGCACAAACTGGAAGCTGCCATCGGCATGGACGGTCAGGTAGCCCGTGCTCTGTGGTATCGTGTAACGATAAGTTAATTAGCTTAGCGTCAGCGCATTATTCTATGTTTTTACATGTCAGGAGTTGCTAAACCTATCGAGAAAGGGAAAGGATGTTCTATGACCCATACCTAATCGTTGAACTTAGTGAAAGTCGGTGGGATTCGTCGGGGTCGGAATCGTTGGCCAGCAGGTTGCCGAAAAGTAGTGTGTTGCGCGGGGGACTGAGGCCATCCCCGCCAGTGAAGGGCCGCGGAGTAAGCAAATGATATAGTGCCTTCTAACCGTGAAGCATTTGGAACATGCCTCGAAAATTGTGGCTCTAGGATTCTAAGCATTAGCTGATTAGTATCGGCAGAAACAGGATTTCGGTAGATAATTGAACCCTAAGTAGAACTCCAAATTCTAAGCATCGGATAACTGGTGTTACCAGCATTGCGCTCCTCTAACATTTCCAGCACCAGGCGAAGGTTCTGACAACTGGGCCTCGGACGTTTCTGCGAACCGAAGCGTTCCCAAAGCCAATCACACAGGCGCGCAATCCACCTGTGTGTGTCCAGCCGACACACACCGATTGACGAACGCAGCGCTGCGCATCGGAGCTCCTCCTTGCTGCAGCCGAGCTTCGATATGCCGCTCGGCGAACCTCGGAAATGGCTACGTGCCGACCTGACTCAGGCTCGCCTCTTCCCGCTGCGATGTATTGAAGTTACCATGTCAAGATAACGGCCTGGGCGTTAAGGGGTTTGCTCAAAAATTTTTTGGATTTGGAAGTTTTCTGGCACTGCTTCGAGTTGGCATAGCGGAGGGAACGGCAACTCGGAAGGGAGGTTGATGATGAGAGCCAAATGGCAAGTTGCCTGATTGGTTCGGGATAGGCTTGTGGTGCTCAGTTTGCCCCTCCAAGCAGCAGGCCTAATCTCTTCGGTTGTTTGGAGGGTGTGGATACTGTTGTCGGTGGCCGGTAAGCGCTGCGGCTTTATGCGTGGTGATGATGAGATGGTTGCTCTTATGGTTGGCGTGTGGGTTCGTTTGATGATCCCGTGCTGTTTTACGGTCGGCGAAGTTCGCGGTGGAACCATGTGTGGAGCACACAACTGGTGCAGGCATGTTGTGGGGAACCGGTTTGGTGGGCGCTTAGACTGCTTTGGTTGGCGCAGTTGAACCGAACTGGGTGGCCGTTGGGCTGGTGATTGGACGTGCCCGCCTCGCTGTTTGACGAAGTTGGTGGCGAAGATGGTGGCGATTCTTGTGATTTGAGGTGGGCGTTGGGGTGAGTGTCGGAAGTTGGGGTGCTGCAGCGGCAATGGCCGCAGCCGCTTTGACAGACTATCGCCTGGGTTGTTCTGGTTGGCTCTCTGGGCGTGTGGCGCCGTTCTTCCCAGGCGTCGTCTGCGGCTAGCAATTCTGTTGCGTCGTACCATTCGACCAGTAGGTTGAATTCCTGTTGCAGTGACAGGCTTAGTTGTGCTAAGAGTTGAGGTGGCAAACCTAGATGGAGTACGCCTAGTTGGGCTGGTTCGTAAATGTATTCAAGTTCGCAGATGATCCCTGTGGTGGCTGATTCTGTCAGCTGTTGGTCGAACCAGCGGTGCAGGTCATCGAGGAGGCTGCGGTGGTGTGATAACCACGGGTCGGATGGGGTGATAGCGCGTATGATGTTGCCGGTTACTGGCCAAACTTTGTTTGGCGGGTGTTTGGGTTCGTCTGAGTTGGTATGAACATTGGAGGTGTCGTCGGGCCAGAGGATGTGTCCTAGTTCGATTCCTCGGTGAGTGCGGAGTAAGACTTGCTCACCGCGTTGGAGGCGTTCGGTTCCTTCGTAACTGAAGCGGGCACAATAGCCAAGCAAGCCAAAGTTGGCCCAGTAATAAGTCCTCCCGTTGTGCAACTTGGTAGCATCAGGGTCGCTGGAAACAGTCATTCGCCCTCCTTACGATGGCTGCGTCATAGGCGTGGAAACTGGGGAGAGTTATTCTAGGCCGAGGTATTGTTTCATGTACATTTCGTAGGTTCGTTGGCCTGATTCTTCACTGAGGTCTAGGCGGAGTTCGTTGATGACTTTGATGCCCATGGCGAGCCAGTCGCGCCAGCAGTCGGCACAGATGCGTTCTTGGATTAGTCGTCCTAGGTCGTCGTTCATGGGGGGAGCGGGTAGGGGTCGGGCGAAGGGCCCAGCGGGACATCCTGGACGTTGACAGCGAAAACCGCTTGGGGTGTCGGCTGAGGGGGTGGGAGTTTGGGTAGTTGGTATTTGTCCGCCTAGCTGACGGAGCCATTGGGCCATTTCGTCTCGTGGCATGCGGTCGCCGCGGCGGTCAGCGACTTGGTAACCACGTGAGAAAATCTCCAACGCTTTTTCCCGTTGGTTCAGGCGAGCGTAGCACTCTCCCAGGTATTGGTATGCTTTGGAAAAGTCTGGATTGAGCGCGATGGCACGTTCGAAGGCTGGGATAGCTTCGGCAAAATTACCAGCTTCTAAGAGGGCCTTGCCCAGGCCGAAGTGGCCCAGTTCGTTATCCGGGTCATCTTGGGCCATTTTGCGAAACTGTGCTATGCGTTCGGCTTGCGCCGGTGTCATGATCGCACCTCCTGAATACGGGGATGGGTACTCTCATCCTTAACATTATCCGCTCTTGGCTGAGTTTCCCATGGAATGCAAGACGTGTTCACACCAGAGGGCGGTGGCCAGTAGTTCTGCTTCGCAGAACGGGCGACCGATGAATTGCACCGCCAGAGGCTCTGGCGTCGGGTGCCGAGTTATGGGAAAGCTCACGGTGGGATAGCCTAAGTAACTCCACGGTGCGTTGCAACATGGGTCGCCGGTGGTATCGGCAGAGGGAGGCGGTCCTGAAGCGGCGGGAGTAATGAACACATCCACTTCGGTAAAGCAGGCGAGCATTTCGTGACGCCAAGTCTCTTGGTGCTGGCGTGAGCGAGCGTATTCGACGGCGGGAGTGCGGAGGCCTTCTTCGAGGAGTGCGGCTAGTTTTGGCGGGTAGAGGTACGGAGCACGGCGATAGTTGCTTTCGTGGTAAGCAGCGGCCTCCACGGCCAGGATGGTGCGGTGCCACTGTAACACTGCGTCGAATTCTCTCGGGGTTCGCAGGTGGTGCACAGAGGCGCCGTGCTTGTGCCAAGTTTGGCACGCTTCGAACAAGGCTTGTTGCATTTTCTTTTCGATATACTCGTCCCAGGGTCCTGAGAGAAGGCCGAGGCGGGGCGGTGTCTGACGAGGTTGCAGTAGAGTTTGTAGGGGCGGTACGGGGAGGTTGATACTGCTTGGGTCGCTCGGGTCGAAGCCCGCGATGGCGTGAAAAATAATGGCGAGGTCGCGAACGGTTTGTCCCATGGCGCCGACATGGTCTAAGTGGGGGGCGAGGGGTAATACGCCTCGGGTGCTTACGCGGCCAAATGTGGGCTTAATGCTGGCTATGCCGCAATAGGCGGCGGGGCGTGTGATCGAGCCGCCAGTTTGCGTGGCCAGCGCGGCATAACACATGTTGCGCGCTACGGCAACTGCCGACCCGCTGGATGAACCGCCCGGTGTTCGGCCTGGGAGCCAAGGATGGCGTGTCGGGGGCGGGTCGAAAGCGGCGTAAGGGGTCGTAACAGTTTTGCCGAGCAGGACCGCGCCTGCCTGTCGTAATCGCGCTACTACATAGGCGTCTTCTTTGCGTGGAGCGGCTTCGCTATGCGATACTCCAAAGCGCGTGGGCCAGCCTGCTACGTCTATGATGTCCTTGACGCCGATCGGAATGCCGTGGAGCAAGCCGCGGTCTAGGCCGTGGGTTAGTTCCTCATCGCACTGGCGTGCCTGCTCCAGGGCCTCTCTTTCAGCGACTAACGCCCAGGCGCGCAGGTGTGGATCTTCTGCGCGAATCCGATCTAGGCATTGGCGGGTCAGTTCTTGGGCGCTGAGTTGCTTTCGGCGAAGCTGTTGTCCGAGTTCAAAAATGTCGCTCATGAGTATGTTCAGCCGCGTATGTTGTCTGCGGGGCAGCAAGGTTTTTCCATATCGGCAGCGTTAACTTTATGAAACAACACGCGCGGCCATTAGTTTGCAAACTTACGGACTGGTCAGCCGTGGCAAGAGCAATTTTTGCTCTGGAAGCCGCTGGCCATGCCTTGCTAGAATGCAACGAGGAAGTGCGAAGTGAGGTCGTGGCAAGAGGGGCATCTATGAGCGGGCTAGCGTGGTTGATCGTGGTGAGTGTCCTTTTGGGGGCGATAGTGGGAATTGTGTTAGCTTGGCGACCGCTAAGGCGGTTTTGTCAGGAGGTGGAATTGGTACATGCTCAAGAACTGTTTTTACTGCAGCGGGAATATCTGGAGGCGAAGTTTTTTGATATGGGAGCGCAGTCAGAAAAGCCTCGAGGCTTGCGATGGAAGGAGTGCGAATGGGATAAGCAAGTCGAATTTGTGCGCGATCGACGCAACGGGAAGTTGCTAGCGTTCGTGGGCGTCCTGATTAGTTTTGAGCCGACGAACGCAGATATGGAAACTGCCTCGTGGCAGGAGCCACGCACCGCTACTGCCGTCTTTTATTTCAACGGTCGGAAATGGCAGGTGGGCCGCGTGTTGTTCAATATGAATCCCGAACAGGTGCTGGCTCACTATCCCGAGATGGAGCGTCTCGAGCCGTCCACGGGTCGGGATTGAACGAGCATGGCGTGGTTAGGACCGATTCTGCAGCGGGAGTTGCTTACCTTGCCGCGGCGAGGCCGACACTATGTGTTGCGGTTTGTTTACCTGGCGGGTCTGTGGGTGTTGGCGGTTACCGCTTGGCAGGCGAGTCGCGGTTGGGGTTATAGCGTGTCGGCAAAAGAACTGGCCGATTTTGGGGCCTTCTTGTTCCAACTGCTGTCGTGGCTTCAGCTGAGTTTGGTGATTTTTTTCGCTGCTCTAACGGCCGCGGCTTCCGTGGCTATGGAGAAAGATCGGCGTACCCTGGTGTTGCTCCTGTGCACTGACTTGAGCGATGCGGAAATCGTTTTGGGTAAGCTCTTCGGCAGTTTGGCCCAGATCGGTTTGTTGCTGTTATCTTCTTTGCCGATCCAGGCTATGCTCCTGCTTCTGGGCGGCGTTTCGTTGACGCAGATTGTGCTGGTGTTTTTTGTGTTGTGTGCGAGTGGTCTAGCTGCGGGCGCTTTAGGCAACCTGATTGCTTTTTGGCGTGAAAAGACTTTCCAGACTCTCGCGTTGACGGTGTTATGCTTGATGCTCTATTTCCTGGCGGTTGAGGGGCTCGGGTTGCTGGCCTATTTGCCGTTTTTGCCTAAGCCGATGGCGTCAACACTGGCTACGGTTCAAGTGTGGCTCCAGCCGTATCGCGCCTTGGCGACCATTTTGAAGCCCCAACTCGGTCAAAGTTGGTTCGCTACTCCCGTGTTGCAATTCACTCTGTGCATGGTGGGCTGGGTGGCTTTGTTAAGTGCCATTGGCATCCGTAAATTGCGGCACTGGAATCCCAGTGGTGAGCCGATTCAGCAACGCGAAGCCCCGGAGGAAGAGGAGGAGGTCGTTGAAAAATCTCCTACCCCTGTCGGCGGACCTGTGCGCGAAGTATGGAGCAACCCGGTGCTGTGGCGGGAGCTATGCACGCGCAGTTACGGTCGGCGTCCCATGCTAATCAAGCTGGCCTACTTACTCGTCGTTGCTTTGGTAGGGTTAGCGGCGTGGCAGAATTTGCCCGCGGCTGGGCCACAAGCCGCGGATCGCCTGCTTCCTGCCTTAGGAATTGTTCCTGTGCTAGTGTTGTCCTTACTCCTCATCAACGCGCAAGGGGTGACGGCTATCACGTATGAGCGTGATTTGAATTCTCTCGATCTGCTTCTGGTGACTGATCTGACGCCCAAGGAGTTTATCTTTGGCAAGTTGTTCGGCGTGCTTTATAACACGAAAGAGATTATACTGCCGCCGTTTTTGTTCGCTGTGGCTTACGCCTGGGCTGGCTATATCGGTTGGGAAGTATTGCTCTATATCCTGATTTCGCTCGCTGTATTGGTGCTATTTTCTTCCATGCTCGGCTTGCATGTCGGGTTGCACAATGTGAATACGAAAGCGGCCATTGCTTATAGTTTGGGTACCATCTTCTTTCTGTTTGTGGGAACTCTGGTATGCATTTACCTGTTGCTGGTGGCTGGACGGATTGAGGCGCAGTTTACCAGCTTCTTACTGTTTCTGGCCTTGGGCATAGGCGGCATGTGGTTTGTCCTGGGTGGTCGCAAACCTTCGGTGGCGTTGTTTATTTCGTCTTGGGTGTGTCCCGCGGGTCTTTTCTGGGCCGTGGTGAATGTGCTCGTGGATAATCCATACACGGGGACCAGTGGCGACCCGCTATGGTCTTTCCTGGTGGTCGTTGGGGGATTTAGTTTCACGATCGCGGCGATGCTCGTTCCGTTGTTGAGCGAATTCGACGTCGCCTTGCACTATCACACGCCGGCGGAAGAATGAGTGAACCTTACCTTCCCTTATGGGGCGTAGTTCCGGAAACGTTGTCGGTTTGGCTGCGGCAAATGCAGCTAGTAGCGCGGCGTGCTATAGAAGGAGGCGCAGGCGGACGATTCGCCAGCCTTTTCCGCGGGGCGGGAGTGACCTTTGAGGAACTGCGCGAATATCAACCAGGCGATGATATTCGTGCTATCGAGTGGAAGGCCACGGCTCGATTAGCCACGCCGTTTGTAAAACGGTTTATCGAAGAACGCGAGCTGACAGTGGTGTTGGCATTGGACAAAAGCGGCAGTATGGCTTATGGCGGCGATGCGCGGAGCAAGTGGCACACGGCCGTGGAAACCGCGGCGCTGCTGGCATTGCTGGCGGCCTATAATCGCGACCGCGTGGGATTGGCTTTGTTTGATAGTCGTGTGCAACAATTCCTGCCACCTCGCCGTGGACTTCGGCAAGCGTGGCGGGAAGTGGCGCTAATACTAAGCCAACGGCCTGAACAGGAACCCACTTCGCTGACCCAAGTTTGCCGCTTCCTGGCGCCGCTTTTGCGACGCCGAGCTTTGGTCATTTTTATCTCTGATTTCCTTGATCAGGCGTATCATTCCGAGCTGCAACGCTTCGCGCGACGCCATGACGTTATCTTGGTGCGCGTTGTTGACCCAGCAGAAGGCCAGCTTCCCGAACGCGGTTATTTTTTGTTGCAAGATGCCGAGGGCGCTCAGCGTATCTGGTGTGATGCTCGTAATCCCCGAATCCGAGAGTTATGGTCAACAACGGCTTCGCGGTTTGCCCAGGAAGTTTCGCTAGCGGCACAAGCAGCGGATGCGGATTTATGGGAAGTCAGCACCCGCGACGACTTATTGTCCCGCTTGAAGCACTGGCTGCGGCAACGGCAGTATCGCATCTGGCACCGAACTGCACGGACTTCGGACCAACCTTGAGGGATCACTTTCACCGACCAACGCCAGAATCGGTTGTTCCCACGCTTAGCGGAAGCCCAGTTGCCTCAATGCGTTTTCGAGCTTCTCCTGTTGTTCCAGACGCTCCGTGATGGGCAACTCGATATAACCACTTTTACGGACCAGGTCATTGCGTCGTAAGTAGAATCGCACAAACTCGCGCACTTCCGGGCGTTTCAGCGAGGATATTTTCACGTAAATAAATAGGGGTCGGCTCAGAGGCGTGTAAAGTCCTTTGAGTACATTTTCACGGGTGGGCAGATAATAATCCTTTCCATTGCGATCCTTGATGGCCACAGCGGCCAAACGCTCGCGATTCTCTTCGTAGTAGGCTAGCCCCAGGTAACCAAGTGCATACTTACTGCGCGCCACACCGTTGACGGTAACGTTATCGTCTTCGGATGCGCTATAGTCGGGCCGGCTAACCTTTTCCTTACCGTTGATGGCTTCAGTGAAATAATCGAAAGTACCGGAATCGGTACCCGGCCCGAAAAGCTCGATGCGTTCGTTGGGCCAATTGGGATCGAGATCGCTCCAAAAACGAGCGGGGTTATTCGGTCGCCAAATATGCTGTAATTGCTCCACTGTAAGTTTGCGCGCCCAGTTGTTATCCGGATGCACCACCACGGCCAAACCGTCCATAGCCACCTTCAATTCAAGGAATTCAATATTGTTTTTACGACACAACTCAGCTTCGGGTGGTCGAATAGGCCGCGACGCGTTATTGATGTCGGTTTCGTTGTTGGCAAATTTCTTGAAGCCGCCTCCTGTTCCCGACACGCCAATGGAGATCTGAACCTTTGGATGCACGCTGCGAAAAGCGGCCGCCATTCTCTCGGTGATCAGGTACGTGGTGCTCGAGCCATCCGCCTTGATTTCGCCACTGAGCTCCTGTTGGCTACACAGCGAGCCGAGCGTGAGCAGCGTACACAAGCACGCGATCATCCCTGCCCGCAGGCCTAGGTTCGCCATAGCTTCGACCTCCGATTAGGTAGTGCTAACCAGGTCTCCGGTCGCTCCTATCCTATGTATTTCCCTACAAAGGTCATGGGAACGCTGGATAAAAACTGAGAGAAATTTCTGTAAAACCTCGGCTTGCCAGGAAGCATGTACGGATGTATGGTATATACAGGCGTTCAGGATATGGGAGCAGGATCATGGCCAACTCAGAGCCGAAGGAGACGACCATGCTGGAAGCGCAGTTGACCCCGAGACAGCGGGAAATTTACCGCTACATACGCCAATTCGCCCAGGAACGCGGTTACGTCCCCACAGTCCGTGAGATTGCGAGCCACTTCGGCATTCGTTCTCCCAATGGGGTAGTGTGCCATCTCCGCGCCCTGGAACGAAAAGGCTTGCTGGAACGCCGACGAGGTCAAGCACGTGCCATGGTGTTACGCCACGAACCCTGGCAAGGCAGCATTCCCATCTACGGCGTCGTCGCTGCAGGCTCCCCCATCGAAGCGCTACAACAGGAAGATGAGCGGCTCCAGCTGGAGGAGCTTTTTCCTCAGCACCGCGGTCTGTTTGCCCTTCGGGTGCGCGGCGATAGCATGATTGAAGAGCACATTCAGGATGGCGACCTAGTACTCATCGAGCCCAAGACTAATCCGCGTGAGGGTGAACCCGTAGTTGCTTGGGTGGATGGCGAAGTGACTTTGAAACGCTACTATCGCGAGGGGAATCGCATTTGTTTGCAGCCTGCCAACTCTCAGATGAAACCTATCTATGTTACGGCTAAAGATAATGTTCGTATCCTGGGTGTACTTCGCGGTGTGATTCGTTGCTACCGCTAACCCGCTAGGATCATGCTTTCATGACCCCTGCGAATTCTCGCCAGGGTTTTGACGTCGCCAGCTACATTCATGCGCTGGATATGATTCCAAAGTTCTGGCCCAAACGTGAACGTTGACTGCCATAGCCCGGTGACCATTACGCGCCCGAAACGATAATCGCCTAAAGGGGCAAAGGTGCTTTCGGTGTACCACAGGGCAATTGGTTAGAGCTAGCATTGGCCGAGGCCAACGCGGGCCAGCAGCCCATTAGCGTGTTGAGGCTGTGGCATTGGCAAAGCAGAACAAGTGCTGTCGGCCGCGGATGAAAAGCCGTCCGTCCGCGACAGCGGGCGTGGCAAACACTTGCTCGCCCACGCGCCCCCGGCCGAGCATTCGGAAAGTCGAACTGGCAGCGAATACGAACACCTCCCCTTCCTCACTGACCGCATAGATGCGATCGCCGACCAACACGGGCGATGCAGAAAAGCTTCCGCCCCCTTCTAAACGTTCCATCCAAACGCGCTCACCGTTGGCCGCACGAATACACCCCGCGATACCATTGTCGTTGACGAAAAAGATATATTCATCCCGAGCCAGTAGGGTCGGCACATAAGGCAAGAAACGCTTGTTTTCCCACACGACGTGGGAATCGGGCACCAAGCCTTTGTCGCCAGGACGAATGGCTACCGCGTGGCGCGAACCTCCGCCATCGCCGCTGGTGGCCACAATCAGACCTCGGGCCAAGATGGGGGACGCGACCGTGCGCAGCGGCATACCGTCGAAACGCCATTCCCAGTGCCAGATTTCCCGCCCTGTCTTTGGATCATAGCCACTAATTCCTGCCGTGCTTGCGACGATCAATTCTGCCCCGCGCTCGGGCCGTTGCAAGATGAAAGGCGTTGAGTAACAAGCCCGAAACGGTTTCCGGGGTGTTTGCCAAAGCAATTCGCCCGTTTGGGCCTGAAATGCCAGCAAGGTGGAGGCGCCGTCCTGATCCTTAGCCACAAAAACTCGTCCCTCGTAAACAATGGGAGAATGTCCAGCACCGTGCTGGCTGGTGTAACTACCCAAGTCTTTTTCCCAAACAGTTTTCCCGTCCAAATCACACGCCACGAGCAAGTATTTTTCTCCCGTCCAGATCAAGGCGTAAACGCGCTGACCATCGGTGGCAGGCGTATTGGAGGCAAAGGTGTTCTTCCGATGCTTAGCGGCGGCCTGCGCATGCCATTGGCGCGTCCACAACAATTGCCCCGTTTGCGGTCGTAAGCAGATTAGAAACCGGTCCCGACCATTCACACTGGCCGACTGCACAAACAGGCGGTCTTCCCAAAGGACAGGCGAGGAATTACCCTCGCCGGGCAACGCCACCTTCCAGAGTGCGTCCTCTGGTCCTTTCCAGGAAAGGGGCAAGTTCATGTCTGGGGCAATGCCTTCGCCATTCGGACCGCGGAAGCGGGGCCAAGTCGCGGCGCTTGACCCTGTCGCTAATGCGAACAATAAGAACGCAGACAAGCAAGGCGAGCGGCAAAAGCGCATGCGCAAGGTTCCTGATGGTTAGGCAGGATTCTAGGGCATCAAGGTGTAAGTCAGTTCGTGCATCGGCCTTATTGTATCATTCTCAGCTAGCCCAAGCCAGCCAAATGCCTCACTACAGTCCGCACTATGCCTCGTGTTGCGAGACCATTGCTACGGTGGTAAGGCGCGAATGCTCTGACCGCAGAATTATCGAAAAACGTGAGCTATACTGGATGGGCAGTGCATCCGGAGGTAACGTGCCGTCGCGCCTGATAGAGAAGAACGGTCTGGCGGTTTGACGGGCGAATGGAAGATTGCTCATGCGGCAGCAGATTTTGCTGGGCCGATATGAAATTATCCACGAAATCGGTAAGGGGGGCATGGGCCGCGTCTTTTTGGCCCGCCAATTGGACTTGCCGCGCCAAGTAGTTATTAAACTCATGCGCGAAGAGGTGGCGCACGATTTGGCGTTTCGTCAGCGGTTTGAACAAGAAATGTACTTGTTGGCGCGCTTCCAGCACCCTTACGCCGTCACCTTGTATGATGCGACACTGGATAGTCCCGAAGGTCCTTGCCTGGTGATGGAATATGTGCGGGGCCAGCCGCTCGACGAGATATTAAGACGCGAAAAACATTTCTCGCCCGTACGGGTCGGACGCCTCCTAGCGCAGCTGTGCGAAGTGCTCCAGGCCGCCCATAACCTGGGGATTCTCCATCGGGACTTAAAGCCTGCCAACATTATGCTCCTCGAGCCAGACACGCCCTATGAAAAGGTGAAAATCCTCGACTTCGGTTTAGCGGAATTGTTCCGCTGGGTGGGCAGCCCAGTGGCACACGGGACCGAAACTGCGCTGATTGGTACGCCCAACTACATGAGCCCCGAACAGATTCGCAACGAAACGCTCGACCATCGCTCGGACTTATACAGCTTGGGAGTCATTGTCTATGAGATGCTCACCGGTCGGTTGCCGTTCGAAGGCGAGACGGCTATGGACATGCTTCTGGCCCACACTCAAGAACAGCCGTCTCCCATGTCGCAGGGGGTGCCGTTTATACACCCAGCCATCGAGAGCGTAGTGCTCAAGTGTTTGGCGAAGCGCCCCGAAGACCGGCCCAACTCCGCTTGGGAGCTGAACCAGCTTTATCAAGAGGCCCTGCGGCAGAGCCAAGAAGTTTCCTCCCCAAGCAGCCGATCCGACGGCCACTTGAACCCTGATAGCTCTCAACATGTAACCCCCACCCAAACCCTTCGTCCCCGCTCACCCTTATCTAAGCAATACGTACTCGAAGCTTGGATGCCCCAGGCCTTGGCCGCCTACAAAATTCAAGGTTTCGTAGCGGATATGCGCGGCGAAATCTGCGTTCAGGAAACTCAACGAGTGGTGCTGCGCCTCGGCGGAAAGAACACTCCTTATGACGTGGGCCAGCAGTATGGTCTCTTGCAACGCTTCCTAGGGCGCTCCTCGCGACCCTTTGAAGTCGAATTGGTCTTCGAGACGCTCAACGAGCATGGTTCGCGCCTGCGCATTAGTGTCTTCGTTACTTATGTAGGCCGCTTACCTCTGCCACATTGGGAAGAATATTGTGATAGGATTCTCCAGGACTTACGCGGTTATCTAATCGGCCAAACTGTTTTCGTGTCGCAACCCTAGCCGCCTTGAAGTGTGACCCGCCATCCGCTAAAAAAGTTGCCATGAAGCTCAGACCTTGCTCTCATTGTTGGAAAGTCGTCGTGCCCAAGTTGACAATCAGAATTCTCGAGGCAATTACCCCCCGAGTCGGTTGCTAGCCACGACAGAAAGCCCAACCAGCACCCAAGGACATGCTCACTATCTTTGCGGTGTAGTCGTTCCACGGGCACACTGACGGCATGATCGCCCGACTAAGGGACTTTTCGTGCTCGCCGTGCCATCCTAACATGGACTGAAGCGCGCGGCCTGGCTAATGACCGACACACGTCTGGCTAGGCTCAATCCCACCGTATCTAGAACTGCCTTCTTTGCCAACTGGGAGCGGAACTGGTACTATGCCCAAACGAACCGATCTCCGCAAAATCCTAATCATCGGCTCGGGGCCGATTGTCATTGGCCAAGCGTGTGAATTCGACTACAGCGGCACTCAAGCTTGTAAAGCGTTGCGCGAGGAAGGTTATGAGGTGGTGTTGGTCAACTCCAACCCGGCCACGATCATGACCGATCCGGAGATGGCCGACCGAACCTATATTGAGCCGATCACTTGGGAGGTGGTGGCCCGCATTATCGAAAAAGAGCGGCCCGATGCCTTGTTGCCCACGTTAGGCGGGCAGACGGCCCTGAACACGGCCATGGCTCTGCATGAGCATGGGGTGCTGAAACGCTTCGGTGTCGAGATGATTGGGGCCAAGCCCGAAGCCATTCGCAAGGCGGAGGACCGCTTGCTGTTCAAGGAGGCGATGATCAAGATCGGTCTAGAAGTCCCGAAAAGCGGGCTCGCTCGCTCCTTGGAAGAGGCCTTGGCCTTACGCGATTATGTCGGCCTACCGTGCGTGCTGCGGCCTAGTTTCACCTTGGGCGGCACCGGCGGCGGCATTGCCTATAACCGCCACGAGTTTACCGAGTTAGTGGCCCGTGGCCTAGAAATGAGTCCCGTTCATAGTGTGCTCGTCGAAGAATCTGTGCTCGGTTGGAAAGAGTTTGAACTGGAAGTGATGCGCGACCACGCCGATAACGTCGTCATCATTTGTGCTATCGAGAACGTGGATCCCATGGGGGTGCACACAGGCGACAGCATCACCGTGGCCCCGGCGCAGACGCTGACTGACAAGGAATACCAGCGGATGCGCGACGCCGCGATTAAAGTCATCCGCGAAATCGGCGTGGAGACTGGCGGTTCTAACATCCAGTTTGCCATCGATCCGAAAACTGGCCGTATGGTGGTGATCGAGATGAATCCGCGGGTCAGTCGGTCAAGTGCACTGGCTTCAAAAGCCACGGGCTTTCCCATCGCGAAGATCGCCGCCAAGCTGGCCGTCGGTTACCGCCTCGACGAACTTCGGAACGACATCACGCGCGAGACCCCTGCCTGTTTCGAGCCGACCATTGATTACGTCGTGACCAAAATCCCCCGCTGGGCCTTCGAAAAATTTCCCGAAGCAGACCCGACGCTGACCACACAGATGAAATCGGTCGGCGAAACCATGGCCATCGGCCGCAACTTCAAGGAGTCGCTGCAAAAGGCCCTGCGCGGATTGGAGACCGGCTGGTTCGGCCTGGGGTGCGACCGTTACGATCTGTGGGGCACGCCGAAGCAACCTTCTCTCGAAGAGATTAGCCGAAAACTCGTCACGCCCAACGCCGAGCGCATTCGTTATATCCGCTATGCGTTCCTGGCCGGTATGAATGTGGACGATGTTTATGAGCGCACCCACATCGATCGCTGGTTCCTGCGGCAAATCGAGGAGATCGTTGCCCTGGAGAAACATCTCCGCACTTATGCCGATTACCGCCAGGTCAGTGCCGAGCTGCTCCGCCGCGCTAAGCAATACGGCTTCAGCGACCAGCAGCTGGCTTACATCTGGGGTGTCGCCGAAAGCGAAATTCGTCGTTGGCGCAAGAGCCTGGAGATCGAGCCTGTTTACAAATGCGTGGATACCTGCGCCGGGGAATTTGAGGCTTATACACCCTATTACTACTCCACCTATGAACAACCGGCAGTTCGTGTGGTCGGTTCTGATAACGGTCAAGTGGAAATCCAGGCCTTTTGCGAAGACGAGGCGCGTCCCAAACGGCAAAGGCAGCGCATCCTGATCCTGGGCGGCGGCCCGAACCGCATCGGCCAGGGGATCGAGTTTGATTATTGCTGTGTACAAGCTTGCTTCGCCCTCCGCGAGGTCGGCTACGAAACGGTCATGGTCAACTCCAACCCCGAAACCGTTTCCACGGACTACGACACGAGCGACCTGCTCTTCTTTGAGCCGTTGACTGTCGAAGATGTGCTGGCGGTGTGCGACCGGGTGCAACCTGATGGAGTCATTGTCCAATTCGGGGGACAGACGCCGTTGAACCTGGCCAAAGCGCTCGAAGCTGCGGGCGTCCCGATCATCGGCACTAGTGTGGATTCCATTGACCTGGCCGAAGACCGCGAACGTTTCAGCGCCCTGGTCGAACGTCTCGGGCTACGCCAACCCGAAAGTGGCGTTGCCTACGATTTACCGCAAGCCCTCCGCGTGGCGCGTCGCTTAGGTTACCCGTTATTGCTCCGTCCGAGCTATGTCTTGGGTGGGCGGGCGATGGAAATTGTCTACGACGAAAATGCCCTAGTCCGTTACGTGACCCACGCCCTGGACGTGTCCCCGGGAAAACCCGTGCTCATTGACAAGTTTCTGGAGGATGCGGTCGAAGTGGACGTGGACGCACTCAGCGATGGCCGACGGACGATCATCGGCGGCGTGATGCAGCACATCGAGCAAGCGGGGATTCATTCAGGAGATTCCGCCTGCGTCATCCCGCCTTACAGCTTGCCCCGTCCCGTCATTGAGGAAATCAAGGAACAAACTCGAGCGTTAGCGCGAGAACTGAAAGTCTGCGGCCTGATGAACGTGCAGTTTGCCATCACGGGGCTGGACGGTGCGCGTCAGCCGACGGTTTACGTGCTCGAAGTCAACCCGCGGGCGAGTCGCACCGTGCCGTTCGTCTCCAAAGCTGTGGGACTCCCCCTGGCTCGCTTCGCGGCGCTGGTCATGGTGGGCTACACGCTGGATGAACTGGGCGTCGAAGAACCGGAACCGCCACGGCACTTCTCATGCAAGGAAAGCGTACTGCCGTTCAATAAGTTTCCGGGCGTGGACATCGTTTTGGGACCAGAAATGCGCTCGACCGGCGAGGTTATGGGCATTGATGAAGACTTCGCTATGGCCTTCGCCAAAAGTATGCTCGCCGCGGGTACGCCGTTACCGTCGCAAGGCACGATCTTCATCTCGGTCAACGACCGTGATAAGGAACGTATCGTTCCGATTGCTCGGGAATTTGCCCGTTTGGGTTACCGGATCCTGTCCACCCGTGGCACAGGCCAAAAACTGCGCAGTGCGGGCGTGCCTGTCGAGATCATTCCGAAAATTCAAGAGGGCCGACCGAACCTCATTGACCTGATGCAAAACGATGAAGTGGTCATGATCATCAACACGCCCAGCGGTCGGGGCTACCACACCGAGGAGGGCAAGATTCGCTCCATGGCCGTGCAACTGGGAATTACGTGCATTACTACCATCTCCGCCGCGGAAGCTGCGGTACACGCTTGCAGCGCTTTGCGCCACCGCGAAATGCAAGTAACTGCCCTTCAGGATCGCTTCCCCAACTACCGCACGCTGCGGCAACTTATTCCCAATCACGCGGCCACCCTGCGCCGTTAGGCAGCCAATTTCGCTCGCCAGTAACTTCCCCAGAACATTTTTGCACCGAGTCGTTACCCGCTTAGTTTGCGAGGATGAACTTTAGCAATTAATCCGTGGTAGCCAAGACGGCCACATGGACTTCCCTAGCACCCGCCGCACGCAGGGCCTTGGCCGCCTCGATCAGCGTGCTGCCTGTCGTCATGACATCGTCTACCAGCAAGATAGAGCCAGGCAGCGCGGGCGCACGCCACCGACAGCGAAATGCTCCGCGCACATTTTCCCGCCGCTGCGTCGCGGACTTGCCAGCCTGGCTCGGCGAAGGACGAACGCGAATGAGCGCAGAAAGCAAAACGGGCTTTTTTACGACTTCCGCTATGCCCTCCGCCAAGGCTTGAGCCTGATTATAACCGCGTTGCCAAAACCGCCACCAATGTAGTGGCACTGGCACGATGGCCTCAAACCGCGTTTCCGTCTGCGCTAACAGATGTCCGAGAAACCGTCCCAGGGCCACCGCCAAGCCTTCGTTCCAGTCGTGTTTGATGAGGAGTATCGCTTCCCGCAAGGCTCCTTCGTACTTGCCTAGTCGCTTTACCGAATGAAACGGTAGGGGCTCTTCCCCACAGCGATTGCAGCCACCGTCCACATCAGCGAACGGGCCGATATTGCGTCCGCAGCGATGCCAAGCGTTCTTGGCTTGCTCGAATAGCTGGCCTTGACACAATTCGCATATCCCCCACTCCGCTTCGGTCAGTTGCTGACACAACCAACATCGCGGGGGAAAGATCAACTGGACTACTCCCCGCCAACAATCTTCGCAGAAGCGACGCGTCGCGCCCAGCCAGCTTGCCACAATTCCTGCCATTTCGCTAATGTTGAGGTTCCTTAGCCCCGCTCTCTCAGTTCTGTGTAACGGGCCAGGGTGTTGTAAGTCACTTTAGCCGCCCAAAAGCCTCTGGCCATATCTGCAATCTCAATGTTCGCCTTCTGTCATGGCTATCAGGTGTTATAAAATGCAACAAAGCATTCGGTTCACGTCATAGCACTCTCCGGCGAATCATCCCGAAACTTGGTTAGATGCCTTGCAAAGATAAAAAGATACAGTGAGCACAACTGGCGCATCAGCAAACTGAGCTACAACTCGTGCTGCGCGGAATTCAACGTATGGCCCAGAAAAGTGCATTACCAGTAGTCAAGGTAACTAATCTGCATGAAGCGCGATTTGAATGCACTTTTGGGCGGGGGTGTGAGGGGTTATGTTGCCGCAACGGTCGTCCTGGGTTAGTTCCGTCAGAGATCGAATTGCTCAATGAACAACTGCCACGCATCTTACCCCTGCTGAGGCCCGAAGCGCGGCGGCTGGTGGAAAAACGGGGCTATCTGACGCGGCGGAAACGTGCGGGGTTGCCGTTAGTGGCGGTCGTCCGAGGTTGGTGTGTCTTCTTCAACCAAGGCTGCGTGCTCCACAAGCTGGGGGCGGCCGAGGGAGACAAGTTTCGCTATAAGCCTTACCAATGTGTCGTATTCCCGTTGCTCAAGGATGATGACGGCACCTGGTATGTTCGGCAATGGGGATACAAGAACGAGCCGTGGGACCTCTTCTGTCTGAATCCGCAAAACACGACTGTGCCCGCTGCCGAATCCCTGCGAGAAGAACTCGAGTACATCGCACGCTGGGAAGCCGAGTCCTAACTGAAGTTGGCCTCGCTCAATAGTCCCGAGCCAACGGCTGTTGCAAGACTATCCCATGCAGTACGATGTTGCACATGAATTCGACGCTAGGTAGGTGAGGAAGAACCAAGTTGACCACACGCAAGCACTAAGGAACCAGTCGCTCCACGTATTCGCTGAAAAACTCATATTTACTGTTAGGTCCATCATGTCCCTCTACGACGCCACCTGCCTGCATGCGCACGAGAACGACACGGTGCTTTGTCAAATCGAAAACGGCCACTCCGCGAGTTATTTTCTGCAAAAGTGGGATTTTCTCGGCAGCAGTAGTTGGAGGGTCCTTGAGGTGTGTCAACCAAGTGATCTCCGCTTGTTGGTCGTTGAGACTCCGTAATTCCAACTGCTGCTCTGCGTGGTATTTTTCGCCGGTGCCCAGAGGCGGTTCTAAAACCAAGGTGTAAGGCCGCGTCCAACGCAATTGCGGGCGCCACTCCTCCGGAGGCAAAACCACAGCGAAAGGCGGCTCTTGGGCGAAATGACCCACGGGCACCTCAACTAATGCCTGGGCGTCGAGCACGCGGCCATGCCCATCTATCTTGACCCGGACCGTGGGTTTGCCGAGAAACTGTTCCATTTGCTGTCGCAGTGCGGGATGCGATTGTTCTGGCTTGGCAGAGTCGTAAATGATACTCTGACCATTAGGCAGCTTTTGCACCAATTTGATCTCAGTTATGGTCAACTGAAGCGTCATCGAGCCGTCAGCATCGGCCTCCAGCACCTGCCAACGTTTCGTCAGCTCGGTACTAGATTCAATGCCGCTGGTCTCCCCTTCCAGTGATTGAGTAACTTTCGTGGTCTGATGCACGCGGTACTGTAGCAATTCTCCCGGACGCAGACGGAAACGCGGGGGTTCCTGGGCATGTCCCAGCGACCCGGGCATCAGCATTACCAAAGCCATCCAGCCGTATTTGCACATTGCTTCAGCCCTCGATTTTTTGCTTTCGTTTGGCAGTCGTTACTCATCGTCGCCTCATACCACAACGCAAACAGCACGTCTAGAGCATTCGCTCACTGCCAGAATCTGATCTGCACTAACAGCCCTCTGACAACTTTCGCTGGGAAACGTCGGCGATGAAGGGAAACGGATGCACACTGGCAGGGTTACAGGTTGGAGCTGTGCCCTGTGTGTTCCCGTGGAGCGTCGGGGCATCCTCAGCGAGACTTGACGTCAACTGAACTTAGAACGCAGACAGCTTTGCAAAGATTCATTACCTGGCTTCGCCGTAAGAGAGACAGAAGTTCAGCACTTGGCCGCTGCTAACCAAGCGGCAAGAAAAACGTTGCTAGCGCGGCAGATACACGATAGTTTCTCACACTAAGTCCGACTTAGATAGGAGCTGATATCAAGATTAAGAATGCCCGGCTTCCAGCCGTGTTGTTAAGGCCCACCCGTCTCGCCTAGATCACTTCACGTAGGGGTGCGGCCTCCACGAGATGTTGTGGCCGGCCCGTCGGGTCAACGATGGTAGTTGTGGCGGGGTCAATGCCCAGGTTATGATACACTGTGGCAATGACTTCCTGGAAGGTAACAGGACGTTGCGTGGCATATTCGCCCAATCGGTTGGTGGCGCCGATTACTTGCCCGGTGCGCATGCCACCGCCTGCCAGCAAAGCACAGCTGACTTGGGGCCAATGATCGCGACCGGCATCTTTATTGATGCGTGGCGTGCGGCCGAACTCTCCCCAGACCAGCACAGTCACGTCCTGCAAAAGACCGCGTTGGTCCAAGTCTTCGATCAGAGCGCTCAGGCACTGGTCGAGCTTACTGCCGTGGTCGCGCACGAGACCAAAGTTGTTCCCATGGCTATCCCACCGACCATAGGTCAGGGTAACCACGCGGACTCCCGCTTCCACGAGCCTACGGGCTAATAACAACTGGTCGTTTACCGTGGGCGCGCCGTCATATTGGAATTGATACGGTTTGCCATCGCCGTAGCGCTGGCGCACCGATTCGGGTTCGCGGCTGAGATCCAGGGCTTCCAGGAGTTTACTGGAAGTAAGCACCTCAAACGCACGTTGAGTCATGGAATCGAGAGCGGCAATTTGCCCGGAAGCGTCTAAGTCGCGGCGAAGTTGGTCGAAACTCTGCATCAAGCGTCGGCGGTCATAAAGGTGTTCAATCGTTATGCCGTTCAGTTTCATGTTGCGCAGCCCCTCACCGTCGGGGCGAAACGCGCTAAACGACGGGCCGAGAAAACCGGGTTGTCCGGGATCCGACCAGGGCCGATGTTGGGTAGGCTGGGCCAAGCCCACGAACGGCGGTATCGCGGGGTCAACAGGCCCTTGGAGTTTCGCGACGGCGGCGCCGACGCTTGGTCGGCCGCCGAGATTTGCCAACGACTCCCGGGGCCAACCTGTCATACAAAGCTCTGCTGCATGCCGATCAACCGCCCCCACAATCGAGCGGATAATAATACATTTGTCCATCAACTTAGCGAGCCGGGGGAATACTTCGCAAATCTGAATGCCAGGAACGTTCGTCGCAATGGGTCTAAATTCACCGCGGATTTCCTGAGGTGCTTCCGTCTTGAGGTCCCACAGATCCTGATGGGGCGGTCCGCCCCCTAGAAAGATATGAATCAACGCCTTATGAGAACGTTTCCCCTGGGCCGCTTCGGCACGGAAAAGATCGGCCAAGCTAAAATGGAAAGCGCCAAAGCTGAACGCGCCAATTCTCAGGAAGTGCCGACGAGTTACACCGTCACACAAACGCGTGCTGCCAGGGATGGGGATGGAGAGCATATCCGATCTCCTTGCCTCAAGGTGGGAAGTTGAAGGGCAGCGTTTTCAGGCGGGAAGGTTATCGTCTGGTATTTGATCCTAAAGTATTCACCGCTTGTCTTGGCGTCAAGGACATCTGTAAGCAATAATACCATGGCTTACGTTAGTAAGTATGCCGATGTTGGCAAAGACGGTGTAATTTTTTCAGTTTGGCTACGAGTAGTGATCAGGGCCACCGAAAAATCCTAAAACATGCTGGCGGGCAGCTGACTTGGCTGAGGCCGATCTAAGACCACACCTAAGGACATGCTAGCACCTTGACTTGGCTCAGGCCGATTTAGACTGACACCTGAGGGAACGCTGGCATCGAAAGGCGATGATGGAATAAATCGCGGGGCAAGGGCATCTCAACCAAGGAGGCCGCAACTATGGCGTCGCCCGGCGACCAGAGGTGGGTGGAAGCGATAATTTCCCAATACTATCAGGGCTTATACCGTTACGCCTACCGCCTAACTGGCTCGGCTACGGAGGCCGAAGACCTTACCCAGGAGACTTTCGTCAAAGCCCTGACGCATCACGAGCAACTGCGTGATGCTGAGCGGATTCGCCCGTGGTTATATAGCATACTCCGCCACGAATATTTGCAACGCTGCCGCGCACACCAGCAACGGGGCCGTATGGTCTCTTTAGATGACTTTCACGACCTGCCCGACGGCGTGGTCGAAGCCCCGGCTCACGTGGACACGGAGCTTCTGCAGCAAGGCTTATTGCAATTGCCCGAGGAGTTTCGCACCCCGCTGGTCTTAGCCTATTGGGAGGATTTTCGCTACCAGGACATCGCGGAAATCATGGGCATTCCCATCGGCACAGTGATGTCGCGGCTGTGGCGGGCTAAGCAATGGTTGAAACACTGGTTGCTCAACGCTCCGGAGGGGGATTTCGTCAAAAATAAGGAGGCGGAGAAGCAGCCCGCCAGCGAAGGCTCACGTCTCTCACATCCCAGGAAGAATCTTCTCCAACACAGGAGAAGTAGTCATGCTGTGTGACCTGGTGCGGAGCTTGCGCTTGCTCGGTCAGCCTGCCGCCGAGGATTGGAATGAACCTGAATGGTCTTGGCTACGCCAGCATTTGCAGCAATGTTCCTCGTGCCAGAACTGGTGGCAACGGGAGCAGAATTGGGACAAACAGCTACGGCAGGCACTGCAGAACATAGCAGCGCCCAAGGATTTGCCCGAACAAATCCTGGCACGCTTGGGCAATGTGGGGCGTCAGCGTTGGCACTATCGTGTCGTGACCGCAGCGTTGACAGCGAGCGCCTTGTTAGCGGTCAGTGTCGTGCTATTGGGCTATTGGTGGCTGGCTTATCGCCCCCTGGATTTGACGCTGTTACGCGGCCCGATTCCCCTCCCTGATCCTCCCTCGGCGGAGAACGTGAGCCGATTGCTGGAACAGCATGGTATTTACCTTCCTGAAGAACTGCAACGCCGTTGGGATTTTCGTCATTTGAAGGCCATTTATTACTCCTACGAGCAAGGTTATTGGCTTTGTAACCTCGAGTTTCGGCGGGAGGATTGCGGCGCCCAGGTGGTGGTCAAATTAGTGCCACGGCGCTGGTGCCGCGCGGATCAGATCGAGGCGGTTCGTTTTGATCCGCGTATGAACCTGCTGGGCGTCGAGGAGGGAGGGCCTTATTTGGCCTTGGTGATTGGCGATCCCGACCATATCGCTAGTTTCTACCGCCCCGGGGATGCCGCCAGCTAAGCTTGGTAGCCCTTGTCTCCATGGCGGATTCGGTTGGGGGGTTATCGAATCGCCGGCCAATCCATCTGAGCTTGCTTTCGCGCCGGTGGGGGGCTGCGGATTGACAAATCGACTCCGTCGGCTGATTGACCAGTTTGGGGCCCAGGGACGAAACAGGCCAAATCGACTCAACGTGCATAATCTTACCTGGAGCCAACTTGTTACAATGTGGCAGACACGACCCCGGAGGTGGCTCAGTCTAAGGCGGTGGAAGCGATGGTGGACTGGCTGGAAGGAATGATCGGGCAGATGGTCATTGTGGACTTGGAAAGTCCCTATGTGTGCTTAGGTCGGCTTGAGCAGATGAATGAACGCTACGTTGTGGTGGCCGATGCCGACTTCCACGATATGCGCGACAGCGACACTACACGCGAAAACTATATTGCCGAATCCATTGCCACCGGCATTAAGCGCAATCGCAAGCGCGTTGTGATACTCCGCAATCAAATCGTCGCCATTTCGCTGCTCGAAGATTTCACCGACCAATAAGGCGAGTCACGCCTCACCTGGGCTCGCGGAAGGCGACTCCTGCGGTAGGGGCAAGTCCCCGAGGTTGGACCAAAGGGGATATTACTGTGGTGGCTGCTCGGCCAAACTTTTGATATGAGCCAAGACGCGATAATGAATGGCGTGAATGCAATAATCGCTTCACAGATACCAATACCACTGTGGCCACATGTGGTTCACATACCAAGTCGTTCCGATCAGACGGGTGCTGCCGTCGGGTAACGGTTCGAGGAGAAATTCCCCTTGTCGGCAGACAAGGTAGCCATGCAAATGAGGCGGATGGATGTCCCACGGAGAAAGTTCCCGCATAGGCGCAGGTTGGTCGGTAACGGCGAAACGCAAACACCGCGCTGGTTCCCAAACCAAGATAGGTTCGACAAAAGTACCCGTGTTGAAAATGCAATGGCGCACGGCCCCGGGCCCTTGACCATGAATCTGAGCCGCCACTGGGTAAGCCGCACCCAGACGGAACAACAATTCCTTGGGCTCCGGCAAAGGCGGAAACGCCAGCACCGTTTGCCACACTCGTTCGGGCGGCGCGTGAATAATTATTTCCGTGCGCACGGCGTGTTCGCTGACGCCCAACGGCCAGAGCGTCTCTACCCCTAACATCATGGGCCAAATTAGTAGCACGCCGCTGTAATACCTCCTCCGGCTGGCGCTCAGAAGAACGTGTCGGCTTAGGCCGTACGCCAGGGCACAACCTGCCATGCCACTGAGAAATACCAATGAGGAGGCCATGAGCAAGCAGATGATTCCTTCGACGCCGATGATCACTAGGAGAGCGGCTCCCAGTAGCAGGGCGACGCAATAGACCAAGACACAGTCACCAAGTGCGATATCACCTTGGGAGCATATTATCAGGGTCAGCCAAAAGCCCACTAAGAACGGCGCACCAATAAATAGTGACAAACCGTAAGTACCCATAGAAGTGCTCAATACAACCGCGGCAATGCCGAACGAAATTGCTAGGGCCGCTACCGTCATAATCAGTTTGCTCTGCTCGCGGAGGTACATTCGAGCATAATCACCTCGGAGCGCATAAATTGCCGCAGCTGCCGTTGTCGCAGGCCAATCGGACCGTGCCGTTTCGACCGTGGTCATAACTTCGCCGCTACCATCTTGCTGTCTCCTAGAGTGTTCTTGTGTTTCCAGCTCCTCAATCCACGCAGGTGTCGAAGGCACGGTGCGGCCCAACGATTTGACTGGGTAAAAAGGAGCTAAGCATAGTGCTAGTAAGAAAAACCCGTGTACTCCTGGTGCGAACAACAAAAGTGTCCAGCGTAGCGGCCAACCCAAGGTCTTGAGGCGTAGCACGACTAGCGCGGTTACGAGAGAAAGGGTATAAGCCCAGACGGCAACCGCGGCCAGTTGCATCGAAGAATCTTGACCGAGCCAGAGCCAGGGGAACCCCAGATACAAAAAGCGTAGGACGTACCAGCCCCAATGCGTGATGCTGGGATCGTTGGGCGAAGATAACCAAGCTTCGGCTGCAGTTTGCAGTAGGCCGAGCATCACGATTAGGAGACCGAATGACCAGCCATTCAGCCTCGGCCAAGAAAACCGACGGGTGTTCATGTTGGCCGCCTCCCCCTTCCGCGCCAAGAGATTGGCCACAAAATCTGTCCAAGGGCCTGCTGAGATAATATTCAAACGAAACTATTAAGACAATATTTTCAAAATCAATTGAAACAACGGAGCGAATTTTCGCTAGCATTACGGCCATGCTTCGCGCTCTCAAGATGGGGGCCCAAAGTAACGGGCGCACTTTCCGCGCCGCAACGCGCAAATTTTCCTTACGCAGCTGAGCGAATCAACTGTTGTAGCCATTGACGCAAGGTAGTAAGGGGAACCCGCTCGCATTCGGAAGAATTGATGTCACGTAACGCTAACCGTGTCGTATCACGCGTATTGAGAACGTAGTATTGGTCCGTTTCGTAGCCTGTACTAATCTCGCCCTGAACGTAAAGAGTCTCGTGCACTTTTTCGCCGGGTCGCCGACCGATGATTTCGATAGGCGCGTCGGAAAATAACTGCATCAAGTCGCGCAGACACACGCTCTTCATCTTGGGGATAATAATATCCCCGCTGCGGCCCTGATGCAGGGCAAAATCGACCGCGGCCACGGCATCTGGTAGGCTGAACATGAACCGCGTCATGTTCGGATCAGTCACCTGGATTGGCTCACGCCGTCGCTGGGCTTCCAGCCATAATTGCACGACACTGCCACTAGAGCCGAAAATGTTGCCGAAGCGACAAATCACGTACGTCGTCTGCGGATAAACCTCGGCGAGCTCCAGAATGAGCCGCTCTGCCAAGTACTTCGTGATGCCATACACGTTGGTCGGAAAACTGCTTTTGTCCGTGCTGATGAAGATGAAGCGCTCCACCCCGTGGCGTGCTGCTAAGTCCGCTAACTCATAAGTACAGTTCACATTGGTATCCACGGTGTAATAGCAATGGCGTTCGGCGAGGTTGACGTATTTCTGTGCCGCAGTGTGAATCACCACGTCGGCGCGGCGCACGGCTTCACGAAGCCCCGGTGCCCGCAAATCGCCGAGCACCATTTCCGTTCGCGGATACGCCAGTTTCAGTCGTAGCAGCTTCTCCGCATTGCGCCCCTGGGCCAAGATCTGATACTCGGGGTAATAGTGGCGCACTAACTCGCTCCCCAGCGAACCCGTCGCTCCCGTGATGAGCAGACATTTTTCTCGTCGTATCTCGGCCATATGATGATCCCGGAGGTCCCCTGCTCGGCGAACTTCAGAATCTCCTCTTTTACCAAAAAACAGCTGAGCCGAGAAGCCCATTTGTATCAGTGAGGATGTAAGATGAGACTTTGTGGTGCACTGCTAACAACTCTGGCCCTCGCTAGCTCCATTGTCGCTCAAGAGCAGGCGCCAGCGGCACCGAAACGGGTCAAGTTTCCGGAGTTAGTCAAGGCCATCCAAGCGCATCGGGGTCGCGTTGTCGTTGTAGATTTTTGGGCCAACTACTGAACGAGTTGCAAGGAGGAATTTCCGCATCTGGTACAGATGCATCGGGATTTGTCGCCAAAAGGATTGGTAGCGATGTCGGTCAGTCTCGACGACCCCCAGGATGCCGAGGCCATGAAGCAAGTCCGCGAATTCCTGGAAAAAGTTGGGGCACGCTTCGAAAACTTTGTCCTCGACGAACCCGAAGACGTTTGGACTAAGAAACTCGACATTGCTGGGCCGCCGCTCATTATCGTTTTTGGACACGACGGTCGGGTCGCGAAGCGGTTTGTCGGCGGCTATGAGGAAGTACGCCCCTTTGTCGAAAAGCTCCTAGGCATCCTGGAGAAACGTCCATGAACCCTGCGAACGCTGTGGAAAATTGGCTGGAAGATTTGCGTCGCAAGTTGCCAAATGACGGCGTACCCCTGATCATCAGCCCCGACGTTTATCGGGCACAACGCTTACCACCGCGTCAGGTGGAAACTCGGAAATGGCCCGTGCTCCATGCGGGTACGGTTCCAGAGTTCGATCCTGCAACCTGGCGGTTTCGTATTTTTGGACTAGTAGAGCAAGAATGGTCGTGTACCTACGATGAGTTTCTTCGTCTGCCCCGGGTGCGAGTGTTGGCGGATATGCATTGCGTGACGCGTTGGAGCAAGCTTGGCAACTTGTGGGAAGGCGTCAGTACTCGTACCGTGTTGCAACAAGTGCGTGTCCGGCCCGAAGCCCGTTACGTTATGGTGCACTGCGAGCACGGATTCACTACCAACCTGCCGTTAGAGGATTTCCTAGGCGAAGATTGCCTTTTTGCGTGGATGCATAACGGGGAACTGCTCACGCCCGACCACGGCTACCCGCTACGTCTGGTTGTCCCTCGGCTCTATGCCTGGAAAAGCGCTAAGTGGGTTCGGGGGATCGAACTGATGGCCGAAGACCGCCCCGGCTTCTGGGAAAGTTGGGAACACGGCGGCTACCACATGCGAGGCGACCCCTGGACCGAAGAGCGCTTCCGCGAACGTTGATTCATGAGCCATGTCCCTGATTCGCATCACCAACGGCACGGTGTACGATCCCGCCAACGGTGTCCACGGGGAAATACGCGACCTGTGGATACAGAACGGCAAAATCGTCGCGCCGCCTAGCGAGCCCAATGTTCCGCCCGACCGCACGTTGGATGCCACGGGACTTATCATCATGCCCGGCGGTGTGGACATTCATGCCCACATAGCAGGGCCAAAGGTCAACGCTGCCCGCAAGATGCGCCCTGAAGATCATCGGTTAGCTCCGCCGGTGCGCCGCACCCGCTTCACCCGTTCCGGCGTTGGTGGGAGTGTGCCCAGTACCTTCGCCACGGGCTATCTCTATGCGGGCATGGGCTACACCACGGTCATGGATGCCGCCATCTCCCCGCTCGCCGCTCGACACGCTCATGAGGAACTGGCCGACACTCCGATCATCGACAAGGGTTTTTACGTCCTCATGGGCAACAATCACTACGTCTTACGACAAATTGCCTCAGGGAATTACGCCCGGCTCCGTGACTTCGCCGCCTGGTTGCTCGGGGCTGCAAAGGCCTACGCCATCAAATTAGTCAACCCCGGTGGGGTCGAAATTTGGAAAGAAGTTGCCGGGGGTAATGCTACGCATCTCGATGAGGCGATACCCGCTTTCGGCGTGACGCCACGGCAGATCATTCAGAACCTGGCGCAAGTGGCCATGGACTTGCGTTTACCTCACGCTGTGCACATTCACTGCAACAATCTTGGTCTGCCCGGCAACTGGACGACCACCTTGGACACCATGAAAGCCCTGGAGGGACGGCGCGGGCATCTCACGCATATTCAATTTCACAGCTACGGTGGCGATCCGAATGACCAACGCACTTTCTGTTCACAAGCCGAACCGCTTATCAACTATTTCAACGAACACCCCAATCTGACCGTGGATGTCGGCCAAGTGATGTTCGGGGAAACCACCTCGATGACCGGCGATGGGCCGTTGGGGTATTACTTGCACCGCGTAACGGGTCGCAAGTGGTTCAATGCTGACACGGAAATGGAAACGGGCTGCGGCATCGTGCCTATTACGTATCGCGAAAAAAGCGTTGTCCATGCTTGGCAGTGGGTGGTGGGGTTAGAGTGGTTCTTGTTAGCCCAGGACCCCTGGCGCATTTGCCTGAGCACCGACCACCCCAATGGCGCTTCTTTCCTCGCCTATCCGCAGATTATCCACCTCCTCATGGATGCGGGGTACCGCCGAGATATGCTGCAGCGTCTGCCCAGCCGGGTGCGCGAACGCTGCCGATTACGCGACATTTCTCGGCAATACTCCCTGTCTGAGATTGCCATCATCACGCGGGCCGCGCCCGCCCGCATTTTGGGCCTGACCAATAAGGGCCACCTCGGCGTCGGCGCTGATGCCGACATCACCATCTACCAGCCCCAGGCGAATCTAACCGAGATGTTTGCCCATCCCCGTTACGTATTCAAGGCTGGGCAACTCATCGTCGAAGACGGGGAAATTCGGGCAGAAGTCTTCGGCAAAACTCACTATAACACGCCGGAGTTCGACCAGGCAGCCCTGCCAGACATTCAACGCTGGTTTGAGGATCACTACACCATCCAATTCGCCAATTATCCTGTAGATGTGAGTTACTTGGAAGAAGCTTCTCACTCTACCTAAAGCCTCGCAGTTGTGTAGAGCTTTCTGCCCTCACCCAACCGCGACTTGGATCAGTTGGCCAACCGAGTCATAGTAAGGCGGGTTATTTCCCTTCAATTCGGGAAAGCAAAACGGCAACGGGAGTCTTCTCAGGCGGAATCGTGTCTGGGTTGGCCTCGAAGAGAAGTCCTTCCGCGGTTTGGTCGGAGCTGCGAATGGGCAGGTCGAGCAAAGCAACGGCAAAGTTGGAAGTACAAATGACACGTCCCAGGTTGGCTCCGAAAAAGGGTTTTTCGCCGGGCACATCAGGCTCGATAAATCGGCTTCCTGCGAATATCCAGTCATGCTGTAATCGCTGTTTCTTGTCCACATCGCGGAGCCAGTGCTGAGCTGGCACAATGACCAGTTCGCCGCGCTTGTTGCGATACGCACAACGCACGCGGATACGCTCGCCCTGAGGCGGAACGAAAATTCGTTGGCCATTTTCTTCCCGATATTCCATGGGCCTCCCTGGTTTAGCACCAATGGCTAGCAGGGCCAGATACAGGTCTAATGCATCCATGTCGGCGGAGAGAACTGATTCATGATTCTTCCCTGCTTGATGAGTGGTGAGGAGATGTTCGACGAATCCACTGCGCAGAACCACTATGGCGTTGACACTGACCTGACGATCTTCTCCAGGTCGAACGACAAATAACCGGAGAGCGGCTATAGGAGCCAACCCGCTGGGGCCAAGCCGCAATCCCAGCGAGTGCAGTGCGCCCGACGCCAATGCTCGCATCGCCACTTCGGGAGGCTGGCGCACCTGAACGAACACATTCCGCCCCAACGCCACATGCGTCGAGAAGAACCACTCACCTGCCTCCGTGCCGTACGCCACGCGGCGCCAAGGGGGAACTTCCGCTCCCTGGTCCGCGCCGGTCGGCTTGCTTCGCGCTTGGGTTGGTTGTTCCTCTGCCTGCGTCATGCCTTTGGGGCTATTGTTTTGGCAACCCACCGAGAAAACGGCGAGCGTGAGCACGACTAACAAAGTAACCTCCCGCCAAGTACGAGTCATGATCGCCTCCTCAGGGTATTAGCGTCCAGCCAACAGTTCGACTATTGCCTCTTGTGGATATTTGACGCGACCCAGCAAGTTTCGGCAAGGGAGAAAGCGAAGCGCTACGTGATAGAGATATGCTTTAGGAATTGTCCGAGCTACTCGGCACAATCGGGCAGAGTTTCAATCGGGCAACGGGCGTCCCTTCGTTTCCGGGGCGAACCAAATGATTAGCAGACCGAGGATATAAATTAGACTCGTCGTCGCCCCGGCGCGGGCGTAATCGCCGTGGAAAATTTCCTGAATCAAGGTGCCGGTGAAAATGGCACCCACGGCCGCTACGACCCGACCGACATTGAAACAAAAGCCCTGACCTGTGGCGCGCACCCGAGTCGGAAATAACTCTGGAAAGTAAAGCGGGAACCATCCATAGAAGGCCGCGGTGATGCCGCCCGTCGCAAACACTACGCTCATGAACGTCCAATTCGCAGTGTGGCTGGAAAAATGCCAGGGCCAGCGGAAGAGTATGGCACATAACAAGAGCGAAGCGAGGCACATGCTGAAATAACCGAGCCGCCGACTCACCGCCTGCCCGACCACGCCGCCGAGAAACGCAAACAGGCACGCTCCCAACCCCGAACAGATTTGCGCCAAGCTGGTCTGCCACTGTGCATGGGTCTGGCTATTGACCCAGGGAGGTATCCACTGCACCGAGCCCCAGGTGCCAATCAGCGCTATCGCTCCTAAGAGCGACCCGACCAAGGTATTCGAGGCTATGCCCGGGCGGAAAATCTCTATCAGGTTAGGGCGTGGCCCTGATTGCGAGGCCTCCTGCCAGCGTTCCGATTCGGGAACAAAATACCGAATAAAGAAGGTCAGCAACGCGGGTAAGGCACAAAATCCTAAGACCCAGCGCCAGCCCCCCTGCGCGATAGGCAATCCGGCTGCCTCAAATCCCCAAGCTAATAACGCAGCCAGGGTGAACCCCACATTGGCCGCGGCGCCGATGAGACCTGCCAACATCGGCCGGGCGTGCGCGGGCCATTTTTCCATGACTAAGGCGACGCCTAAAGCCCATTCCCCGCCCATTCCTAACGAAGCTAAGAATCTAAGTCCTAATAATTGCCAACTGTCCTGAGCCAGACCGCATAAGCCTGTGAATAACGAGTAGGTGAGCACACTTAGCATCAGTCCGCGGACGCGTCCCAGTCGGTCGCCAATCCACCCGAAGAGCCAACCGCCTAAAGCCGCTCCAACTAGGAAGGCCGCGGTAATACGACCATACCACGAGCCTGTTTGTTGTTGCGCTATCCGAAAGACTTGTTCATAACCCGGATCGCTCTTATTCAAGGCTTCCAGCTTCGAACGATGCCCTAAGACGTCTAATAACGCGGGTCGGGCTACGGCAGGGAAAATCCCCATTTCGAAACCATCGAAAAGCCAACCTAATAATGCGGCCACTAACGCCAACCACTGCCCCCGCGTCGCCTGACTGTACCAGCGCATCAATCACCTCATTTCACCATTTCATCAGGATGACATAGCAATAGGCTTAGTGGACTTAGCAGGTTATATACATTTCGTCGAGCAAGTATAAATGAGTGTTGAGCGTTCTCCATGCTACCCCTGGAGCATTTAGTAGCTACTTGTGCTTTATTCGCACTTGCGAGGCAGTCGTGACCGCCAGACTATCAGCTGGCTAGGCTCTTGGCGACTAGTTGGCCGCGTCAAGCCAGCATCGGCTAAGGAGTCATGAAGCTGGGCTTTAGAAGCCTTGGCTCAATCGTGCCCTTGACGCTAAGATTGGGCGACGGATTTCTTCGCGGCTAATGCACGCGCCATGTGCTGGACTAAATTCTTCATGACAAAACCGCGAGACGGGGCAATGTCCACGCGGACACCTAACTCACTCAGGCGTTGCTGAACGACAGGGCCGACAGCGGCTACATAGGTACGTTCCAGTCCTTGGCGCAAGAGCTTCTCTAGGCCGCGTTGCTGAGCCACCTCGAAGAGGCGATCCACCTGGGGCGAGCTGGTGAACGCGATAGCGTCCACCTCACCGCGGGCCAGTCGTTCGATGAGTTCCGCCACCCGGTCGGCATCACTCGCTGGCGCATAGATGTAAGGCATCACCTCAAAAACCTGGGCACCGCGGCGTAACAGGTAATTGTGTAATTCCGGGTTCGGTTGGCCATAGAGCGTAACACCGATTCGTAAGTTCGTTAGGTCCTCCCGCTCTAAACGCGCGATGACGCCGGCCGTGGTCGGAGCCTCGGCTTGCATGTCGCTGGTCAGGCCGAGTTCTCGGAGCGCCTGAAGCGGCTTCGGGCCACGTGTGAGTTTGCGGGTCTTGCCTAAAGCGGCAAGATAAGCATCACGCCAACCCGCCCGTTCCGCGAAGCCGAGGAGTCGCCGGACTGCTTCGCCCGTCATCAGGATGACCAGGTCAAATTGGCCTGCCAGGAGCTTTTCCAACCAGTCGAGCACGGGCCGTTCATCGGGGTTATCTAAAATCGCTACCATCGGACAACGCAGCGTGCTGGCCCCCTCGGCTTCCAGCAGGCTGACGAATTCGTCGAGCTGGCGATGTTCGGGCACTGCCACGGTGAAGCCCGCGAGTGGTTTTTCCATGGCTCAGTTTCCCTGAAATAGCATGTGCAGATCCGCTCTGTCGGTCGGAGTCGATCACGTTCGCTCGAAACGGTCTCACAGGTGCAACCATTGTTGTCGGACGACATCGAAGACACCGCGCGCCGTGATTTTCAGTTCGGGAATCACAGGCAGAGCCAGAAACGAAAGCGCCCCGAAGGGACACGCCAAAGGGCATCCTAAGGACTGAGCCGCCTGACGCACCGCTCGGAGTTGCTCGCACACAACGTCGGCCCGCTCGGTCGAGAGCAAACCACCAAACGATAACGGTAATCGGGCCAATACTTGTCCCTGGGCCACGGCGACGAAACCGCCACCTGTTTCCGCCAAAGCGCGCACCGCGACCAGCATGTCGCTCGGGTTGGTTCCCGCGACGATGATGTTATGGGAGTCGTGAGCTACTGATGAAGCTAGGGCACCGTGTCGGCGAAAGCCAAAACCGCTCACTAAGCCTAAACCGATTTTCCCACTGGCGCGGTGCCGCTCAATACTGGCGAGCAGGGCTACGTCCTCCTCCGGAGAAAACTCCCACTCGCCTTCGCGAAGTCGAACCGAACGCCGTTCGTGGCGGGTAATCAGTTGGCCAGGAATGATGCCGATGACCGGACAAGTTGTCCCAGTGGGGCGCAGGCGGAAGGCCTCTTCGGCCAGCGGAGGCAGCCGGATTGTGTTTTCACAAGGGACTGTACGAACCTCCGGCGGGCCGAGGTATTCACCGTCGCGTGCTACTAGCTGGCCTGCGTGATAAACCAAGCGCACGTTCATGCGTCGCAGGTCGTCCACCACCACAAGATCGGCACGGTACGACGGGGCAATGGCTCCGCGGTCGCTTAGGCCATAGTGTTGAGCCGGCACTATGGTGGCGTGGCGCACCGCGACTTCTGGTGCTACCCCGGCCGCTATGGCCCGACGCAGCAAATAATCGAGGTGCCCCCATTGGCGTAAGTCATCGGGCAAAATGTCATCAGTAACCAAAGTCCAGCGGTCGCCTAACTCCCCGGAAACGACTCGGGGCAGCAGGGTGTCGAGATTATGGGCAATCGAACCGTCGCGGATTTGGACTAACATACCAAGCCGGGCTTTCTCACGCGCTTCTTCCACGGTGGAAGACTCGTGGTCGGCCCGCATCCCAGCGGCGACGTAGGCCTGCAGAGATAAGCCCGTGACATTCGGGGCATGACCGTCAATGACGGGCTTCTGCCGTTGGGCGGTCAGGATTTTCTCCAGCATGTAGGCGGAGCCGTTCCACACCGCAGGCAGGTCCATCACTTCGGCCAGCCCCAGGACACGGTCGTGCCGCAATAAACTGGCAATCTCCCCAGCCCCGATGCTTGCCCCCGCATCTTCCCAAGCCGTGGCGGGCACGCAAGATGACGCCATAAAGTACACGTCCAGAGGCAGACCCATGCTAGCTTGAATAAGAAGTTCGATCCCGCGAACGCCAAGCACGTTGCCAATCTCATGGGAATCCGAAATCGTGGCCGCCGTGCCGTGAGGCACTGCTAATCGGGCTAATTCGCTCGGCAAAAGTAACGTACTTTCCAGGTGCATGTGGGAATCTATCAATCCAGGTAACACGTATTGCCCTTGCAAATCCACCACTTGTCGCGCGGACCACGAAGCGGTGCCTACGCCCGCGATGTAACCGTCAGCCACAACGATGTTGGCCATCTCGGTGCGACAGGTAAACACATTGACCACCTGAGCCTGGGTCAGGAGTAAGTCGCCCGGCTCTTGTCCTAGAGCGACGCGAATGCGTCGTTGCAGGCGTGCTAATTCGGACGAGTCCGACACAACCTCGCTCATGGCGCGGTCTCCTCTTGGGCCACGTAACCGATGTAGTCAAGTTCGCGGAAAGCCTCGGCACAGTCGATACCGTACCCGACCACGAAACGGTCGGGAATTCGGAAGCCGACATAATCAATCGGCACTTGCAAACGTCGGCGGGCGGGCTTATCGAGCAATGCGCAGACCCGTAGGCTGGCCGGTGTCTTCTTTTTTAGGTGCTCGATGAGCCAAGCCGTGGTCAGGCCCGTATCTACGATGTCTTCGACGACCAGGACATGTCGGCCCGCGAGCGGAATGGTCGTGTCCAGTTGCAGGGTAATTTGCCCCGAGGTTTCGGTGTTTTGCCCGTAACTGGAAATTTTGACGAAATCACACTCCACGGGTATGCGCAATTCACGAACCAAATCGGCGAGGAAGACGAACGCTCCTTTCAGCACTCCGACCAGCACGGGATATTGTTGAGCATAATCGCGGCGAATCTCCTGAGCGAGCTCGCGAATCCGCTGGCGGATTTGTTCAGCGCCAATGAGCGGGCGCAGCTTCGGCTCGAGCGAACGCATGATGACAATTTCTTTCCGACACGACTGACTAGGCCAAGTACATCATTCGCCCTGGTACTTTCAGCTTACAGCGCAGTATCTCTAGCGAAAATGGCATAGAGAGTACGCCCCATCGCCATGGGTGCCGGGGCGGACGATTCAATTGACTAACAAGGCGATAAATGTGCTATTGGCCTTGAGGCGGTGCGCTGCCGGCCGACATGAGTCCCGGCACGTGCAAGCGAGCGGGCACGCCGAGAAACCGAGCTAATAAATAGTAGGCCACTATGCCTGTCAACAAGGAGTAGACTCCTGTGGGATGCGCACGCCAGTGACGCCACCAGCCTGCGGTGTCAAGTCCGAATAGTTTGCCGACCATGTCGTTATTGCTGATGCCAACCAGAAAGCCGATCAGCCAGGCGCCATACCCGGCCCAGTTGATCCCCTCGCGTGGCCCTGACCAGCGCCCGCCACTGAGGGCGAAATCGGCGATCATGGCTCCGATTACGGGACCAAAACTGGCTCCGATCAGGCCAAAATACGGGGCCAGCTGCGCCGACGCCCCTGTGATCGCGATGAGGATACCCACGGTCGCCCCCGCTAAGGTGATAGGCACGCGCGCCTGCGGTTTGGCCAACATGGTCGAAAGACTGTTTCCGATGATGAACGAGCAAAAGCATGCCGGTGCCATCGAGCCAATGGCAAACAGAATCAGCATGATCTTAGCCAACCAGTTGGGCTGGCCGTTGGAAGTGTTGAGCATGGCCAGGGCGTCGCCATAACGCAGCGACATCTTATTGAAATCTCCGCCCGCTGCGCCGAAGGCGCCGGCCACGGTGATGATCGCCAGCCCAGCGGTGAAAATGATCGGCACCCAAATCCCGAACACGCCGCCCCATTTGACGTCATCCTCATGACGATTGTTAGAACAAAAGTCGGCACCCACTGCCCCCGCCGTACCAAAGAATCCTACTACCATCTGGACGATAAACAGTGTGCCGATGTTCACGTAGTCCACAGTATCCACCTGAGCCTGCCTTTGCATTTCCGCAAACTTAGTGAAATCGCCGTAGATCAAGGCTTGCAACGCGCCTACCAGTAAGAGCAGAATCGGCACAATGGGAAAAAATTGGGCTACCTTGGCTACGTAACTGATACCCAGTCCCCCGATCAGCGCAAAGGCATATCCCCAGACCAGAGCCATGCCCATGAAGAGCGGATCAAAACGGGGCGCCACCTGTTCGGCCGACAGTCCAAAGGCGCTGGCGTCCTCGATAATCCCGTAAGGGGTAATCGCAGGAAAACCGACGCCATTGAGAATCAGTTTCGTCGCATAATACGTCGCCACACTATACCAGCCGATTTGCAGCAGCCCCATGAAGAAACCTGGAATGACGAATCCGCCTTTCGCGCCGAAGGTGCTCGTTCCCACGATGTAAAGCGGCAGGCCGGTCTGCATACCTAACAAGCCGGGCACGTAATAGAAGAGCAAGTGGCACGCGGCGCCCGCGATCACAGTGCCGATGAGCAAGGCCCATAACCCGCCGTAACGCAGTCCCTCGCCCAACTGGTCATAAAAAGCAATCCACAAAAAAATCCCCGCATAAGCAGGAGCCGTGTTCACGTACCACGGGGCACGCTTCTCCGCGGGAACCGGGCTGGCGGTACGTAAATAAGCGGGAGTGCCAGGGGTCTCGTTGGTCATCGGGAGATTCCTCATTTTCGCTCTGACAACTAACTGTTACATTTGTCGGCACCGCGTTGCCAATATACATACTCCGCCCGACCCAAGGAGCAACTGCTATCGGCAAAATTTCTGGCTCACCTGAGGCCGGGAAACAATATACGGTTCAAGGCACGGGGAATCGCATAGCGCCCATAGGAACGGCTGATGCAGTTAGTTGCCGAATTGACTAAAACTCCTCGGCACCGCGATTGCCTTAATGGCAACGTGGATATAGCTTATTACTACTGCGCAATGGAATTTTTCCGAACGGCTCACACAAGAGGAGTTGCTATGAATCAAGCGAACCGGACTGCTGCCGCGACGCGTCGCGAGTTCCTGCGAACCACCGCAGCCGGCACCGCCGCAGCTATGGCCACCTTGCGCCCATGGGAAGACGTACCAGCAGTTCACCTCACGGGTAGCGACGTTCTGAAAGTCGGACTGATCGGTTGCGGCGGCCGAGGTACAGGCGCTGCCTACAACTGCCTGCGCGCCGATCCTCACACACGCCTCGTTGCCCTGGCCGACCTTTTCCGCGACCGTCTCGAGAATAGCCTCAATACCCTGAAAAGCAACCCGGAAATCAATAAGCAGGTCGAGGTCACCCCTGATCGTTGTTTCGTCGGATTCAACGCTTATCGGGAATTATTGAGTAGCGGCGTGGATATAGTGTTACTCTGCACGCCGCCCCATTTCCGACCTGCTCATCTCCAGGCCGCCGTCGAAGCGGGCAAGCACATCTTTGCGGAAAAGCCCGTAGCCGTGGACGCGCCCGGAGTACGCAAAGTGCTCGCCGCTTGCGAATTGGCGAAACAAAAGGGCTTAGCAGTTGTATCGGGGTTATGCTGGCGCTATCACCACGGCATGCGCGAGACCATGAAACGCGTCCACGACGGGGCCATCGGCGACATCGTTACCATGCAGTGCACCTATAACGTGGGCTATCTTTGGGTGCGAACGTTAGCGGAGAAACAGAAATACGGCTGGTCGGACATGGAATGGCAGTGTCGCAACTGGCTTTATTTCACCTGGTTGTCAGGCGATCACATCGTCGAGCAACACATCCATAGCCTGGACAAAATGGCTTGGGCCATGGGGAACCAATATCCGGTTCGGTGTTGGGGTATGGGGGGACGCCAGGTTCGAGTGGAACCCGATTACGGCCACATTTTCGATCACCACGCCGTGGTGTATGAATTCGCCAATGGCGTGCGGCTGTACAGCTTTTGCCGACAACAGAACAACACGCATTACGATGTCTCCGATCAGATCTTCGGCACGCAGGGAACGTGCGACATTCAAGCGTCGCGCAGTGATGGTATCCTGCTATCTCGGCAAGGTAAGCGTCTTTGGTCGTCGCGGCAAGCGGTACGGGGCCGGGATGACATGTACCAGAACGAACTGGACGAAATGCTCGCCAGCATCCGCGCCGGCCGGCCGATTAACGACGGCGACTGGATGGCGAAAAGCACCCTGATGGCCATCATGGGGCGCATGGCGACTTACACCGGTAAGTTGATTACCTGGGAAATGGCCTATAACTCCAAAGAAGAGCTGACACCTCCGAAATACGAATTTGGTCCGCTGCCAGTGCCGCCCGTCGCCAAACCCGGCGTTACTCCGTTTGTTTGATGCCTACCCTGTACCTCCGATGGTCTCGCTCAAGGGCGATGCAGCGACCAGCCACTCTTGCCCCAGACCTGATAACGCTCAGCTTAGAAGCGACAGGTCCTGAGATGCTCATGGTTTAACTTCGATTGAACTGGACTGTTGTTACGAAAAGCTGACCTCAGGAGGGATACCCTGTGATCAGGCACATCACCGTTCTCGGCGATGGAGCGATGGGAACGGCCTGTGCGCTTGTCCTCGCGAGTAAGCCGGAACTGCGGGTAACGATCTGGAGTCCATTGGAAGACTACGGTCGGCTGGTGCAACAGCACCGCGAAAGTGTTCGTTACCTACCTGGCGTGCGGATTCCGGAGAATATCCACCTGACCCTAGACCTCGGTGAAGCAGTGAACCACGCCGATACGTTAGTGCTAGCGATTCCCACCTTGTATTTGCGAGCAACTTTACTGCGGAATGCCGACACTCTTCGATCCAACTCCGCCGCCATCGTGAGCGTGATTAAGGGGATCGAACAAGGCACGTTCCTGCGGCCGACCCAAATCATGGCCGAAATCCTTGGCCCACGCTCGTACGCCGTCCTGGCAGGTCCTAGCCACGCAGAGGAAATCAGCCGTGGCTTACCAGCGAGCGTCGTAGTGGCCAGCTACGACAAATCCTGGGCCCAGACCGTTCAGCTTCTCTTTATGACCGAACGTCTGCGCGTTTACACCAATCCCGATCCAGTAGGAGTTGAATTGTGTGGCGCTTTGAAAAACATTATCGCCATCGCTGCGGGCATCAGTGACGGCCTCGGGCTGGGAGATAACGCCAAGGCTGCCCTATTGACACGTGCCTTGGTCGAAATGAGACGCTTCGTGGAAGCCCATGGCGGCCGAGCCGAAACAGTGTACGGTTTGGCGGGCATTGGCGATCTGATTACTACGTGCACCAGTGTGCACGGTCGCAATCTGCGGGTTGGTCGAGCTATCGGTCAAGGGCAGAAACTGGCAGACATTCTCCACACCATGCAGCAAACCGCTGAGGGCATCTGGACCTGCCACGCTGTTTATCATCACGCTAGTCAACTGGGACTGGAGATGCCCATCAGCACCGAAGTTTACCGCATCTTATACGAGGACAAACCTCCCCTCCAAGCGTTGCGGGATCTCATGCACCGCGAGCCAATGCCCGAGTATTAGCTGCAATAATAACCTCTTTCAGTCCGCCTTGTCAAAAGGCGCTATCTTTTTACAATCGTCAACGCCGCGTATAGTACCGTAACTCGTCTGAAAAATAGGAGCAACGTATAATCTCAATGGACGGCAAGAAGGCAGGTGGTCCCTAGGTCGATAGCCCAGCCACTTGCCGCTATTTCCGAGCAACTAAGGTGAACTGCCATGAGCATGGGCGAAGGAAGAATGTTCGAACGGTTTACTGATCGCGCCAGAAAGGTGATGCAACTGGCGAACCAGGAGGCCCAGCGCCTCAATCATGAATACATCGGCACGGAACACATTCTGCTGGGGCTGGTCAAGGAAGGCTCGGGCGTTGCCGCTAACGTCCTAAAAAATCTCGACGTGGATTTACGGAAGATCCGCCAAGAGGTGGAGCGCTTGGTTCAGAGCGGCACGGAAATGGTCAGCATGGGAAAGCTCCCATACACGCCCCGGGCCAAGAAAGTGATTGAATATGCTATCGAGGAAGCCCGGCAACTGAATCATAACTATGTCGGCACGGAGCACTTGTTACTGGGATTGTTGCGGGAAGAAGAAGGTGTGGCGGCTCAGGTATTGCGGAACCTGGGTCTGCGTCTGGAAGAAGTCCGCGAGGAAGTCTTGAATCTCCTGGGGCATGAAATGCCAGCAGATCCCATGGAAAGCAGTGGCGAACGGGCCGCCTCCGCACGCACCAGCCGTTCCAAGACCCCAGCGCTGGACTCTTTTGGCCGAGACCTGACTGAGTTGGCTAGGCAGGGCAAGCTCGATCCGGTCATCGGACGCCAGAACGAAATCGAACGCGTCATTCAAGTCCTGAGCCGTCGCACTAAAAACAACCCCGTTCTGTTGGGCGAAGCAGGCGTGGGCAAAACTGCCATTGTCGAAGGCTTAGCCCAGATGATTGTGGAAGGTAATGTGCCTGAACTTCTGCGCGACCGTCGTATCGTCGTGTTGGACTTGGCCATGATGGTCGCGGGCACCAAGTATCGCGGTCAGTTCGAGGAACGTATCAAGGCGGTCATGAACGAAGTCCGCCGCGCACGCAATGTCATTCTTTTCATTGATGAACTGCACACGCTGGTGGGCGCAGGGGGTGCCGAAGGTGCCATTGACGCCAGCAACGTCCTGAAGCCCGCACTGGCACGCGGTGAAATCCAGTGCATCGGGGCGACCACGCTCGATGAATATCGCAAGTATATCGAGAAAGACGGCGCTTTGGAGCGCCGCTTCCAGCAGATTATTGTCAATCCGCCCACCAAGCAGGAAACCATCGAAATTCTCAAGGGGCTGCGCGACCGTTACGAGGCCCACCATCGTGTTCAGATCACCGACAGGGCCATTGAAGCGGCCGTGGAACTCTCCGACCGCTATATCACAGGCCGCTGCCTGCCTGATAAGGCCATTGACGTGATTGATGAAGCGGGAGCGCGAGTGCGACTGCGCTCCATGACCCGTCCGCCCGACCTCAAAGAGCTGGACGAGGAAATTGAACGCCTGAATCACGAAAAGGAAGCCGCTGTTGCCGAACAAGATTTTGAAAAGGCCGCCCAGCTCCGCGACCAGGCCGACAAGCTCAAGAAGCGCAAGGAAGCCTTACTGCGCGAATGGCGCGAACGTTCCCGCGAAACCGACGGCATTGTAGATGAAGAAGTTGTTGCTGAAGTAGTCAGCAAGATGACCGGCATACCGCTCAAACGCCTCAGCGACGAAGAGACCACTCGCCTACTGCGCATGGAGGAAGAGCTCAGTAAACGCGTCGTGAGTCAGAAGGAAGCCATTGCGGCCATCGCTCGGGCCGTGCGCCGCAGCCGCAGCGGTTTGAAGGATCCGAAACGCCCCATCGGTTGCTTCATCTTCGCCGGGCCGACAGGGGTTGGTAAGACCTTACTCGCCAAGCGGTTGGCCGAATTCATGTTCGGCGACGAGAACGCGTTGGTGCAGATCGACATGTCCGAGTACATGGAAAAGCACAATGTCAGCCGACTCATCGGGGCGCCGCCCGGCTATGTCGGCTACGAAGAAGGCGGCCAGCTGACCGAGAAGATTCGTCGTCGGCCTTACAGCGTCATCCTACTGGATGAAATCGAAAAGGCCCATCCCGACGTCTGGAACATGCTGCTGCAGATCATGGAGGAAGGTCGGCTTACCGACAGCTTCGGCCGCACTGTGGACTTCAAGAACACCATCTTGATCATGACGACCAACGCGGGCGCCGAGCAAATTACCAACCGCAACCCCCTGGGCTTCGGTAAGAAGGACGTCGAGACCACCTACGAAAAGATGAAGGAAACGCTCAAGCAGGCGCTCGAGGCCCACTTCCGCCCAGAATTCCTCAACCGCCTCGACGATATCATCGTATTCCGGCCGCTCACTCGCGAAGACTTACAGCAAATCGTGGACATCGAACTGGAGAAAGTCTACAAGCGGCTCGCCGAGAAAGGCCTGAAGCTTCAGTTGACCCCGGAAGCGCGAGAATTCCTCATTGATAAGGGTTACAGTCCTGAGTTTGGTGCTCGGCCATTGCGTCGGGCCATTGAGCATTTGGTCGAAGATCCGCTCGCCGAGGAATTGCTCCGCGGCACCTTCGTCGGCAAAGATACGATCTTGGTTAAACTCGAAGAACGCGACGGAGAAAAGAAACTCGTCTTCGAGGGACTGAACACGGGCGAATCCTCACCCCAACTGGTCTCTTCCTCGCCGGTGGTCGTGTAACATCGCGCGTCAATCCCACCTAATAAAATTTTGACAGTAGCTAGGCCCGTCTTCCTTGTCAAACTTCGGTGCCAGCCGGATTTCGCTGCTCGCGAACCTAGCGTTGTCCCGATTTGGTTCACGGGATGAATGCAGACATCGGTGAGGCGTTCCACCGGCTACAACTGTTTCGTCTGTCGCCGTGGTCCCATCCGAAATACTGCCGCCGGTTCGTCGTAGCTAACACGCTCACGGCCAAACACGCCTTGATAAAGTCGATTCCAAGCATGGGAAACGGCGCTCCGGGCACTAATTGTCCGTTGTAAGCAGTATCACACTCGTCATGGCTCTCGACGCCACCCCAGCATTATGGCATCCTTCTCAGGGATATTTAGGGTAGCCCGACGCATCCCGCGCACGTTGTCATACCATTCGATTCGTCAGGCCCTGGGCGAGTGTGGAGGTGTAAAGCATAAAAACAGCTCGGTAGGATCGCGATGACCTGATTAATCGGGCTCATAAGTTCTCTGCTCCGGAAGCAAGTCAGAGGTTGTCGAGACATCTGAGCGCTTTCCGTGGCGAAAACGTTTTTCGTCCGTAGACTTTAGGAAGGCTAGTCCTAAGCCGGATCATCTCGGAAGTGCGCAGGCTCAACGGAGAATCTTGCTTGGGGCCAGTTGCCTAGTTGCGGCGTCCCAATGGGCCACGCCGACGAGTTGACCGCGCTGATCAAACACGGCCACTTCACCGGCTGACGGCCATTTTGCCGTCTCGCCATCGAATGCAGTGGGGAGGATGAGACGTTGCCCTTGGCACAACCGTTGCACCCGATCCGAATCAGCTAGCGTCAGGCGGGGTAACTCCACCAGTGCGTCGCTGAGCGGTCGTAGCGCGGCACGGGCTTCCTCGGGCGACACCGTCAACGCAATGGCTTCTTCCAAGCGAAACGGTCCTACTCGCTGCCGACATAACTCCTCAACGTATCCCCCCACACCCAGCCGCTCGCCGAGGTCGCGGGCCAAGGAGCGTATATAGGTGCCCCGACCGCATTCCACCTCGACGTCCAACCGAGGCCAGTTGTAGGACAGCAGTTCGATTCGGTAAATGACCACGCGTCGGGGTGCCAATTCGACCTCCTGGTGGCGCCGCGCCGCTTTCCAGGCACGTCGGCCCTCCACCCGAACCGCAGAGAAAGCAGGGGGCACCTGGTCAATCTCCCCCACAAACTGCGCCAACGCCGCTTGTAAGGCGTCTTGAGAGACGGGCGGAGCATCGGGATTAGGCGTAACCGGTCCCTCCGCGTCATCGGTGACACTCCGCGCTCCCAGCCGAATCGTGGCGCGGTAGAGCTTCCGCATGTTCTGCACGTATTCCAGCAAGCGCGTGGCTTTGCCCAGCGCCACAACCAGCACGCCCGTAGCCAACGGATCGAGCGTGCCTGCATGTCCTGGCCGACTTCTCGGAAACCAATCCTGAACGCAATTCACCGCCTCACGCGACGTCATGCCCTTCGGTTTGTCAATCACCAGAAACCCGTGCAATTCCTGCGTGGCCATCTCCGCGTCGTCCTTCATTGACTGCCCGTTCCTCGCGATTGTCTTCGCGATTCTTCGATAATTGTAGGGCTCTGAATGAGGCCCAAAATTCCGACCAGGCTCAAAGCGACCTGGTGGACTTATTCAAGGTTACCAAATGAGACAAAGTATCCGTACACAACTGCCGCTCCTATTGGCCACGCTAGCTTCAAAGTGAATATCGTAGTAAGTAATTACCACGTTATCACTTGTGCTTGAGCTTCTCTTGGGGGCGTTCAGTCCAGCAGAATAGGTGGACACTGGTTTGGGCAGGTTATAGGATTAATGCGACTGAATCGCAATAACAATAACAATGGCCGTCAACAGAGGAGAATTCATGAAACGATTTTGCGGTCTAGCATGGGCAAGGCTTGGAGCGGGCGCCTATCGACATTGGTTTCGCCGATCTTCGGACTGGGCCTCACGCCTCAGGCGGAATGTGGGCCCAGCGTTCACCCTAATTGAGTTGTTAGTGGTGATTGCGATCCTCGGGTTGCTGATGTCTTTGTTACTTCCCGCCGTGCAACGGGTGCGTGAGTCGGCCAATCGTATGCGGTGCCTGAACCACCTCAAGCAGATCGGTATCGCTTTGCACAATCATCACAGCCAACTCGACCGCTTCCCTGAAGCGATGATCATCCGCCCGGGTTTCACCGACGATTGGTCGGTGCACGCCCGACTCTTGCCCTACATGGAGCAGGATAACTTACACCGAAGGATTAATTTCAATCTGCCTTACTCAGATCCGTCCCATTGGCCCGTCACGGAAGTGAAGATTCCGTTTTTCCTGTGCCCATCCGACACAAAGCAAGTGATCTATCAAGCCTCATCGGGGCAGCGTTATTTTCCGCTCTCGTACGGGGCGAACATGGGGGTATGGTTCGTTTATGATCCTGCGACCGGACTGCGGGGGGACGGGGCATTTGCGCATAGTTATGGCACGCAGATCGCCGAGGTGTCGGACGGTACGAGCAATACGGTGGCCATGGCCGAGGTCAAAGCCTGGACGCCGTATCTACGGGATAACGGCCTGCCCAACGTGCCGAATCAACCGCCTCCGCCTGATGTGGCCTCGACCTTGGCCTATATCGGTGGGACGCTGGCAACCAACGGCCATACCGAATGGGTGGATGGTCGCGTGCATCAAACTGCGGTGACCTTTGCCCTGCCGCCTAACACACGGGTGCCATTTACCGATTCAAGCGGAAATGTGCTGGACGTGGATTGGAACTCGCGACGGGAACATCATACGCAGAGCTCCCCCACCTATGCCATTATCACCTCGCGAAGTTACCATCCAGGGGGCGTGAACGTGCTTTTGCTGGATGGGGCCACGCGTCAGGTGCGCAACAGCATTTCGCTCTGGGCTTGGCGCGCTCTGGGAACCCGTGCAGGCGGCGAACTTATTAGTGCCAACGATCTACAGTGAACGCCGCCGTCATCGCGCTAACGTCCACGTTTGCGTAGAGGGATAAGTTCGGCGTTAGACATGTGTCGGCAGTCATGGCAGCGTTATGCTTTTCCTGCATCGGAAAGCAAGAGCGCAGGTCGGTTCGGTAAAGCCAATCATGGTGGTGGCTAACGCCGTTTGCCTACCAGCGTTTCAGAGGCGAATCGCGGTGCCGTGCTCAGTACCAAAACTGCAAGGAATTGATCCGAGGAGCGCTGGCGGCAACGCGTTGCCTATGGAACCTGGGGTGCTAGAATGGCGTCAGCCGGGTCAGCCTTGGGGTCTTCTCACACTTGGCCGTGATAAGGTGACGCAAACGGGTTAGTAATGCCGCAGTGGGCTAATAGCTTCCAGACAGCCAGCTGACGATGCCTCCGAGCAATCATGAGATTACCCGCTGGTGCCGCGAGTATGTCCGCCAGTTGCGTGATGTGTGGCAGCGCACGCAGGCGACCGACGAACAATCCCTGCATGTGGTGCTCCAGCAAATGTTGGACCGGGCCGCGTCGTGGCTGGCCCAGGGACTGACGATAACACACGAGCCACGACCCACCCGGCACGGCCGACCCGACTTTATCGTAACCGCAAACGACTTACCCATCGGGTACGTCGAGGCCGAGGCCGTGGATGTTGATCTCGACCACTTGCAAGGCCAGGCTAAGGAGCAAAACGAACGCTTTATTGCCAACTTAGATAACTTCCTGCTGACCAACTTCTGCGATTTTCGCCTTTATCGGGAGGGGCGCAAAGTACACCACGCCCGTTTGCCGAAGGTGAGCGAAAACCGCGCACCTACTTCCGACGAAGCGCAAGACCTTTTTGACCTCTTGCATACATTCTTCACCTGGTCGGGTCTGGTAACGGCGACGGCCAGGGATTTGGCCGTGCACTTGGCACGTCGTACACGGCAACTGCGTCAGGCGACGCTTCTGGCGTTACAGTCGGGGAGTAGTGAGCTGTCCGAAACACGGGATGCGTTCCGCGAGGTTTTGCTGCCGGACCTCGACGATACTCAATTTGCCGATTTGTTCGCCCAGACCGTGGCCTACGGCTTATTCGCGGCGCGGTGCGAACTGGCGGGTCAGCAAGGGTCATTTACGCGCAGTCATGCGGCCAATCTGATTCCGCGGAGCAATCCGTTTCTACGGCAATTATTCCAACGGCTGGCTGGGCACGACCTCGATGACCACATTGCCTGGTTGGCGGATGACATTGCCCAGTTGCTGCAACGCGCCGACTTGGGGGCCATCCTTCAGGATTTTGGTCGGCGCTTCAACCGCGAAGATCCCGTGGTGCATTTTTACGAAAGTTTCCTGGCCCAATATGATCCTGAACTCCGCGAAGTCCGGGGCGTGTACTACACGCCTGATCCCGTGGTGCATTACATTGTCCAATCGGTGGATAACTTGCTGAAACGGCATTTCGACCTGCCTGAGGGTTTGGCCGACTCCCGAGCCCTGGTGCTTGATCCTGCCTGTGGCACAGGTACGTTTTTGTCTTGGCTCGTCCGTCTAGTTCAGCAACAGGTCGAGCAGCGAAAAGGAAAAGGCGCTTGGCCCGCCTACGTCCGCGAACGACTCCTGCCACGTCTTTTTGGTTTCGAGCTGCTGGTCGCGCCCTACGCTGTCGCCCATCTGAAACTGGCGCTGCAATTACGCGAATCGGGCTTTCAATTTGCTCCGAATGAGCGCTTGGGGATTTACCTCACGAATTCTCTCGAGGAGGCCATTCCTAAGTCGCGTTTGCTCTTTGGCCAGTTTATCTCGGCAGAGGCCAACGAAGCGGTCGCGGTCAAGCGCGACAAGCCCGTGCTGGTTGTGCTGGCTACGATTCCCCTTCTTCTCGGGGCTGCCAGTTAGCGAGGCTCATTGGGATACGATTTCCTTTGACGCTGGATCATCGTCACGGTTGCACCTGCCAGGGTACAATGTGGTTGACTTGAAGTTTCCTCAATTTGCTGTTTTGACAGGTTGCGTGGCCAGGTGCGTAGGTTCTAGGGTGTGGGATAAGGGGGAATATCGACGGCACGAGAGGCCGGGGCGGTAAGGCTGGTGTCGAGGAAGCGCAGGAAAGCGGCGACGTCGTTGATCTTGCCTTCGTTATAGATGCCAACAAGGCGTGCCTGACGCTCGTTGACGGGCTCGAGGACAACGTACAGTGGTAGCTGGGCGTCGCCGAAGGCCTGCCATTGGAAATCACGGTTCCATTCAGGCGGCGGCGACGGTTGAAAGACCGCTGGCACAATGTCGGTGAATAAATACACTTGCACGTATTGATGCAGGCGTTTCTGGACCTCGGGCAGCGAGAACACACTGTTCTCGTTGATTTTACAATTGGTTCAGGTATCGCCCGTGAAGTTGAGGAAAAGGCGTTGCTTCCGTTTTAGGGCCAATTCGAGCCCGCGGTGAATGCTGCCGAGCGCCTGCTCGGGGAAAGTGTCGGGAAGCAGGAACGATTCGAGCCAGGCGTAGATAGCGCCTTTAGGACGGACACGAAGCGAGGCCGTCTGATTTTCTAAACCCTCTCGAGCGGGGAGTGGAGCCTGATACAGTCCGGGAAGCAGGTAGGCCGCCAGAGTGAGGAAGGCCAGACCAAATAGTAGCCGGGGCACACCGATGTGGTTGGTTTCCAGTTCGTCGTGGGGTAGGCGGAACAATCCGAGTAAATACAGGCCACACGCAGCGGCTAAAGCGACGTAGCTGCCCAAAACGAAGTCGAAGGTGAGTAGCACAGCGTCGCCTAAGAGGAGCTTTTCGCCCGCGCGGAGAAACTTCAAAGCAGCGGCCAGTTCCAGGAAGCCCATAACGACCTTCACAGTGTTCATCCAGCTGCCACTCTTCGGAAGTGCTTTCAGCATGGTGGGAAACAGAGCGAGTATGAAGAAGGGAGAGGCAAACGTTAGAGAAAAGGCGAGTCCGCCGGCGAGGAGAATGAGGAATACGAGGATGAGTTGGCCGAGTTCGCCTTGGCGGAGCATCAGCGCGATGTTACCGAGCGACGGCGTCAACCCGGCAAAGCCACCGAGAAATGGAGCGACGCAAGCGAAGCTGATGATGGTGAACGTCAGTGCCATAAAGATCACGCCCGTTACGCCCCCCTTCGCTTCCCGGGCTGAGGTGAAACGGGCCAAACTTGCGGGGAGTTGGATGTCATACCAACCAAGTAGGCTTAAGGCGAAGTAAATAAACAGCGCGCCGATCAGGATGTTGGTGAGCCAATGTTGAATCGCGGCCTGGAAGAAGCCCAGTAGTAATAGTGCTCCCAGTGTGAGCACAATGACGATGGTGCCGCTATAAACAAACGCAAAGAAGACCGGGCGGAAATGTTCTTTTTCCGCTTGTTTGAGGAAGAAGCTCACCGTGATGGGGATCATTGGAAAGACGCACGGGGTGGCTAATGAAACCAGCCCCCAGAACATGCCGCTGAGAATGAACGCCCATAAGCCGCGTTGGAGCAGTTTATCTTTGGCAGACGAGGGGACCGCGGGAGTGGCAGGGCCGGCTGTAGCGCCCGGTTTTTCCGTCAAGTTGGGCGCAGTGCCTGACCTAAGGAGAAGTTGGTCGAGGATCGGGCGAACTTCGACAGGCACTTCGACGGTGCTCGGAAGAATCAATAACGGCACCTGGACGGCAAATTTTTCGGGCGGCAGACATCGTTCCTGTTTGTCCTGTTTGACGCAGACAAGGACGCGCCCTTGGACGGGGTAAGAATAGTTACCTGGCGTGGCGTCGGGCCGGACAATCAGTTGGCGGGTGAAGCTGACCGAATCGCGGTAGTAGTGCTTGCGATAAGGACCTTCCTGGACGCTGAGCGGTGTGGGAGCGTGCCAGTCGGCTATTGGAATCAGGACGGTCGTGTCGAGCAGCTCGAATTGGTTCACCACGTTGGCCAATTCCGCATCGTCCTGGCGCAGGGGATAGGTCATCCAGCCAGGCTTCAGACGGATGAGGACTTCCAGACGAACGATGTCGCCACGCCGCGGGTGGTCTGGAAACAGGGAGACGCGCAGCTCTTCCACTGCCTGGGCAAAGGCACCCCGTAGGGGCACGCTGACGCTGACCGTCTGGGGTTCACGGAAGAACTCGGCGATTTCGTCAATCACGTCTTGCGCGAACCCAGGCGACGGGGCAACCCCTAGACCCCAAGCGGCGGCCAGCAGCAATACTGAAGTTTGTATCGCCCGAATACCCCAACGCTGGGCCACTCGATCAACGTGGGCATGCATCTGGCGTCGTCGTCTTAGCGGGTCGCGCTCGCTTGCAGGATAGAATCGCTGCGGCAGCATAGCCAAGGTCGAGAGTTGGGCCGGGTAATCTTTCTCAATCGCGCTTAAGCACCTGCGTGGGCGCTAAATTGTTCGGTATCGTCAGGGCGGTTGGATGATGGGCCCCAAGATCGCTGATTACGGGGCCTTTTTGCCAGCGTCTTTGGGCGGTTCGAGAGTAAGAAGGCGTTGGTTGGAATCGGCTTTTGGTTGGAGTGGGATTTCCCAGCGTATCGCTTGCATGAGGCAAACGCCCGTACTTTTCTCAGGACACGTGAAGTAGCCCAGGGTGAGGCGAAGCATGTCGGCTTGGGCCAGTTTCTCCGCGGGAATGGTAAGGCGAAAGCTGTGGTTCGCCGCGTCGAGCGGAACGCGGTAGAGTTGTTCCCATAACACCCGTGGCCCTTGGAGAGCTTCGACATAACAAGGACTTGGCTCCTCAGCGCTCAGTTTCTGTCCGGACGGGATGCTGAGCGTGCCTTGGAAGGTTAGTTCCCCTTGCATGGCAACTACTTGAGGTGCGGTGCGTGCGACGATAGGGTCGGGAAAATATGGCTTTTTCGGCGGCGGGGGAGGCGCTGGTGGGGTCAGGCCTGGGAAGGATAGCGTGCGCACCTGTTTATTTTGTAGATTAACCACGCGGATAGTGTGATTGTTGGTGTCGGCCACGAAGAGGAAATCATCCGCGACGCACAGGCCTCCAGGTTCGTTAAACCGCGGGGGGTCGTCGCTGGTGCCAGGTTTCCCGTCGCCGAGAAAGGTTCGGCAAACGCGTTTTACAGGGTCGAGGACTTTGATTTTGTTGTTGTAGGTATCGGCGAGGTACAGTTGGCCCTGGTGGTAGGCGACGCCCAGAGGATGTTGCAACCGCACAGCGCGTCCTTGACCGTCGCGGTCGCCGAACTCAAACAGCCCCAAGCCTACCAGCGTGCGTACTTCGTTGCGTTTTGGGTCGAGCGACACCGCGCGAATGCTGCTCGTTTCACTATCGGCAACGTAAAGCCATTGTCCATCGGTGGCCAGGCCACTGGGTTGAGCAAAGGCACTCAGACTGAGCGTCCCGTCTATGATTTCCTCCAAACCGCTGCCTGCATAAGCAGCTAAATAGTCTTGCTGCAGGTCCAGCTTCCAGATTTGGTGATGGCCTGCCATCGCGATGTATAGGTCTCGGCCGATGAGCAACAAGTCCCATGGACTATTGAGTCCGACTTCTCGAGGCTTCCCGGCCGCGCGTCGGTCATGGCTCTGCCTGCCAGTTCCTGCCAAGGTGTTTACCTGTTTCGTGCGGAGGTCCAGGGTACGGATAAGATGATTTTTGCGGTCGGCCACGTAGAGTTTATCACCGTCGAGAGCGAGGCCCTGAGGATCGTTGAATTGCGCCTTGTCGCAAGGACCATCTTGCCAACCTGGTTCACCCGTGCCCGCAATTGCCTGAACCTGACCTTGCCAATCGGTAATAACGATGCGGTGATGGGAGCTGTCGGCGATAAACAAGCGTTGGCTCTTGACATCGGCTAAGACCTTCCCGGGGAAAAAGAGCGGCGTTTTTTCTCGTTGCCGAAAGTGTTCCAAATCGAAGCGAACGGGTTGCTCATTGAGTGTTTTGCGGGCCCGGTGTTCCTCGATAAGCTTGGCGATCGCGGCATCGAGCACATCGCCTAAGCCTTCGCCCGAAGCCCGCCCGACGATGTAACCTTCGGGGTCAATGAGAAAGAATGTGGGCCAGGCGAAGACGCGATAGGCGTTCCAAATGCGGCGATGGGCGTCGTTCACGACAGGGTGTTCGATGCCGTAACGTAGGATGGCCTCGCGTATGTTGCTGGAATCCCTTTCAGTGTCGAACTTGGGGGAATGTACACCGATGACGACCAGTTGGTTCGCGTATTTCTTTTCCAGCCGGGCTAAATCGGGCAAGACATGGATGCAGTTAATGCAGCAATAGGTCCAAAAGTCCAAAAGCACTACCTTACCGCGAAGGTCGCGCAGGCGAATCGGACCGGAGGTGTTGAGCCACTCGACGCCACCTTCTAACTCGGGCGCGGCAACACGAGGTTTAGTACCCGCCGTAGGTTTGCCGCCAAACTGCGCACTAAGAACCGGGAAAGTAAAAGTAAGCCAACCCGCCACCAGCCAGGCCCCACAGGATAACATCGCTCGACTGGATAAACGCAAGTAAGGCTTTTGCATGCGAATTCCCTCCGCGGGAGCTTGCTACGAAATCAATGCCAGCGGCCTGCAATTAGGCCAGTTCGCCAGTATCGGGCTGCCTAGCTGACTACGCAGGTAATAGGCGGGTTCGTTTCATTGTATCGTTGCGCCCCCGCGACGTGGATGCTCCGAACTAGTTTGAAAGGTGCCGCTATGCAGACGCGCATGGCGAGCGGGCTGATGAGCTCCTCGTGGATGTTCCTGACTCACCTTAGTTGCGATACAGACCTGAGCAAGCAACCCTTACGAGTCAGACGTGCGTCCTAATGGCGGCGACAGTAAGCCATATTTTTTCATCTTCTTATACAACGTGACACGACTGATGCCCAGTTCATGAGCCGCGCGGGTGCGACTGAAGCCGTGCTGCGACAACGCTCGCAGTATGATAGTGCGTTCCAACAGTTCGCGATTATAGCTCAGTCCTTCACGGGCGGACGCCTCATGTTTGCCGTTGGCCCTCTGCATGTCGACATGCTGCCGAATGGTTTCGGGCAAATGTTGCGGAAGTAATATGGGCCCGCGGCTGACTAAGACTGCATGCTGAATGGCGTTTTCCAGTTCGCGAACGTTGCCGGGCCATTGGTAAGTTTCTAATAGCGAAAGCGTTTCGGGACTGATGTCCAACAACTCCTTGTGGAAGCGAGCGCAGAAGCGTGCCGCCATGTTGCGTACCAATGGCTCGATATCCTCCAAACGCTCCCGTAATGGCGGAAGGTGAAACGACATGACGTTCAAGCGGTAATACAAATCCTCGCGAAATCTTCCCCGCTCAACTTCCTCTCGCAGGTTCCGGTTACTGGCGACGATGAGTCGGCACTGACTTTTATGCGTTTCGTTGCTGCCGACAGGCTCGTACTCGCCTGTTTCCACTACGCGGAGGAGATTGGCTTGTTGTTCCAGGGGTAGGGCGTCAATTTCGTCGAGGAGCAAGGTACCGTGGCCCGCGGCCGCGAACTTGCCCTGACGATTGCGGTCAGCGCCGGTAAAAGCCCCTTTGACATGACCGAACAATTCACTCTCAATCAGATTGGGCGACAATGCCCCGCAGGGTACGATGAGAAAACGTTCCTTGCGTCGCGGGGAAAAATCATGGATCAGCCGAGCGAGATAAGTTTTCCCAGTCCCGGTTTCGCCCGTCAGGAGAACGGTTACGTCGTGCCGGGCGGCCAGGGCCAATTTCTCTACCAGGGGCAACAGGGAAGGCGTGTACGGGGCCAGCCGCAAAGCGATTTCTTGTTCTGGGCTCCCTTCAGGATATTGGGCCAATTCGGCTAATCGCGGATGCTGGACGCGCCGTCGCAGAGCAGGGATCAAACCCGCCAAGTCTCGTGGCCATTGAAGCACACGCACGCCATAGGAGCTCCACGTTTGTGCCATGGCCAAACACTCGGCGCTAGCCAGCACCACGAGCACAAAAGGGAGCCGGCGTAGGGTTACGTCCTGAACCAATCGGCGAGCTAATGCCAACTCTGACGTATGTGTGATTCCCAAAATCAAGCTGGCTTGGAGCCACTGCGAAACGTGACTAGCCTCCTGCCACTCCATATGTTGGAGGCGTTCCCAAACAGCCTCGGTGCCGTCTTTGCTTAGTAGGGAGGCATGACGTTGAAGTTCCTGACGTACCGCGTCGAAGAGCTGGGCGTCATCCGCAATTAGCGCGAAGTGATGCGTCAGCATACCACGACCTCAAGGTCGGCAGAGCGGGGAGTAAACGGCTTGATACCTGATAGCCCCAGGCCAGCGAGCGGGAAAACAAGCACGCGAAAATCGGCAGCCGAGGGGCGAGGGGCTACCCCTAACCAAACACCGCCGCACCTCCGCATAGCGCAAACCGACTTCGGCTTCAGGGCCTGAGACACACTCAGGCTCAGCCGGCTCGGCCTTGCCAGCAGGCCAGACATGCTTTTCCCCACCAGCGCCCTGCCACCGCGCTCGAGCGGTATGGCTTCATGTTGCGGAGCCACCGGGCAGATCGGTCGGGGTCTGCTCGGCCAGCTCCACGATCAGGGCAAGGGATCTTTCCTCTGCCTCGGCGGAGTATCCTTGATACTCCATGCAAAGCAAACTTGGCTTTGCCGCCGATGCCGACTTTAGTTTAGAGCGGAGAAGTTTGCCTGTCAAGCAAAATCTGAAAAAATTTACCGCCCTACCCCGTTGCGAACCGGCGGTGCCTAACGCAACTCCTCCCACTCTTGAGGTTCGGTCAGGGCCACGATGTAACGAGCTACAAACATTTGCAAATCTAATAGGTCGTGCCAGGCATGTTGGGGAATGACGACATGATTTCCGAGTTCGGTGTGATAGAAGGCATCGCGGGAACAGCGGGCCAAGCGCTCGTGAACGAATTCCAGAAAGTTGACCAGGCGCGCACTTTGTTGTGGCGACAGACCTGTAGGTGGCGGCGGGGGGGAGTCGGTGCGTTCTAACAATAAGCGCGCCAGTCGGGAAGCTTGCTCTGGCCGCTTCAGCAAATCCGCGGAGTTTTCCCAAACATGTTCGTCGTTCCCCTCAGCGGTTTGTGGCCGCAGCTCCTTCAGCGGCGTGGAAGCTGCGGCATCATTGTCGCGCGCTCGATGGAGGAGCTGAGCTATTTCTTGCGGAGAGCCGAACAACAGCGACGTTCGCCCAATGCGAATGCAATCCCCGATCTCCAAGCGACAAACAGTTACCGACTTCCCGTTCACCATGGTGCCGTTCGTACTATCCAAATCCAAGAGAACCACATCTCCCCGGTCGCAAACGACCTTCAAATGGCAGCGACTGACACGTTCATCGTTGAGACAAATCGGGTTGCCTTCCTCGCGACCAATGGTAAACGGCACAGATAGGTCACGAAAAATCCGCCCTTTATCCACGCCGTCAATGACCTGAAACGTAACGCGTCGCATGGCTCTCTCAATCGGGGTATTGGCGCCCCGCGCGGGCGCAGCAACAGTGCTTCCTCATGATTTCGGCATGCACTAGGCAGTCACTACGGTTCGTCCGCTTATATTGTAACCAGTCGGCTCAATTGCTCAACGCACTTTTTCCGGCCTAAACTCTTATCCAAGCGACGAACTGATTCCGTGAATCGCGAGTCCACTGAGGTGTGCCGATGCTGCCGCGCCGACCCAGGCCGATGCTCATTGCCTTTATCACCGTGGCCATAGATTTGCTTGGCTTTGGGCTAGTGTTGCCATTATTGCCCGTGTACGCAGACCAGCTCATGCCGGATTATCCCACGCTGATGAGGAATGTGCTCATAGGCCTGCTGATGGCGTCGTTTTCCGCGATGCAGTTTATTTTTGCTCCCTGGTGGGGCCGCGCATCAGACTGGTTCGGACGACGACCCATTTTGCTGGTGGGCTTGGCTGGCTCGGTATTTTGTTATGGCCTGTTCGCTTTAGCCTCGTGGTGCCGGAGCGTGGCTCTATTGTTTGTTGCGCGGATTGGTGCCGGGATTTGCGGCGCGACCATCGGAACCGCGCAGGCGGTGATCGCCGATTGCACGCCCCCGGAGCGACGGGCTGCAGGCATGGCATGGATTGGCATGGCCTTCGGCATCGGTTTTACCATTGGCCCCGTGATCGGAGCGTTGTCCTTAGCTCATGAAGGCGACGGAGCCAGCGTTGTTCCTGGCGTGATTGCTGCCAGTCTGTCCTTGCTCGCTTTTTTATTAGCTTGGTGGTTCATGCCAGAAACGCGAAAAGGTGAGTATTCCGCCGCGCGAGCCTGGTGGCCTACTCAAGCCTGGAAAATGGCCTTGGCGCGCCGTGCTACCGCCCTACCGATTTTGACCTTTTTTCTGACGACCCTGGCCTTCGCCAGTTTTGAGTCAATTCTCGCCCGCTACGCACAAGATGAGATCTTCGCCCAACTCGACGCCTCCGACCCAACGAATTGGCTCGGCTTGCACCAATGGTCCAGGCAGACGCGCATCTGCTTACTCTTCGCTTATGTGGGCGTGGTACTAATGCTCATGCAGGGCTTGGTTGTGCGCCAGCTCGTGGTGGTTTTGGGGGAGCTGGCCTTGGTACGTTTGGGCATCGGTCTCATGCTTAGCGCTTTGGCGCTGATGGTCGTGTGGTCCGCAGGTGGTGCGCTCATGATAACGTTAGGGGCATTAGCTCTGGCTGTGAGTGGTTTCGCTTGCTGTACTCCTTCGCTGCAGGCTTTAGTGTCGCGCGGCAGCGAACCGATGCACCAGGGCCAAATTTTGGGAGTCAATCAATCCGCGGCCTCCTTGAGCCGCATACTCGGGCCACTTTTAGGTAATGCCTTATATGGACCGAAACACGGCTCGCACCAACTGCCTTACTATGCCGCGGGTTTGTTGCTCCTGGTGGCCTTCAGCCTCACCTTAGCCCTGCGTTCACCGCCATCGGTGCCTGTCAGCCAGACCATGCCATCGCTAGATAGCTGAACTAAGGCAAGTGAGCCATCGCTACATGGTTGAATTCGTGACCGGGCCGGCTACTGCTTGTCCGGCTTTACCAGGGCCAGGACTGCAAGAGATTATCGAGCCACGGCTGGAGCGTTGGCCAAACCTCCTGGAATAACTTCAACGCTTGATAGGCCGCTGGAAAGATCACCAACAATTGGAGCCACCGCAGTTGGCGCGTCTGAATTTGCCCATGCAGATCGCCGATCATGTAATGCAGTTCGCTTAGATTTTGGTGTAAGTTCTGCACGAGCTGCCCCATGCGATAACGCTCTAACAAGGCCTGAAAGATAATCTGCTCATGACCAATTTGCCGCGTCATTTTCAGATTCAATTCGTCAAATTGCCGTAAGATTTCTGAGGCACTTTGGGCATGGCGTACTAATTGGTGCAACAAGCTCCTGCCCATGCCCCCCTTGACGCGTCTCTGCATCCATTGTTGGAGTTTGCTGTCCAGGTCGCTGCCAAATAGCATCATGCATGCCCGCATGGCACGCACCAAAGCCAGGGCGTCGACTAACGCGCGTCGAACGTAGCTGAAACCTTCTCGCTCCTGGAAACGCTGCTTCGCGACATAGATCAGACCCGTATTGGTACTCATCAACTGCAGTTCCTGAGTAGTCAGCGCCAAATTGCTCTCCAGGATCTCCCGCATGGCCTTTTCCGTGTACCAGCTGGCGTCTCGGGAACGGGCCCGTACTAGGGTCACCAAACTTCGTTGAAACTTGTGCATGTTCTCCTGCGTCCACTCGACCGAGGGAGTGGTATCCAAGGCGAGAGTCCAAAAGAAGGGCCGCTCGTCTAAGATGACTCCACGAGTGTCAGACGGAACGCGGAACGCCTGTTGTACCAGCTCGGTCCATTGGCGGGCGAAAGCCTTATACTGATCGACTTTCCACAAGCATCCTATACCCTGCTCCAGCGTTTCCGCACACAGAATGATGTGAAACGCGCCACACCAGCCTAGAACCGTACCGGGCGACTGTAAATGCCAGTCGAGCCAGGTGAGGCATGGTGACTCATAACTGCCTCGCTCGGGGCGCATGAAACCTCGTGTTTGCTTTAGCATTTCTACTAAACGTTGCCAGCAACCTTCCACTACCCGTTTGGTTTCTTTTTCATTAGGGCCAACGACGTATCCACTGAGCACGACTTCGCCTACTTCCACGTGGGTCAACTCTTCAGACATCTCAGCCGAATTTGGGAGATCAGCTGTGCGGACGAAAGCTTCAATCCAGCTAGGTGCGCTCATGGTCTTACCTCCGGTTAATCTTTTGCTGCAGTGCCATTAGGCAATTTTGACTGCCTCTTGCACCAGATAGCCAATGGGGCGATACACACCGTTGAAGTAATGGTGCACCACCACTTCCGGTCCGTTATCCAGCATGGCTCCCAGTAAGACCCCCATAGCTACGGGCACGTTGGTAAAGAGCAAAATACGCGACGGGCTGCTTTCCTGACGCAGCTTCCTAATTTCTTGCTTCACCCGTTCGAGAAACGCATTCCAATCCTTCTGCTCATCCGAAAAGGGCTCGATCCGACATACGTGATAGATAGGTAACTCGCCTGAGTGGGTTTCCTTCAGGTATTTCACGACTGCCGGCGAAATATCCTCCCGATTGGAAACAATGAGGACGGCCTCCGACTTGCGTTCTTGGCTCATTTGCGCCAGTTTTTGTCGCATCTTGCGAATGCGGTATTCCTGAAACGCATAACTGAGCACAGAGCCCACAATAAAGGCGCCCAGTGCGCTCATTCCTCCACCCACTAAAGACCGTCCCAACCAATGGAGCCAGTCCCACATCGTTGGCTTCTCCCAAAGGATCTACTTACCTTCCCAATTAACGCACGGAAGCACTCGCGCGTGACAAATCCCAGGAGGAAACGATTGCTCGTGTCGCCGTGCGGTGTCCGTAACAACGGACCGAACCGCCCACGTGGGCGCAGTGCTCTCCTTACAGAGCTAGACTATCGGACTGGAAACTGGATCCGGGCACTACGCGGTCCGGCTCCTAGCTTACCGTGGCACGCGCCACGCTTGCACCAGCCGCAACATCTCCCCTGTGTCCTGTTTTCCTTCTTGACGCGGGGAACCTCCGATGAAACAGAGGCTACCGCCGTCCAATGCTACCAGTCGGTGCATGGCCCGCGCTGGTTTGATTTGCCCCACGGCCTGCCAACGTTCCCCACGCAATTCATAAAGATGACCATCGCTCAGGCTCACATATAACTTTCCATCCGCCACACCTGAGGCGCACCCGAAGCCGTTGCTCCGTGGCCCCGGCAAGGAGGGTCCCTTCGTCCAACGCTTCTGTTGCGGGTCGTAAATATCCACGTCTAAGCTAACCTGCTTATCCGGGGTCAGGCCGCCGAGGACGTAAATTTGCTCTTGGTAGGCCACCACTGTCAGAGCGCGGCGCTGGAACGGCTGTGGCACGCGTTGCCAACCTTGCTCAGGACGGGCCAAATCGAAACACAGGCCGTGCTCGTGCCACCTGGCGCCCTCCTCACCGAGATCCCAGCCGCCAAACACGTAAATGTGATCTCCCAGCACCGTAGCGTCGAACGAAGAGCGCGGCTCGGGCAAGTCCGGCAGTCGTTCCCATTTACTAGCAGCAATATCGAATCGGGCAAAGTAGCGCAGGGACTGCAACCGTGTAGCTTCTCCCTCAGCGTTCAACGGTTGCATTCCGCCGATGCGATAGAGACTGCCCCGCGCCGCCACGAGCGCCAAACCCTGACCCGGTACGTCGCTTCGCAGTTGTTCCCAAGCTCCGGCCCGACGCCAATTCAACCGATACAGTTCGCCATGCACATTGCCACGATGATAATGATGGGCGCGCCCTGAATGGCCACCGAAAACGTAGATATGCTCTCCCAAAGCCGCCGCCCCGAAACTGGAAATACCCCGCGGCAATGGGGGTAATTCCTGAAGTTGCCCCTCGTCAGCTTGGGATGCAGTCCCATTCACACCCCAGCCTAGCATCAGCACCAAAGTACCTATCGCCAATAGCCGCATGACCAGCTCCTTGTTTAGTCCGGCGGTCAGCTTGATTCGTTCCTACTGAGCCGCGCGGAAAAAGTAAGAGTTTCTCTGTCCAGGATGCCTGTTTCTAAAGAGACTCCGGCGCCGCGAGCCCGCTTACTCGACTTGGAAGCCGAGTTAGCGCCAGCCAGCCGGCTTCGTGTCCAAGTGCTGCAAGACATATGGGTCGTAACGCTCCTCGACTGACATCTGGTTGTATTCCTCAAGGGAGATTTTCTTGGTTTGAGCAGGTTGGCTCGGCCGCTGGCAACCCGCTATGGCCCCGGAGAACGCTAGTGGCGCCAAGCCAACCACCAACCCAGCCACCGTCCGCCAGCACGATTGATTGTGGGCCAGCAGCATAAATCCGCCTCCTGTCGTTCCTCTTAGGGCTGGTGGGCGACCGTTTCCCCGCCGGCCCGCGTAGTCAAGGCACGGTACACTTCCAAAGACATGCTCGGACGCAGGAAACGCACCGTGCCATCACCAAAGAGAAAATTACCACCACCAACGTGATCGCTGCGGAACGTTTGCAAGCGCAAAATGCGGTCGCTGGCACTGCCTTGCACCGTGTTGAACATCAGCTGGCTACTCCCGAAGCTGTAACTGGCGTAGCCCCAGACCCATTGGGTGTTGCCGCCACGTAACAGTCCAGCATACGGCCCTGAAGTGAAAAAGTAGTCCTTGAGTTGAAAGCCCATTTCCCCGGCGAAGATGGTATTGCTTGTCCCGTCGGTGAAGTCCTCAAGGCGTGTTCCTTGCGGCTCGGGCAAGTGGGCCAAGAATCGCACAAAAGCGCCATCGTCGAGGCTGTCCGTTGGTGTCGGTGGAAAAGCGTTTCGCGTGCCGATGCACACGGCATAGCTAGACCATCCCGGGAATGCTTGCGGCGTGGGGGGCGGAATCATACTAGGGCACCGAAACAGGCCAATCACTTGACTACCCACGCGATCGTTGGGGGGAGTCGTCGGGCCTACTTGGTAGTCGTACTGTCTCTCCAAGCCGTCTTGTTCAACGTAAGGTAAGAGCCGCGTGAATGCGCTAGCATAAGTCGGCTGACCAAGATGGTAAAAATCCACAGTGGGAAATCGGCCGAACTGCTCATGGTAATTATGCATAGCGATGCCTATCTGTCGTAAGTGGTTCATGCAGCGCACGCGGTTAGCCGCTTCGCGTACCCTTTGAATCGCGGGCAATAACAACGCTGTCAACAAGCTAATGATCGCTATTACTACTAGCAGTTCGATAAGCGTGAAGCCGAGCTGTTTACTCTCTTTGGCCGAGGGGTTGACTACTAACTGGCCGTATATCTGCGGAGAGCCACAGTTACTGACCGGGCCAAGTAGCGGATTGGGGCGATGGAGCATATGCTGCCTCCTTGGTTGTATCGGGGTTTGCCTCAAATAACGGTGGTCTATCATTGTTACTGCGTCTCAATATCATTTGACATGCTATCGCAACTTGCAGTCAAGTCAAGTGTGAGTAATAAGAATGGCTAATACTCGAAAAAGATGTCGCTATTGCTTCGCCAAATTGTGGGCTGGGAGCATTACCAGCACACAATCCATGCCTCAAGGCAACCTAAGGAGCTCGTTATTGCAACTGAGTATCAGCTAACAAGGGAGAGTGGTCACCTCGTTGGCGGCCGCATTGGCAGCGTCGAAAAAATGCGCTTAGCGAGCTTTTTCGTTAGTTTTTTAGCGACGGTGTGCCGCAAGCGACTTGCTCGCGATTAGATTTGTCTCATCGCTCGGGAAAAAGATCAACGCATAATGTCGTGGACGACCTTGCCGTGGACGTCGGTGAGTCGGAAATCGCGACCTGCATGGCGGAAAGTGAGTTTTTCGTGGTCGAGGCCTAAGAGCCAAAGAATGGTGGCGTGCAGGTCATGAATGTGGACAGGGTTCTCGACCGCGAATCGGCCGTATTCATCGGTGCTGCCATAGGCTATACCCGGCTTGACCCCGCCCCCGGCCAACCACATGGTGAAACCCTGCGGATTGTGGTCGCGGCCATCCTTACCTTCCGCCATGGGCGTGCGACCGAACTCTCCGCCCCAAAGCACCAACGTATCCTGGAGCAATCCGCGTTCCCGCAAGTCGGTCAATAGGGCTGCAATGGGTTTATCCACTTCCCGGGCATTGCGTTCGTGTCCGGCTTTCAGGTTGCCGTGCTGATCCCACTTGAAGCTGTGAGATACTTGCACAAAACGTACGCCTGCTTCGATGAGACGCCGCGCCATCAAACATTGCCGACCGAAATCGTCCGTGGGCTTTTCATCAATGCCGTATAACTTGCGCGTAGCCGGCGATTCGCGACTGATGTCGAGTATTTCGGGAGCCACATGTTGCATGCGGAACGCCAACTCATACGATTGAATGACTCCCTCAACTTCATCGGGTTCACCGGTGCGACGACGATGGGCCTCGTTGAGCCGTTGAATGTAATCCAGTTGGCGACGTTGCACCGAACTGGGCCAGTGCGGATGGTGCAAAAAGCGAATCTGGGCGGCGCTGGCCGGAATATCAGCATTGCCGATGGCCGTCCCTTGATACACCGCAGGTAAAAATGCGCTGCCGTAGTTTTGTGCTCCGCCGTGGCCTCGAGTTGGACAGATGGTGACGAAGCCGGGTAAATTGCTGTTTTCCGTGCCCAGGCCGTAAACGATCCACGCTCCCATCGAGGGCCGCGTGAGCGAGCTGCTGCCCGTGTGCAACATGAGCACCGCCTGTCCGTGGCTGATACCGTCCGTGTGCATACTGCGAATCACACACAATTCATCGGCGTGCCGAGCCAACTCAGGAAACAGCTCGGAAATCCACAGCCCGCTTTCACCGTGCTGGCGGAACTTCCAGGGGCTGGCCATCAATTTACGCCCGACATGGGCACGAAAAGTTTTCCCGTCGTGGGGAGCTTCTTTTCCATCATCTTGTTGGAGCCTTGGCTTATAGTCGAAAGTATCCACATGCGAAGGTCCGCCGTGCATGAACAAGAAAATAACCCGTTTGGCCTTAGGCGGGTGATGAGGGGGTTTCGGCGCCAATGGATGATCGCTGGCCGCTTGGGCCGCCAACCCCGCAAACGCTAAGTAACCGAATCCGCACGCCGATTCTCGTAACCATTGCCGTCGGCTGAGCAGCATATGCTCACTCCCTTCGACTGGTCGTTCGGTCACTACCGTTGCCTATATCCACCTGAATCTTGAGCAGCATCGGACAGCCTTGCGTTCCTCTGGCAGCCGGTTCCGCTTGCGCGTGGGTCTGCCATCTCCCCTTGCCCCGGCACGACGGTCATGGTACTGAAGTTGGCCTTTCTGGCGTCATCTTTTGCAGGCCGAAGAGTGTAGGCTATTCCAGGAAACGGAATTCACTGCAGGCGATAAGCGCATGGCACCAAGCTGCCCAGGCTTCGATACGGGGGTCTTGATCTTTTTTCAGGTGCGGCGCGACGGCTTGTGTAAAGTCCCGAAGAAATTTCAAGGCCTCGTGCAATTCCTGAGGGGTCGGTGGTCGGCTCAGAAGGCGCAGATAGGCAAGCTCGACTCGCGAGCGGTCGTCTGCCCGTTCTCTGAGCAGCCGTTCCGCTCCGAGGCGCGCCTGTTGAATGACCCAGGGATTATTGAGCAAAAACAGCGCTTGCGCCGGGACATTCGTGGCTTCCCGTTGGCCTGTGGTCACGTCGGCATTGGCAAAATCGAATACCTGAAACCATGTAGGAAGCTCATTGCGAATCACGGGTAAATAGACGCTACGGCGACGGATTTTCTCGATGTCCGGCTTAGCCCGCGCGTTGGGACCGACGGCCCACTCCGAGTATTCCCCGACTGTCGAACCTCCCAGGGTCAGGTCGAGTTGTCCACCGAAGAGTAACACTGAGTCGCGAAGAACTTCCGCTTCTAGGCGTCGGCCACGTGCGCGCCAAAGGAGCGTATTTTCCGGGTCAACTTGGAGGTTACGAATGACTTCGGGGGTCTTGGGCTCAGGTAATCGGCTGCTTAGTTGATAGGCACGGGAAAGGACAAGTTTGCGAATCAATCGCTTTACCGACCAACCTTCGCGGATAAACTCTTGGGATAGGTAATCGAGCAATTCGGGATGTGTGGGGCGTGCACCTGTGGTACCGAAATTATCCACCGTGGCCACTATCCCTTCGCCAAACAGATGCTGCCAGATGCGATTAACCATGACTCGCGCCAACAACGGCCGCGCATGCGAGGTAAGCCACTCCGCTAATTGGAGTCGGCCGCTTTGCTCCGGGGGAATAACCGGAGGCGTGCCGGCAGTCAGGACTTCGAGAAAGCCTCGAGGAACCTCCGGGCCCAGCTGCTCATGGTTGCCGCGTAGGTGAATGCGACAGTTGCCCGGTTTTTCCGCTTCTCGCACACTCATGCACATATCAGGGGGCTGGGGCCGTTGCTGTTCTAACGCGCGAATTTGCTGTTCCAGGCTTTGCACCCGTTGACGCAGCGTACGTAGTTGCTGGGCCATTTCCTGGGGCACACCGGTCAGCATTTCCCGCATGGCTGGGTCCTTGGCCAGTTCCCCGGCGGGACGAAGCAGCACGGCATCGGCAATGACGTGCCCCGTTGTGTCCGCGTTGGAAATAGTTACGGTAGCACCGTCGCCCGCGGCAAAGGTAAACACTCCCAAGCGGTGGAATAAACCGTCCACATCGGGCTTCAGACGTTGATTGACATGCACGACTGTTTCGCCACGACTGTGCTTTACGATTACCGGCACCTTGGTGTCGCGGGTTTCGCCTGTCGTGTAGGAAATGAATACCTCATAATCTCCCGTTTTCGGCAGCTTGGCTCGGTAAATGATGCGCTTGCTTCCCTTGTCGGCGCGATCGTCATGAACATAACCTTGGCCCACATAAGGCTGGGCAAACGTCGAGGCTTTCCAGGTGCCGACTTTTTCCGCTTGCGTGTCGTCCACAACGATTCCCGATAACGCAGTGATCGATCGCATCCCCGCTTGGTTTTCCGCTGCTTTCAACTCCGCCTGAGCCTTCTGTAATTGCTCGCGCAGCGGTTGCAGCCTCTTCCCGAATGCGAGGTACTCCTGAAGGCGCTTTTCCCCGTCGGCTCCCAAGGGCCGTTCGACCCACCCTGAAATGACGACATTGTTACCTTTGATGCCCTCCAGGGTTATGGTGCTGGTGAAGATGCCCGCCAGGGCGTAATATTCCCGCGCAGTAATTGGATCGAACTTGTGATCGTGGCAACGGGCGCAGCCGATACTCAGCCCGAGGAACGCCTTGCCGATGGTGTCCAGTTGTTCGTCCACCACGTCCATTTTCAATTTGACCTTGTCGCGCTCGGCGAGGACTTTCGGGCCAATGGTGAGAAAACCTGTGGCGATGAGCATCTCGTCGCGTTGTTCCTGCGTTGGAGCGGGCAATAAGTCCCCTGCGATTTGTTCGCGAACGAACTGGTCGTAAGGCTTATCGCAATTAAAGCTGCCGATGACATAATCCCGATAACGCCAGGCATGGTAGAAGGTGAAGTCTTCGTCCTTGCCATTCGAGTCGGCATAGCGGGCGACGTCGAGCCAATGTCTGCCCCAACGCTCACCAAAATGAGGCGAGGCCAGTAGGCGGTCCACCACTTTCTCCCAGGCGTGAGGCGATGTATCCGCAACGAAGGCGGCAATCTCTTCAGGCGACGGAGGTAATCCAATCAAGTCGTAATAGACCCGCCGTAATAGGGTGTATCGATCGGCGTCTTCGATTGGTCTTACGCCCTTAGCTTCCATCGCGGCCAGGAGGAAACGATCAATTTCCGTCCGCGGCCAGGAGGCATCGCGTACTTCGGGAACGGTCACAGTGCGGAGAGGTTGAAACGCCCAATGGTGCTTCCCATGTTCCGTCGGGTTGCTCGCATAATTCGGCTTGTCGGCAGGCATCGGGGCACCGAGCCGAATCCATTCTTCAAAGTCGGCAATCACTTGGGCGGGTAATTTTTTCTTGGGCGGCATTTCGAGACCGTCGTGCCGCAGCGCTGCGATGAGCAAACTTTCCTCAACCTTGCCCGGCACGACCGCAGGAGCACCACTGGCTCCGCCGCGTAACATGGCTTCCCTGGAATCGAGCCGCAACTTCCCCCGAAGTTTCTCGGCCTGGGCGGAATGGCACTGATAACACTCAGTTACCAATACAGGCCGAATCTTCTTCTCGAAGAACTCCAAGCCCGCCTGCTTCGTCGTTCGATTGCTCAGTGAAATTGTAGGTCGCTCTCGTTTTTGGACGGCTGGCGTATCTTGTCGCGCTTGACTCTGGTCCGTACCCAGAAGAGAACTCGGCGGCGCCGTTTGGCTGGAGCAAGTGCCGTGGGGAAGCAAAATAGCGACACTCATCGAGCCAAACAGGAGGACGACTGCCATCACCTCTCGCAGGCGAAACATAGGCGCTCCTGACTAATCTTCGGGGTCGGTGAATGCTCAGGCGAGAGAAGCGTCGGTAGGGTAAATCATAGTCTAGACACCCGTGGAAGTTACGTCAACGAGCAAGTTCGGGGTTATTTCGCCATAGCTCAGCTTGCACCTGGCGTGGCATCTGGGCGTAGCATTGTTACCTAGAATTGCAGGAGGAGGTAAGTGCCAATTCGCTGGCTGGAAAGAGTCCCATGGCCGAGTTCGTAGCAGCGCATCCTTTAGCTACGGTTTTTTCGGTGGTGGCAATAGTCCACGCCTTCTCGATTGTGGTAGGCGTGCCGTGGGTAGTGTTTATCAAGCGGGACTCACCTGCAGCGATAGCTTGGGCACTGACGGTGATCGCCCTGCCGATAATTGGCATTTTGCTCTTCGCCCTGTTTGGTTACAACTACGTCTATCGTCCGATTCGCCGACGTCGGCGATTACGGGGAATAATTCCCAAACGCGGTCGGCCCGCCCCCGAGCGCTGGCGACGGAGCGCGGCTAGTGAAGACCTAGTGCCGACTTGGAATAATTTAGGCGATCTGGGCGTGCGTTTAGGAGCGTTTCCCCCGAGCAAAGGGAACCGAGTCCGGTTTTACCACGACACACGCGAGGCCTTCGCGGAAATGTTTGAGGCCATCGATCAGGCCCAGCACCATATCCATCTGGAGTACTTTATCGTTCGCGCGGACAAAACAGGGGACAGGTTGCTCCAGAAGCTCATTGCCAAGGCTAAGGAAGGCGTCGAGGTGCGTTTGCTCTACGACGCGGTCGGCTCGATTCGTCTGCACACTTCGTTTGTTCGCCCCTTGCGTAAAGCCGGGGGACGTTGTGAAGCGTTTCTTACCATCAACCCCTTGCGTCGGCGTATGCAGGTCAACTTACGGAATCACCGCAAGATCACCGTGGTGGACGGGCGAATTGCGTTCACTGGAGGCATCAATATCGGCGACGAGTATCTCGGTCGGGATCCACGGTTCGGTCAATGGCGCGATGAGCATATTCGGCTCGAAGGCCCGGCGGTTGCCGGCCTGCAGACCGTCTTCCTGGAGGACTGGGAATTCGCGAGCGGCGAACGGCTACGCGGTGGTAAATATTTCCCCCGTGTGGAACCTGTAGGGGAGGCGATCGTTCAGATTGTAGATAGTGGTCCCGATCAACTCAAAAATGCTAACCGTGAGCTAATTTATGCTGCCATCAGCTTAGCACGCCAACGCCTGTGGATTGCTACCCCTTATTTCGTTCCTGACCAGGGCCTACTCGACGCCCTGCGCCTAGCGGCCCGTTTAGGCGTTGAGATACGTGTTCTGCTTCCACGCATTGCCGACCATTGGCTTACGCATTACGCCAGCCGCTCTTTTGTTGACGATCTCCTCGAAGAAGGCATCCAGTTTTACGAATATCGGCCCGGGATGATGCACTCCAAGATGATGCTCGTGGACGACGCTTGGGGCTATGTCGGCAGTGTCAATTTGGACTACCGCAGTTTACGCCTCAATTTTGAAATCAATTGCGTGATTCATTCGCCCGCCGAGCTAGCTGAGCTGCGTCGCGGCTTTGAGTTAGATTTCGCTGAGAGTGAAGCAATTGACATGACAAAGTTTCGCCAACGGTCGTGGCCTACGCGTCTGGCGGAAAATCTCTCCCGCCTATTTGCACCGTTATTGTAAAATAAGCCCCACAGACTTAACGCACCAGGAGGAAAAGACGCATGCAACTGGGATTCGTCAGCGCGATTCTGCCCGATTGTTCGCTGGAAGAAGTGCTGCGTATTGCCCGCGACGAGGGCTATCAGTGCGTTGAACTGATGTGTTGGCCCGTAGGCAAAGCCGAACGACGCTACGCTGGCGTTACTCATATTGATGTTACACGACTCGATGACCAGGAAGTGCAACGCATCCGTGAACTTTTACAAAAATATGGCGTTGGTATTTCAGCATTGGGCTATTATCCGAACCCTCTCGACCCCGATGCCGAGCATCGTCGGCGCGTGGTCGAACACTTGAAGCAAGTCATCACCGCCGCGGCACGACTCGGGGTGCCCGTGGTCAACACGTTCCTGGGCCGCGATTGGCGGCTTACTCTGGAGGACAACTGGCCCCGAGTACGGGAAGTTTGGCCCGACATCGTCGCTCATGCCGAGCGCCTGCAAATCAAGCTGGGTATCGAAAACTGTCCCATGCTGTTTACCTATGACGAATGGCCCGCGGGTAAGAACTTGGCCATGGCACCAGCAGTGTGGCGCAAACTGTTTAGCGAGTTTCCATCTCCTCACTTAGGTCTGAACCTCGACCCATCGCACTTGGTTTGGCTCCTGATCGATCCAGTGCCGTGCATCCGCGAATTTGGTTCCCGTATCGTTCATATTCACGCCAAGGACGCTCGCCTCGACCGGGAAAAACTTCAGGACGTGGGCGTACTCGGTTTGGGTTGGCATACGCCAAAACTGCCGGGCCTAGGCGACGTGAACTGGGGTCGGTTCTTTGCCGCGCTAAACGATGTGGGCTATCAAGGCCCCGTGTGTGTGGAAGTAGAAGACCGCGCGTTCGAAGGTTCGTTAACTGATCGTATCCGCGCCCTACGCCAAAGCCGACGTTTCCTGGAACAGTTCGTGTCGTGACTCTGGGGCCTAACTCAAGCAACAGGTCAAACTTGTCCGCCTGAAAAACATGAGCCCTGCGCGGAACACGCTGGCCCAAATGAGGAGCGAGCTGGCGCACGACAAAGGCTATCTACGTTGGGCCTGCTGCCAGATCGGGCCATAGACCTCTTTGTCGAAAGGTGGACATCCCGTGGGAAACTGCCCTAGGGGATGATGCTTAGAACGCATCAGTGCCGTGCAATAACTGAAAGTACGGCAGACACGGCGGCGTTCCAAGCGCCCGTGTTGGCGTAGCTGATAGACAAAGTCGGGTTGGGCCAGCGCAGCTCGACCGATTCCCACGATACTGACACGCCGACGCGCCAGGTTAGCGGCGGCTGCGTGAAAAGCGAATTCCTGTAGATAACTGTAGCCACTGCCAACGACGACCAACTCAGGAAAGCTACGCTGCACCTTCTCAGTAAGCTGGAAATGTCGCGCTACTCCCATGAGCGGATGCTCGGGCGGTTCATAGCCATCAGGCGGAGGATACTCGAAAGGCCGCGTCAGATGGGGCGAGGCATAGGGGTTTCCCATGCTGACGTTGACCACATCCACACCGAGCTGTCGCATCTCAGCAATCCATAACAATGGCTCAGTGAGGTCGGGCTCGAGAGGATTCTCCGGATTGGTGCCCCAAGCCGATAAGACAGGTGTCGTAAACGGCCAAGGCTCCCCGGGTGCCTCGGGTCGGCCCGGAGGTACGCGAAAAGGCACACCATCGAACACATTGAGTCGCGTGAAAATCAGCAAACCGGGCACTTCCCGGCGGATACCTTGGATAATCTCGCGCGCCAACCTTGTGCGATTTTCCAAGCAGCCGCCATACGGCCCAGAACGGAGCCGGGCTGCTAACAGTTCGTTGAGCAGATAGCGATGGCATTGTTTCACATCCACAAACTGAAAGCCGATCTGCCAAGCCAATCGGGCCGTGGCCACGAAAGCGTCGGCAATGCGACGCAAGTCGCCGTCGCTCAGCAAGGGATAATGGTGATCTACAAACCGGCCCGTGCTGCGGTCGAAAGTCAGCGGATCCAGGAGCGGATCGTGCATGGCCAACAAGGGGCGGAAATGGGCGTATCGGCCTGAATGAGTCAGTTGCAATCCCACGAGTAAGTCGGCATCGTCCCCCCAGACTCGACGGTGTGCTTGACGGCAAACGACAAGCAACTTTTCAAAGCTCGACGCATTATGCGGCGCCAGCCACAGTTGTCGGGGATTGGCTCGTCCCTCGGGAAGAACTGCGGTCGCTTCGCCCCAAATCAGTTTCGCGCCACCCGCTCCGAAACGCTGATAGCGCCGCAGTGTCAGTTCCTCCGGCGCTCCGTCCAAGCTACCATCACAACCTTCCATCGGCTGAATGCATAAACGGTTGCCCACACGATAAGGCCCAATCGTAATTGGTTGCCAAAGGGGGGAGAGGTCCTCTTGCAGCGTTATGTCAATCCCTAGGCGCGCCGCAGTTTGTTGCAATTGTTCGGCAGTGTGAAAGTGAAAATAACGGGCCATGGAGCTTCCTCAGCTCTAGCATCCTACTGACGTGAACATGGATGTCGAGCCACCAAAGGTCGGCAACTTTCACCTTCGCTCCGATAACCCCTCAAAACAGCTCACGTCAGCGCAAAGGCCCGCGATACACCCGGGTTTATCATTTCACCAAATACCTGTTTCGAGCACCACCATCCGATGCTAGCTTTTCATGGTAAGCGATGGGGAAGCCGTCTGCAAGACGCCGAGCCAGAAGCAGTCCCAAATATCTAAGCCTCAGCCGGGCACCCATTATCGGGCCGCTTCCGGTCGTAATATTTTGACTCAAGTATGACCGTCCCCATTCCAAGGTCAGCGATTTAGTCCCATTATGGGAGCAACTCCGCCTTGCATGCTACGCTTAGTCAACTTTGCCAGGGAAAGGAACGGCTCCACCGAGCATTCTCTGAATCTGTTCGACAATGTTTTTCAAGGCGTCCTCATTCAATTCCAGCTCTAGACTGGCGATGGCACCCTTCTGCCCGGTTTTCAGACCGTTAATTATCTCTTGGATGATGGGGCCAACGTTGGGATCTCCTAACGGGAGAAGGGCCAACATGGCCCGCAGCTTCTCGAAACCTGCGCGAAACTCCCGAGCAGCGTCAGCATCAGTCGCGTGAGCTCGTAAGCTGGCAGTAACTTTGTCAGTAACTGCGATGCTCAGGCTCGCGCCGACAAATTTGTCAACGAAATCCGCAGCATTCGGGTCGTTCTGAGCCAAGTCTTTGAGCAATTGAAACTTGGTCATGGCAAACCAGAGAGCTTGCCCCTGGGGAATCGCCTCGATCACCGCTTTGAGGTCGGAACTGATCCCCTTGGGCTTTGGAGTACCATTCAACCCGTCTAAAGACTTATGAAGACGGCTCACGTGATTAGAAGCCAATATCACACCGTCGTCAGCGACGCAAAGATAGCCTGGTTGTTCTTCCGATTCCTTATTCACAAAGATTACGTGCCCCTGGTATTTCCTCGTATCAAAAGCCTCCAAATCTTTCAGGGCTTTTACGACTCGGTCCTTAGAAAAGTCGCCACGAACGATCATCAACAACTCAAAATCTTTCGGATCAACGGCGGCAGGATTATTGAGATTGATGCCCTGGGGGATCTTGGTGATAGCCATGCTGATGGAATGGATGTCTTTCAAAACATCAATGCCCGATTGTTCCTGAAATTTCTGCACCTCCTCGTTATTCCGCAAAGCTTCAGTAATTTGCTCGCTCAGGTACTTTTTGAACAGTTTTGACTTCTGCAATTGCTGTAGGTTGAAGTGAATAGCTACAAGAGTCTCGGCGGGAAGCAGCTTGTCAGCTTCCTCTGCGTAAGCCGACCGTGGGCGTGCTAATCCAGGCCCTAGTCCTATAAGCAGAGCGATAGCGAGGGAAATCTTCACCATACCACTTCGGCAAGGGGACATGTGTACCTCCTTTTTATGACGGGGTGAATCGTTTCCGCTCAGCATATACCAAAGTTCTCCCTTTTCGGTTTCAGCATACCCGCTTTACCAAACATTTCAAGTACGATGATTCGCGGCAGGCGACAGCGATGGGATGGTCGGGTGGCTGATAATGCCGCTCGAGAATTTGCACATGACGTCGTGCTTTCGTGGCCACCTGGTTGGACAACTCCTCTAACATGTCCATCGTTATCAGCCCGGAACAACAGCAAGTCACCAGTATGCCTCCCGACTCTAATAACAGGAAACTCAAGGCCAGCAGACGGCGGTATCCTTTGAGGGCATTTTCCACAGCGCTCTGCCGATGGGCAAATTTCGGCGGGTCGAGGATGATCAGTCCGTAACGCTCGCGGTTGCGTGCTTGCTCCTCCAGGAAACGAAATACCTCCGCTTCGACGAAACGCACTTGTCTGAGGTGATTACGTTCGGCGTTCTTCTGGGCCAGTTGAATGGCGGAACTGGAACTATCCACCCCGAGGACTTCCGCCGCGCCCGCGTATGCGGCGTGCAGGGCAAAGCCTCCGGTGTAACAAAACGCGTCAAGTACGCGACGCCCCGTAGCGTACCGACGCACGGCACGGCGATTGTCCCGCTGGTCGAGATAAAAGCCAGTTTTTTGACCACCGAGTAAGTCCACCAGGAACATCACGCCATCTTCTTCGATAAGTACGGGTTCCTGGGGCGGATCGCCCCAGAGCACACTTTCGGTCAGGTCAAGCCCTTCTAGCGGTGCAATACTTTTTTCTGTGCGCAGCAAAATTCCTCGGGGATGCAGTAACTCGACCAGCAGTTTCGTGAAGATCTCGCGGCGTAGCGCTAAGCCCAGCCCTGTGAACTGCATCACAACCCAACCATCGTACCAATCCACGGTCAATCCGGATAGACCATCGCCTTCACTGAACACCAAGCGGCAGGCTTTTCCTGGGCCTAACCAGCCCAGCACGTCGCGCCGCAGGTGAAGGGCCTGATCCAAGCGTTCGCGCCAGAATCCCTCATCCAGAGCGCGATTGACTTCCCAGCAATATAAGCGTACCCGCACTCGACTGCGACTGTTATAAAGTCCGCGTGCGATAAAATGCCCGCCATGCGAGAACACTTCCACCTCATCGCCGTCACTCGGCTGGCCCTGCACCTGGGCGATTGCCCCCGCATACACCCAAGGATGGCGGGAAAAAAACGGCTTGGCTCGCCGCGCTTTCAGGATGACACTCGCGGACATCGAGGCTCCTTTGCACTGATTTGCGTCCCGGAAATCCGCATTATCGTCATTGGGATCGTATTGATACTCGCCGCACGTTGGGAACATTTGAGCGGTGCCGTCAGCCGAAGGTGGGCGAGTAAATGTGGCGTCAAAACAGGGCTGTATATCATGTTTAGGAAACGGACTATAACGAGTACGTAGGGAGCTTTCGGCAAGTGTTGGCGAGTTTATCCAAGAGGATAATCTTTGGGATGGTTTGGCTGTATCGAATGACGGTGCGGCCAATTTTGCTGGCGCTGCTCGGCCCGTGCTGCCGTTTTGAGCCGAGTTGTAGCGAGTACCTGCTCCAAGCGGTCCAGAAGTATGGGGTGGTAAAGGGAGTAGTCAAAGGCTTAGGTCGGATCCTAAGGTGTCATCCCTGGTCTGCGGGCGGGTACGATCCCCCGTAAATCCTTACAGGCCTGCAACGACAAAAATTTCATTGACGAGACCGAGCCTAACCCTTGCCGATATTGTGTACTGATCAATGGCCCACGAAGATCAGTTCAACGCCTTTCTTGAATGGAAATGAGCCGACAAGCTCACAATCACCTGATGCTTCTGACGGGGATCCGTGGACTTAGTCCGCCCTTGAATAATCCTGCAGGTGGGGCGTAGATGGATTTGCTTGACAGCGTAGGGGGGACTGTTAGAATGCCAATGAGCGGATAAGATTCCGTGAGAGTGACAGCGTTGTAAGCTTCTTTGCAGGAGTAAAGTCCGACCATGAAGTGCGAGCGCTGTAACAAACGTGCGGTGTTCCACATCACGGACATACTTGGCCCGGCGCAGTTGAAGGAATTGCACTTGTGCGAGGAGTGTGCTGCGCGGTATCTCTCGGAACCGATCCCTGGCACTCAGCTCGCCAGTAGTTCTGGGACGAGCGCGGAAATCGAATTGTTGCAACAATGGGAGCAACTGCATTGTCCCGAATGTGGTGCGACCTTCAAGGACTTCCGCAACACGGGCCGACTCGGTTGCCCCCACGATTACGAATTTTTCCAGGAACAGTTGCGCCAATTGTTGGAAAGTATTCATGGGGAGATTCGACACTTGGGCAAGGTGCCAAGCCGCTTAGCGACTCCCGAAAGGAGGCGCCTGGAACTGGCCCGGTTACGTCGGCAAATGCAGGAACTGATCAACGCGGAACGCTACGAGGAAGCGGCACGCTTGCGCGATCAGATTCGCCAACTAGAAGCGCGGATGCAATCATGAAGTGCTTTGCCTGCGGCAAACAGGCTACCGTGCACGTAACCAACGTCGAGCCAGGGGGCGTGAAAAAAGAGCTGCACTTATGCCAGGCCTGTGCAGAAAAGATGCACCTGATCCAGAAAAAGCAAATCCACTTACCTGCCTTAGTGCACGCTCTCTTAGGAGCCCACCTGGGACCTGCCGCTGAGGAGCTGTCACGGCTCCGTTGTCCCGCCTGTGGCATTAGTTTTCTGGAGTTTCGGCAGCAAGGTCGGTTAGGATGCCCGTATGATTATATAGCATTCCGCAAAGGACTTTATCCTTTGTTGGAACGGCTCCATCGCCGCGTGGAACATCGTGGTAAAGCGCCGCGTCGACGATTCCTGAATAGCGAGGACCAGCGCCAAGTGATTCGCTGGCGTCAGGAACTGATCCACGCGGTGGCGCAAGAAGCCTTTGAGGAGGCGGCGCGACTGCGCGATTGCATTCGCCGCAAGGACTTTCACCTATGAGGCTCGACGACCTGCTTCATAGCACGGGCGAATGGTTGCGGGGCGAGGGGCCTGAGTCGGATGTGGTTGTGTCCACCCGAGTTCGCTTGGCCCGCAATTTGGCGGACTTTCCCTTTCCTAATCGCGCCTCCGCCTTGCAATGCGGCGAGATCGAGTCTTTGCTTCGAGAGCGCCTGCAGCAACTCAGCGAAACGTGGCAGTTGACCTACTGGCCCTTACATAGACTGTCGGACTTGGATCGTCAGTTCCTGGTGGAACGCCAATTAATTAGTCGCGAACACGCCCACGCGAATGGTCAGCGAGGCGTCGCTATTAGGGAAGGTGAGACCATCTCCGTGATGATCAACGAAGAGGATCATCTGCGGATGCAGGCGATCCGCAGTGGTTTGCAGCTGGACGAGGCGTGGCGTGAGATTAATCGTCTGGATGATGAGTTGTCCGAACGAGTCTGCTACGCGTTTAGTGAGGAGTATGGATATCTGACGGCCTGCCCGACCAATGTGGGCACGGGCATGCGCGCAAGCGTGTTGCTGCATTTGCCGGCCCTTACTCTGACTAAGCAAATGGAAAAACTCCTTCGCGCGTTGCAGAAAATGAATTTGGCGGTGCGTGGCCTTTACGGCGAAGGTACCCGAGCCAGTGGCGACCTATATCAGATTTCGAACCAAGTAACCTTAGGCCGCAGTGAAGAGGAGATTCTGCGGTCGATACGGGAATGTGTGTCGGACATCGTGGCTTGGGAGCGCAATGTCCGTGAATTGCTGTTGCGGGAGATGCGCTCCGGTTTGCTGGATCGAGTTCACCGCTCCCTGGGTACACTTCGTTCCGCCCGCATGATGAGCGCTGACGAGACCCTAGAGTTATTATCGAGCGTACGGTTGGGAGTGATTCTGGGCTTACTGGATGACCTAACTGTCCCCCGGGTTAACGCCTTGCTCCTGCAAACACGACCCGCCCATCTGCAAAAAATTCACGGTGAGTCCCTGGATAGCGAGGAGCAAGATGCGGTCCGTGCCCGGTATCTACGGGCGCAGCTTCGCCATGTTCAATTGAACTAGCTTTCCCCGCCCTTTAGGGTTTCTTACGGCTTAGCGCTCCTACCACGCCGATACTTCGTTTCTACATCGTCTCGGCAAGCCACTGTTTCTGGATTTGCTAAAGCTTGTGCGACCGTTGCGGGCAGTACTTCACCGAAGCATACGCGAATTGTTGGAGAGCTTGGCTACCGAGATGGGCACGGAAATCGATGACGGTATGGTTATCCCGCTGGACAAGAGGGTTATCCGCGGAAAGTTAGCGGCGAAGGCGATTCGCTCGTGCTACATCACTTGCTCACCAAGGTGGGCGATTCGAGACGATAAGTGAAAAAATAGCTAGAATTATTCCGGGAAGTGTCTCTTGACGCTCGTCCGCTAAGACACCATAATAACTTTTGGCCTACCAAAAATTTCCCCGCCCTAAGGTCCTACCCGCAAGGAGACCTGCCTATGCTGAAGTTGACGCTCGGTATCACGCGCGATTGTGAGCTGGTAACTCGGCGGCAGTTTTTGGAGATTGGTGGACTATCGGCGTTCGGCTTGACCTTGCCGACTTGGTTGCGTGCCCAAGCCTCAGCGCATCGGGACCGTAGGAATGTCAGTTGTATCCTCATGTGGATGCAGGGTGGCCCGAGCCACATTGATACGTTCGACCCTAAACCCGAAGCACCGCCGGAAATTCGCGGCGAGTTTGGCGTCGTGGACACGAAGATTCCGGGGGTCAAGTTTTGTGAGCATCTGCCGAAGCTCGCCAGAGAGCTCGATAAGTTCAGTGTGATCCGTAGCTGCGACCCGCAAAATGCCAGCCACGGCGTAGCGGATCACATCATGATGTCGGGACATCGCTTCAACCCAGCGCTCATTTATCCATGTTTCGGCTCGGTTATCGCCAAAGAGCGCGGTTCGAAGAACGGGATGTTCCCCTTTGTCCAGCTGAATCGCTATGTGGATCGGCGTTTTGGAGGAGGTATCGCGGGATTTCTGGGAGACCAGTACAACCCATTTGAGGTTCTGGATGATCCCAATTCGCCCAACTTCCGTGTGCGCGATTTGACGCCGCCCGCCGGCATTGACGAACAGCGCCTGTCGCGGCGCCAACGTATGCTGCGCACTCTGGAACAATTTCAGCGTCAGATTCAGGAAGAGGCTGCCTCGGTAGTACAGACGCAAGATGCCTTTTGGGAGAAGGCGTTCAGTCTCATTACTTCGCCCGCTGCTAAGAAGGCGTTCGATCTGAGCCAGGAGCCCGACAAGCTCCGTGATGAGTATGGTCGCAATACCTTCGGACAATCGTGCTTGCTAGCTCGGCGTCTGATCGAAGCCGGCGTGCATTTCGTAACGATCACCGACGGCGGCTGGGACACTCACCAAAACAACTTCCGTAGCCTCAAGGAGCGCCTGCTGCCACGCATTGACCAGGGTTACTCGGCATTGTTGCGCGACTTAGCTGCCCGAGGACTGTTGGAGAGCACTTTAGTGGTGTGGATGGGAGATTTTGGGCGTACTCCTAAAATCAACTCCGCCGCAGGTCGCGATCACTGGGGCACCGCTTCGGTCGTTTGCATCGGCGGTGGCGGCATCAAGACCGGCGTGATTGTGGGACGCACGAACTCGTTAGGCGAGTACATTGTTGACAGCCCCGTTACCCCACAAGACTTGGCAGCCACTATTTACTACGCCCTCGGCGTGCCTCTCGACCGTTGGTACCGGTCTTATGATGGCCGACCCATTGAGCTTGTACCGACGGGCAAACCTGTCCGTGAGCTAATCAGTTAGACACTGGTGCGCACTCTGGTGATTGCACAATTGGCCCGAGGGAGCGTAAATGCTGCTTAGGTTGCCCTCCATTGTGTATGGGTTGACCTCCTTCATCTGCACCGTCGCGTAAAGGGCCTTATCCCTCTTCCTGGGTATAATGTTGTCAGCCTGGCTCAGGTTGGAAAATTAGGGCTAATCATGTGAGGGAATGCTCTCAGGGCTGATTTTGCGACAATTCTCTTATCATGACTGAGGCGGGCCCCGGGCCCGTAAATTTTTGAGCTGCGAAATTTTTTTAGATGAAGCATAGCCAAGGGCACCGACGAACCTGCTTGCATGAGCGCACGCGACCAGGGAGTGTCGCTACAATCATCATGTGTCTCGCCGGCGTTTTAATGTTGGCGCTGTGGGGTTGTAATTCGAGTGAACCACCAGCCACGGTGGCAACTCAAAAAGATGCGGCTTTGGTTCCCAAAACCCACTCTGGTTCATACCCGATTCGCGTCGTCTGCACCACGGGCATGGTGGGCGACTTGGTGCGGCACACTGGCGGGGAACACGTCCAAGTGCATGTGCTCATGGGACCTGGCGTGGACCCACACCTGTATAAGGCCCGCCCTAATGATTTACGGCTCTTACAACAGGCTGATTTGGTCTTTTACTCGGGGCTGCATCTGGAAGGCCGCCTGGCCGAGGTCTTGGAAAGTTTGTCCCGTCAGGGCCGACGGGTTTATGCTGTGACTTCGGCACTGACGGCTGAAGATTTGCTTGGCGACGGCGGCCAATTTGATCCGCACGTGTGGTTCGACGTGCGATTGTGGCACAAATGCCTTGGCCTGGTACGCGAGGTGTTAGCACAGTACGATCCGGCGCACCGCGAAAGCTATCAAGCTCAGGCCGAACGTTACGGGGCGAAGTTACTGGCTCTCGACGAGTGGATGCGCAACCAGCTTGCTCAGATACCGAAAACCCAACGTGTGCTAGTGACGGCCCACGATGCCTTCCGCTATTTTGGTCGAGCATATGAGATTGAAGTCTATGGCATTCAGGGCATCAGCACTGAAAGTGAAGCGAGCTTGAGAGAGATAGATGCATTAGTACAAATGCTGGTGGCGCGGCGAATCAAGGCCATCTTCGTCGAAAGCAGCGTCAACCCGCGGCACGTCCAAGCTGTGGTAGAAAGTTGTCGTCGGCAAGGCCACGAAATACGCATCGGGGGTGAATTATTCTCCGATGCCCTGGGAGAGTTTCGTCCCGACGTGCCAGAAGAGGAAAATCCAGGGACTTACATCGGCATGATGCGCCATAACGTCCGCACGATTGTCGAGGCGCTGCGGTGAATGCAGAACGTCCTGCGATTCTGGATATCCATGATGCTACAGTAGCGTATGGTCGCCAGCCCGTTTTATGGGATGTAGATTGGACTCTGCGGGAACCAGCGTTAGTGGCCATTGTCGGTCCTAACGGGGCGGGCAAGAGTACGTTTCTGAAAGCCATCTTGGGATTGGTGCCGCTCCTGACAGGGCAGGTGCGTATTTTCGGTGAACCTGTCCAACGCGTGCGACGACGGCTGGCCTACGTGCCGCAGCGCGAAAGCGTGGACTGGGACTTCCCGGCTACGGTGTTCGACGTGGTGCTCATGGGGACCTACGGTCGGCTCGGTTGGTTCCGCCGCCCCGGCCGGGCCGAACGCGATTTGGCACAACAATGTCTGGAACGTTTAGGACTCGCTGGGTTGGAAAAACGCCAGATCGGCGAGTTGTCTGGTGGCCAACAACAGCGCGTTTTCCTGGCTCGGGCGTTGGCGCAGCAAGCCGATCTCTACCTCATGGACGAACCGTTAGCGGGCGTGGACGCCGCCACGGAACGCGTTATCTGGGAACTGCTTCGTGAACTCCGTGACCAAGGCCGCACTTTGCTCGTTGTTCATCACGATCTGCGGACCGTACCTGACCAATTCGAGCAAGTCGTTTTGCTCAACACCCGCATCATCGCCAGTGGCCCGACCCACGAAGTATTCACCCCCGTGAACCTCAGTAAAACCTACGGCGGCCGGCTCGTCATCCTCGAAGAAGCAGGTCGCCTGGTTTCCCAGCAGCATTCCACCGGCCCCTGAGTGTTAAGTGTGAACGGGCGGGTCCGGAGTGCAAATGGGCAAGCTGTCCATACTTGAAAGTGCCCCAATTAGTCCAGAAGTAACTGCAACGGCAAGCGAGCTAAGTAAATCGCCTCGTAAGGATGTTTCTGCCCCCGTTCGTACAGGCAGCCGATAGTATTCGCGTCCAGGGCCGCCAAGCAGGAGTAAGCGGACGGACCACCGTAAAGCTCGACTCGTCTCGACCAAGTCTGACCGTCATCAAAACTCGCACGAATCGTGAGCCTTTCGCGCTTCTGACTTGCAGGATTGCTGAAAAGCAACATGGACTTTTTATTCGCCAGCGGATTGGGCCAGCGCAACAGACTCGCTTGACACACAGGCTCCACCAAAGCAGCATCCTCCCGCAAAGGCCCAAAGGTCAATCCGCCATCTTGGCTCACCGCAACCAACCGACGATGGTTACCGCGATAACTGCGGATATTGAGCACGACGCGACCGTCACTTAGTTCCGCCGCTTGACATTCATTGCATTGGGGCCCCACCACTCCGCCTACGTGCCAAGTCTTGCCATGATCATCGCTGTAAATCACATGAGAACGCCAGATAACCCCTTGGTCCGTCGGTTCCTTATGGTCACAAGGAACGAGCAGCCGACCATTCGCCAGTTGAATGCCAACGCCTGGTCCGGTGGCATACCAAGTCCAACCGGGCCGTTTCGCTTGTTGCGTGATATTGGCGGGCTTCGACCAAGTTTCCCCGTCATCGTCACTATAACTAACCCATACCGTGCGGGTGCCCTGGGCTTTGCCTGCGGTTATCGCAGCTTCGATATCGTCGCCCAAATTGTGAGTCATCAACAACCAGATTCGACCCTGCTGACGATCCACCACCGGGCACGGGTTGCCACAGGTGTTTGGTCCATCGTCCCAAATCACCTGCAGTTTCGACCAGGTTTTGCCCCCGTCTGTACTCCGCTTCAGCACTAGGTCAATATCGCCATGATCATGTAACGAATGTTTCCGGCCCTCGCAGAACGCTAACACCGTCCCTCGCGGCGTTACCAGTAACGCAGGGATACGAAACGTATGGTAACCTTCCTGACCACTGATAAAGACCGGCTGCTGCACCACCTGCGGGTGCTCCGCTATGCTCCGACCGAACCGGGCAATGGCAGAGAAAATCAACAACAAAAGCATTACTGACAAATACCAGCGGTTCATCGGCAGCTCCTTATGGAGTCGACAAGCGGCTAAGTCACGGACGGCAAGGGGATCGGCTCGTCGTGCGACGGGGGACCAACGCGCACAATTGGCGACCAACCCGGCGGGTCGCTTGCGGGAAATGATTCCTCGCCCGCCTCGTCCACGACATCGGTCGCCCTCTCCCTTGACTCTTTTTCATCGGAGTGCGACGGTGTTGGCAGCCCCTCTTTTACGTTCGGCTGTGAAACTCTGAGCATGGCTCACCTCCGTGGTTGCGGTAACTTGGCCCCAACCGACATTCTATCAGTTCGCTTGTCCCTTGTAAGGAGTATGCTTAGTTCCATAATGGTCATCAGAAATAGCTTGGATCGCAAACCAGCATGGGAGGCACTGCAATGCGTTGGCTGATCCTCTTGACCGTCACGAGCGGGGCATTGACCACACTCAGCCTGGCCGAGGCGTGCGCCCAAGTCGATTACAAAGCCGGCGTAGCCAAGGCAATCATCACGCCCGAACCCGGTCTTTGGCTGGCCGGCTACGCGGGACGCAACAAGCCCGCCGAGGGCAAGGCTAATGACCTCTATGCGAAAGTCCTGGCGCTTGAAGACAGCCAGGGCACTCGGCTCGTGCTCGTTACGCTCGACGTCATCGGGTTACCCCGCGAGCTTTCCGAAGAAATGTACCAGGACATCCGCCACAAGACGCACTTACCGCGCGCAGCAGTGGTCTTTGCCTGTTCGCACACCCACTGTAGCCCAGTCATCTACGGTAATCTCAGCGACATGTATCCGTTACCGCCTGATCAGCCGGAGAAACTGAAGAAATATCGCGAATTCCTCCGGCAAACCGTAGTGCGTCTGGTAAGCGACGCCTTAGCTGACCTGAAGCCCGCCCACCTAAGCTACGGCGAAGGCATGGCGCGTTTTGCCATCAACCGCCGACAACACACCGAGAGAGGAGTCATTATCGGCCAAAACCCCCAGGGGCCCGTGGATCACTCCGTTCCCGTACTCCGCGTCGCCAGTCCCGATGGCAAACTTCGCGCTATCGCCTTTGGCTATGCTTGCCACAATACCACGCTCGATTTTTATCAATACTGCGGCGATTACGCTGGTTTCGCTCAGGACTACTTAGAGGAAAAATACCCAGGTGCCGTTGCCCTCTTCTGGACTGGATGCGGCGGCGACGCTAATCCGCATCCGCGTCGCTCTCTTGAGCTAGCACAAAAACACGGCCGCGAACTGGCTGACGCAGTTGCAGCTACGCTGAGTCAGAACCTCACGCCCCTACGCGGCCATTTCCGAGCCGCCTATAGCACCATCAGCCTGCCCCTGGATAAGCTCCCATCTATAGAGGAACTCCAGGCTCAGGCGCTTAGCAAGACCTACGCTGAGCAAGCGCGCGCCAAACGTTTACTCAAGCAGCTTGAAACTCAAGGGAAGCTTGACGATCATTATCCGCATTATCCCGTCCAAGTCTGGCGTCTAGGCGACGACCTCCGCTGGATTATGCTCGGAGGCGAAGTCCTGGTAGATTATGCGCTGCGTTTCAAGAAAGACTATGGTCCGCAACGGACCTGGGTCATGGGCTATGCCAACGATGTCATGGCCTATATTCCCTCTGTGCGCGTCCTCAAAGAAGGCGGCTACGAGGCAGATAGCTCCATGATTTACTATGGTTTTCCCGCGAAATGGTCACCGCTTATTGAAGACCTGATCGTCCGCGAAGTCCACGCCCTGATGAAACAACTCGATAAAGACTAATGGCGTTACAATAACCAAGCAAGCACGTACCAAGGGCAACTTACTTAGGCCGACCTGGTTCAGTCTGGAATTCCTTAGAGGCGAGCAACGAAACCGACTGCCATGCCCTTTTGGCTAAGAGGAATCCCCGTCCTTACCTCTACAACGGATGACGAATGGTTTCCCGACCCTTCACGAGCCGACAGTGAGGGTTTAGTCTGCCTAGGGGGAAGACCAAGCCCCCGCCGACTCTTAGCGGCCTACCGACGCGGCATCTTTCCCTGGTATAGCGAAGGCGAACCTGTCGCCTGGTATTCGCCCGATCCCCGCGCTATTTTTGACCTCAACAATTTCCATGTACCTCGACGCTTAGCCCGCACTGTGAGACAAGGGAAGTTTGACCTTACCATCAACCGCGCCTTTTACGATGTCGTGCAAGGTTGCGCTGCACGAGGCTTAGAAGGTACCTGGATTACTTCTGACTTATTCGACACCTACGTGCAGCTGCACCAACAGGGTTACGCCCACAGCGTCGAGGCCTGGTATCACGGCCAACTGGCGGGGGGCATTTTCGGAATAGCCATCGGCGGGTTCTTCTCAGGGGACTCGATGTTCTACCGAGTGCGCGATGCCTCGAAAGTAGCCTTAGTTTATTTAGTCGAATACTTACGACGCCGCGGTTATGTCTTATTCGATATTCAAGTAATCAACGAACATACCGCTCGATTCGGTGCTATACTTATTCCCCGCTCCGACTATCTTCGCCGCTTACAGCACGCTCTGCAACTTTCGGTGACGTTTATTGATAACAGCCTGTCCGCTAACCATATGTCCTTGTAAACAGACTTAGATGACACTACACGCTTGACAAACTTAGTGCTGTCAGCTACTGGAAATGACTTTATTAGCTAGCCGTTATACATATGCGGCACTTGCCAGCTAATGTAGGCTTGGAACCATGCCTCAAAAAATGAACCGCAGCTACGGGGTCACTGGTAATCCCCAATATGAGGCTCCACCTTTCACAGATTTTGCCTCGGTTACACCTGACACACCTCTGGACAAACTCAATCTAAATTGGCGTGAAAAAGACCTTCCCGAACGCCAACGCACGAAACATGTTCATAAGCTCCATCCGTACTTAGGCAAGTTTGTCCCCCAATTGGTGGAAATCTTTTTACGTAAGTATCGCCCTCGAAGGGTTTGCGATCCCTTCTGCGGATCGGGAACGACCCTGGTCGAAGCGAATTGCCTGGGCATAGAATCAGTTGGTTGCGATATTTGCGAATTTAATTGCTTGCTTACTAAGGTCAAAGTAGCGCGCTATGACTTCCATTTGTTGCGTCGCGAAATCATAAAGGTATTAGGGCAGTTACATGAAGCTTGCGACAGTCCCCTGTTTGGTAGCCAGCGGCGAGATGTTTCGGCTCAGGTAAGTCCTTACTTACGCACTTGGTACGCTCCTGAGGCCTTGCAACAATTGCTCCTGTTCCGCGACATCATCTCATCAACGCATTATGCACCTGTTTTTCAAGTCATTCTCTCCCGAGCTGCACGCTCAGCCCGACTAACTACTCATTATGAATTAGATTTTCCTAAGGCCCCAATAACCGAACCTTACTATTGTTACAAGCACCGCCGCATCTGCCAACCCATAAAGCAAGCCTTGACGTTTTTAGTGCGCTACACTTGGGACACGTATGATCGGCTCATGGAATATCAACGATTACGGACTGATGCCCCGACCACTGTCATCTATGGGGATGCACGCAACGTTAGGTTTCCACCTGTGGATTTAGTCATTACGTCCCCTCCTTATGTCGGTCTGATAGACTATCACGAGCAACATCGCTATGCCTACGAACTGCTAGGTTTACCTGTGCACGAACACTTAGAAATCGGCTCTGCCAGCCAGGGACAATCTCAGGCAGCAATCCAGAAATATCTCGATGATATGACATCAGCTTTCCAGAACGTCCTCAGGTCACTCAAGTCAGGGGGACGCTTAGTAGTTATTATCCATGACTCTCGCAACTTATACGACGAAATTGCGAAGCGCCTGGGTCTAAGAGTGGAATATCGCTTGCGCCGCCACGTCAACCGTCGCACGGGCCGACGCTCCACAGACTTCTTCGAGGACGTGATTGTATGGCAGGTGTAATCCCTCCCGACATCCGCGACCGGATTTGTCAGACAATTCGCGAACTTATTATAGAGAAAATAGAGTCCCGGCACAGCCGACGCAGGACTTACTCAGTGTTCCATCAAGCTTTATTCCCGAATCCATTACTTAAGGCCTGGGAATTTGAGCGAACTGTCTCAACGGCTCTAGGGAACTCATTTCAAACCGTGGCAAAGCTTTTAGCTCAATCATCAGGCCTTTATCAACACGTCAGCCTTCAATCGAAGATCGCAGGTTGGGTCTCAAATGCGGCACGAGCGACCATAGATGCGGTCATCAATAAGCTACGAAGAAAAGGCATGACCGGATTTCGCGAGCGTTTTACCGACTTAGCGCAAAAAGTGGCCGCCGCTTATCATGGAAATGAATACGACCATACTAAAAGCAGCCAAAAAGAAAATAGAGTTGTCAACGGCACTAAGGTCGAGATCATCATCGACCTATACTTGCGCAGGAAGAATGGCGAGGAACTATTTTTCGAAATGAAATCTCCGCTGCCCAACAAGGATCAATGCGTGGCCACGACCGAAAAGCTGCTCCTCGTTCATGCTATTAGAAAAGCTTCCCATCCTCAGGTGCAAACCTATTACGCCATGCCGTTTAATCCCTTCGAGCGGGCCGAACCATCTGGCAGCAGTCGTGCAAGTTACAAGCACAGTATTGCCCAAAAATATCTCGATTTAGAGAGGCAAGTGTTAATAGGCAACGAATTCTGGGATTTGCTGGCAGGGCCTGGCACTTATCGGGAGCTGATTGATTTATATAAACAAGTTGGTCAAAGAATTAGGAGTAAAGTCCTGAAGGTTATCGGGTTTAGGGGGCTTAAGAAGCAATAGTTCACTGCACTTGTAATGGTTCAGCATGGGAAGGGTCAGTGGATGTGTGAACGGAAAGTTGGCCGTTGGGTGGGCATTGTTCGTTCTTACCAGAGAGAAGAAGCGGGGAGCTGATTTCGAGTTTATTCATACTTGCCAATAGCGGCGTGCCAACCTCGGCTTTTGCAGGGCGATTTCGCCTGATGCCGCGGTATAACTCGGCCAAGTCGTCTAAGAAAGAATAAACCACAGGCGTTGCTAACAGCGTGAGGAGGAGAGATAGGGTTTGGCCGCCGACGACTAATACGGCGATCGATCGGCGTTCCTCGGCACCCGGACCCCGACCGACTAATAGAGGTAACATACCAGCCACGAAGGAAAGCGTAGTCATGAGAATAGGACGCAAGCGGTCGCGGTTCGCCTGGAGAATCGCCTCAAGTCGGCTCAAGCCTGCAGCTCGAAGTTGATTCGTATGGTCCACCTGAAGAATCGAGTTCTTCTTGATCACACCAAAAAGCACTAAGATGCCCAACGCAGAATATAAGTTTAGCGTCTCCCCACCCCACCACAAACTAAGTAGTCCAAAAGGAACCGCTAAAGGGAGGGAAATTAAGATAGTGAGCGGGTGAATAAAGCTTTCAAATTGAGCCGCGAGTACGATATACATGAAAACTAAGGATAGAACGAAGGCCCAGGCGAAGTCGTGAAAGGCGCGTTCGAGTTCTCGCCCTCGACCAAGAACGCGAAAAGAATAACCTGGAGGCAATTGCAGTTCTTCCGCGGCGCGGCGTAGTCGTGCCAGGCAGTCGCCCAAGGCATAACCAGGGGCCACGTTGCCGCGGATGGCCACCATGCGTTGCCGATCGACCCGGTCAATACGAGCGGGACTATAGGCTTCCTCGAAACGCATCACGGTGTCGAGTCGCACCAACCGAGGCCGATTCATTGGGGAAATGGGACTTAGATTATTCATGCCGAAACGGGGCAGCGGAATGGTGCCCGCGCGAACATATAATTGTTCGATCTTCGCTTTACTGCCTCGGTCATCGCCGATGAGTCTAAGTTCTACGTCGTAAACATCATCCATTTTCTCGTCGCGGAACCGCGAGACACGTTCATCGCCGCCGACCATGAGCCGTAGAGACACCGCAATTTCCTGAGCATCTATACCTAATTCTGCCGCCTTCGGGCGATCAATCCGACCGACGAGCTCAGGTTTATCCAGACGTAAGGTAATATCAGCGTCCACGATGCCTTCTAAACCGCCATGCGGGTCTTGTATGCGCGCCAGTAACTGTTGCGCATATTTCGCTAAAGGTAGGAGTTCCGGGCCTGTCAGTACAAAGTCTATATCTACGGGTGCTCCTTGACGTAGTGATGTAAGATTGCGCACGGAAACTCGTAGGTCAGCAAATTGCGGTTGGCGTAGCCTTCGGCGAATTTCCACCATCTTATCCCGCTGAGTATAGTTATTGCGAAAGGCATTCCATGGTTGACCGCGCCATGTCTCATGAAAAAGTCGGCCCAGAGAAAACGTTCGTTGCTCTAAGTTCTCTAAGCGAACATAGATATTAGCATTATTAACTCGACCTATGCCTGTGCTGCCTACCGTGCTAAGTATACGGACGACGCCTCCAACGCTCTTGATTTCTTCTTCGACTGCTTCCACTACTTTTTTCATCCCTTCGATACTTAGACCTTCAGGTGCCTGAATATTCACCTCAAATTCTGATTCATCCACGTTCGTCGGGACATAATCCTGCTGAACCAGGAAATAAAGGGGTATATTCGATAGGAGAATGACTATGCTTAGAACGCCTATGATCCAACGATGATGCATGCACCAACGCAGCATGGCTAAGTAGGTGACTTCTATATAGTAATAGAAACCACTTCGTGAGTTATCGGAGTTCGATGAGGATGCCGGGGTGGCCCTGAAGAATCGGCTGCACAGCATGGGGGTCAGGGTGAAACTAACGAGCAAAGAGACGAGCACGGCCACGGAGGCGGTGATGCCAAACTGATATAGAAAACGCCCCGTAATGCTGGACATAAAAGAAACGGGCAGAAAGACAACGACCAACGAAAAGGTAGTGGCCAAAACTGCCAGGCCGATTTCGCGGGTGCCATCGATGGCGGCCTGAACAGGCGGTAAGCCTTTTTCCTCCATGATGCGGAAAATGTTTTCCAATACAACGATGGCGTCATCAATGACTACGCCGACCATGAGGACCAACGCGAGCATGGTAACGTTGTTCATGGTGAAGTCCAAGGCTCGCATGACAGCGAAGGTAGCGATAATCGAGGCGGGAATGGCCACGGAAGCGATGAGCGTGGAGCGCCAACTTCGCATGAATAACAGCACCACGACGCTAGCGAGGATGCTGCCGACGATGAGGTGGTTTCTAATTTCGTGCAGCGCGGCCAAGATGTAGCGCGATTGGTCCTGGATGATTTCGATGTGGACGTCGGGGTAATGTTCGCGCAGGTAGGCTTGCGCCTGGGCCAAGCGCTGCTTGACGGCCTGAATCACCTCGATGGTGTTGCTGCCCGATTGGCGTTGTATCGTGAGAACGACGGCCGGTTGGCCGTCGAGGCGGGCGAGTGTGCGTACTTCTTTCTGGCCATCGGTAACTCGACCGAGGTCGGCGAGGGTGATTTTGCGTCCTTGGATAGTGGCGACAGTCAGGTCGCGGAACGCTTGGACATCTGGAAGTCGGCTCAGGGTGCGTAAGCTCCATTCCCGAGGGCCGGACTGAACGTTGCCGCCAAAACCTTCGGCGTTTTGTCGAATCAGTGCGTCGCGGACCTCCGTGATGGAGATCTGATAAGCCGCTAAGCGCCGGGCATCAATTTCGACCTGAATGGCCCGTTCGGTCGCGCCATAGATGGTGACGGCACCGACACCCGGTGCGGATTCGATGAGGTCTTTGATGGCCTTATCGGCGATCAAGTAGAGTTCGCGGCTATCGCGATGCGGGCCACCTGCTACAGCCAGGGACAGGACCGGCGAAGTGTCGGTGTCGAGTTTGCGCACTACGGGGGGATAGGCGTCGGCAGGCAGTCGATTGAGTACGGCACCGATGGCGTCGCGCACGTCCTGGGCGGCGGCGTCGAGATTACGATTCAGGTTGAAGGTCAGTAGCAGGAGGGAGCGACCCTCGGAGGAGATGCTACGAAGCTCGTCGAGTCCCTCGACGGTAGCGACCGCGTCTTCCAGAATCCTGGTCACTTCGGATTCGACTTCTTCTGCAGAGGCATTTGGAAGCAAGGTGGACACCGTGACCGTAGGCAGGTCTACCTTGGGAAAGCGGTCGTGGCCGATTTGCCAATAGCACGCCAGTCCTGCCACCACCAGAGCGAGATTGAGCATGGTGGCAAAGACCGGGCGGCGAATGCACAGCTCGGCCAACCATTGCACGGAGGGTTCTCCAGGCGGGTGCTTGAGAAGGCGTGAGAGTTAGAGGCGAGGCAAAACAGTATTATAGGAATCTAAGTCGTGAACAGCAGCAACGTCAGTATCAGGTAAATAGGTATGAGAATGGGTAAAGTATAGCGGAAAATGTAGCCGAAGAAGCTGGGCATAGGATATCGATTTTCCTCAGCGATGGCTTTGACCATGAAATTCGGGCCGTTGCCGATGTAGGTGTTCGCTCCCATGAAAACGGCCCCGCAGCTGATGGCTTCGAGCAATTTGGGATTGTGTTGCGCCAGGTGAGCAATCTCGTGGGGTGCGGAGGCCAGCGTGGCAAAAGTCAAGTACGTTGGGGCGTTGTCCAAAAACGAGGAAAGCAAGCCCGTGAGCCAGAAGAACTGCCAAGCCTGGCTCAAGTTCCAGGACGGCCCATAGGCCCGCAGGAGCTCGAGAGCCGGTGCCATGGTGACAAAAATACCCGCGAACAAAACAGCGACTTCGATAATGGGACTCCAGGTAAAACCGTTCTCTTCGTGCACGCCAGGCGGCGTGAGCTTTAGCGAGGCCCACCCGAGCAGTACCATACCCAAGGAAGACCATAGAGGCGAAAGCCCCTGCTGAATGAGCCATGCTTGAAGCAAGACGCAAGCCACGACGCCTGCTAGAAGTAGGAGATTGATCTTGCCGCGGAGCCAGGGAAGGGAGTGCTTTTCTTTTTTAGCCGATTCGTCAACCTTATCGGCTTGCTCCTGGCGGTAAAGCCATGTGTCCCACATGATGAATAATGTCAGTACGATGCCGTTAGCAAGTAACCATTGTTTCCAAAGACGAAGAGTCCAGGTGAAGGGCACGCCTCGGAGAAAGCCGAGGAATAAGGGGGGGTCGCCCAGGGGCGTGAGCAGTCCACTCATGTTACTCACGAGGAACAGAAAGAAAATGGGGACGTGCGTGCGTCGTCGGCGATGCCGATTGAGCCGTAACAGCGGGCGAATCAGAACCATACTCGCCCCGGTAGTCCCAATGAAATTAGCCAAGATACCACCGATGACAAGAAACCCCACGTTAGTTAGGGGGCCTGCGGAAAAGCGGTCGGCCAGTAGTAGTCCTCCCGCGATTGTGTAAAGCGAACCTAGCAGGGTAATAAATGCGGCATACTCTTCTAGAGCATGGAGCAACAGGTGAATGCCTGCTCGTCCCTCGGCTAATAAATAGACCACTGTGGGTACCGAACAGGCAAAAGCCACTAGTCCCCGGTGGAGATTAGACTCCCAGAAATGGGGGGTAAGCAGGGGCAACAGGGCAATGGCTAAGAGCAGCAGGAGGAAAGGCGCAGCTGTCCACCAAGGGGGGGCCAAACCATGCTCTGCGCTTTGGCTCGCCCACACAAGGTGGGGAGAGCTCAATACGGTGGCCCCCCATAGGAGTAGGAGCAAAAATGCCCGCGTTATAACTGTAGGTCGAGCTGTGGTCATGTTTAGTCGTTGCAGGGTGTTCCCTCTTGGCCAGATTTTTTCTAAAAGACCATATGAAAATTTCCCAAAAAATCATCTTGAAATCCAGTTAAGGGGCATTTAGAATCACATAGCCTGCTGAGAGACCACGCCGACCACCCAAAACCCTAAGTTATGCGGAACAGAGAACTTGAGGCCCATCTTCCCGCAAGCCCCATGCATTTCAGTTTCCGAGCGAGAGGAATTGTATGTGACGTAAGTGACCAACGGGATTGCACTTACCAAGGCCTTGGGTCGGCCTGAATGAGGTATTCCCAATATCCGGGGCTAATTTCCTACTTTCGTGCAAGATCATTAGCAGGGTCAGCAAGGGAAGCTAGTCATGGCTTCTGAAAGCAAGAAAAGCAAGGTCCGACGCAAAAAGAAAAAAGAATCATTACTTGGCTCGGCCACTCCTGAAACCGCATTTTCTTCTGACCTGCTGACACCCGAAGAAGAACGTGAGCTGCTGGCGGAATTTTGGCAGTGTAAACGAGAGCTTGTCCGAGTTATTTTGCGCGAATTTCCTAATCTTCGGGGTCATCGGCCGCCCATGGAGCCTTGGCCCATGGCCCAGTTTATCCGCGAACACTGCACTGAGGAAGTGTTGCAGAAGCCCGCAGTGAAGAAGCTTTACGACCGTTATGTAACGTATAAGCATCGTTTGGCCTCGGCGAATATCCGTTTAGCGGCACACGTGGCCAAGCGGTTTCGCCATCACTCTTTGAACTACGCTGACCTGTTACAGGAAGCGGTGTGTGGGCTCATGCAGGCAATTGACCGTTTTGATGTAAGCCACGGCACACGGTTAGCTACGTACGCTACTTGGTGGATCAGGCAAACTTTGCAAATTGCTGTGGCCCGGCAAAGCCACTTAGTGAGTTTGTCCCCCCATCATTTGCAGGAATTAGGTTTGTTACAGCAGGAAGTGGAAGCGTTGGCACACGGAGGTAAGACGCCTAGTGCCCAAGAGTTGGCCAAGCGTACCGGTTCCAGCTTAGAGCACTTGGCCCACTTGCAAACAGCGACGCGTACGCCTGTTTCTTTGAATGCTGTGCTCGATGACGATAGCGATTTCAAACTTACCGAGGCCATGCCGGATGTTTCCGTTGCCCAGGAGCGTGAGAAGAATGAACGAGCCGAGTCCTTGTTATACCTGTTGGAACAGCTGCGCCCTCGCGAACGGAAAGTATTGGGGCTACGGTTCGGCCTGACTGGCACGGGAACGCATAGTTTACGCCAAATCGGGCACTTGTTACGCATCAGTAAAGAGCGAGTCCGCCAGATTCAAAACCGCGCCCTGGAGAAACTTCGCGCCAAAGCGGAGCAAGCGGGTTTGGAATCCACGCTCTTGTTGGACTGAGCTGATCCTTCTCAACAGCCACTGCGCCTTTGCGGCAAAAATTCCGCAAAAAAGCTGCGCTGAGTCGTACTAGTTGGAGCTTAGGCAGCATATACCGGAATTTCCGAACCATACGTCCCCTGAGTCATGCCTTACGCAATTTGTAATGAGACTTTTGCAGGCTGGGAGCACGGTTGTGTCTGCCAATATGTTGCCAGCATTGGATATCATGGCCTCGAGGTAGCTCCGTTTACTCTAGCGGAAAATGTTACCCACATTACCTCGGAACGACGGCAGCAGGTGCGCCGTCAAGCAGAACAAGCTGGAATTCGCATCATAGGGTTGCATTGGTTGCTCGCCCGCACGCAAGGGCTACATCTTACCTCACCTGATGCGGAAGTTCGTCACCGCACGCAAAACTATCTCATCGAATTGGCGCGCTTATGCCATGACCTAGGCGGTTGGCTCTTAGTGTTTGGTTCACCAGGGCAAAGGAGCTTACCCCCGGGCGTCCGTCGCGAACAAGGTTTGGACTACGCCGAGGAAGTATTTCGCGGGTTACTACCATATCTAGAGGAGTGGCACATTGATCTGTGCATCGAGCCGCTTACGGCTAACGAAACAAATTTCCTGACATCGTGTGCAGAGGGTTTGGAACTGGTTCAGCGACTAAACCATCCCCGCGTAGGCTTACATTTGGACGTCAAGGCGATGTGCGCCGACCCTGAGGCATCCGTGCCCGAGTTGATTCGCCGTTACGGTCCTTGGCTCCGCCATTTTCACGCGAACGATCCTAATTTCCGTGGCCCTGGTTTTGGCGAGGTGGATTTCGTTCCCATCTTTGCGGCCTTACGCGACATTAATTACTCCGGCTGGGTTTCGGTTGAAGTCTTTGACTATAGCCCCGACCCGGAGACCATTGCCACACGCAGTTTACAGTACATGCAAGCCTGCGCTGAAAAAGCGGGTTGGCCCGGCTAGCCGAAGGCATGCTAGGCGGGCACCGTTGCCGAGTGTGGGAAAACATGGCCGAACTTACGATATTGGCTCGGCTCACCACTTGGGGACGTTTTAGTCTGCTAGTTGGAGAAATGCTCGCTTTGTTGGCCAATGCGACCACCTTGCTCAGACATACCTGGGCACGCCTCGTGGTTGCCGAGTCAATTCTGTTATTCAACCCAGACGAGTATCGTCTTGTTCATCCTAACCACGCGTAAGTTGGCTTGGTTTCTAAGCTGAAGCTGATACTGCGGTCATCTGCGACAATTCCCTGCGTCTCTCATCTCTCCCCTATGCTCCGTCAGGGCCTTATCAAGGCGGTGAGCAAGAACGTGTTTTTAGCCTCGGTCAATAGCCACGACGAAAGTGCGGAATGCTAAACCGCCTAACAACGACATGCCCCCCGGGGCCGCGTTGCAACCAGTGTCGAAACACATACGTAAATCGGCCTTGTCGAGTTACTAACTTGGTTGGTATAAGGCATGCCCATTCGACGCTATGACACGCATCAGGGAATCATCTCGCTGACATAATGCATGACACTCAAACAGGAATACGCAAAGGCGAGCTGCTTGTCAGAAACCTTAGCTAGGAGCATTCACATGTCAAGCAAGGCGACATGGTGGTGGCTAGGTGGGATCGTCATAGGAAGCGCCGCGGCTACTTGGGCCGTCTTGGAATTTGCCCAACGCCATCCTGAGTCTCAGTTGGCTCATTGGTTTCGCCGCTTCGGTCTGTTGGCGTCGCCGCAGTCGAAAAACTGGCGTCAATTGCCTACAAGCATACCTGCCCCAGTGGACTTGGCGGGACATTACATCCTTCCGACGCATCCCAAGGTAACCCTGCCGCCAGATATTCTTGACCAATCCTTGCGCGAGCTCAAACTGCTAGACACCACTGCCCTGACAGCAAGCGAACTCCCGTCCCGCGATCAAATCGTGGCTTCGTCCGACCAGGATGAATTCGCTCCCGAAAAAATCCCAGTGCCGCCACGTCTAGTCCAAACAGGTTCTCCTCAAGTGGTCCCGCTCGACATCCGTTCATCTGGTCATAGTGGTAGTGATGAGACTAACGCTGCACCACCGCAATCATCTGAGGAAGCAGTAATCCCAGAAGACCTCGACGACGAGACTTCTCAACCCGCGCCCGTTGATCAGGGACAACAACACCAAGAATGCAACCAGCCCTCTTGCAATATCGACCACGACTGCGTTTGCCCCGCTAATGGCTATGTGGCAGGCTTATGCGACCTTACCACGCCTCTCGACTCGTGGGCCGGCTTTGTGCGGCAATGGATCGGCCATTTTTGTAAGTGCGGGGCTGGCGGCTACACTACCGGCCATTCGCACTCCAAGACTAAGTCGCTTACGCCATCGAGGGCACCATCACACCAAAAATCGAATGCTCGTTCAAAAGCCCGCTCAGACACTTATGAGCATCCGCGCGGAGCCGTGCCGAAACCAGAAGGTGCCGCAGCATGTCCTTGCCCTTGCCAGATGAGTGAAAAGTCAGCACTCGCTTTCGTTTGTCGCGTATATCCCGTAGCGCACTTGATCGAAACTCACGAGCAAGGCCAGGAGTTGGAACAGGTCATCAACGAAGCAGTCGCTCCCGGTACTTGGCAAAAGTCCTCTGGCTGTGCTGTCGCCGCTTGGCCGCAAGGTGCTTGCACTGACGATGTCCGCCCAGCAACAGCCTCAACATCGAAACGCGGGTATGTGAAATACGTTTCCGGGCCGCGGTGCCTGGTTGTAGTCCACACTGCTCAGGTGCAGCGGGAGGTGGCGGAGCTGCTTAGGCAAATGCGGCGAGCGGCTTGCAGCCCAATCCCCGCTTATGGTAGTGCCACTGAGTCGGTTCCCTCTCCGCCTCCTGAAGCGGAACATGTTCTCGTTGTGCCCATCATTCGACCAGTCTTTATACCTGTGGCTATTCCAATACCCGTCGGGATGCCGGAGCAAGAGCTGCCGCCACCCCAGTTCCGTGTTCCACCGGGCATGCCCCACGAGGAGGACGAAACGCCGACCCTGCCGCATAGACCGTTCGCGCCCCCGAAGACCCCTGAAAAACTGCCCGATTGTCAACCGAAATTCGTGCTCCCTGCTGACTGGTTGGAGCATTTCTCAGAATGGTGGCGTGGAACGATACCGCAGCTCCCACTCCGCGCCCCTGCTTTCCCCAACTGTCCCGCCCCGCCCCATACGCTTCCTATCGTGCCATCGCATGATCCCCAACATAAACCCGACCATTCCGACGGCAAAATTCCAGAAGCAGACGATAGCGACGACTGGGAGGATTACCAACCCCTCGAAACCGATCTCAGTCCGCCCGTTGGCTAAGCAACCCCAAGTAACTCGTTACCAACACGGTCGCCTTACTCGAGCTAAGTTTGCGTGAGGGCTTGGTTTCCCATGTTCACGAGAAAACCTATGCGGTGCCTGACCGGGCGGTATCGCTCCCGCATCTGATGCACTGATACAATTACCAGACCGCCACTGAGCCAAGCCAATTTTCTCAGGAGGCTGCGCTATGACTGCCCTTGTCGAAGCTCCGCCGCTTACCGCAGAAGAGCTGTTGCGACGGTCGGACGATCGGCGTTACGAACTGGTGGACGGAAAGCTCGTGGAGAAAACCATGGCCGCCACTGCCACGCTTGTGGCCAGCGAAATTCACGGATTATTGTGGAATCACTGTCGGTCCACCTCCAGCGGAGCGGTGTTCCTCAGCGAGCAAGGTTATCAATGTTTTCCGCATCGGCCGAACACAGTTCGGTTCCCCGACATTTCTTTCATTACACGCGCGCGGTTGTCGCCTGACTTGGCCGAAGGATACATCCGCATCGTGCCCGACTTAGTGGTCGAGGTGCTCTCGCCCACCGACTTGGCCCGCGACGTGAGCCGCCGGATTACTGATTACTTGCGTGCAGGGGTGCGTCTGCTCTGGGTGGTTGACCCCGAAGCCCGTTTGGTGTTTGTCTATCACCAGGGGCGACCCGGCCTGATTCTGACGGAACACGACTACTTAGAGGGCGAAGACGTGCTCCCTGGTTTCCGCGTCGCGGTGCGAGAGATTTTCCGCCCCTTAGAGCTGTTACAACTAAGTCCGCCTGGCAGTTAGGGATGACTCAGCGGCAATAATCTCACTCTACTGAAGTGAAAGCCCAGTTTCAAAGCTTGATCTATATTGTTAGAGATAAGTCAGCGGAGCTAAGCTCAGTTTATTGAGTCCAGGATATCAGCCCATTTGTTATTATTAGTACATTAGTCGAGTCTAACATGCTAATATCCTACCTATAGGCCGTTATGCACTGCAAGCATAATAAAGTTGAGCGTCATCTCTTACCTAAGGCCCAGCTAAGCTAATATAAGTTAGCTGATAGTTTCTATATTCGATTGAGATGATAAATGACGCGGTCGGCAAACTCGCTACTGGTCGCGCCGGCCTCGGCACCGTAACCCGGATATTGTCGCGCGATGTCGTAGGTTACGTAAAGTTTCTGGCCCGGCCCGCGTGCAGCTATTTCCTCGCTCTCGGCAAAGGTAAGTTCGATCCCGCGATAGACTAACTGGGCGGCCTCCTGCCAACCGAGATGTTCTAACAACATGGCCCCGGAGAGAATCACGGCACTGGGATTGGCCATGTTCTTGCCGGTATATTTCGGGGCGGTACCATGCGTGGCCTCGAACATGGCAGCGCGGTCGCCGATATTCGCCCCCGCCGCTAAGCCAATACCTCCTACTAATGCCGCCACCGCATCCGAGAGATAGTCGCCATTCAGATTCGGTGTGGCAATGACACTATATTCATCGGGCCGAAGTTGGATTTGCTGAAACATACTGTCGGCAATGCGGTCATTAATCAAGACCTTACCTTTCCGGTCCGCCCCCTGATTAACTTCATCTTCCGTTACTACATAAGGTCTAAACTCCTGCAATGCTACTTCATAGCCCCACTCTTTGAACGCTCCCTCGGTAAATTTCATGATATTGCCCTTATGCACTAAGGTTACTGAGGGCAACTTCTTATCCAGGGCATAACGGATGGCCATGCGTACTAAACGTTTTGTCCCCTCCGGGCTGATAGGCTTAATACCTATACCTGCCGAGAGTGGGATGTTATAGCCCAGCGAATTGATAAACTCGATGACCTGACGGGCTCGCTCGGTGCCGCTCTTAAATTCGACCCCGCAATAAACGTCTTCGGTGTTCTCGCGAAAAATGACCATATTCACCTTGTCCGCCCGTTTATTGGGTGCGTCGATCCCTTTGAAATAGCGTACTGGGCGAACGCAGGCGTATAAGTCGAAGCGCATCCGCAGATACACGTTGATGCTGCGGAAGCCGCCGCCGATCGGCGTCGTGAGCGGGCCCTTCAAACCGACGCTGTAATATTCAAAGGCCCGTAGGGTGTCATCGGGCAGGTAGAGTTTGCGTTGGTCGTCCTCACTAAGGGCGTTGATTTCCTCATCCCGCACTTGGGGGTAATAGCGCTCGCGGGCCGAATCACCGGCATAAATGTCGAACCACACAATGCGGCGCTTGCCGCCATAGGCCCGTTGCACCGCGGCGTCGAGCACACGGACGGCACACGTGGTGATACCTGGTACCGAACCTACATCCTTGCCGATCCCGTCGCCGCGAATCAGACACACGATGGGATCATCCGGCACTTGCCAATGGCCACTGGCATCTACCGTGATGCGATGTCCTTCCCGGGGCGGGGTTAGGCGTTCAAATTGTGGTGGCTGCATGGTTACGTCCTTATTCGTAGTCGTTTCCCGGAGTCCTCAGAGGCCGGCAGGCCCAGGGAAATGGTGAT
>JANXCQ010000119.1 GCA_025060195.1 Gemmatales bacterium | reverse complement strand
AGCAGTTCTATGACCAAGTTCTCTCCCTCAACGATCTCCACCATATAACGGTTGCTGGGCAAGGAGAATACGATTTTTCCGGTCACGGCGAACGATTCTTTTTGGCGATTGAATCCCACCGCATTCGTGCTGCTTATCAGTTTGATCCTTTGTTTGCCGTAAACATCTCGCAGGTTGACCCGCTGCCACATCAGATTGAGGCAGTCTACCACTACCTGCTGCGCAGTCCGCGCATTCGCTTTCTGCTGGCTGACGACCCCGGTGCAGGCAAGACCATCATGGCGGGGCTGCTCATCAAGGAACTCAAATACCGCGGGCTGGTGCAGCGCACGCTCATTGTTGTGCCGGGACACCTCAAAGACCAATGGCGGCGCGAAATGAAAGAGCGTTTCGCCGAAACCTTCACCGTCGTGGATCGTGCCGTGATGGACGCCACCTGGGGGCGCAACGTCTGGCAGGAACAACCGCAGGTGATCACCTCGATGGATTTCGCCAAGCAGGACGATGTCATGGCTGCTTTGGCCGAA
>JANXCQ010000118.1 GCA_025060195.1 Gemmatales bacterium | reverse complement strand
AGCCGAGCCGGTTTGGAAAGGGTCGGCGAAGCTTGTGGAACAGCAGCAGGTTTGTATAATGGTGATTCTGAAGAGATGGCCGGCCGGCAGTGCGTGGACGGCCTTGGCAAAACTCCGCCGGGGTCGTAGCGTGCCTATGGACGCGGCGGAATGGGCACGCAAAGTACATCGAGCCGCTATGCAATGCCACGCCTCCCAGAAAATCGGGCCAGGGTTTTCTTCCGGGCGCGGAGGGACTTGATCGTGTCGAGCAGCAATTACCTTTTTACCAGCGAGTCGGTGAGCATGGGCCACCCCGACAAGGTGGCCGACCAGATTAGTGATACCATTCTGGATTTCTGCCTTCAGCAAGACCCGAGCAGCCGCGTCGCCTGCGAGGTTCTGGTGACCACGGACCTGGTGGTAGTAGCGGGGGAGATTACCACCAAAGCGCCCTTGACCCGCTCGACGGTGGATCGGCTGGTCCGCGACACGATTCGGGAAATCGGGTACATCGACCCGAGTGTGGGATTCTCCTGCGACAGTGTGCAG
>JANXCQ010000117.1 GCA_025060195.1 Gemmatales bacterium | reverse complement strand
GGATTCGTCGGGGTCGAAATCGTTGGCCAGCAGGTTGCAAAAAAGCAGTGTGTCGCGCAGGGGACTAAGGCCATCACTGCCAGTGGATGGCCGCGGAATAAGCAAATGATATAGTGCCTTATAACCGTGAAGCATTTCGAACATGCCTCGAAAATTGTGGCTCCAGGATTCTAAGCATTAGCTCATTAGTATCGGAAGAAACAGGATTTCGCTAGCTAATTGACCCTAAGTAGAACTCCAGATTCTAAGCATCGGATACCTAGTGTTACCAGCATTACGATCCTCTAACATTTCCAGCACCAGGCGAAGGTTCTGACAACTGGGCTCGGACGTTTCTGCGAACCAAAGCGTTCCCGAAGCTAGTAACATGAGGGCGAAACTAAGCAGTGTGTATGGAACGTCAGTGATCACATGGTATAGATTCTAAGGACCCTCACCAGGGGCGTAATCCACCTGGGTATATGCCGCGGGTACACATCTGTTTAGGAACGCAGCGCTGCGCATCGGAGCTCCTCCTAGTTGAGGCCGAGCT
>JANXCQ010000116.1 GCA_025060195.1 Gemmatales bacterium | reverse complement strand
TGCCCATGACGGATATTCTTCTCCCGCACCGACTCTTCCGACACCTTCCGCAGCGGAAAATCCACTTCGATTAGGCGACAGGCTAATGTTGGCGTACTCATGGGGTGAATTCTCCCCCAATTTGTACCTTAGTATCATTCGACCGCCGAGATTTATACTTTCTGTTGCTAAAGTACACTTTGTATGGGACGTTTAGGTCCTTGGAGATGACTTTCGCAATGTCTGAGGCAACGAGGATTTTGCCGTAAGCCCGACCTGGCCTAGGCGGCAAGATGTTCAGTTCCACCAACCGGTTGACATTGCGTCGCGCGGAGCGGTACGTAATTCCTAGAGCACGTTGCCCTTGGTGTATGGACAACTTTGCGGATCGCGCTGTGCTGCACACCGACGATGATAATGACGTGTTGACCTTGACCAACCTGGTGTTCAGCACACACTCCCGGTTCGACCTGGGCACAGGCCTCGACCAAGCCGTGCTCAACAACGTTACGTTTCCAGCGGGTAAGCCGCAGTCGGTGATCATCGGCGGACTCGGCGTGG
>JANXCQ010000115.1 GCA_025060195.1 Gemmatales bacterium | reverse complement strand
AGATAGTTCTAGAGTGGTTGGTATTATGATCTCAACTTAGACCCCAACCACTAGGGGATTGAAACTTCGACAACGGTGTAAGGTCTGGAACGCTTCTTGTTATCTCAACTTAGACCCCAACCACTAGGGGATTGAAACCTTTCTTCTCCCTCGCTAAACACATTGTGCACCCCTGAATCTCAACTTAGACCCCAACCACTAGGGGATTGAAACACCGCCAGGGCCTGGAGAATCCGGGGATCCATGTTTTTTTATCTCAACTTAGACCCCAACCACTAGGGGATTGAAACAGCCAGGGGCCGTTCCTGCTGGTTTTTTCCCCTTTTTAATCTCAACTTAGACCCCAACCACTAGGGGATTGAAACCAGGTATCCGAGCCGGTATCTGTAACACCGGCGGAGCATCTCAACTTAGACCCCAACCACTAGGGGATTGAAACTGTAACGACGGTGAGGACTCGCCGCGGGTCCTCACTATCTCAACTTAGACCCCCACCACTAGGGGATTGAAACACGACCTGCAGGCAAAAACTGGCCGGCAGGC
>JANXCQ010000114.1 GCA_025060195.1 Gemmatales bacterium | reverse complement strand
TTCAATCCCCTAGTGGTTGGGGTCTAAGTTGAGATGTGGGAGGTAAGGCCATGTGGCGATTCATCGTCGGTGGTTTCAATCCCCTAGTGGTTGGGGTCTAAGTTGAGATACGGGAGGCGATTAAGGAGGTTGCTCGTTCCGGCAGTGGTTTCAATCCCCTAGTGGTTGGGGTCTAAGTTGAGATAAAGAGGTCACATCTCAGCAGAAGCAGCAGCCGAGTCGTTTCAATCCCCTAGTGGTTGGGGTCTAAGTTGAGATCCGACCGGGGCGGTCTCCGGCGTCGGAGTCCCCGCCGTGTTTCAATCCCCTAGTGGTTGGGGTCTAAGTTGAGATTTGGGGATTGCCATCAGAGACGCCGTCAGCGGTCTAACGTTTCAATCCCCTAGTGGTTGGGGTCTAAGTTGAGATGCCGTCAGCGGTCTAACGAAAGCGGCAATCGGCTACGCGTTTCAATCCCCTAGTGGTTGGGGTCTAAGTTGAGATGGGCGAGGCATGCCAGTAATTAGCGCCCTCATCTACGGTTTCAATCCCCTAGTGGTTGGGG
>JANXCQ010000113.1 GCA_025060195.1 Gemmatales bacterium | reverse complement strand
GGACTTTGATAATGAACTGTGCAAAAGCGATGGCACTGCCAGCGGCACGGTCCTAGTATGCGACATTCGCCCCGGTCCCTTGGCTCCTACCCATTCGGGCTGACCAATGTGAACGGCACGCTCTTTTTCGTGGCCAACGATGGCAGCACGGGCTATGAACTTTGGCGGAGCGATGGCACCGCCAGCGGCACGGTGTTGGTACGCCACATTCGCTATGGCCTACACAGCTCTTCTCCATCCCATCTGGTGATCTCAATGTGAACAGCACGCTGTTCTTCGTGGCGAATAACGGCGCCACGCGCCTGGAACTTTGGCGGATCAATGGCACGCGCAGGAGCAGCGTGACTGCCGGTGCTCTAGTGCTTTTAACCGCTACGGTCTCGCAGTCTTATTTATTTTATTCGTCAGTATCGTGAGGCCTCACAACAACCGACAGCGACCGTATCAACGGTCCCCTTTCAGGGGCCGTAACCTTGGTTCCATACTAATAAGAAAGCTCTCCGGGCTGGGCTTATACTGATGGCCTAGTAAAAAGTTAGCCAGGAAC
>JANXCQ010000112.1 GCA_025060195.1 Gemmatales bacterium | reverse complement strand
CTGGCAGATCTCAACTTAGACCCCAACCACTAGGGGATTGAAACGACAGGCCGACCGATAAAAACACGGAAACACCAATCGCAATCTCAACTTAGACCCCAACCACTAGGGGATTGAAACACGATGCCTGGCCCGATAACACGCCAACCGCCGACCAAATCTCAACTTAGACCCCAACCACTAGGGGATTGAAACGCTCAGCCAACAGCCACATTTGCAAACATACTCGCGGCATCTCAACTTAGACCCCAACCACTAGGGGATTGAAACAACAGCCGAAACGCAAAAACAACGGAAAGACATCCCGATCTCAACTTAGACCCCAACCACTAGGGGATTGAAACAACGTGGGCGTGCCATACCAAATGTGGCGGACCTCCTTATCTCAACTTAGACCCCAACCACTAGGGGATTGAAACACCGCAGCAATGAACTCGTGGGCAAACATGCCCACGATTATCTCAACTTAGACCCCAACCACTAGGGGATTGAAACTCAGCCAAGACGCTGTAAACCACTCCGTAGGCCTGAGATCTCAACTTCGACCCCAACCACT
>JANXCQ010000111.1 GCA_025060195.1 Gemmatales bacterium | reverse complement strand
GGGCATGACCCACCTCCTCTTATCTCAACTTAGACCCCAACCACTAGGGGATTGAAACTACGCATAAACTCTTTGGTTGCTGGTCTGGGGAAAGCATCTCAACTTAGACCCCAACCACTAGGGGATTGAAACGAATGATACCGGGTTAGACACAGTGCGTGGGGATACGATCTCAACTTAGACCCCAACCACTAGGGGATTGAAACAAATGGTGTGGCCGTGTGCTTTCCAACAACGTCAAATACATCTCAACTTAGACCCCAACCACTAGGGGATTGAAACTTGTGCGTCCACGACAAATCTAATCTCCAACGCTCCTAATCTCAACTTAGACCCCAACCACTAGGGGATTGAAACAATGGCGTAGCGGCGTGTTTTCCTACTGCCTTGACTACCATCTCAACTTAGACCCCAACCACTAGGGGATTGAAACGATAACCAAATGGATAGATCGCATTGCTGTCCTTGCAATCTCAACTTAGACCCCAACCACTAGGGGATTGAAACTTCCAACCATTGGCTAACAAGTACGGGATTTCTCGGAATCTCAACTTAGA
>JANXCQ010000110.1 GCA_025060195.1 Gemmatales bacterium | reverse complement strand
ATGGGTATGGGGATCGGTAAGACAGCTGGATGCATGTCGCGGTGCATGAGCCGTTGGTGGTCAACCCTGTTGGCCCTGTTTAGTCCGGTGGCCATAGTGGTATCGTTAGCGCTCGACCCGCTCGTGGTGCAGGACGAAAGCCAGCGCATTGCTGCCGTGGAGAAGCTGACGCCAAGTGTGGTGGCAGTGTTTGATCGTGGCGGCCGAGGCGGCGGCTCCGGTGTGCTGATTGACGAGGAAGGTTATGCGCTTACCAACTTTCACGTGGTCCAGCCGACGGGACCCACTCCACGTTGCGGTCTGGCCGATGGTCAACTGTACGACGCGGTTGTCGTAGGGCTTGATCCCGTGGGCGATGTCGCCCTGATTAAGCTGATCCCACCAAAACCGGGCTTCAAGTTTCCTTACGCCCCTCTCGGAGACAGCGACACAGTGCGTGCAGGCGATTGGTCAATTGCCGCTGGCAACCCGTTCCTGCTGGCCACCGACTTCCGACCAACAATCACTTTCGGCTTAGTTTCAGGAGTCCACCGCTATCAATATCCCGCCGGAACGATCCT
>JANXCQ010000010.1 GCA_025060195.1 Gemmatales bacterium | reverse complement strand
CCCCTTCTTCGACCCGCAACTCTACGCCTTGCGTCGGGGATTTGAGTATAGCCCGGAAACGCTCGATGACATCCAGTTTCTCCGCTTCGGCCTGGATCAGCGTTGGCAGACCAAACGCGGCTTTCCCGGTCAACAGCACATTGTGGACTGGATGACGTTGAATCTACGGGCCACCTACTTCCCCGACCCGAATCGGGATAATTTCGGACATAATTTCGCTTTCTTGGAGTATGACTACATCTGGCACCTTGGCGACCGCACCACGCTGGTCAGCAATGCCTGGGTCGAACCGTACGCGCGCGGTGCCCGCCTGTTCAGCCTTGGCATGTTTCTCGACCGCGGCGAGCACATGTCGTTCTATCTCGGCTATCGCATGCTCGATCCGATCGGGAGCGACGCGGTCATCGCCAGCGCCAGCTACCAACTCAATCCGAAGTGGGCCGTGACCTTGGCCACGACCTACGACTTCGGCATCGCCCAGAACCTCGGCCAATCGTTCATCATCACGCGTACCGGCACCGACTTACGGGTGAGCTTGGGCCTAACATACAACCCGCTGACCAACAATTTCGGGGTCGCATTTACGATCCTGCCCACGCTCGCCCCATCCCGCCTGCAACCCCTTCCGCTTTCCGGCTTGTAACCGGCGGAAACAAATCGCCGAACCTGTGATTTACGCTTGTTGAAAGCGCGTTCTCAGCGGCGTGGGCCGTGCATAACCAGCGGGCATGGCGGGCTGGCTCTGCTTTTGTTTCACCGGTCAGGGGCCGTAGCGCAAGGCCAAGTTTGGTAAAGGGCGGCCCTCAGACTAAGATGGTTCGTAAGCGCCTGGCTCGCCGATAGCGCGCTGCGCGTGTGCCAGAGCATAATTCTCAGCGCCAAAGCCAGCACCGCCTACAGCAGGGAGAGGCAATAACCTGCAGGAGGGCGTGACATGACCCAGGTGGGAGCCTTGTGGCCTTTAGCAACCGTCATAGCGCTCAGTCTGGCCTTCTGGCTCGGCGTGAGCGCACCGAGTCTGGGCCAAGCGAAACCGAAGCTAGCCGATGTGGGACTGCCTACAGGACTAGTCCCGCCCGATGCGCAAGTAACAGTCGCGGCCAGCGTGTGCTTCCTGGAGGGCCCAGCGTTTGACGGTGAAGGAAATCTCTTTTTCAGCGACATTGCCGGCAACCGCATTCTCAAGATGGACCCGCAAGGGCGTATTAGCGTTTTCCGCGAAGACAGCGGACGCACCAACGGCAACACTTTCGACGCGCAGGGCCGCTTACTTAGCTGTGAGGGAGCCGAGTTCGGCTCGGCGCAGGGACGGCGCCGCGTCGTTCGCACCGATCTGAAAACCGGCAAGGTCGAAGTCTTGACCGAGCGATACGAAGGCAAACGTTATAACTCGCCCAATGACCTTTGCGTGGACATTCATGGCCGCATCTGGTTCACCGATCCGTACTATGGCCCAGATCGCCACATCCTGGAAATGGAGCATGAGGCGGTATATCGGATTGACGCGGACGGCAAGGTAACACGAGTGCTGACGCAGCCGGCCATCCAGCGGCCCAACGGCATTGCCATCACGCCCGATGGAAAAACGCTTTACGTAGTGGACAGTCACCCGCAGCTCGGCGGTAACCGCAAAATCTGGGCCTTCCAGGTAGAGGCCGACGGTTCCTTAAGTGGACAGCGGCTGGTCTATGATTTCGGTCGTGGGCGCGGTGGCGATGGCCTGCGGCTTGATATGCAAGGGAATCTCTGGGTATGTGCCGGTGTGTTACGGCCCCGCGGTCCCGGCGAGACCGATGAGGTACCTCCAGGCGTTTACGTCATTTCTCCACAGGGGCAACTGCTCGGACGTATCCCCATCCCTGAAGACCTCATTACCAACTTGGCCTTTGGCGGACCCGAACGGAAAACTCTTTATGTTACCGCGGGCAAATCCATCTACCGTATTCCCGTGAACGTCTCGGGCTATGCACTTTACCCGCCGTTGAAGTAGAGCGGTCTTCGCGAAAGTGCTTGCGAACATAAGTGGCCATTACCAACCTTGATACTAAGCCCACAGAACGATTTGCCTTTACGAAGGAAGTATCCATCACGATTTGGGCGTTGTGTTGCTTTTTTCCTTGCAAGCTGACAGTATCGCGGCTAAACTGAACCCTGGAAGATGGTAGTAATATATGCAGTTCCCGGGGACGAGGAGGAGTGCTCATGGATTATCGCTCAAGTCGGTCTCGAGGCTTTACACTGATTGAATTGCTCGTGGTCATCGCGATTATCGGCTTGCTGATGGCGTTACTATTGCCCGCGATCCAGCGCGTACGCGAGGCGATGAATCGTGTGCGGTGCCAAAACAACCTCCGCCAGCTCGGTTTGGCCTTGCACCAGTGGCATGAAACCTACGGCCGATTTCCGCCAGCTCATCGCGGTGCAAATTACGGTATCGCCCCTCCTCCTTATACCGAAGACCAATATCACTACTTCTACAGTTGGATGGCGCGCATTACGCCTTTCATCGAGCAAGACAACATCCATCGTTTTCTGGAACAGGGCAATTACTTGAGATGGCCTTGGTGGGATGGTTGGTATTCCGGTGGCAGTGCTGGAGTAGGTCAAGCTTTAGGTGGGATTCCGCTCAAACTGATGCAGTGCCCTTCCGATCAGCGTTCGCAACTGGTGACGACTTACGGTGGCCACCCTGTGGCGTTGACGGCGTATCTGGGTGTCAATGGGACTAACCAGTTAGCCTTCGACGGGATTCTGCATGTCAACGCCCGAGTCACCATGGCGGAGATCGTTTCGGGCGACGGGAGCAGCAATACCATGTTAGTTGGGGAACGTCCGCCCTCGGCCGATTTAGTGTATGGTTGGTGGTTCGCCGGGAGCGGTGATTATCCCTATTTCGGAGCTACTGACGTTTGTTTGGGGGTGAATGAGTACGATCCTGCAACGGGCCAAACTCACACCTACCGCCGAGGCGCTCTTCAAGACCCGCAGAACATTCACCGCTGGCATTTCTGGTCGCTCCATGTGGTCGGATCGAATTTCGTTTTTGCTGATTTACACACCCGCTCGGTTCGTTATTCGGTAAGTAACACAGTGCTCCGCGCCTTGGCAACGTATCGCGGCGCCGAAGCGGTCAGTAACAGCGATTTATAAGCCCTAAGCAGTAATCCATTGCGACCGTAAAGGACGCCGTAAAGCGGCAGCGAGAACGAAATCCTTAGCTCCCGGCTACGAGCTTGGTTACGGTCAACGGAGGCTATGCAGGACTGCCCAGGAGGCAAGCTTTATGAGCCGCAAGCTGGGGACTTGGTTGATGGTATTGGCATTAGCAGTCGCGTGGTGTCTGGGATGTAGTTCGCAGGGGAGCGGTCCGACGGCAACCTCGCCTACGCACGCAGGTCGGTTGCCACCTGGTGCACCTCCGCCCCAGTAACTGTCGGTTCGATCTTTACAAAGCGTTCCGGCTACTATTTTCCGCGACGCGTGTAACGTCCCCAGAACACGATGGCTTGCATCTCTCCACGATGAACGGGGAAACCGCTGAAGGGTTGTCAAGCTCGTTCGCGTAGTTCGCGTTGACAGGAGCCAGCGGATGGGGTAAGTTGGCCCAGCTGCAGAGGGCCATGAGCATGTCGGAGGTTTGCTTCGCAGCGTACTAGTTCAATCCTGGAGAAGGGAGCGGAATCTATGTCCGTGCCGCTTTTTGATTTGCGAGTGCAGTATCGTGGCTTGCAAAAAAGTATCGAGGAAGCGATGGACCGGGTCTTGGCCTCGGGGCAAGTGATCCTCGGTCCAGAAGTGGAAGCTTTCGAGCGCGAAGTGGCTCGGTATTTGGGCGTCGGTTATGCGATCGGTTGCGCCTCAGGTACGGATGCCTTGTTACTCGCCTTAAAGACTCTCGACATCGGGCCCGGCGATGAAGTGATCGTGCCGACGTTTACCTTTTTCGCGACGGCGGCGTCGGTCATACGGGCGGGAGCTACGCCAGTGTTTGCTGATGTCGAAGCCGATACGGGAAATATTCAACCTCGGGAAATTGCCGAGCGGGTTACGCCTCGCACCAAGGCTGTGATTGTCGTCCATCTCTTCGGTCAATGTGCCGACATGGAGCCCATTTGGCGGTTGGCCGAGCGTTACGGTTTCTACATCATCGAAGATGCCGCTCAGGCCTTCGGCGCGGAATATCAGGGGAAAAAGGCAGGTACGTTGGGGCACTTAGCCTGTTTCAGCTTTTATCCCACGAAGAACCTCGGTGCGTATGGTGACGCGGGCATGGTAACGACCAACGATCCCGAATGGGCAGCACGGCTCGGCCGTTTGCGCGTGCATGGTATGGAGCCGAAATATTACCATCCCGACCTCGGCTGGAATAGCCGAATCGATGCGCTGCAAGCGGCGATTTTGCGGGTCAAATTAGCCTGGGTGGATCGGTTTATAGATGCACGGCGTGCCATAGCCCGGCGATATCAGGAATTGCTGAACCAGGAGCAACTCGGCTACGACATCGCCCCTTTGGCGGTGCGCGGCTACGGCAAGCACACGTTCAATCAGTTCGTAGTGCGCGTAGCGCGGGGCCAACGGGACGCCCTTATGAATCATCTGCAACTACATGGTATCGGCACGGAGATTTACTATCCGATACCGTTACATCTGCAGCCGTGCTTTCGACACTTGGGCTACCGCGGCGGTGATTTCCCTGTCAGCGAACAATTATGCCAGGAGGTGCTGGCGTTACCGATGTATCCCGAATTGACCTATGTGCAGCAGAAACAAGTGATCCAGACATGTGCGGCTTATTTCCGCCAGGCGGTGCGTCTGGCTGCCTAGAGACACACGGATACAGGGCATGGCATGGGGCTGGTTCGTGCCGCGTTGGGAGGCGACATATCCTTAGGTCGGAGGTTGTCGCGTCAATCGTGGGTTTTTGCCTTCAAAGCGGCTTGGGCAGCGGCCAAGCGGGCAATGGGAACGCGCCGCGGTGAGCAGGAAACATAGTCCAATCCGATGCGGTGGCAGAATTTGACTGTGTCTGGATCGCCGCCATGCTCCCCGCAAATGCCCACTTTCAAGTCGGGGCGCTGACTGCGTCCTTTTTGCACGGCCAGCCGCATAAGTTCTCCGACGCCTTCGGTGTCTATGGTCTGGAATGGATCACGCGGAATGATGTCGCGTTCGATGTAGTCGCGGATGAAAGCGCCGTAATCATCGCGGCTCATGCCTAGGGTCATTTGCGTCAGGTCATTAGTACCGAAGCTGAAGAATTGGGCTTCTGCGGCGATCTTATCGGCCACCACGCAAGCCCGGGGCACCTCAATCATCGTACCTACCTTGTAGTCCACACGGACGCCTTGTTCCTCGAACACCTGTTGAGCTACCTGGTGCACGATCTTCGCTTGTTCCTGCAGTTCTCTTGGATAACCTACCAGCGGGATCATTATCTCCGGCTCAACGGGGATACCCTCTTTCTTGACCTTACAGGCAGCCTCAAAGATGGCCCGGCATTGCATTTCAGTAATCTCGGGATACGTAATACCGAGTCGGCAGCCGCGATGGCCCAACATAGGATTGAACTCGTGCAATTCCCGGACGCGGCGTTGGATTTTTTCGAGCGGCACGCTTAGCTTCTTTGCCAACTGGGCCTGTTCCTCGGGGGTATGAGGTAGGAACTCGTGCAAGGGGGGATCGAGCGTACGGATGGTAACAGGCCTTCCTTGCATGACGCGGAAGATTCCCTCGAAATCGCTTCGCTGATAGGGCAGAAGTTTGGCCAACGCTTTGCGCCGGTCTTCGGTGGTCTCCGCCAGGATCATCTCTCGCATGGCGTCAATGCGGTCGCCTTCGAAGAACATGTGTTCGGTGCGGCACAGACCGATCCCTTCCGCGCCGAACGCAATGGCCTCGGCCGCTTGGTGGGGAAGGTCGGCATTTGTGCGTACACCGAGCTTACGCTTTTCATCGGCCCAAGCCATCAGTTCTGCAAACTGCTGATACACTCGCGATTGTTCCGGGCGTAAAGTTTTCTCCAAGAGGACTTGCACGACTTCGCTGGGACGAGTGGCGATCTGTCCAGCGAAGACCTCGCCTGTGAATCCGTCAATGCTGATCCAATCGCCCTGCCGCAGCACACGTTGGGCCACACGGATTTCGCCCGCTTCATAATTGATGTTCAGCGCCCCGCAACCGACTACGCAGACTTTGCCCATCTGTCGGCTGACGAGCGCTGCGTGGCTTGATGCCCCCCCGAATGCGGTTAGGATACCTTGCGCCACTGTCATCCCCCGAATATCTTCGGGGCTGGTCTCGCGCCGCACCAGGATGACTTTTTCACCGCGGGCGGCCCACTGTTCTGCATCGCTGGCATGGAGCACGATTTTGCCCGTGGCTGCGCCTGGCCCGGCATTGATACCCTTGGCGAGGAGTCGGCCCTCTTCGATAGCCCGACGTTTGGCTTCGGGGTCGAAAATCGGCTGGAGCAATTGATTCAACGCATCCGGCTCCACGCGCCCTAACGCTTCTTCCTTGGTAATCAATCCTTCCTCGACCATGTCCACAGCAATGCGGACGGCGGCGAAACCGGTACGTTTACCTGCCCGTGTTTGCAGCATGTAGAGTTTACCTTTTTGTACGGTAAACTCGATGTCCTGCATGTCGCGATAATGGCGTTCGAGAATGTCGCGCACCCGCTCGAGTTGTTCGTACACCGCAGGCATTTCCCGACGTAACTCGGCAATCTTCTTCGGGGTACGAATCCCTGCGACAACATCTTCTCCTTGGGCGTTGGTGAGATATTCGCCATAGAGTACCTTTTCGCCTGTAGCAGGATCGCGGGTGAAGCACACGCCCGTGCACGAATCATCGCCCATATTGCCAAAGACCATGGCCTGCACATTCGCCGCAGTGCCCCAGTCGTGGGGAATATTGAATTGTCGGCGATAGACTACGGCACGATCGTTCATCCACGAGCCAAACACCGCCCCAATGGCGCCCCATAATTGCTCATACGGATCTTCGGGGAAGTCTTTTCCCAATCGGTCGCGAATCGCCTGCTTAAACAGGCGAACCAATTCCTTCAAATCGCTGGTGGTCAATTCTGTATCGTAATGAACGCCGCGACGATGTTTCATATCTTCGAGAATTTTCTCGAAGGGGTCAATTTCGGTCTTGGATTGCGGCTTCAAACCAAGGACAACGTCGCCATACATCGCGACAAACCGACGATAAGCATCCCAGGCGAATCGTTCGTTGTTTGTTTGTTCAATGAGCCCCTGCACTGTGCGATCATTTAGGCCGATATTGAGCACGGTGTCCATCATCCCGGGCATGCTGGCGCGGGCCCCTGAGCGGCACGATACCAGCAAGGGATTTTTCGGGTCGCCATAACGCGCACCCACCAACTCTTCGACACGGCGTAATGCGGCGTCCACCTGTTCCTTCAGTTCCGGCGGATAAGTGCGGTTGTGGGCGTAATAGTAAGTGCAAACCTCGGTGGTTATGGTGAACCCTGGGGGCACCGGCAGGCCGATGTTTGTCATCTCGGCCAAGTTGGCGCCTTTACCGCCCAGAAGGTCGCGCATGTCGGCGGTTCCTTCCGCCTTACCGCCTCCAAAGAAATAGACGTATTTTTTCGCCATCGTCGTCTCACCCCTTTCCTTGTAAGGCCGCCTCAGCAACTACTCCAGGGAAAATAATCCTGACGCATTCAATCGTGCCTCGGCGCCCAGAGAACCAAAAGCGCCGATGCAATTTACAGATTCCCCGCGTTGATGTCAAATTGGCGGCGATAAGAAATACTAATTCAACACCCGTCGGCCATGACGGTGCCGCATAACGGGTGGGCCACTCTTAAAGGAAGAGCTGGGTTCGGCTTCGACGTGGGCCCGGCGTAAAGCAGCGACCAGGCCTACTGTGGCCAATCCCAGCGCGCCACCAGCAAACGCGGCCCCGAACCAATGAATGGCAGGGCCTAGAGGAGATGCCGATATCATACCGAACCAGGCGCCGAACACCGTGGCCAAGAAGCCCAAGCTGAACCACGCGCGCTTGGGCCAACTCGGCGCATACTTTCCTTCCCAAGCGGCTTCCGCTCGTGCGAGAAGCGCTGGCAGGTCGTAGCCCAGATAACGTTGTTGCAGCTTCGGCCCCAATTCGACCCAAAGTTCCACAGGCAGCGCTCGCGCCTGGAGATTCAGCCGTCGCCGATAGTGGCGCAGAATGCGGGCCATATCCTGTCGTTGTAGGTGATCCAAACGGTCCCACAGTTCGGCCTGCTGTAAGCGCAGTCGCCCGATCAGACGATTTTTCAGCGTTCGTAAAGAACGTTCCGCCTGGTTCAGGGGCCGAGACGCCACCGCTGCTTGTTTCATTTGCGCTAACCATTGCAGGAATTCCCAACTAAGCGTTTGCCCGGGTAATAAAGCGAGAAACGCGCTCGGCGGTTGGTCGGGATTATGCAGCAACCGCTGCCAAATGATGTCGCGAATCCTCGGCACAACTCCTACGGGCAGCGGGGCGCGTTCCACTTGGGCGCGAAGCTCGTCTGCACGATTCTGTGCCGCACGCAACTGCTCGGTGGCCGCCAATAGTTCAGGATGGGTACCCTTTTTAGCTTGCTGGATCGCCTCTTCCAAGCAGGAAAATTCCCGTTGCAACTCTGCCAGTTCGCGGGGGAGTGGCGGTAAGTCAGATTCCTGGCGAGATTCGGTGGATGGCTCGTGAACCGGAGTCCAGGGGACAACCTTGGCTTCAGGTGATTCCTCTTCGGGCAAAACAACAGGCACCGCTGTGGCGACACCGGCTACGCGCGCAATCAGTTCGCTGACAAAAGCTCCGGCGGAAAGCGGTCGGTGCTCTGGTTGCGGCGATAAGGCGCGGCGAAGCCAATCGAATTCCGCCAGTGTCAGCCCTTCGGCAATCGGTTCCCCGCGACTTTGGCGTTGATGAATTTCACTGGGATTGGTGCCGAACGGTGGCTTCCCGGTACGCAGGTGCACGTAAGTGGCCGCTAAACCGTAAACGTCAATGCTGCGGTGCAATTGTCCGGGCTGGTCGGCGCTGCCGTACGCTTCGGGGGGAAGATAACCGTGAGTGCCCGCCCCCGTGTGGGAAGCTGTGCTCGCTCCCGCCAACTTCAGCAATCCTAAATCCCCAACTTTTACTTGGCCCCCTACCAAGAACAGGTTATGGGGCTTCACGTCCCGATGGTAAATCCCGCGGACATTGAGAAAATCAATTCCCTCGGCAGCTTGTTCCATGTAGGACAATAACTCGTCCACGGGCAAACTTGACATACCTGCCTGCTGATACGCTTGTAGTAAGTCCCATAAGGTTCCCTGGTCCGCCAGTTCCCAAACCGTCACCAAGTGCCCTAACACGATCTCGTAGCGAATCAGCGTCAACAGTTGCGGATGGTTGCCGATAGTGAGCAACAGTTGTAATGCCTCCAGTTGTCGCTGCACCGCGGGATGGTCGCTTTGGAGCGAATCCAAGCTAATCTTGACCGCGCGAGGTATCCCGTCCACCTCCTCGCGATAAACAATGGCGAATCCGCCGCGGCCCAATTCCTCGTTGAGCTTCCAACCGTAACGCTGACGCAGTTCATCCACGACTACCGAGAAACCCCGTGTCGCCACCGCTTGTTGAGTCATACCCCGCTCCTTAGCGAAGTGCCCCTGCTGTGGGACGACGACCACCGACTGGCTCCAGCCTAGCAAAGCCAGGGCCGCGATAGCTGCCGATCATAACGCAGCCCCCGCCTAGATTCATCACAGAGATTGAGCGGCGTGCGTGGGCGGCCCTAGCCCACTACTCCATTCTAACTAATACGGCGTTGATGAGAAGATATAACCCGCTCCGATCGTGCTTAGCGTAAGTCCTGGGCTGACTGCACTAAGCGGGGAGCATCATAACCTTCGCGACGAAGACATTCGACCACGACACTCGGAGCGCAGCTAAGAACCGTGGCCAGCAAGTCGGCACAAGTGATCGGCAGTCCCCCACGCTTCAGGGCCCGCTGGCGAGCCTGCTCCAGAATCTCCAGCAGATGCTCCGAAAAGCACGCCCGGTGCAGACTCAAACGGGATTGTGGCAACTGGTGCGATTGGTCAAACAGTTCTAAAAACGTCTGGCGTAAGGCACTGCTCTGGAGACGATTCTGTTCCAACCAATGCGCCACTGCTTCGTCGGCCTCCTCTAGCAAGCCGATAAATAAATGGGGACTGCGTACACTGGACCAACAAGTGCGCATGGCGGCATCTACCGCCGCGCGTAGCGCCCGCACCGCCGACACCGCAAAACAATCCTGACGCAAGCGCCCCTGCACATCAAAAAGTTGCACCGACTTTTCCTGTGCCATCGGGTGTTCAGCTAATTGCTTAGGTACCTCTGCTAACTTAGTATATGTGTCTCCATGCTAGGGGAATTAGGTTGCATTTTTGCGTTGACTGCGACATAGTGCATCTGATATATTGGTGATAGAAAGGGTGAACGCAAAAGGGTTCAGTATGAAGAAAAACGTCTACCGCCAGCCGAGGAAACGGGACAAAGAGCTAGTCGGCCTCATCGGGATTGGTTTTGACAATCAGGATGGACACATTCGGATTACCACTGGTGAGCATTACGTGTTGTATGGCGGCTCGGAAGAAACGCATCAGCGCATGGTGGATGCAGTAATTCACGTCACAGAAACGCTACGCCGTCAGGGCAAAGCGTTGCCCGACGCCAGTGTGGAGCAGGTGCTCGATTTGCTCCGGGAAGCCCACGAACGCCAACAATGACGTGCCGCGTCTTTACCGCGAGGTGCTCCCGCTATCCAGGCCGTGCGCTTCCTCGACCTGACGTTGCCCACCCTCGAGCAAAACTTGGCCTTGGACGAAGCTTTACTGTTGCAGGCAGAATTCCGTCAAGCTGGAGCCGTGTTACGTTGCTGGGAAGTGCCCCAGCCTTGCATAGTATTGGGCATGAACGGCATAATTGCGAGGGAGGTTCGCTTTGACCTGTGTCAACGCGATGGCGTACCCGTGGCACGGCGCTGTAGCGGCGGTGGCACGGTTGTTCTCGCACCAGGCTGTCTTGTATTTTCACTCATACTACCGACGGAAGCGAGCGGCTGTCTAGACGTGCGTAGTTCCCTGAAAAGCATTCTTAACCGGGTGTGTTCGGGACTACTAGCTTACGGAGTGCCCACGCAGTTAGCGGGCACCAGCGATCTGGTGTACCACGACCGCAAGGTCTCGGGTAACGCGCAACGCCGACTGCGAACTTATTTCCTGCATCACGGAACGCTCCTATATGACTTTGACGTGGAGTTGGCCGAGCGTTACCTGCCCTTACCCAGCCGTATGCCCGAATACCGTCGCCAACGCAGGCACCGCGATTTCCTGACTAACTTGCCGCTTCGACGCGACCAGCTTCTGGCATGTCTGCGCCAGGCATTTGAGGCGGAGATAACCGAGTCGGATTGGCCTGGGGCTCTGGTGCATCAATTGGTTCGGGACAAATATGCTCGGTGGGACTGGTTGACACGGCGTTGAGAATCTCCGCAATCTGGTGCACACATCCCTGCAAGGACAGGGCTGCCATTTCGAAATTGGTGTGATCCGAGACTTGACGGTACTCACGTTGTAACAACTCGGCCACACGTTGCAGCTTAGGCCATTTGCCTCGCGCACGCCGGAGATATTCCTGCGCGTCGCGCCGCTGCCAACTCGGCTCTACCGCACGTACATAATCGAAAATGACACGGTGAACCTCATGCAACTGGGGAGCTTGTTCCAGTTCCTCGGCATGCTTCAGGAATCGTCGCACCATCCACAAATGCGCCATCACCGTGTTAAGCCGCTGCATTGCCTCTTCAGCCGTCATTGGCCGATAAACCGTTGGCCTGGTCATGTTGCCCCCCTTTGGCACCTGCCCACTTGGTTTGCGTCTTGGCCCGCTGACTATCCTAATACGCGACGCTCCAGTCATTGAGTTGGGTTACAAAATTTCCAGTTCATCCGTGCGTGGCAAATCGTTGAGGTCGCGTAAGCCGAAAAGCGCCAGGAAGCGCGGCGTGGTCACGTAAAGCGTTTCACGCGGTGTTCGACGCGGCGCGGACGTAATTACCTCCGAGAGCTGTGCGGATCGCTGGCCTGCGCCCGCGGCACTGCCTGATGGATTGGCATCTGCCTGGGGCTGAGGACTCACCACATTCGGCGTGCTCAGTGCCTCCTGCGCTGACGACGACGCTGAGCCTCCCGTTCCTTCCTTGTGGACTGCGATCAAGCCACGCCGCAGCAATTGGCGGATGGCGGAAATACTATCTCGCCCCCGCAACGCCTCAATCGTGCTCCGCGATACAGGCTGTTTATAAGCAATAATCGCCAATACTTCGATCGCGGCAAGCGACAACGACGCCTCTTTCGCCTCGCCATAGAGACGTTCCACCACCAGGCGATATTGCGGTCGCAGGGTCAACAAATAACCCTCCTGATGTCGAACAAAGCCGTAGGGCCGACCTTGTTCCCGATAGCGCCGTTGCAATTGATGCACGATCTGCTCGAATTGTTCCTCGCTCAAATCGGGAATTATCTCCGCAGCACGCTGAGCAGACACGGCTCGCCCCTCGACAAAAAAAATCGCCTCGAGAATGCGCTCCAGCGTAGGCGGAGGAGATTCGTCTGACGACGCAGAGTAGGCCTCGGCCCCCTGGGCCCTATTCTTTGCAGCCGACTGGGCTTCCGGCGTGGTCATGGCTGGCATAAGTACGCCTACCAATGCAGGAGACGTCAGACCATTCGAGTCGGCCGCGTGCAATGCGTACTGCCCGCTTGGTTCATGGGGATTTTCGGACCTAGGCTGATCACAGATTGACGACATGGCGCTCCATCCGCCTTGTTTGGTGACCGTATAACAATCTGGATCCATGGTCATCGTGGAGCCTGGTTACGAGCCAATTGGGCAGCCATTTGCGCGAGAAAATTATTGACAGTTTGCTGCATCGCGGCGTGCAAAAGGGAACTGTGAACAGCGCGTAGCAAGCCGCCTACTTGTTCGAGTGCGACTTCATAATGCAATACGCTTCGAGATTCCTCCTGGGCCGACACTCGAGCCTGCACGCGAACTTGGGCCGAGGAACCGATACCGCGCAGCTCCAAGCCCCAGGACGATGCCTCCTGGTCGGGCATCTCCTCCCTTTGTAGATGAACGGTCATTTCACCTCGCAGGAAGGAAAATCCCGGACGCACTACCAAGCGCGCTTCTCGCTCCCCTAGGTGTTCGACCCGTGCCAAATCTGGTATGCACCGCACCACAAAATGCATTTCCTTGAGCCGCTTTAATACCACCTCGCGAGGTGCGGCGAGTTGATAGTCACCGACCAGCCGGAGCATGATGTTATCCTCGACCCAGCCAGATTGCTACGATATTGTAACTTGGCACAGGTAAAAATTCGGTAGGTTGGCAGGAAGCCTAGGCATACTTTCCGGATTGAGCCATGAGCGAGCGCGGACGCTTTTATCTGACAACGGCTATAGATTACCCCAATAACCGACCGCATATCGGCACGGCCTTCGAAAAAATCGGCGCCGACGTTCAGGCCCGTTATCGCCGCATGGAGGGATACGAGGTATTCTTCCTCATGGGCAACGACGAAAACACTGTCAAGGTGGCCCGCCGCGCCGCAGAACTTGGCCTGGATCCTAAAGCGTATTGCGACGACATGGCCCGGCAGTTTCAAGAAGTCTGGCGCGCCCTGGACATCAGTTACGATTACTTCATCCAGACCAGCGATCCCCGCCACCATGAAGGGTGCCGCAAATTCATGCAACTGGTGTATGACCGTGGATACATTTATGCTGGTACTTATCGCGGTTGGTATTGCGAGGGGTGTGAATCTTTCAAAACGGAAACGGAGATCAAGGAGGCGGGAGGCGTTTGCCCCACGCATCGCACCGTGCCCGTGGAACGTAGCGAACCGTGTTACTATTTCACCCTGTCGCGGTTCCAGCAAGCCCTGCTCGACTATTATGAACGTTGCCCCGATTTCATTCAGCCCGAATCGCGCCGCAATGAAGTGGTGAGTTTCGTGCAAGGTGGATTGCAAGACGTCAACATTACGCGCATCGGTCAAGAGTGGGGCATCCGCGTTCCTTTCGATGAGCGTTTTACGATCTACGTTTGGTTCGATGCCTTGCTCAACTACATCACGGGCATCGGCTACGGTTGGGACGAAGAACGCTTCCGTGCCTGGTGGCCCGCAGATGTTCATTTCATTGGCAAAGATATAACCCGTTTTCATTGTGCCTTATGGCCTGCCATGCTTATGGCCGCTGGCTTACCGTTACCCCGACGCGTCTTCGCTCACGGTTGGGTCTATATGAAAAATGAACAAACGGGAGCTGTTGAAAAAATCAGCAAGAGCTTAGGCAATGTGGTTGAACCTATGGAAATTATCACGAAGTTTAGTGGCGAGGCCTTCCGCTATTATTTCATGCGTGAATGTCCGTTTCCAGGCGACGGCGAATTCAGTTGGTCGCGATTTGCGGAAGTTTATAATGCCGACCTGGCGAATAACCTGGGTAACCTCTATAGTCGGGTTATTACGCTAATCTTGCGACATTTTGACGGGCATTTAGTCGGCTCGCAACATTGGGAACCAGGCGAAATCTATCAAGACCAAGACTTAGAGGCCACGGTGCAGCAGGTCCAGCAGCATATTGAAAACTGTGAATATCAAATCGCACTGCAACGCATCTGGCAGCACATCTTAGATCCCGCTAACCGCTATGCTGACCGCAAGGAACCGTGGAAACTGGTGAAACAGGACCAGGAGTCGGCTGCGCGGGTTCTGTTCGACTTAGTCGAGGTCTTGCGGGTCGTGGCTATTTTGCTCAAGCCCTTCTTACCACGGACGGCAGAGCGAATTTACCGTAGTTTCAATTTCCCGCGCGACTGGCAACAGGTCCGTTGCGAAGATTGTTATGTTTATCCGCGGCCGATGGAAGACTTGCGTTGCTTAGTGCGGCCCGGTCCCGACGGGAAACTGGCACCTTTATTCCCGCGCATTGATATTAAGCAGTGAAACAGACTTAGCCGCTTCAAACTGATAAATCTAATAAGTATCCAATGAATCTTTTATTACGGTGTTATGCTGGTCAATAGTTCAGTCTTGCTTCAAACTGATAAATCCAACAAGTATCCAATGAATCTGACGGGGCCAGGGACGTCATATATATTGATAGACCTGTCTGGGGTTATGCTAATTATTAGGCGAATGCCCCGGCCACCAAGTGTCCCGCTTACAATAACATGAGTGCCTTATCAAATGTCATTAGCCCGTCCATCTTCTTAAGGCATTGAGCAAAAGTCGGTCTTAGTGATAGATTTTTGCGTATCGCTGGTAGAGCTTTGTGTACCGGTAGCAGATTTTTGTGCCTGGCTATGGCGAAGGCTAGTCTAAATAGTAACTTAGACCTAAATATAGTTGCGTGAGCCGATACCTTTAGGCCGAGCTAACGATGGGTTTATGATTAACATGACGGATGAAGACGAGCTCAGTATTCGGTCCCTAAGCGATCCGGGACACCCGTTGCACTTGGAGTTTATGAGTCAGGCATTGGCGGAAGCGGAATTAGCGTGGCAGGAAGATGAAGTGCCTGTGGGTGCCGTCTTGGTTTCTTGGGATTATGGTGTCATTGGCCGGGCGCACAATCAGCGGGAGCAACTCCAAGACCCGACGGCCCACGCCGAGATGTTAGCCATTACTCAAGCGGCCGCGGCACTTAGAAGTTGGCGGCTAGAGCGGTGCACGCTGTATAGCACCCTTGAGCCCTGCGTCATGTGCGCAGGCGCTATTGTGTTAGCCCGCATTCCTCTGGTGGTCTTTGGCGCTTTCGATCCAAAAGGAGGTGCCTGCCGCTCCCTGTATCGCATCCTAGAGGACGCACGTTTGAATCACTGTGCTACTGTCGTGGCGGGAGTGTTGGCAGAACGCTGCGGCCGGCTCTTGAGCGACTTTTTCCGACAAAAGCGTCGAAGCGGTGGCGAAAGCTAGCGCGAAGAGCTATCCTAAAAAGGGAACTACTGACGCAGAGCTTTATATTGGTTCTAAGGAGGCGCATTCATGAGGAAGCTGATGCTTTTCCTAGCGTTAGCGGGGAGCATAGGGTTGATGGCGAGCCGCCTTCCGCAGGGAGTTTCGCAGAAATTAGATCAGGATTTGAGTCGGGTCGGCTTGATTCCGGTTTGGTCTATCGTGCTGCCACGGTCCGAGCCACGTGAGGAAGTGCTGTTTGCCCAGTTACTGGATAGCGATTTTCTCTTGGTGCAGATGCGGAGTGGCAGTGTCTTCGCATACGATGCGTTCACTGGGATGCAACGCTGGTTGGTTCAGCTGGGCCAACCCTTTCGCGTGTATCAACAAGCGGCTATTGCATCGCAGTATTTGGTGGTGATCCCTGCTGATGTAACGCTGCGTATTTATGAACGCAAATCGGGGGTGCGGCTCTGGCAGTTGGACTTGAACGCTTTGCCACACCGCGCGCCTGCTTGCGACGACTGGCACCTGGTGGTGCTAGATGGGGAGAACCGCTTGCGTTGTTGGTTGCTCCCTCACGTCGAGCGATACCTTAACCTGCTAGCTGGGGGCTCGGTTCCTGGTAAGCCAGTTGCAACGAATCGCTCCGTCCATGATGCGGGCGTCAGTAGCTATGAAATTCGTCGCCAAGCCATTTTGGAACCTCAACGGGCATGGGATTTTCAAAATCCCGACGGCTTTGATTGGCCCGCGATTTGTGCCAGCAATTTATACGTAGCGTTTGCAGATCGGCTCGGAAAGTTACGTATTGCCGCCTCCGACCGCTTGCAGCTAACAGGGGAATGGCAATTCCCTGGACCGTTAGCGGCACCCATGACGTTTCGATTGGTGGAACGGCAGGAGGATGGACTGACTATCTGGGAGTCTTGGCTTCTGGTGCCGTGCACCGATAACGCCTTATATGCTTTTCGCTTGCATCAGGGCAAGCTGATGCCGGTCTGGCAACGGGTCCTGGGCGACACGGCGCATGCGCCTGCGGTGCTCTTAGCACAGCACATCTTCGTGGCCACGGCGCAGCGAGGCTTATTCTGCCTCGACCGCGACACGGGACAAATGCGATGGCATCAGCCTGAGGCCCATCACTTTGTGGCAGCCTCCCCGCGTCTCGTGTTTGCCCAAGACCGCCTGGGACGGTTTTTGGCATTAGACCGAGAGCACGGTCATCTGCTGAGCCTCACTACTGCCAATGGCAAACTCCGCGCAATCGCTAACCACTTTACCGACCGCGTTTATCTGATAAGCGAAGACGGACGCTTGCTCGCTCTGCGCGACCGCGATCCGAAATGCGCCCAACCTCAGGTGTATTATCGTTTACGTTTCACACCGCCATCGACGCAGTTGGCTAAGCCTGGAGAAAAACCTGCCGAAGATAAGCCCGCCGAAGAAGCCAAGCCCGCGGAAGACGCTAAGCCTGAATAGAGGCAGAGATGCTACGCCTGGACGAAAACCCTGAAGGATAACCGGCCCTGGGCCAGCTTGGCATTGTTATCGACACCTTCTCACCCGGACCGAATAGGCGTCTTTCCCAGGGTGAGCGTTGCCAGCGGTCCGACGTCGCGAGCGATGGTTCAGCGCGCTAGTGAATTATGCAATTGCTCTAGAGTGCGCTCAATGCGTTGCCAATGTGTGCCTTGCCAGAAAAGCTGGCCGCACCGCTGGCATTGGTAGTACTCGTCCAACCATAAGCGCGTTTTTGGAGGAATGCGCTCCCAAACCTGTGCTTTGTCCACAGGGCTGAGCGCGCCGCCGCAGCGCATGCAGCGCGGTTCGCGTCGCGGCAAGCCCAGTTGTTGGCAGACAAATTCCAGTTGCTGGCGACGATTGAGCCCCTGGGGAATGAGTAAGGCGGGCAGGTCGCCGTCGCGTACCCAACCGATGCGGAAGATCCCTCGGTCGCAGGTCAGCAAGACACGGCCCTCGCGCTGAGCCAAGCGGATTAGTTCCCAATCGGCTATGTCCCGTTTCCAGACTGCGTCGTAACCCCAGGCACGCAACCAACGCGCTAAACCGCCTAGCATCGCGTCGCAGGCAAAACGCGGTTGCGGTTCGGTTGCGCATACGTCGCTAGTTGGCGTCGGGGGGTACCCTTCATTTGCGAACATGATTCCCGCTGCGCCTCAGTTTCGCCCACTGCCCTTGGGGCCGTAACATTATCTTATTCCATGTTCACCAGAGATAAGGAGCCAAGCCATGAAGCGATTGAGCATCGTGGTCCTCGTAGTGCTCAGCCACACGCTGGCGGCAAGGGGCCAGGCGAATTACCGTTTGCACGATGGCGTAACGCTATTTGTCCACAACACTGGAGGACAGGATTTTACTTTCCACCTGAGTGTGCGCGATCTGAACCTGTTCGAGCATGGACCGCGCGAAGTGCTGGTAAAGGTTTATGACCCTTGGGGCAACACGCTTGTGCGTCAAGTCCTGCCCGACGACGGCATCACCAAGCCTTTGTTTCAAATTCCTATGGCTGCCTGGGATCACGAAGCCTGGTTTCACGCTTATGCGCAGGAAAAGGGGGCGGCGCTACTTCGTTGGAGTGCTCAGTCGGACCCCGAACGATTGGCTACTGTGCCCAAACGGGATTTCACTTTTCCGATACGCGGCGGTGCAAAGGGCATATATCGCATCATGATAGTCGGCTGCACGGATCATTACGTGACATGGAGATTAGAGCCTGAACTCCCTTACGCGCTTAGTGGCCATCCTGATTGGTTGCACGGCCAAGGCGGTGCGGGAATGAAGGCCTACGTGTATGTTCCTCGTGGTAGCGTGGGGCTACACGTGGCCTTAGCCGAATACGATCAACCCCGCCAACGTCGGGTTGTCGTGCGCGCCCCGGATGGACGGGAGTTGGTCAATCGCTCTGCGGAGCAGATTTTCTGGCGCCAGCAAGTGGATTTCGACCAGCCAGGCAAATGGGACGATCAAGTCCTTACAGTGGAAGTCTCACCTGGTAAGAACGATTATCTGCTCTTGCTCAAGCTGCGGCTGGCGAAGAATCCGCAGATAAATTACCGCGGCGAGCTTGTGGCGCCCGCGGTGTGGGCTCGCGATGAGGCAACCGCGAGAGCCGTGAAGGGCGGAGCCATCTATCACGACGGGCAAGTGTTTTGGCATGGGTTCCAGGTACGTTTTCACGCCTGGCTGAACAAGCTGCGGCCCGAAGATTTCGAGGTGCGCAACGAGCGGGGAGAGTTGGCCTCTCCAGCGCCGGGTGTGGATTTAACCCCGGGGAAGAAGCTGCCGCTCTTACCGCAGCGTCCCGGGTTCTTGCCCGTCAACGGGCCATATTGGCATTCCCCCTTGTGTGATGTCATCCTGCACCACTGGCCCGCTCATAAAAACCGTGCAGCGTTGCATTTGGCTCTCCGGGATTTGCACGCAGGTCTGCGTAGCATTGGGCCGAACGACCACGTTTCAGTAGCGCTGGGTGGGCCGTTTGCTAATTTGGCCTATGAGTTCAGTAATTATGCCTGGCACTATTGGCGGCCCGCTTGGCGCATTCTCCGTCACACGGATGCGCCTGAGGAAGTCAAAGCGATTGTCAGGGAAGCCTTCCTCGTGGCTGGGGATCGTCTCGCATTCTGTCGCAGTTGGGAACGCATCAACGGCAACGCCTTCGCCCAAGTGGTCGCGGCACTTCGCTATTGTTCTGAGGCCACGGGGGATCCGTTGCAGAAAGAACTGTTTGACACGTATTGCGACCGCTTTGCTAACGGGGGGTGGGGCGAACGCGTCGGTGTAGGTCCGTCGGGCCCTGTCCAGGAAGGATTTGCTTACGAACACCATTACGGCTCGTATATGCTGACGACTTGGCAGGCGGTGCTAACCGATTTACCTGACGAACGGTTGCAGCGGATTTATGACGGCGTGCGTCGCTGGTTCAGTTACACCTTGGCTGATGAAAACATTCCTGCAGGTGCCTGGAGCTCGCGTACGCATTACTATCCCCATTGGAAAATCGAAACGGAAGGGCCGTTCGCCTGGAAAGGGTTGCCTGGCCCCGACTTCACCGAAAGCATCAACCACGCGAACGAATGGTTCGCCGCCCGACGGAAAAACTATTACATCCTGACTTATCACGGTCGGCTGTCGCCTAAGTGGATGTCGCACAGTCATCTGGGTCAATCCGGCTACGGTGGCGGCATGATTTGTCAATTGCATGTGCCAGGCAGGGGCCTGGTGTTGGCTTCAGTGCTCAACGGGGCTTACGGCGAAAATATGGACGTTTCGCAATGGCGGACGTTTCGCTTGCACACCCTCGCAGGCACTCAGGCGGACGGGGCACCGTTTGTCGCAGCCGACAGTGAACATTTCGACGCCCGACTAGTCGGACAGCGAGTAGAAAGCTCTGGGGCCATTCGCGGCACGCCCCTTTACGCGCGGCGTGCCTTTACTTTCGCCGAGAAGGAAATCATTTGCGAGGTCCAACTTCAGGAAACGCCCGATACGGATTTGCTTACGCTCTGGCTGAAACACCCTCTCCGTGGCCGCGTCCGCGAGGCTTACGAACTCATCCCGTTTCTGCCCCAGACGCGTCCGCCATCAGGAACTAAGCCAGCGCCCACTACGGTAGCCGTACTGGATGATCAGGGCAAGATCGCGGCCACGCTCGACGAAAAACCGGCGCTGGCCAGTGCTGTAATAGTTGACCGAGGCGGCTTCGGTGTGCGTATTCACTTCGATAAGCCTCGCCCTGTTTTTCGCACGCTCCAGGGGGTCCTGTTTATCCAACTCACCGACCAGCCAGTCCTTGCTCGAGAGATTCAATTCAGTTATCGGCTATTGCCCTTCGGTAATTAACAGCCCAAGGGCTGGCTTCTTCCACTAAGCCGATAAAGCCGAACAACTCGGCGCCCTTTGAGTCCTCCACACGATCGCTATTTCGGTGAAGTCCGAAGAAAGGCTGGTTCCCATGTTTAGGCAGATCTGGCGATGTTCGGAATCAGCCTGTGCCGATGAAAAGCGTTGGCCGAACCACTGTCACTATCAGCGCTTGGCATGCTTTGCTGAGTGCACACAACCTGCCACGCTATGCCCATAGCCCGTTCCAGTGCTAAATTCTTCGATGCTCATCGCGCTGCTTGGATCATCTGGCTGAGCCAGGCAGCCCTGTTCTTGCTTGGGGGGCTTGATGGGGTTGCGAACGTCTCAGCACAAGACGCTGCGAATGAAGCCGAATTTGCGCGACAGCTCCCCGCTCAAGCCAAACAACATGTGTACATATTTTTCCTCAATGGTCTCGACCCCTTCGAGTTCGCTCAACTCAGCGCGCTGCGTGATTATTGTCGGGATTTAGGTTTCCAAAGGTGCTGGTTTGGCCAGTTTTATCATCGCTGGTATTTCCAACAGGTGATCGAGGAGATTTGGCAGGAAGATGCCGAAGCGCGATTAGTCCTCGTGGGATTCAGTGCAGGAGCCATCGCCGCCCGTGACTTGGCCCACGCTCTAAAACGCGCAAACATTCCCGTGGATTTGCTCATGTACATCGGCGGGGCAATCTTGACCAATTCGCCACGCAGTCGTCCTGAGAACGTACGTCGGCTAATTCACATCCGCGCCAATGAGCTGGTTTTTCGCGGTTGGGCCATCGAGGGCGCCGACAACGTCAAATGCGAGGATGTTTGGCACTTCGGCGCACCGACGCATCCAGAAACACGTCGGCGTTTGGCTGAAGCGCTGGCGGAGATTGCCGGTCAAGTGCCCGTGCCTCAGCCTGCCCCCACGGTTTGGCCTGGAAGTGCGACCGACCTGGCCAGTGGTACTTCCACCACTGTGACCGACATTACGGCTGTGGAAACTGTTAGCTCGGTAAGAAAGCCTGAACCCGACAATCCGACCAGAACAGTGTTGCGCGTGCCAACGGCCAACTCTCCCTGGGACTTCTTGCGTGCGACGCGGCAGCTGCGCCAGGTCCCGCCTCCCGATTACTCAGGTTTGCCGTATCAACGTTTGCCCTAGAGGGAATGCGCGGTTCTAGCCCTCATTCAGAACATACTTCGGGGCAAGTCGGAGGTCGGAGTAAGTCCGCAGTATGCCGATTCTTCCGTAGATTCGTTGAGACGCTTACGATTGTTAGTGCTCACATAAGTTTATCCCTTCCACCGCTTTCGGTCTCTTTTTTTAGCGCGTAGGACAGATCGGCTTGCCTAATCTAGGTAATTTTGGCTAAGATGGATTAGACACATGGAGGTGTCTGAACTCACACAGGATCAGTCAATTTTGATTCGAAACGGGAGCGACTCTCCATGAGCGCCATGCCTGCGGTGGAGGCCGATGTCCAGTATGCTAGTGTCCTCGAAGAGGCACACAAGGAGGCCTCGCGCCATAAGTGGATCGAGAGCCAAAAGGTAGGGCGTGATCTAGGCATGGAGGCGATTCGCCAATGGTATGACCGCTACTCCTGGGCGTTCCTGCGTCATTGCTGGTTCCTGCATTTGCAGGGGATTCGGTTTTACGTGGAGTTCGACGCGGAAGATTTTGGGCTGTTCGACCGAGAATTCAGCGACCCAGCCGACCGAGAACTCCTGCGGGAAATCGTGGAACGCATTTATCACGGCGCGGAAAACTTGGATATTATCCTTTGGGCCACGCGCTCGAACCTGGACATGGAACGAATCCACATGATTCTTGAGCGGCTGGATATCAACGCGCGGCGGCTGCCTTGGGACAGTCTCCTCGCCATGGTCGAAAAGGAAACTGCGGGGATTCAGGCGTAGTTGAACGATTCCGGGAAATCAGTGGCCGAGCTGGGCAGCGCCGGGATAGTGTTCGAGACGCAACGCCGGGTGGAGTTCGCCGATACCGATATGGCGGGCGTGGTGCATTTTTCGCGTTTTTTTGTGTACATGGAAGAAGCCGAGCATGCTTTTTTGCGCTCCCGTGGTCTGTCCGTGGTCATGTACTATCATGGGCAAGAACTCGGTTGGCCCCGCGTGGCCGCTTCTTGTGAATATTTTCGTCCCGCCTTCTTCGAGGACGTGCTTACCATCCGCCTGACCCTGGCCAAGGTGGGCCGCAAATCGCTCACCTACACGGCGGAGTTTTACCGCAACGCCGACCTCATCGCCCGAGGCCAAATGACCACCTGCTGCTGCCTCATGCACCCCGACCGCCAGATGACTCCTACCGAACTCCCCGCCGAATTGCGGGAGAGGTTATTGTCCCCGGCGCAACACTATCCGTCGTAAATCCTGCCCGGCCTAAAGATAGGGCGTCTCAACCACGAGACGCTGCTCCGCGTTTCACACACCCCGCACCCGGCAAAACTCATGCGGCCCGCAGGGTCTCGAGAAATCCTTCGGGATCCGACCAACGCTGAATCGTGGAAATCTGCTCGAGCAAACGGAAATCCTCCTCCGCCCAGACGTCTGACGTGTCATCGAACAGGCTTACAAATTGGTACTGTAATGGCTTTTGACGTAGATTTTGCAAATCAAACCAGAGAGCCAAGACATGTTCGACCAGCCGTCGAGCTGTAGCTCGATTTTCCGTGGTCAGTAGCTCGACCAGCGATCGGCTCGTTCCGCCATGCACCAGAAAGTCTATCTGCCACTCGCGCCCGGATTTTCCAACTTCCCGATGATTACGTTCAAACGAGAGATTATGTTGCTGGAGAAAATCGGCCACCTCTTCGGCAAAGGAGGGCATGATTCGCAATCGGAATGTGTGCCACAAGTCGGCGATCCGCATGGCCGCTTGCGCAACTCTGAACACAGCATCCGCTAACGCCTCACCGTGCGGGCACCGTGCTTCGATCTGGCCGCGAAGAAACTCCACGCCATGGGTTTGACAGGCGTCGTCAACCAGTATCATTTGCCTTGAAGTGAGCCGGGGCGACGTCGTGTGCAGCTTCAACCAACGCAACGTCTCGCCCAAGTCAGTGATGAGCCAATTGCCGTCTTGTTCAACGACATACAAGTCCAGGATGTCTCCATCGGGATATAAAAACGGCGTTCGGATACGCACGTAAGAATTGTGAACGCTACATTGAAATAACGGTGCTAAGCCAGTGACAAGCTGCTGGCAAACACGCGCCGGATCGTTCATGAGTAAAGGTCTAATTGCTGCGAGGGAACGGGCCTAAGCACGCCCTCGTGTCGCACACAGGCCTCCTGACAGAATTGTTGCCACACGGCCACAGGATCGGTGCTCGGAGCCGTGATGTCCGTAGCGCTATACGCTTGTCTGTCGCGGTAGCGTTCCGTCCAGACATGCTTGTGTTTTTCTCCTACACGCTGACAATCTGGGTTATGATGATCCCTCCCCATGTCCAAGGCATAGACCCGACCGTATGGCTTGAGGAGGATAGCGTAACTGAGTGTCCCGATACGCGGGTTGTAACTGCCCCGCACAACTAGGGCCCAGTTGTTCCTTGAACTGATCCGCCGAACGAACTCGACGCTTGGTGCATGATCCGGGTCTAATTGCCAATCAATGTCGCCCACAATCAGTTTCGATGTATCGGCAATTATGGCCCTGACAACAGCTTCCGTGAGAGCCATTGGCCACCACCTCGTAAGGGTTTCGCCTAAGTAAGACCCTAATATGGTTCCGCCCGGATAGATTAATGTAAGCTGGAGCGGCGGACAGGGCATCCCGATGTCGAGGCATCAAGGCGATCGTTTCTACTCAACGCGTTCTTTAGCCCTTTGAATACCGATTTCCAAGGATTGCGGAAGATGTCTATCCTCCGGAACGATCGCCTACTAACCCAGCTCGGCGCAAGATCGCTCATGCGGCCTAGCGTACGGCGCCGCCGTTGATACGGATAATTTGTCCCGTGAGAAAAGCGGCCTGGTCGGAGACGAGCCAGCAAGCGACCTCGGCGACGTCCTGAGGCGTACCCCAGCGGCGAAGTGGCGTTTCGCGCACGGCCCGCTGTTGCCAATACTCCGAGGCTTGCTCCGCCCAAGCAGTGCGAATCCATCCTGGAGCCAAACAATTCACACGCACTTCCGGAGCCAAGTTCAACGCTAAGCTGCGGGTGTAGGCCATGATCGCCCCTTTAGTCAGCGCAAATAATTCACCGCTTTCGCCTTCCATACCTGTCTCGGCCTGATCCCAGCCCATATTGAGAATCACGCCCCAGCCGCGGGATTTCATGCGTGGCCCAACGGCGCGACAGAGCCGCACCGTGCCCAACACGTCGGTGCACCAAAGTAGCGCGAGCTTTTCCTCGTAGGCTAGCCTGCGCTGGGGGCCTGTAAGCACGTCGGCCCCGGCATTATTGATCCAAAAGTCGCAAGGTCCCACCTCTGACCAGACCTGACTGACCAAACGTTCGCAGGCGTCGGCATCAGAGATGTCTGCCCAATAGCACCACGTCTGAGCGCCGAAACTGCGGGCTTGGGCGGCGACCTCTTCGGCTGCCTCACGCGAACGACGCGCGTGCACCACCACATCGGCACCACGCTGGGCCAGCGCTAAGGCGATGGCACGCCCGATCCCTGATGAAGCTCCCGTAACAACACCTCGTCGGCCCCGCAAGTCCTGACGAGTTAGACCTGCTAACAGTTCGACCACTGTGCGGCGGAGTACGGGATGCACGAGCGTAGGCGCCAACTCGGCCAAGGGACCAAGCACAAAGGCCCGCTGATGAAGACGGGGATGCGGCACCGTCAGCTCGGCCGTCTGAAGGATTTCGTCACCGTAAAGGAGCAAATCCAGGTCAAGCGTGCGGGGGGCATTACGCTCCCCACGCTGGCGACCTTGAGATGATTCGATGCGCAACAGCTCACGGTGCAGTTCTTGCGGCGACAGATCCGTTTCAACGGCACAAACAGCGTTGAGATAACGCGGCTGTCCCGGCGGACCGCCTACCGGGTCAGTCTCCCAATAGCGCGACACTGCCAGCACGCGCAAGCCGGGCGTCTGTCGAAGCTGCGTGAGCGCTGCATCAAGGTGAGCTTGGCGGTCGCCGAGATTACTCCCAAGAGCTATGTAAGCTATGACCGACATAGGACTGCCATGCTCATGGTGTTCAGGGATCGACTCTCCAGCTAACCGATGGGCGGACGCACGGACAGTCGCCTATGGACGTTTTACACTTACTACTTAGGTTATGACCACTAATCCATGAGAGGCACTTTCCGAACGGAGCATGAGATGGCTGTACAGACTGAGTGGCGCCAGCAACTCATCTGTGTCATGCTGTTATGCGGCATGTGCTGGCCTTTGATCATGAGTCCGTTTCGCTCGGTGTCGTCCCTGGAAACGTCAGGGCCAATGCCTGCTGAGCAAGTGGCCGAGCGCTGGAAGTTGCCTCCTGGCTTTCGTGTTCAAGTCTTCGCCGCGGAGCCGAATGTGCGTCAACCTCTGGCCCTGGCGTGGGATGATCGGGGTCGCTTGTGGGTCGTCGAGAATTTAACCTATGCAGATTATCGCATCAATTTCGACCTGAGCCTCCACGATCGCATTGTCATTTTCGAGGATGCGGACGGCGACGGTCGGGCGGACCGACGCCAGGTGTTTTGGGCGCAGGGGCAGCGGGTCACGAGCGTGGCGGTGGGTTTCGGCGGCGTGTGGGTGCTGGCCGCGCCGTATTTGCTCTTCCTTCCTGATCGGGATGGCGATGATCGGCCTGACGGCGCGCCGGTAGTCTTGCTCGACGGTTGGGACTACGGTCCCGTGCGTCATAACATCGTCAACGGCTTGAAGTGGGGGCCTGACGGTTGGCTCTACGGTCGGCATGGAATTCAGGCGACGTCGTTTGTCGGTAAGCCAGGCACGCCTCGTGAACAACGGGTTCCGCTCAATTGTGCCATCTGGCGTTATCATCCGACGCGGCACGAGTTTGAGGTCGTTTGTCGGGGCACAACCAATCCCTGGGGCTGGGACTACAACGAATACGGTGACATGTTTTTCATCAACACGGTTATCGGCCATCTGTGGCACGTGATTCCCGGCGCCCACTATCGGCGAATGTACGGGGAGGATTTTCATCCCCATCTGTACGAGTTGCTTGAACAACATGCAGACCATTATCATTGGGATACCTCTCTCCCTTGGGAGCAGACCCGCGAAGCGACAGGTTTGACCGACAAATTAGGGGGCGGCCACGCTCATAGCGGGTTGATGATATACTTGGGCGATACTTGGCCCGAGGTTTATCGCGGACGCCTGTTCACGCTCAACCTGCATGGTCGGCGTATCAATCAGGACCTTCTGCTCCGCTCCGGTTCGGGCTACGTGGGACGTCATGCTCCAGATTTTTGCCGGGTGCCCGACCCCTGGTTTCGCGGCGTCGAGTTAGTGTACGGGCCCGATGGTGGGGTCTATGTCGCAGATTGGAGTGATACCGGCGAATGTCATGAAGACGATGGTGTGCATCGGGATTCCGGCCGCATCTACAAGCTGGTTTATGGTCAGCCGAAAAGGTCTACGATTACCGATGTCTCGCGTTTGACCGATGAGCAGCTCGTTGAATTACTGGCCCATCGGAACGATTGGTATGTGCGTCAGGCCTTGCGGAATTTGCAAGAGCGTGCGGCGACGCGGCGTTTGCAAGCGGACACCGCTCGGCTATTGCACCAACGGTTCCGCGAGGCGGCGGAGACACCACAACGCTTACGCGTCCTATGGGCCTTGTATGTTACGGAAAACGCCCCACCCGACTGGCTGCGAAGCTTGTTGGATGAGCCGAATGAATACATCCGCGCTTGGGCCGTGCGCCTGTTGACCGATCGGGGGCCTGTCGAGCCCGCGACGCGGACTGCTTTGGTGCGTTGTGCCGAGAACGAGGCTTCCCCCTACGTCCGACTCTACCTCACGGCAGCGCTGCAACGGTTACCGCCGGGCGAGCGAGCGGCCTTAGCTGAACCTTTGTTGCGCCGCCTGGAAGCTCGTGATCACAATCTCCCGCTCCTGACTTGGTATGGCATCGAACCTGTCGTGGCTGAATATCCGGACGTGGCTTTGCGGTGGCTGCGGGAGGTTCAAGTGGACAAATTACGGCGTTTTATCGTGCGTCGGCTGGCGAGCGATTGGGAGCGTCGACAGGCCGCCTTGGAAGAAGCGTTGCGCTGGGCCGTGAGCCAGGATGCGGCAACGCAGCGGGCGGTGTTGCAAGGGATCCATGAGGCGATTCGTGGTTGGCAAAAGGTGCCGCCGCCTGCTGCTTGGAAAGAAGTCCAACCCACGCTGCTGCAGTCGCCGGATCAACAGGTGAAGGGATTAGCTCGCCAACTCGCCGTGGTCTTCGGCGACGGTCGTACGCGCCAAGAACTGTTACGGCTGGTGCTCGACAGTCAGGCAGACGGTGAGGCTCGTCGTTCGGCGCTGCGGGTTTTGCTTCAAAATCCGACCAATGATTTACTCCCGGTATTGAAGCAACTGCTCCAGGATCGCAGCACCGCAGGCGTGGCCGCGGCGGGCTTGGCGCACTGGAACGATAGCGACATTCCCGGGGCGATCTTGGCGCATTATTCGCGGATTCGTCCTGAGGATCGCCATCTGGCGATCACGACCTTGACCTCTCGACCTGCGTGGGCACGGGCCTTGCTTTCAGCTGTGGCGCAGGGACGTGTAGCGGCAGTAGACATCACGCCATTCCATGCGCGCCAGATCGCTGCGTTAGGCGACGAATCTCTGACGGAATTGTTACGGCAGCATTGGGGCGAGATTCGTCGTACTCCAGAGAAGGTACAGCAACAATTAGCGCAATGGAAAGCTTACCTTACGCCTGAGCGATTGCGGAGCGCTGATCTGGCGCGTGGACGAGCCTTATTTGGCAAATTATGTAGCCAGTGTCATCGCCTCTTGGGCGAGGGGCAACTGATCGGCCCTGATTTAACTGGGGCGAACCGCGATAACCTGGATTATCTGCTGGAAAACCTTCTGGATCCCAGTGCGGTAGTGCCCTCGGATTTTCGCATGTCAGTGGTTGCACTACGGGATGGGCGCGTGATCACGGGAGTGGTCGTTCAGCAAACGGATCGCACCCTGGCTGTGCAGACTCAGCAGGAACGCGTCATCTTAGAACGTCAACTCGTGGAGCACGTCCAGCCGACCAATCTATCGCTTATGCCCGACAACTTGCTACACGGTCTAACACCTGAAGAAGTGCGCGACCTGATCGCATACCTGATGTCGCGGCGCTAAGTGCGAGCTGCGTCGGCAGCGGCATGACGTTGAATCAGCTCAAGGCACGCAGCAACTGTATCATTGACTCGTGAATAGCGCTGTTACTGGCCACGAAGTCGCGGTGTTGTAAAGAGTAAGGCTGTCCATCGGGTGCGGTGAATGTGCCTCCTGCCTCCTGAATCAGGCAGATGCCCGCACAGACGTCCCAAGGATGGATTTCATAGCTCCAACAACCATCAGCGCGCCCGGCGGCGAGCCAAGCGAGATTCAGGCTAGTGCAACCGATACGACGGACGGCTCGGCTTTGTAAAGCAAAAGCGCGCCAAGCGGCGAAGACATGCTCTTTTCCGCGGCAGTCTGTTGGAAAGCCCGTGAGCAGGAGAGCGTCTTCGAGCCGCTCGCAAGCAGAAACCCGGATCGCCCGGCCATTGAGCCAGGCACCACGGCCTCGTGCTGCAGTGAACATCTCTTGGCGCGTGGGGTCGTAAACTACGCCTAATTCAGGCCTGCCTTCGTTCACCAAGCCAATCGAGATGGCATAGCACGGCAAGCCGTGCACGTAATTGGTAGTGCCGTCAAGTGGGTCCACCACCCAGTATGTTCCCGTTGGTAAGCTTTCCAGCGATGGTGCCTCTTCGCCGACGAATCCAATCTCAGGGCAAGCCTCGCGTAGCAACTGGCAAATGGCCTCCTGGGCAGCCAGGTCGGCTTCGGTCACCAGATCATTGCGGGATTTCTCGCGCACGGAAATTTTCTGCTGCCAATGAGCTAATATTTCAGCCGCTGCTCGGGCTGCACGTTCCGCGGCAGCGAGGCAAAGTTGCCAATCGGCGGTCATAGCGCTCTCTCCAGCACAAAACACCAGGGCTCCTGTGAAGCCCTGATGCAAGTTGCGGCATTATCATGCGAATCAGACCTATAATGGCTAGGGAGTAGTAGCCTGGTAGCCAATCTTCACGATGCAAGCAAATCTGCGGACGCTCGCAGTTCGCGTGTCCATACGTGGCGAAAAAGCTATTTTGTTAACGACCAAGGAAGTCGAGTGCAATCGGGAGGAGAGATGGTGGACAGCACGAAACGCTGGCTCCTGGTGACTGGGGTGGTCGTCGCGCTCAGTGGCATGCTGCAGGCCCAAGAAAAGCCACCCTCGTCGGAAAATCCTCCAGCCCCTGGGAAGCCCGCGATTCCTCTCTCGGAGTTACCGTTTCCTGCGAATCAGATTATCGTCGTGACGGATGACTTGAGGAAGGCGTTAGAACGGATGCCCGTGCGCTGGATCTTGCTGGCGCCTGAGACATATCGCGAACTTTTGCGCCAGGCCGAACGCCCGCCAGGCGAGGAAGCCGCAGCGACACGCGTCTTTGCCGAATGTCATTACCGGGGAATTGTCAGCCCGCCGTCAGCAGAGGGCGGCCGAACTATACTCCATCTTTCCCTGCGCCTGGTATTTGTCACCCACCAGCCCGGGCAGAAAATTGAATTGGGATGGAAACGTGCACGTCTGACCCGGGCGGAATTAGACGGCCAAGTCGTCGGATGGATCAGCTCCGAAACGGGTCTGGCTCTCCGGGTGGCGCAACCCGGTCGGCATGAGCTAATCTTGGAAACCCCCTTAGCAGTCAGCTACGATCCGACCCAGCGACAGTATGTCGCCACTCTGGAAGAGGCCCCGTCCGCAGCAGTCACCACGCTGGAACTCTACTTGCCAGGCCGAGTTTCGGTCGCCCAAGTGGCCGGTGTCGGGCCCGTGGAAGCGAAGTATGGAGAATACATACTTCCCTCGGAACTCAACCAGGACGGAGTAAAGTTTCGCGGGACACGCGTCTGGGCAGCGGCGCTGGGAACTGTGCGCAAGCTGGAACTCAGTTGGCAGTACGCAGATAGTGCCCAGAGTGGCCCGGCAGGCGTGTTGGAAGGACGGCTCGAAGTCACGGTGCGGGAACGCATCGTGGAGACGGAAGCACGGCTGAGCTTGACCTGGCACCGCGGTTCCCTTACGCAGTTGCGGTTCCGATTAGCTCCGAGCTGTACGCAAATTTTCTGGGCCGATGAAAACCGCACCGCCTGGAATCCACTCCGAGCTGACGCCCAAGGAACCGTCCTGCTCAAATTACCCGCTCCCATGCCAGGCGGCAGTGCGCCCTGGACGGGTTATTTACGTTGGCAACAGAATCTACCCGACAAAGGCCCGGCGCGCATTCTGGTAGGCCGGCTGGAACTCATCGAGCCTGCAGAATGTCAGCAGATGGGCACTATTGAGATTCGCAATCCTGACCAACGTGCGCTCAGTTTTTCAGGGAACGCCACACAAGTGGAAGCCAACCGTTTTCGTTACTGGTTTCAGCCTACGCACCTGGAATTACGCTTGGACGAAACGACGCCCTTGCCCCCGGTCTTGGAAGCACAAACGCAGTACCAGATTACCGTGACCCCCACGGCAGTCATCCTGCGAAGCGACTGGCAGATCCACCGAGCCGTGCGGGCTAATCTTCAAGAACTGGTGTTTAGTTGGCCCGAGGGCTTAGAGTTAGACCGCCGCGGCTTACCTGCGAATCTTCTCATAGATCATCCGCAATCCGGCCAAGTACGCGTGCGTTTGGCCAGCGGAAGTAGCTTTCCGCGCCATCTGACCCTGGAAGGTTGGTGGCCGCTGCGTGGTGATCGCCAGGAACCAGGGTCTGGTGCTGCCGCGGGTTCTCAAGACCTCCTTTTAGCGTTACCCTGGTTGCTTACCGCCTCAGGAGAACAGGGGAACCAGCAGGTTGCGTTTCAAGTTTATTTGCTGGCCGCGACTGTGCAGTTTCCCGTAAGTCGCGAGGGCGTCTGGGATTTGGCGCTGGGTCCACGAACGCGGGGCTTGTTGGCGCCAGGCGGGCAAAAAATTGTTGCCACGGTTCCGTTACACCTGCCTGCCGAACTGCGCTGGAACCCACATCAGAGTGAAACGGGGATTCTCCTTGAGCTGTCGTGGCGGCCTCGTCGGGCCACAGCTCGCTGGGAAGGCCGACTGTACTTGACGCGCGAATCCTGGCGCCTCGATCAAACACTGCAATTGCAGTTTTTCGGCGCACCTCCTGCCACCCTCATCTTACAGTTGCCTCCAGAATTGCGCGACTTACAAAACGTCCGCGTCCGTTTTCTGAACCAAGACAATCCAGCATCTCCCCCCCGCGAAGACTGGGTACGCTTGTATGAACTGCCTGGGCAAAGCAGCGATCCCCTCCAACGGTACATCGCCTTGTCACCTCATTTAGGTCCGCGATGTCAGCTTCTGTTTTCTTACGTTGGTGAGTTGCCCAGGGACAAACCGCTACCACAATCGCTGCACATCCCCGTGGTCTTGCCAGACCGCAGCGAAGTGGACTTGCAGCAAGGGCAATTGGAATGTTGGCACACCACCGACCTGAGCGTAGCGCTGCCGAGCCACTTGTCATGGCAGAGAGCGGCAAGTATGGCACCTGAGGAGCTTTCAGTTCCTGATCTGACGCTGGTAAGCTCGGCTTGGGATCAGCCTTTAGTGGTGGAGATTCGCGCCGCTGCGGGTCAGCTATGTTACGCCGACCGTGCAGTAGTCTTGCTCGCATATCATCCGTCCCAAGGATTCGGCATAGTCACCGAGAAATATTGGCTCACGCGGCTGAGCACGAACCAACTCTCCTGCCGTTTACCGCGCGGCGCTCAACTGGTCGAAGTTAAAGTGAACGGACAAGTAGTCAGCCCTGAGGGAAATGCCGTTCAAGAAGGGCAACCTTATTGGCACTTGCGCATCGAGCCCGCCGCACTGGCTAAGCCGATATTGCTGGAGGTCACCTATCGCCTCAGTGTGCCGTGGTCAATCTTAGTCGAATTAGCTCCTTCTCGTTGGCAGCCTGAGATCGAGATAGGTTTGACACGGTGGGGGTTGGAGTTACCTCACACTTGGCGTCCAGTTTATGTGCGCACCAGCGCGACGGCCGAGCAGGCTTGGACGTGGCGTGTCGATGATTGGCGGTTCTGGAATTGGTGGCAGTTTCCTGTTCAAAGTAACGCCCGCGACCGCTTGGAACATTGGCTCACTACGGGCCGGGAGCATGTCTCCCAGGAAAGCATCCTGGGAACGTGGTACACTTGGCAACAACCAGGAATGCTCGATGAAATACAAGTTATTGTGATGGCTTGGCAGATGTGGATGCTGGTCTGTTCTTTCCTGGCGGTCGCCTTGGGCGCAGTTTGGCTTTACGGCCCGCGCTGGTCGCGCCGCACGAGTCTGGGGCTCGTCTTGGCGTTGCTGGCGGCGTTGGCTGTGTTTAACACATGGACTTTTTTGACGTTGTTGGCGGGTGCTTGGCCCGGCATGCTTGTCTCCGCAGCATTCGTAGCGGTTATTGAATTACAACGGTGGTGGTGGGAAAAGCGTCTCGAGTGGCTGGCAGGCTTTGCGCCAGTTCCGCCGGGCTCCACGATCCAAAACGTTCCCGCGGCAGCAGTCGCAGCGCAAGTGCGCTCAACCAATCCCCCAGCAGCGGCCCCGTCCCCATCGGCTGCTCAGGCCCAACTTAAACCGCCCAGCACCCAAGCGCCTACGCTCTCGGAAAACCCGCGTCAGCCATGACACCGGTTCTCACCAACCTGATTCGCCTGGGCGTGCGATACGATACCTCAGGTATCCTTCGGCCATTCGCCCTTCTGCTCCTCTGGTTGGCCGTGACTCAGACACTCCAAAGTCAGGAATTTCGAATCCGACACATTCAACTCGATCCACAACTGGCGGAAGCTGAGTTAGCCCGACATCCGCAGTGGACGCGTGTGTCCCGGGAGGAATTGGAGAAAGTGTTAACCGCGCTCCAAACGCGTCAGGAGCGGCTAGCGCGCACGCCACTCATTCTCCAAGCACATTACCAGGCTCATTGGGAGGAATCAGCGTTAGTCGGTCAGGGACACTGGCTCGTATGGAACCCGGAATCGTTACCTCTGGAGGTCCCGAGTGCTTCGCTCGCCCTAGCACTGTTGCCTCCCGTGCGAATTAACGGGCATCCTGCTGCGGTCGGTCTGGGTGCTCGGGGCGAGTTGGTCTTTGGCTTACCGATGCCTAAGGCAGCGCAACCCGAAAAGAGCGGAGCTCCGAATGCCTCCGCGGAATATCGGGTGGAGTTCAACTGGTCGGCGCGATGGGAGCGTCGTCGCGGCGAATTATTGGCTACATTGGAGATACCGCCCGCGCAACTGACTACACTGAGCCTAGATATTCCTGCAACTTGGCGGGTTGCGTTGCGCGGAGCCGAAGCCAGTCTGGTCAACATCACTCCGCTGGTTGACCCCCCTAACACGCATCGGTACCTTTGGGCCTTGGGCCCCAATGCGACGCGGCTCGAACTTGCTCTGAACCAAGTGAACGTTTCCTCTTCACCGCCACTGGTGTATGTGCGTCAGCAAGCGGAGCATGTGCTGGATAGTGGCGGTTGGCATCCGCGTTATCGTTTGGAACTGGAAACGCCGGATGCTGGCTTGCCCGAATGTGTTATCATCTTACCTCCAGGTTTGCAGGTCGCTAGCTTGCAAGAACGACTTCGCGGTCTATCCGACGAAAGTTGGTCGCAAGAAACCATGGCACAACGCACCAACCTCAGGCTGCGCTGGCCCGGAAGAATTCGCCGCGCCGAATTGGACATCGTTTGCCGAACCCGGCCTCTCGTCTGGGACAGTTCCTTGCAGTTAGGATTAGCCGAGGTGCCGAATTCGGCTGCGCTGTCGGCCAGTATGATGCTGCGCTGGCGTCCTGAATTGGCCTTGAGCGCCTGGCATTTTGGCGATTTTACCCCGCACCATCCGCCGCAGTTCGTCCAGGACGGTTATTGGCAATTGCATTTGGAGCAGGCTGTACCACGCGTGCTGAAACCAACGCGAGCGCCACGTGTTACTGTCAGTCGTCAGAAAGCTGAGGTTTTCGTCCATGCTGAATTCGTCTGCCACTTGGGTGTTTCGCAGAGTCGCATGACGGCGCAGCTCCACTGGCAAATCCGCTCGGGTTCCGTCTTTCGCTTAGCGATGCGTTTGCCGACAAATTGGGTCTTAGAAGATGCACAAATGTTGATACCCGAAGATTCCACCATGTGGTCTTGGCGGCGGGAGGGCCAACGTGTTTGGGCGGAATTACAGCAGGGAGCCCTCCCAGCACCCGCAAACGTTCGCATGATGCTGCGGCTTCGTTCCGAACAGGCCCAACCGGACTTTCAAAACGTCAATGATTGGCCGTTGCCCGAAATTATCCCTGAACAGGTTTCATGGGCCCAGGGAAGCTGGTCGATCACCGTCGATCGCGTGCGCGACGAGCGAGGTCGGCGTTGTCTCATCGGCTCGCTCTGGCCGGGTAACCCGTGGCCCTTGCGTCCGGGCTCATGGCCAAACGGTGAGCCCGCAAAGCCGATGGCAGATTACGTTTTTGTCGGGCCGATTCCCAGCGGGGCACGGATGCGCGTTCTTCCCGTCCCCAGCCTTTACCATCTTCAGGTCAACACGCAGGTCGATCTCCAAGCGCCCGAACAGACGCTTAGTACTGTGAGGCAACCTCGGCACCTTCACGTCCGATGGACAGCGCAGGTCGAGCCCGTCTGCGGACTGGTGCGTACCGTGATCCTCCGATTTCCGGGAGAAGCACCCGAGCTCGATTGGCAGGTAGTGTCCGGCGAATCACGCCTGCAGCATGTGCATCGCCGTTGCGAACGCCATCAGGATGGGATTTGGACTGATTTTCACTGTACTTTCCAGACTCCTTTACTCGGTCCTGTGCGGCTGCAAGCTGATTGGCTTTACCCGCTCCAACAGGCTGACCGGCCGACTGATTCGTCCCATTCCCGCACCTTGGCGCAGTTGCCCTTACCATATGGCCGCGAAGCAGAGTTTTGCCAAGGCAAGCTCACGGTGGCCGACGCTGTGCCGGACGACTGGTGGTTTGCAGTTAGATTGGCGCAAGCTTCAGACCAAGGCTCACAACTTGTCACGCTCAACTCGTTGCCGTGGGCTTATTCGCAGCCCAGCATCCTCGAAATTTTTGAACGGACGGGAGACTATCCTCCAGCGGTGATCGAGGGGGCGTTGGTAGTCCTCGATTGGGACGGTAATGCTCAGCTACGCGGCCACTACTGGGCCTGGACTCACATCTCGCACAACTCCTCCCAGAGCGGGCACAGTGAGTCGGATCACGGCATCAACATGCGCCTCCGCTTGCCCCTGGGTGCCCGGCTTCAAAGCGGAAACGTCGTGGGACTCATCTCGGGCCAATTCGTTCGCCTGGCCGACGTTGAGATCGAAGAGGAAACGGGGGAGTTATTGTTCCGATGCTTACCCCCCGGGCCAGTTGTGTTTCACGTTCAATTCGTTCAAGAGACTCCCGTATGGTATTGCTGGGCCCGTTGGCCGAAATGTCTGCCCACCTGGTCGGACCGTGTAACCGTGTTGGCCCAGCGCGTGTTGGTTCGTTTGCCGCGGGCTTGGTCGCCCATCTCAGCCGGAGGCAAAATTCGCTGTCCAGGCACCGCCGATGCTTTGGTTGCCACTTTGGCCCATACCGACTTAGACTACCTCGGTCAAAAAGTGGTGAATTGGTGGCACCAACACCTTGCCGAGGCCTACTTCTCCTCACATCCGCGCACTCGTGAGGTCGGTGGTTTGCTCTTTTCAAGCGAGGGCTTTGCCTGGTGGGAATTGAGCCAATCGTCATGGGACAGCCCAACCATTTGGGTGCAGCGCGAACGTGCCCATGCTTTGGCAGCGCTCTTCGCACTGGCCATTTTCCTGTTTAGCTCTGTCGCTTTACAAAGGGGCTACCAGTGGCTGCTGGTAATCGGCGCGCTCATGGTGTTTTTGGCCAGTCTGATAGCTCTGATTTGGCTACCTCCAGAGTTAGGCTGGATGAGCCTTTGGATCCTTTGCGCTATCGTGCTTGTCAGCGTCAGGGCGATACGTCGAGCCACTTCCGTGGAACCATTGACGTCTGGGGATTTGAAAGCCACTTGGTTCAGTATGCCCTCCGGTTGGTGGTGGCTCTGGCTAACAATCGCGATGTCTTGGGCCACATATTCCGCTTTTGCTGACCAGAATCAGGATGCCAGTGCCAAACCCTCTTCTCCCCCGAAAACGAAAGAGCCGATCACGGTTACAGTGTTCCACTACACTGAACGCCATGAAAGCGGCGCACGTTCCTGGGTGCTGGTACCATTGGTTTGGTGGCAGCGCTGGCAAGAACAACTTCGGCAAGGAGAACGAGGAAGTCCTTGGTACATTACCTCCAGTAAATGGTCTGTAGAAGTGCCCGAACTTGTACCAGGAAAGTTGAATCAGGGCTTTTCTAATTCCGCGCAAATCACGTGGGAATTGGATGTAGTATTGCTGAAAGCGCCAGGCACAATCCCCTTAGCTGTGTCAGGCATTCGATGGCAGGCGATCGAAGTGCGTTCCGACAATGGAGAGGTTCAACCAGCAAATGTTATCCCTTCCGACTCCGGTTTGTTGGTACAATTGGCAGGCCAAGGAACACATCGTTTGCGCCTCACAGGACAAGCGGACGTGCAGAACACAGAGTCCGAGGGCAGACTCCACTGGAAAACACAGCCACTTCCGTTTGCCACATTGCAGGCCCAGTTGGCCGGCTTGGCCCAGACTGTCGAGCTTGGGCAATGTCGAGGCCGCGCTCATTGGCGACGCATCGAGTCTCCCAAGAACGCTGCGACTTGGACAGGTCAGGCTGAGTTGGGACCTGTCTCGGAAATTACCTTGACCTGGCAATTACCCGATCCGGAACCCCTTTTGTGGTCGGTCGAAGAATTTCACCGGTTGGACACTGAGTCCCACGAGCTACGCTGGCATGTTGTAAGTCAATTTCAGGTAGTGCGCGGTCGGCTGAACGAGATTCGTTTAGTCATTCCCGAAGGATTTACTCTCAGGTCGTTCGAAGCGCGAGCCGCGAACGGCCAATCTATTTCCCTTGGTGCGGAACAACTCAGCAAGCTCGGAGCCAGGCACATTGCTACTATTCCATTCCTGGAGCCGGCCCGCGGAACGTTCACTTTACTCGCTCAATATACGGCAGATCCGAGGGTGACTAGCTTGTGGTGGCCGTGGCAAAAACTCCTAGCCACTTATTCCCTGCTCGCGCCAATGAGTCTTTTTGCCAGCGGGCAGCTCAGAGCGCTGGATCAGTTCACGGATCAGCAGGTCCCACGACGCAAAATACTCGTAATGCGTAATCCGTATATATTAGCGGACAACAAGACAGCTTGGCGAGGTAGCTGGTTCGTTTGTCCCTCGGACAAACGAGCGCGGGTGCGGGTGTCTCTATGGTCGGGGGCTAAGCCGTGGGTACCCACGGTTGAAGACCTGAAGCGCTGGCCGAAAGCGTTTGGGCTGAACTCAGAATCCGCCTTCTCCTCGCTGACTGCTGCTAAAGAACCGGCTCACTTTTTCCAGTTGTTCCATCCTAGCGCCGTATTCCAGATTCAAATGACTTCCGCAGTGGCCTCAGGGACGGTGGCTTCGACGGCCACGCTGGAGCTGGATTGGTACCAGGCTCAGTTGACATGGCGCGCAGAGTTGCATGCAGAGGGAGATTCCTTGCCCGTGGCTACTGTAGCCCAAATCCCAGCCAACTTGCGTATCGTGGACGTTACTTCTGAACAGTTAGCCGAGTGGCAACAAGAAGGCAATCAACTGCGGCTTTGGTTTCGGCCGGAGTTATCGCGCACCACACTACAGATCCGCGGTACCATATCTCCGAGCCACGCCAATCCACAGCATACATTCTCCATCCCGAATGTGCATTTTCCAGCTTTGCGCGCTTTACCTGCGCGTCTCGAACTTCAAGCTTCCGGACGGGTACGCTTCCGCTTGCTCAACATTCAGGGACTTACGCCGGTTCAGCAAAGCGAAAGCCAGGCTACGTTCCACGCGACTGGAGGCCCATTCAGTGGCTTAGTGGAAATACAACCGGTAAGTGGGCGTTACACCGCCCAACTGACTTCTTCCTGGCGCCGTTCTCCCGATGGGCTGTGGGAAACACAAGTAGATTGCCGCAGTAATGGCGGTCCCATTCGGCAGGTGGTCATCCAGGTGCGAGACTGGCCCGGCTCGCCTCCCCGAATTGTTTCCGAAGAGTTTCATGCCGTGGACATTCAGCCGTTGCCGGAGAAGGGGGGCTACTCTATTCGTGTGGAGTTTCCCGAGTCGGCTTCGTGGTTCGATCAAAGCGTCCGCTTTCGCATCATGGGCCGCTTGCCTCCTGACCAAGAAACCAAGTTGCCCCTGTTTTCTCTGCCTGAGGCCCAACAAGTGCGGCACCGTTTGATGGACTGGCCACGAGAAATCAGCACAGACCAGGCACTTGTAGAGGGCGGAGCCATCCGTTTACCCAGCGAAGCTCAAGCGGCCCCGGTTACTTATCAGTATGAGCCATCTCGCTCCTCATCAGTGAAATTGATTGCGGCCTGCCTGGACGAATGGTATCAAGCGCCCGACCAGCGCCTGCTTCAATTCACTGCTTATCTTGCTCACGCGCCGCGAACTTTGTTGAGCTTGCAACTCCCAGCCTCTGCGACCTTACTCCGCGCCTTTGTCAACGACCGGCCCGTTGTTTGGCACCGCGACGCTGATGGCGCCTATCGCGTGCTCTTGGTTTCGTCCTACGGCCTTTCCTGTTTACGACTAATCTTTCACGTACCCGCCCCGGTCCATGAAACCGCGCTGCCACGTCTGCAAGGCGAACCTCTAGCAAGCGTCTGGCTCCAGCGCTGGCGCCCAGTATCTGGTGAACTCATGCAGGCCGAGCATTCCCAAGCTGCATTACAGCAGCAACTGGCCTTAGCGGAATCGCTTTATTCGTTTCTCAGCCGCGAAGCGCAACTCGGCTTCGGAGACAATTGGGCAGCGCTGGCTCAGTTGGCGAATTGGATGAATGATTTACTCCAGGCACCCAAGCGGGTCTCGGTCCTAACAGACGCCCAGCTTCAGCGTTGGCAGCCCTTATGGCAACAATGGTCCGCATTCACCACCTCGCCGCGCTTCGAACCGATTCGTCGCGAACTGTCCCAACCGAGCTTTCGGTCGTCCCCACCGTTCCCCAAACCGATACGTCCGTTCCTGGCCGCCCAAGCTGTAGGTCAACGTTGGTCCCTCGCGGAGGCTTGGCCTGAGGAAGCACATCAAGTCAACGGTTGGCATCAGCAGGCCGACGCTTGGTTTGCAACAGTGGCTCTCATCACGCTCACCTGCGTGCTTATCGCGCTTCACCTCTGGCCAGTAAGTCGGATGGTTTTGGTACGATTCCATCCTGAAATCATGCTAGGCCTGGCTCTAGCTTGGGCCATCTTCCTGCAACCACGCTGGTTCGCAGCCATTTGCGCCGCATTAGGTCTATATTGGCGCTATCGCCGCTGGCGCGCCATGGGAGCCCTCATCAGAGGCCCAGATGCGATCGTCGTGGGCCCGAATTGAGTTAGCTCTACGATTTGCCTGCCGGCGCTCTACGATGTTTAAAAGCACGCTCATGAATTCCTCGTGAGGATGGACCCATGCCTCGAACTTTTGAACGGTGCGGTATTCGCTTCCAATATCCTGATAATTGGGAATTGGAAGAGACGGAAATGGACATGGGCTGGATGGTTTCAGTTCAAAGCCCCGAAACTGCGTTCATGCTCCTTAGCGTTCATCCGCCGCAAATCAGCGTGGACGAAGTGCTGCAGACTACGTTGGCCGCTTTGCAGGAAGACTATCGCGAATTGGAACATAAACTCGTGCGTCAGAAGATCTGTCGCCGTTGGGCCAAAGGATATAATGTGCATTTTGTTAGCTTCGACTTTGCCAACACCTGCTGGATTCGCAGTTTTCGCACTCGCCGGGCCACGGTGCTTATTATGTGTCAATCCAATGACCTGGAATTGGAGCAATCGGAGCCGGTGCTCCGCGCTATTCTCGCCTCGTTGCAGTTGACCGATGACGATCTATCCGCCTGACTCTCCTCCGAGGCCTATTAAACTCGACGCTCAGTCGCTTCGCGCCCGACCTACCCCCCAGATGCGATGGTGCCACGAGGCGCGCATATTCTTCGAGGACATTCGTCCGAGCGTAGAGGGCGGACGCTATCCCATCAAACGCGAACTCGGGGATGTACTGACCGTCGAAGCCGACGTATTTCGCGAAGGACATGATGTTTTGGCTGTTCGGCTTCTTTATCGCCATGAACGCGAACGCGACTGGCACGAAGTCCCCATGCAACCGCTCGGCAACGACCGCTATCGCGCCGAGTTTCCTCTCACGCAGCTGGGGCTTTATGATTACACATTGTGCGCCTGGACAGACACGTTTCGTTCCTGGCTCCAAGGGCTGGTCCGCAAAGTTGCCGACGGCCAATCAGTGCATAGCGACCTGCTGGAAGGTGCCGCTTGGATGCGTCAAACGGCGGCGCACATCCTGAATTGCAATTCAGGGGATGCGTTCCGCTCGAATCCGACGTCCGCCCCTGTGAGATTGTCCATGCATAATTTTCGCTCTCCCGTGGTCGGCGCCGCGCCGGACGGTCAGGCCCACACGGCTACAGTGCGTGAGGATCCTCAAGTCTCAGACGTCGCTCAGCGACTCTTGGCTTGGGCCAAGCAGCTTGAGGAAGCGCCTGAGGAGCAAGCCGTTGCTCTCGCCCAACAACCGCAGTTAGCCGAGCTGATGGAACGTTGGCAGCCTCGCATCCATTTCAACGTGCACACGCCCCCGCTACAAGTGGTCGTCGACCCCGTGCTAGCCCGTTTCGCGGCGTGGTACGAGTTATTTCCCCGCTCGGCCTCTCCGGTTCCTGGCAGGCATGGTACGTTCCGCGACGTGATGGCTCTCTTGCCCGAACTCCACGCCTTGGGCTTCGACGTGCTATACTTCCCGCCGATTCACCCGATCGGCCGAACCCACCGCAAAGGTAAGAACAACAGTCCCATAGCAGGACCGGATGATCCTGGCTCGCCCTGGGGAATCGGCAACGAACTGGGCGGACACACCGCGATCGAACCACAACTCGGCACGCTCGACGATTTTCGCGAGCTGGTGCAGTCGGCCCGTCAGCTCGGCATGGAAATCGCGCTCGATCTGGCCATTCAATGTTCGCCCGATCATCCTTACGTCCGCGAGCATCCCGACTGGTTTCGCCGTCGCCCCGATGGCACCATCAAATATGCGGAGAACCCACCGAAGAAATATCAGGATATTTATCCACTCGACTTCGACAGTCCGGCCTGGGCCGAAATCTGGTATGAATGGCGCCGCGTGGTGCGGTTTTGGATCGAACAGGGCGTGTCTATCTTTCGCGTGGACAACCCACACACGAAACCAATTCGTTTCTGGCAATGGCTGATTCGTGAAATCAAGCGCGAATATCCGCAAGTGATTTTTCTTTCTGAGGCCTTCACGCGGCCGAAAATCATGAAGGCGTTAGCCAAAGTCGGCTTCACTCAGTCGTACACGTATTTCGCCTGGCGTAATACTCGCCGCGAACTAGTCGAATACCTTACAGAACTAACGCAGACCGAAATGGTCGAGTATTTTCGTCCCTCGTTCTGGCCCAACACTCCCGACATCTTGACGGAATACTTGCAAACCGGGGGCCGACCCGCTTTCAAAATCCGATTCGTCTTGGCCGCCACACTCTCGCCGCTTTACGGCATCTATAGCGGTTACGAGTTCTGTGAAAACACCCCGCTGCGTCCCGGGAGTGAGGAATATCTCAACTCCGAAAAGTATGAAATCAAATGGCGCGACCGGAATGCGCCGGGTAACATCAAGGATTTCATTGCCCGGCTCAATCGAACACGCAAACAGCATCCCGCTTTGCATTACCTGCGGAACCTGCGTTTCCATGAGACCACCAACGAGCAGCTACTTTGTTACAGCAAAGCCACGGCCGATTTCCGCGATGTGGTGCTCGTCGTCGTCAATCTTGACCCTCATCACGTGCAGGAGGGGCTGACGCGGTTGCGTTTGTCGGAATTGGGCTTGCCGGAAGGCGCCCATTTCCGCGTACACGACGTCTTGACCGATTCAGTTTGGCATTGGCACGGTTCTGAAAACTACGTTCGCCTCGATCCGCAGTTTGAGCCGGCTCATGTGCTGGTTGTGGAACGCTCTTAGTACGGCCACAACTTCCGATGCGCACGGCCTCTTAGCTAACTGGCCTAATTTTGATCTTGATTTGGCTGAACCCGTTTCTGTACAATAAGCCCAGACCCTATTGCGCCCTAACCTTCCCGCCCAAACCACGCGTCGGTAGTGCTTCGGCGCATCCCGCCTAAGTGGAGAAGCAGCCATGCGGAGCCGAACCCGGTTACTTCCGTTGCTTGCAGTGCTGGCCTACGCGATCGCGGGCTACTTTGGTTTACCCGTACCACAGCCTGCTGGTTCAGATACTCTCCATGCGAACTCAGTAAGTGCTAATGACAGCGGAAGCGAAGCCCCTTCGCGTCTGGTCATTCTGCCCAGCGAGGTCGTATTGCGTCATGGCCGCGACCGTCAACAACTTGTGGTAACGGGAGAATATGCTCAGGGCGCAGTGCGCGACCTGACCCGCGCCGTGCGTTATCAGATCGAACCGACAAATCTCGCACGGATCAGCGACACGGGCGTGGTAACGCCCTTAGCCGATGGAACGGGGAAGATCCACGTCGAATTCGGTTCCGTGCGAGCCAGTGTGCCTCTTCGTGTCGAACAAGTCGAAGTGCGACCTCCGATTAGCTTTCGCCAGGAGGTGATCGCGGCGTTCAACGTGGCCGGTTGCAACATGGGGGCTTGTCATGGCACGCCCAATGGGAAAAACGGTTTCAAACTGAGCCTCCGCGGCTACGACCCGGATTCCGATTATGTTCAACTGACGCGCGACATGAACGGCCGACGCACGAATCTGCTCCAGCCCGAGCTGAGCCTGCTCCTGCTCAAAGGTTCGGGCCGCGTGCCTCATGAAGGAGGCCAGCGTTTCGCTCCGGGACTCATCACTTACGAAATAATCCGCCAGTGGATTGCCGAAGGCATGCAGCCAGAAGATGCGGGTCGTTTGCCCCGTTTGGAACGCCTCGAGGTGTTGCCTGGGTCGCGAACGCTTCTGTGGCCCGGACAAACGCAACAATTGGCCGTGCTGGCGTATTTCAGCGACGGCTCACGCCGCGATGTTACGCCTTTGAGTGTGTTCAGCTCCAGCGACGAAACCATCGCCACTGTGGACCGTCAGGGCCACGTGCAATTCAAATATCCGGGCGAGGTGGCGATATTAGTCCGTTATTTGGAAACCATGGTCACGGTGCGTCTGGCTTTGTTGCGTCCCGACCCCCAATTCGCCTGGCCCAACGTGCCGGAAAACAATTTGGTGGATCGCCTGGTATTTGCGAAGCTCAAGCGGCTGCAGATTCCGCCCTCGGACTTGTGCACGGATGCCGAGTTTATTCGCCGCGTCTATCTCGATGTTTGCGGCATCCTGCCCACGGCGGAAGAAGTCCGGGCCTTCCTCGACGACCGCGACCCTGCCAAGCGAAGTAAACTCATCGACCGTGTCCTGGAGCGGCCCGAATACGCGGATTACTGGACGCTCAAATGGGCGGATGTGCTGCGGGCCAATCGGAAGACAATGCAACTGGACGGCGTGTTTAAGTTCCAAGCCTGGTTGCGGGCTCAGATCGCGTCTAACCGGCCGTGGAACGAAGTGATCACGGAACTCCTCACCGCCTCGGGCAGCACTTATACCAGCCCTGCCGCCAACTATTACCGGGTGAGTCGAGACCCAACGATCTTGGCCGAGACCACCGCTCAGTTGTTCCTGGGCGTGCGCATGCAGTGTGCCAAGTGTCATAACCATCCGTTTGAGCGTTGGACGCAGGACGACTATTACGGTCTAGCCGCGTTCTTTGCCCGTGTCAAACTAAAAAATGATCCACTCAACGACCTTGCATCGGGTAGGCCCGCTTCTGGGGCGGAGTTTGTTTACCTGGATCGCAGTGGCGAAGTGGTGCATCCGCGCACCAATCAGCCGGTGCGGCCCAAGGTGCTCGACCAAGCGCCGCTCTCTGACGAGCCGGCGGATCGGCGCGAAATCCTGGCGCGGTGGTTGACTGATAAAAGCAATCCGTTCGTGGCCAAGGCACTGGTGAATCGTATCTGGTACCATTTGTTTGGTCGTGGCATTGTCGAACCTGCCGATGATTTCCGCGATTCCAACCCTGCGAGCCATGATGAATTGCTAGAGGCGTTAGCGCGGGAATTTCTCGAACACGGTTTTGACGCCAAGCACATCATCCGTTTGATTCTCAATTCGCGTACTTACCAACTCAGCGCGCAGACCAACGAGCGGAACCGCGACGATCAGCGTTATTTCTCGCATTGTTATCCGAAACTGCTTCCTGCGGAAGTGCTCCTCGATGCCATCAGTCAAGCGACGGGCGTACCCGAGAGATTCGCCGGTCTGCCGTTGGGTACACGCGCCGTACAGTTGCCGGATGGTGAGGTGAATCACGTTTTCCTCAAGACCTTCGGTCAGCCCGCGCGGGAATTGTCGTGTGAATGTGAGCGCGAAAGCGAAAGCAACTTGGCCCAAGCGTTGCAACTGATCAACGGCCCGACGATTCATCAGAAATTGCGTGAACCGAATAACCGCTTGGGTCAACTTCTGGCCCAGAACCTGCTGCCGGAGCAAATCCTTGAGGAACTTTATCTGAGCACGTTATCGCGTCGGCCCGAAACAGCGGAAGTGCAAGCAGCGCTGCAGCATGTCGAAAAGAGCTCGGATAAGCGTAAAGCCTGGGAAGACGTGCATTGGGCGCTGCTCAACTCGAAGGAGTTTCTGTTCCGCCATTAGTCCGCACGGCCTCGAGTAAGCGTTCGACCAACCGCGTCGCATCGCTCTCCACAAAGAATAACTCGCGATATTTCGGAGCGATAAAATCCTCCGCAAAGGCGTGTTCGATCCAGGCAAGCAGGGCGTCATAATACCCAGCGACGTTAAACAGGCCGATAGGCTTGTAATGAAGCTTGAGCAGGCGCCACGTCACCATTTCAAAGAACTCTTCGACGGTGCCGTACCCGCCGGGCAGCGCGAGAAACGCGTCAGCCTTTTGGGCCATCAATGCTTTGCGTGCGTGCATAGTGGGAACGATATGGAGTTCTTTCAGACCCGTATGGGCTAACTCGCTCTCCACGAGGCTTTCGGGGATGATGCCGATGACGGTTCCCCCGTGGCACAACATTTCATCTGCCAGCACGCCCATAAGACCCACATGCCCGCCGCCGTAAATCAGCGTCACGCCCTTCTCGGCCAAGACGCGTCCCAGTTGGCGTGCAGCTTCAGCATACTCGGGGCGTTTGCCCGAGCGGGAACCGCAATAGACTGTAAAGTGCCAGGTCATGTCTTGCTAAATGTGGACTGGTGAGAATGCGATACTGGTTTCTAGCGCGGAAGCCGCCGACTGCCAGAAACCTAGCCAATGAGTTCCTGCCAAAGGGCCTTGTAGTAACGTAGGAGGCGTTCGCCGCTGGCGACGTCGGGCATGCCGGGAATCTCGGCTAGAGTGTAGCGGTCATAACCGCATTGGCGTAGCAGGCCGAACAATTCGCGCCAGGGATAGTTGGAGTAAAGCTCGTTAATGTGGCAAGATTTGAGCCAGGGGCGTAGCAATTCGAAATACTCGCGAACGGAGCCGTCCTTGATGTCGCTCTGGTTCGAGTTCCAGGTGATGCCGACGTTGGGCGCCCCGCAATGTTCCATGATCGTCCGAACGTGCGGCGGGTGAGAAGTCCCGGGACCATGCACTTCGAGCCAGATTTCGATGCCGCGGTCCGCAGCCGACTTACCGCATTCCCGCAAGGCTTTGCCGATTTGCTCAAGCGTCTTTTCGATGGGCACTTCCTTAGGCAAAGCATTGGGTCGCACTTTCACGCCTTTGCCGCCCAAGTCGGCCACAAGATCGACAAAACGCTTGCAGATTTCAATGTTCCTTCGCACCACGCTCGCGTCGGGAGAATGGAATTCGCATACCGTACCGCTGCCCCAAAAGACGATGCCGCTATCGGCAAACTGTTTGCGGACCTCGGCACGTTTGGCCGGGGGAAGATCGGGTTCGACGCCGTGGGCGTGCGTCGTCCGTAATTCGACCGCCGACAGTCCCACATTGCGACACACTCGCAAGATCGTCGGCAGGTCCCACGTGGCCGCGATGTTGTAGGTGACGATACCTAATTGAAACCGCGCGGGCGGTAGCGAAGTATTCGGCGATTGGCTCCATGCGGCCTTCGACGAAATACCCAAGACGCTTAGTCCAGCTAATCCCGTAGCGACGAATTCGCGCCGATTCATGATGTACTCCCAGTTTTTCGAGCATTTTTATTTATCGAGCTTGGTCCCGACCTAGTTGAAGTCGGCCAGGATCGGCGATGTTCGTGCTGAGTCCAGTTTTCACGCTGCTACGCCATCCTGCTATTATTGCAAACGGGCACCAAACTGGAATAACTATCCCAGGAATTGTCTCGCTGCTGCCTTAAGATAACTGAGAGCTTTCGTCGAGAGAAGCAGCTTAACAACAATGACGAGCTAACAATGAGTGTGATAATCGAGACGAAAAGTTTGACCAAAAGCTACGGCAGCGTGGTGGCGTTGGACGGGCTGAGTTTGCAGGTCAACGAGGGGGAGATTGTGGGTTTACTCGGTCCGAATGGTTCGGGCAAAACAACGGCCATTCGGTTATTGCTCGGCTTTTTACGTCCGACTTCGGGACATGCTCACGTAGCGGGATGGGATTGTTGGCGGCAGAGCGTCGAGGTTCGGCGGCGCGTAGCGTATCTGCCAGGAGAGTTGCGCCTCTATGAGAACCTCACAGGTCGGCAGTTTCTGGATTTCCTGGCGGCGCTGCGGGCTTGCCAGCAAAGGCATGGAGAGGGGATGTCGAGTTCGGAATGGACCGGGAATGTCGAGCAGTTGGCTGCGCGCTTCGCTTTGGATTTGCAACGTCCCATACGCACGCTTTCCTCCGGCATGAAACATAAGCTGGCCTTGATCAGCGTGCTGACCGCGCAAACGCCTATTCTAATCCTGGACGAGCCGACGAACACGCTCGACCCGGCCATGCGCGAAGAATTCCTGGTGCTGTTGCGGCAATGGCGCAGTGCGGGACGAACCATCTTGTTCTCCTCGCATGTGCTCAGCGAAGTGGAAGCGGTGTGTGATCGGGTGGCCATCCTGAAACAAGGCCGCTTGGCGGCACTAGAACGTGTCAGTGCCTTGGCAGAATACCGACGGGTTCGGGTACGGTTGGCGCGACCGCTGACCGAGCCTTGTCCTGTGGTGAGCGTGGTGCCGGAGGAAGATGGTCGGCCTTACTACAGCTGGCGCGTGCGCGGTTCGCTCCAACCGTTACTGCGTTGGCTAGCCGAGTTGCCCGTCGAAGACTTGCGCCTGGAACCCGTCGGTCTGGAACAGATCTACCGCCGAATTCACGGAGGGAGCCCATGAGCCTCTGGGCGCTGGTACGCAAGGTTCTTTACGATTGGCGCTGGCCTATTTTTCTGGCCGCCCTCATCTTGGGCGCCTACGAACTGCTTTGGAGCAAGATTACTGAACGCATCTATCGCCAATTCATGCCTTTGGTCAATGAATTGTTCGCACTGGCCCAGTTGACCCCCTGGGCAATCAAGGCCTTTGAAAAGCGTTTTATCGAAGGCCCAGCGCAAATTGTCCATGCCCTACTGGGCGGTGATTTGGTGAACCTGAATGATCCGGCGACGGTGCTAACCATCGGCTACGTGCACCCCTTTGTGCAATTTGTGCTGTGCCTGTGGGGCGTAGCTCGCGGGGCAGCGGCTATTGCCGGGGAGATTGACCGAGGAACTATGGAACTATTACTGGCCCAGCCCATCAGCCGGCGCCAGATTGTCTATGCACATCTTGTGGTCGAATTGCTGACCTTGCCCATTCTGGTCGCAGCCATGTTAGGTGGCACAGTCCTCGGCGTATGGATGTTCGCGCTTCCGAACATCGTGACGTCGGGCTACCTGATTGCCGCGTGTAACGCCCTGACCCTGGCCTGGGCAGTGAGCGGACTCACCTTGATCTTTTCCGCCCTAGGACGGTCACGCTGGAAAGTAGCGGGCGGAATGTTACTGGGTCTGCTGGTGATGTTTTTGATTAACCTGTTCGGCCAGCTCTGGCCGGTGCTGGAACCTTATCGGCCCGCCACGCTCTTTTTCTATTACCAGCCACAACTCCACATCCTGCAAAACACCTGGTGGCCGGCCATACCCAATTTTTCGTGGACGACTTGTCCGCCGTTGGTGCTAGCGGGGGTCGGACTGAGCGGATACATTCTGGCCGCCGAAATTTTTCACCGTCGGGATATTCCTGCCCCACTCTAATGCGACCATAACCCAAAGCCGAGTATCCTCACCATCAAAGCGGCTAGCCTCACTCGGCCAGTAATTTTTGAACTGATTCCCCATGGACATTCGCGAGACGCTGCGCAGGAACCTAGAGAAGATCGAGGAGCAAATTACGTCGGCCTGTGAGCAAGCGGGGCGCGACCGGGGCGAGGTTACCCTGGTAGCTGTGACCAAATCGGTGAATATCGAGGTGGCCGCGGCATTGTTGGAATTGGGCGTGAGCAACCTGGGTGAGAGCCGACCGCAGGAGTTATGGCGCAAAGCCACAGCGCTACCCCAAGCACGTTGGCATCTGGTGGGTCATCTGCAACGCAACAAAGTCGCTCGTACTTTGCCCCTGGTGGTGCTCATTCACTCGGTGGATAGCGAACGCCTACTGCGTGCTCTCGAAGAGGAGGCCCGCGCGCGTAACCGTGTCGCTGAGGTGCTACTGGAGTTCAACCTGAGCGGGGAATCGTCGAAGCATGGTTTTGCCGCTGCCGACGAACCACGCCTCCCCGATACGTTGGCCGACCTGCAGTACGTCCGCGTCAGGGGATTGATGACGCTAGCGCCGTTGGGCACCGACCACGAAACTGCCCGTCCCACGTTCGCGCGGCTTCGCGAGTTGCGCGACCGATTAGCCATCCGCTTACTTGGTACGCCCCATACTCTGCATCATCTTTCGATGGGCATGAGTGGCGACTTTCGCGGCGCCATCCTGGAAGGCGCCACCCTGATACGCATCGGCACCGCTTTGTTTACGGGCCTCCCCGACGTGTCCACCACTGAATCACCCAAAGCGCCAGGCTAAGTAACACACTCAGCAGCAGGCAGGTCACAATGGGAATGTAAATCCGTACGCCGTCGCGTTCAATGACGATGTCGCCGGGGAGTCGGCCCAGCCAGGGGACTTTCGGCGTGATTACGAGAGCCACGCCAACAAGGACGAGCATCGCACCGAGGAGCATTAGCATCCAGCCCAGGCTTTGCAAGGTACTCATCCCTTGTGCCTCCCGAACGGCATTACCATTCTAAGCACGGACATGAGCAACCGTGCCGTAGCCTCGGATGCATTGCATCTCATAACCTCATACGACTTACGATTCCAGCTCTGGCACCGATAGTCCTTCGGTCCTAGTGTGCGACGGTGCCACGTACTACCCAGATGGAATTCGTCTCGGTGCTGTCTGGGGGAATGGCACGCCAACCATGGGCCAAGCGATCGTAAATCACCACGAAACTCCGTTGGTCGAGCATGCGCACCTCGGTATAAGATGAGGTGTTCGAGTCGAAAGCGGGTTGGGCCTTTATAATGGGGTCGGTCTTGACCCATTGGTTATGATGGGCTTGCAAGTCGAGGCGGTCCCAACGACGAACGTCGCCTGCACGATTGAGCCAGAGGAATAAACCGGGTCGGCCCCCGCTGAGCAGAAGCACGCCCTCTTCGGATATATCCTGGCTCGGCTGGACCGAGTAAGCACCTTCGAGATTTTTCGTCTCCGTCTAAGTCTTACCGTCGTCGTGGCTGAAGCTATGTCCGTAAGGAGTGCCGCTATCGAGGCGATCGACACACAGTAACCGACCATCCTTGAGCCGCACCAGATATGTTAACTCTTCAGTTTGCAGGACGTAGTTAGGGTTGTTTGCGTGGGCCCGACCTCCCGGAAAGTAAACGCCGTGGCGGGAACGCCCGCCCACAATCTTCATGCCGTCGCGGGCGTGCATGTCCAATCCGCGGTGGCCGTAATCGAGGATTCTGGGCAAATGGTTCTCGTCCTCGAAGTGCCACAGGGCCAAGGTATCTTTATCCGCTTGAAGGGCATCAGCGGCGATAGTTTGCAGGGTGGCGGTGCCTGCGCCGCCCAGGTTGGTGAGCAGTTGTGTCAGATATTGCGAGGCGCGTCGTCGGAGTTCCGCCGAGGTGAAGTTGCCGTGCCAATTTACCTGGTCAATGACGACGACTCCTGAGCCGATACGAATCACGGCCAGTGCTGCCGGGTCTGTCAGAAACCGAACTGCCTTGTCGTCGCTACGGAGCGCTACCGCCACGATTGGCTGACGGGCCACGATTCGGTCGAGCCCGCCCGTTTAAATCCAGTTGAGGTTATAGTGGCTGATACCTGCTAATAACGGCTCCTGCGCGACTAAATCGAGCCGATGGACGTTCTCTCCAGGTATTGCCTATGACTTCACGTTCAACATCTTAACGACGGTGTCTACCTGTTCGGCGGACAGTTGATGGAGCAATACGTGTCCGCTTCGGCGGGCGTATTCGACCCAATCTGATTTTGTTAGATACTCGGCCCCAGGTGGGGAGGCAGCGTGGATGACTAAGGCTGCGGCTTCATGCAAGCGTGGCGTGGTGGCAAATTGACATGAGGCGAGATTGATTCCCACGAGGTGCAAAGGTCGCGGGGACGCGCCTTCCCAACTTTTGCGGTCGTGCAGATAAGCCAGGCAGCGATCCAGGAGCCAGGCGGCTGCGGGTTCCCCGCGGGAGCCCAGCGCATGAGCCTTCTGGCCCGAGTGCAACGCGGCATCACCCCCAAGCCGCCGCGGATTCTGGTCTACGGCACCGAGGGCGTGGGCAAAACCACCCTCGGATCGCAGAGGCCCCACTCCATTTTCGTCCTCACCGAAGATGGGCTCGACCCGATCGCCGCCGACAAGTTCCCCCTGGCGACCATCTATGACGAAGTCCTGGCCACCCTGGGCGAACTCCGCACCCAGCCGCACGACTACGAAACGTTCGTCCTCGACTCGCTCGACTGGCTCGAGCGGCTCATCTGCGATGCCCTGTGCCGGCAGTACGGGGTCAGCTCCATCGAGAAGGTCGATGGCGGCTACGTCCATGCCCTGTCGTTCTGGCGCGAGATCATCGACCATCTCAACGCCCTGCGCCACGAGCGCGGCATGATGATCTTCCTCATCGCCCATTCCGAGGTCGAACGCTTCGAGGACACGGAATCCTCGCCCTACGACCGCTACTCACCCCGGCTGAACAAGCACGCGGCAGATCTCGTTCGCGAGTGGTGCTGTTCGCCACGCGGAATGCCTACACCAATCTGCTAATATTTGGACTGCGGTAACCCTCGGTTGACCCGACACAGGTAAAGGCCATACGCGCATACAGCCAAATTAAAATCCATGACTAATGCAATCCAGGGAACATCATCTTCTGCCAGAATAAGAATAGAAGCGAGTACAAATCCTCCTCCCAATGAAATCAGAAACACGCCTGTAAGATACTTGCAGCGTTGCCATGGCCGAAGATATTTGGGGCGCGCTGATCCAAACGGTGCTGGACAAAGGTCTTTAAAAATCAAACTCAGGGGTGCCAGAAGGAACATTGAAGAATGAAGTGTGAGGGTGATTACTTCATTCGGAGGCAATCGCCTCATGAGACATGTCAGCCGAATGAGAGCGATAAATCCATAGCAAACCAGGGAAGCTAAGATCAAGCCTGTGTGATAGTTCATGGAAGCGATTCTTCTTCGATTCCGGCTTGCGACAGTCTTATTTTATACTGGACGACAACCCCTGCGTCGTCATCCCAACGGCAGACGGCAAGACGCCGGTCATGGCCACGAGCTGCAAGGAGGCGGCGACCCCCTGCGACGGCCGGCTGCTGGTCCTGCCTCACGTCAAGGAACTGCTCGAGCAGACCGCCGATAAGCTCACCCCCGTCTGCCCCGAGGTCCGCTTCGGCATTTACTCGGCGGGCCTCAAGCGGCGGAAGCGACACGCGCCAATCATCATCGCCGGCATCCAGTCGGTCTGCCACCGGGCCTGCGAGTTCGCCCCCTTCGACCTGGTCATCGTCGACGAGGCCCATCTCATCTCGCCGGACGGCGACGGCTTGTACCGGCAGTTCCTGGCTGACGCCCGGATCATCAATCCCAACCTTCGCGTCGTGGGGTTCACAGCCACGCCGTTTGCAGGAATCTAATCCGTCAATTAGTCTTCGATCGAACCCTACTTCAAGGACAGGTTATATGTTGGCAGACCCTTTATTTCGCTCGGCTCCTGAGAGGATGCAGCATAGTCATACATGTCAATAATTTGCTTACTTTGCGTGTCATAATATGGAAGGAGTCTAGCCCGTGTTGACGAATTGGCGGGCCATGAGGAACGCTGCGACCACTTGAACCAGCGCCAGAAACGTGCACGCCAGTTTCTCATAGCGCGTGGCTACCGCGCGAAATTGCTTCAGGTGCCCAACCAGGCGTTCTACACAATTTCGTCGCCGATATAGTTCCCGGTCGAAGCCAGGCTGCTGCCGACGGTGGCGCCTGGTGGGTATCACCGGCCGAATCCGGCACGCCTGAAGCCGCACGCGGATCGCCTCGCTGTCGTAAGCCTTGTCCATCACCGCAGCCTCGATAGGACAGGTGTCGGGCACTGCCTCCAGCACGGCCTCCACTACCGTAGATGCATGTGGCTGACCCGGTGTCAGCACGATACGCAAAGGGGTGCTCGCGTCCGCTGCCGCCACGTGCATCTTCGTGCTGAAGCCGCCACGACTGCGACCCAGCCCCTGTGCCGCTTGACCCCCTTTTGGCTGCGGCTCCCGCAGCGTGGGCGTGAGCTCGAACGAGGGTGCTAGCCACAAACAAGTTCTTGATGGCCCCGAGCTGGTCTTTCGGGAGCCGCTCGCACAGGGCTTTCCAGATGCCTTTCTTTTCCCAACGGCGGAAGCGCTGAGAAACCGCGTTCCAGGAGCCGAAGCACTTAGGGAGATCACGCCCGGGGCAGCCCACGCGTGCCCGATACAAGCTCGCCTCCCGGAAGAGACGGTCGGGCGTAATTGGGGGAGCGCCCGCTGCCGACTTGATACTGCGGATGATGGCTTCGAGCATTTGCCAGATTTCGTCCGTGAGTAACCAACGCACCTGCTCCATGACGAAGACTCCGTTCTGTTTGGGGATAGCATGAGCTTACCCAGAGAGCCAACCGAAACAGCAAGGATTTGTCAACACAGCCTAGTGTGCGAGAAACTGCGCACCACAGCGATGCGGTGAGCACGGGCTGCCAATTGCGGGAAAGTACCGCCGAAGGTGATCCCCGGTAACGTGGTTTTCACTTCGCCCGTAGTGCTGCGAAACCCGACGGGTGCATCCATTTTGGGATCGAACGTCTCAATATGGCTGGGTCCGCCACCGAGTCAGAGCCAGATTACTGAGGTATCTTTCGGCCAAGCCGATGGCGCTTGCTGCCGCGCTCGACTCATGCCGGCCTGGGTCAAAGCTGTCAGCATGCACAAACCCAATCGCAAGAAATCGCGCCGTCGCATGCCAGCGCAATTCGACCTACGAAATGCTACCGTCAATTCCAACGTATATCCGCCCCCTCTTTCCTTACATGCTGGCAGCCGAGCTAAATTCCCATTATGCCCAGGTAAATTCAATACCAAGCCTCGACGCGCAGCGTTCTTAGTATGGGCGAGCTCCCGACAAATGAATAGCGCCCGGTGCATGATACCATGCACCGAATAGGCGATAATTCGGCGCCAAGCTGGCGAAACGAAAAACCAGTGAGCAAGCTGGGGAGCTAGGATTCGAACCTAGACACGCAGATCCAGAGTCTGCTGTGCTACCGTTACACCACTCCCCAGAAAGTTGTGCCCTAGTTCCGCAGGTTAGGGTAGCGGGCGGCGCTCAATTACCGGTTTGCGCTGTTGCCAGCTTTGAAGCTGGCGCTGGAAGGCAACCGCTGTTGTGCGGATGCCGCACAGCAATGCGGTAGCAGCCCCAGCACCGGTGCACGCCCTTGGAAAGCATGAATCCAGAGAACTATGCGCATAACAGCATACGCAGGTTTCGCGGAATTGTCCAGCGATTCCAGGAGCAAGGTAGCCAGATAGATAGCCAGCCCCGCGTCCGATCAGACCTGTGAACTTAGCCTCATGCTCAGTTGTACGAGCTAGAAACACAAGTCATGCCTTGGGGCCTGCCGCGTTATGTTGGGGTCGGTGATTCAGCCGCTTGAGGCACTGCAGGAGCCTCACGCCAACTCGATAGCAATAACATGGCCGCGCCTGTCAATAACGCGCTATCCGCTAAGTTGAACACGCCAGTGAGGGGAATAAATTCATTCGATCCCAATGGCAGAAAAAGTTGCAGGAAGTCCCGCACCCCACCGAAACGCAGACGGTCATGAAGGTTACCTAACGCCCCACCAAGAATGCAGCCGAGCGCTGCCGATAAAAAGGCCCTGCGGCGAATCGCTGGTCGGTTGTACGCGGCCAGGATCATCAAGCTCACCAATACGCTGATACTCGCAAAAACGAGATTAGCGGTCGGCCCCCATTGGCGGCCCAAGGACAAGAACGCCCCTTGGTTCACCTCGGGCAAGTGATACACACGCAATGCGCCGAATAGAAACGCACGCCCGTGGCCGACTGGCAAGTACCACTGAACCCACGCTTTCGTTCCCAAGTCCAGGCTGAACACTATCAGCGTCAGCAACCAAAACATCCAGCGGCCAGGACAGGGAGCACTCATGATTCCGATTCCAGTTTCCTGGCACAATGAATGCAGTAGCGGGTGTAAGGCAGAAGCTCCAGACGCTCCCGCGCTATTGGTTCTCCACATTCTTCACATAGGCCGTACGTCCCATTTGCGATCCGCGATAACGCCTCGTCAATTTCCCACAACACTTCCCGCTCACTTTGGAGCAAATCTAAAGACACGTCCTGACTGTAATAGTCGAAGCCGACGTCTCCCAGGTGACTCGGCGAAGCCGACACTCCTCCTGCATCTGGAGTGAAAGCTTCCTCCGCGAGATCTTCCACTTTTCGCGCATAGCGTTGCCGTAAGTCTTGGAGTAGTTTCTTGAAAAACTCCAACTCTTGCGCTTTCAGGCCCGAAGTTTTACGGCTTTCGGGCTTTCGAGGAGATTCCTTGCCATGGTCTTTTTTCATTTCTGGACGTCCTCCACATGTGACAGTATACCAACTCAACAAGCGCCCAAATGACGTTACGCTCCGTGTTTAATTAAGTCAAGCCATCGCTCCAAGTTTATCGTCGAGCGAGGCAAGAAACTTGGGACAATTCTGGCCTGCCGATCTGAGACCTCGACTGCCTAACTTGGCAAAACTCGTGTGCGATCCGGGCGCGGAGGGTGGGAAATTTCGATGCTAACTGAGAGCACGACCGCCCTAACCAGGGCTAAACTCTACGTCCCCGCTTGTGCCCAAAGCCTTCTCAGCTTGCCTCAGTGCGTATCGGTTGGACGTCAGAAAGGCGATCGGCCCACGTGGCGTTAGCTTGTGCCGTCCGCCGCCTTCGCCGACGTAAGACAAACCAAGCCAACACGCTGGCCGGGATCCACACCGGCGACCATGGCAGTAGCCATGCTACGAGAATTAACGTGTCCTCACCCAGAAGTACAAGGTTGTCCCACGACTTCCTCAAGGTGCGATACCAACGCGTGCTAAAGGCGGGCGTGGATTCGGGGACGTAAAGGTTTCGTTGCACTGCGGTGAGCGTTACCGTGCTATACTCAATCAAATTCGTCACGCGCCGTAACTGCCCAGTCAACCGCTCAATGTCAGTCCGTACCCGATTGAGTTCCCGCTCCAAGTTCAGAACGTCTTCCAGCTTTCCTGCCACGGTGTCTAAAAGCTCTAATAAGCGTTTTTCCTCTGCTTTGGCCACATTCAGCCGCGATTCTAAATCGTAATACTCCTCAGTCACGTCCTGCGATTGTAAGGAGAACTTGTTCAGTTCACCTAGCTGGGACAAATCGCGTAAGAACAATTGCAGGGAATCCGAAGGGATACGCACACGCCAGCTACCTTGCCGCCTCGCATAAGACGCTCCCGTGAACTCTGTGCGTGCTATGTAGCCTTGATACTTTCCTACCAGCGCATCCAGCTGCTCGGCGAAGAGATCTAAGTTCTCTACTCCCAACTGTACGGTCGCTTCGTAAATGATTTTGGTCTGAGGCAACTTCTTGGGTGCCACTGAAGATTGGGCACCCGCAGCTGGGTTCTCTCGACCCGTGCTTGGCTCGGAACGACCCGAGGGTGGTTCTTCCAAGCTCGCCCCTGGGGCATCTTCCGAAGCCATTTGGCCAGGTCTCTCAGCACTTCCTCCACAACCACACACCAACACTACTACTATCCCGAATGGGACCATCATACAGAGCCATAACCAACCTGACCCCTTGACCATCTTAACCTCCTCATTGCGGCAATTGGCCTGCGTCTGGGAATGGAACCAGGAAGCTGCCCCGTTCACTATCTAAGATGCACGCCTGTTTCTGATTATTCCCCGGTTCCCAACCAAGCCCCAAATGGTTATTGCAAATCCCAAATGCCATTGCTTGCCGTTACTTTTCCGCTATGAGACCTTCATTACGTGAGACTGAGGATAGCTGCGATTGGAAAAAATCGTGGGAGAGGTACATGGCGGCTTTCCATCAACATTTGGGCTTTTCGGCGTTCGTGGGTTCGGCCTATAGCGCCACTCTGTGGTGCGCGGGCGTCGTCGAGCCGGCGGTAGCGATCTTTGCTGGCGCCACTTGCACCTTCGCAGGTATGCTTCCCGACCTGGATTCGGATACGAGCAAACCCGTACGCGAACTGTTTAATGTGCTCGGCATGGTCGGCGCCTTGCTGGCGCTGCATCGTCTGCGCCACCAAGCATCGTTTCCGGCGGAGACCTGCTTGCTCATCGCAGTAGCGACATATCTATTGCTGCGCTACGGAGCAGCTGCGATCTTGCGCTGGTGCACTGTCCATCGGGGCATGTTCCACAGTTTGCCCGCTGCGCTCATTGTGGGCAGCCTGATGTTCCTTGTCTATGACCCGGCGTATCTGGCAGCTCGTTGGGCCGTCGCCGCGGGGATGAGTTTAGGATACTTATCCCACCTGGTCCTGGACGCGCTGTGGCAATTGCGCTCTCCTGGGGGTTTGGTCGCCTTAGCTGACGGTGGTCCGATCAAATTGGTCGGTCAATCGCGTTGGGCCAATGTGGTATGCTGGTCGCTGTTATTACTCCTCAGCTATTGTGTGGCCGTTGAAATGAACTGGCTCACGCCGTTGGAACCATATAGTCAACGCTGGCTCTCCGCACTGAACCACACGGCGCGTGATTCCTTTTTCAGCCGCTAATATGTAACTCGAATATGCAAGCCTCGGTTCGGAAACGACACGGAGATTATTACGCCCCTGGAGGCGGAGTACTGGCACCAGGCGGGGTAAAGTTGGCCATGCGTTCCAGCGCCAGCATAAGGGAGTGGGTACCTTTGCGGCCGTAACCCTGCGCCTGCAACGCTACGTAAAGTTGCTCGGCCAGGGCCAAACCAGGCAGCGGTAAATTCATCCGCCGCGCCTCGGCTAACGCGATGCCCATGTCTTTGATGAAATGTTCAACGAAAAACCCCGGCTCAAAGTTGCGCTGAATGATCCGCGGGCCATAATTCAGGAGCGACCAACTGGAAGCTGCTCCCCCGCCCACCGATTCCAATACCCGCGTCGGATCGAGCCCCGCTTTGTAAGCATACAACAGGGCTTCGCACACGCCGATCATGGTCGTGGCGATGAGGATTTGGTTCACCATTTTGGTGTGCTGGCCCGCGCCCGCAGGGCCCTGTAACACAATTGTTTTGCCCATGCACTCGAAGATCGGCTTTACCGCTTCAAACACCTCGCGGTCGCCTCCGACCATGATCGATAGACGTGCCTCGCGGGCGCCCACATCGCCCCCCGAGACGGGCGCATCCAGCGCTCCAACGCCTCGCGATTTGGCGGCTTCATAAATTTCCCGAGCCAAGCTCGGTTCGCTCGTCGTCATGTCCACGACAATCATGCCCGGTCGGCTACCTGCGAGAACGCCATGAGCTCCGAGAAACACTTCGCGCACGTCCTGGGGAAAACCTACGATGGCGAAGACTATGTCAGACCGCTCCGCCACCGCTTTTGGCGATTCTGCAAAACTCGCGCCCAACTCTAGCAAGGGTTGCGCTTTGTCGCGTGTGCGATTATACACCGTAGCGGTGTAGCCTTTCTGGATAACATGTTGGCACATCCAGCGTCCCATGACGCCAGTGCCAATCCAACCGATGCGCGTCTTACCGGGTGTTGCTTGCTCGTAAGCCATGTCATGCTCCTCTAGGCGAAGCTGGGCGTACACTTAGTTTTCCAGGAGGCGTTTAGGCCACCCTTGCCTGACCTATCGTTGTTCTCAACATATTGTCAAGCGGAGCCTCGCCCCAGGGAAAAGCGGTTTTACACGCCGAAAAGCTGTCGGCAAGTGGCTTCGTCGAACCCGACCAGAACATTCTGTCCCACGCGGAACGTCGGTGCCCGCAGGTTGCCTGTCGGACCGGCCAGCAACTTTTTCAGTTCTTCCTTGTTCGGCTTTTCCTGCTTCAGATCGTAGCGGATGACTTTTTTCCCCTTGGCTATGTGAAAAACCTGGGCCTGGCGCAGCAAAGCTAGCGCCTGCTCTGGCGAGAGAGGTTGTTTCTTGGCATCGTGTATCTCCCGCGCAGTAATGTTGTGCCGTGCAAGAAACTCTTGCAATCGTCCACAGGTCTTTCACCCAGGCCGATGGTAAAGCCAATCAATCCTCGTCATGGTGCGCGTTACTCCTGAGTGCCTTAGTGCCAATCGTGTAGTAGGCTTTATTGTCGCTGGATAGCAACCCACTGGCTACGGAGTGCCGGAAAGCAGGGGGGATTCTTCGCTGGATAATCGTGCCAATCTTAGGGCAAAAACCGAACCTGCCGTGCTCAAGGCTTGGTTCGACAAATCCGATAATGCGCAAGGCAGACAATAGGCAAAACACAACGATGGGATCGAGGAGGGTGAGATAACTACAGGGAAAGGCAGTGGCATGGTGGACCGGAATCCCGTCAGACGACTTGTTGTAGCGGCGATAACAAATGACGGATGCTAACACAAAATCGCAGCGCGCTTCCGAGAAGCATTGGGGCACCTTAGCGTCAAGCCGCGGGTGGTATGTCTGGTTGGCTTTGGGGCTCACGGTTAGCGGCCTGGCGCTGGGCGCCGCTCTGGGTACGTTAACCCTTTTGTTGCGTCCTGAGGCAGAACCGAAAAGAACCCAGGCTTCCGATGGCGATGCGCTGGGGGAGCAAAGCCGCGATGAGGTGTCTCGGGGCGATGAGCATCTGCTGGCCCAAGAGTATGGAGCGGCCCTGAACTGGTACCGCAGCCGCATGGGGCCTGAGCCTGCCCCGTTGGTACAGTTTCGCGTCGCCCTTTGCTTAGACGGACTCGGCAAATCCGCGGAGGCATTTCCGACCTACTCCGAGCTGGCTCAGCGCTTCCCAGGCACCCCGTTAGAGTTTGCGTGCCAAGTGAATATGGCCCGGCTTGAGTATCGACAAGGAAACTCACGAGCCGCGCGCCAACGACTGGCGCGCGCCTTGCTTCAAGCCCCCGAAATTCTTGCGCGCTCCCCGGCCATGTTGGGAGCCATACGTTTGGAATTCTCCGCTTGGTCGATACTGGAACAAACCCAAAGGCAAGGCCCTGATCCATGGGAACCTGAATTAGTACAGGCACCTTGGCCCTTAGAGTCGCCCGAATCGTCATGGGTCTGGCTACTCAAAATCGGTGAGCATGCCCTACGTCCTTGGCCGGTACCCTACGAAAAATGGGCATTTGATCGCACTTCGACACCTGAGGAAACGTTAGTCACCTGGTGTATTCCCCAATGCAATTTGATCGAGGCGGTGCAGCGACTACTGGCGGAAGCCCAGCTCCAGCTTTCGCTCTCTAACGCCGCATCTAGTGTCCTTCAGCAAAGACAACTGCGCGATGTCCGCATCCCTGATTGGCCTCTAGGAGAAGTTCTGAGCTTGCTGGCCAGCGTCGCGGACTGCGTATGGTATCGCTGGCACGATCACGTGTACTTTCTCACCCGGGAAGAACTATCGGAGCCAAAAGCTGTAGGATCTCAAGAGTCAATCGCCCAAATGGTGGAGCACAGTCAGAGTTGTGCGGTTCTGGCCACGCTCCGTCGTTTGCTCCTCCAAACGCAGGAGGCCCCGCTATCGGCAAGCCACCGCATTTTCTGGCTTCAAGGTTGGTGCTACTATCTCTTGGAACAAAGACGCGAGGCGATTACGTGGTGGGAGCGGCTGTTGCTCCGTTGGCCAAACCAGCCCGAGGCGTTTTACGCCAGTTTCAATCTGGGCGTGCTGGCCTGGCAAGAAGGGGAATTGCACACGGCGAAACGGATGTGGTTACAGGCGGTCGATCACGCTCCTGCACATAATTTCGCGTCTTCGGCCTATCTGTACGCAGCTCGTGCCGAATTGGAGCTATTGCAAGTGGACTCGGCAATCTTATGGTTGCGGCGAGCTGCTTTGACCACCTCCAGCGACTCGACGCGTAGGGTAGCCTGGCTGCTGTTAGCTGCCAGTTACCTCTACCTCGAGCACGCACCGGCGGCTCACGACCTTCTGGTGCGCCATCGCCGGGAGTTCCCATCCGAGCCGTTTCGTAGCTATGCTGCGTTCCTCGATGCGTTAGCCCGAGCGCAGCTAGCCAGTAACCGTCGGCCACTTCGACGAGAATCTGAAGACCTGGTGGCAGCGCTGTTACAGGTGCACGATTGGCGCTGGCTTGAGCCGTTAGGACCTCTTCTTGCGGGTCAAACCTGGATGCGGCTTCAGCTACCTGAACAGGCGCTACTGGTTTATCGCTCCGTTTTGCCCCGAGCACGTGCCAAGTGGCGCGAGGAATTATTGTTAGCCTACGGAGAAGTCTGTCTGGCTCTGGGGCTACACGCCGACCTCCGACGGCATGCCGCGGAGCTGCTCAAGTCGTCGGACGTGAGTCACGTGGCTGCGGCCCACTGGCTATTAGCCCGTTGTGCCTTTGACCAAGCCGACTATTGGAATGCCCTCGAACACGCTCGGCAAGTATTGCTCCGGCCAGGAAAGGTTTCGCGGCAGGCGGTGCTGTATCTCATGGGCCAAGCCTACAACGCTTTAGGCGACGTACAACGGGCGGCTCATTGCTTTGCGGGTCAATTCCCAGAATCCTGAAGCCTGACCTCAACGGACGAATCTATGCGTGGCCGATTTCGTCTGGTTACTGCCTTCACCTGGTGGTCATGCCTGACTGCGATAACTTGCGCTCAGCCGGACACTCCGCTACCGCCACCACGACCATTACCACCTGAAACCGACAGGGCAGCGCCTACTTGCCCTGGCCCTCGTAGTTGCCGCAACCATGATTTACCCAACCCCTCCGGCGATCCATCATCTAATCCGCTGCGGCAGGAAATTGAGCGGTTGCGTCAGGAACGGGAACGGCTCCGACAAACGCGACTGCAACCGCTCTTACAAGTACCTCCAGAAAGCCCTGGGGAAACCGACTGGCTCCAACGTCAAGTGCAACGGTTACTATTGCAGTTCGTAATGGAACACGGCGAAGTTGGTCACACAAATAATCACAAACTGCCCCAAGAACGGCCATCGAGCACTCGCACTACCGCATCAGGTGAACAATCTGCCCCGAGCCAAGCCGGTGACCGCGTTCATGCTCCTCGTAACCCCGAAGGTAAGCCCCCTGCCACGGTTACGCCTCGCCGAACCACGGTGGCCGACCCCGACATGACCGGATCGTCTCATGCTCCATCCGCTGCTCCCTCTCACATGCCCAACGCTCCAGAAAAGCCTATTGCACCCCTGGAACTCGGCCAAACGCTATTTCGTGCAGGCAATTATGAAGCAGCGCTAGCAGCTTTCCGATTGGTGGAACTTAGCGGTCTGTCGCGAGAAGACCGTCTGTTACTGCAATATCTGCAGGCAACGTGTCTGCGCCGCATGGGCCGCAACGACGAAGCGGTAATGCTTCTCCGCGAAATCGCCAACAGTCGCAGCGAAGCCTTTGCGGTGGAATGTGCCCAGTGGCAACTGAGCCAAATACGCTGGCAGGAAGAAACCCACCGCCGCTTGCAACAGATACGGGCCGCGCGGGAGCAACAACCATCCCGCCGCTGACCTACGACATCAATGCGAGGTCCGAGCGCATGGGGAAGTTGCCCGACCTTATTCAAAACAGCCCTACTGGAGCGTTGCAGTTGTTCGATCAGCTCGCTCGGAGTTACACCGAGATAGAAGCCCATTTGCAGCAATATCTCGAAAGCGTAGCCCAGGGCCGGCTGGATATAGAAACGCTCACCGTTCTGCATCAACGCGCTCTCAGCTCAGCTGAATTGCTCGCTAAGTTACAACAAGTAATCTCCTCACATTCCGACCAATCTTCGTGTCTGCCATCGCATTTTTCTTCCAAAAAGGAGCAGGTGTTAGCCGTTCTGAGCCGAGTTTTGCAATGCCTGAGCCAGGCCGAACGCTCCACAGCGCAGTGGGCGAATGCCCTGAGACCACAGGCAGAGGCGCTCCATCAGGCCCAGTTCGTGCAGCAAGCTTATCAACTGGCCCTCGCGACTTGGGCAGAGCAAGCGACCGACCCTCCGGACAGCCACGCACCTGAGATGCGCTCCGAATGAGGCTGAATCATTGCGACCGAGTGCGAAACACCCATGACAAGATAACTCCCGCCTCCCAGTCCACCACGCACCCGCTGGCAGATACCTTGCCGTTGTGGCAACAGGTATCTGAAGTAATGCAGTTTGTCAACCCAGACGCCCCTTCGCAGTGGGCTCCATTCTGTCTGAGCGTGCCCAGCGAAACGGGCCAACCCCTACAGTTGCTCACCTGTGCCACAGTCATGCAGCAAACGTTACAATTGGCCGAGCAGATGGCCCGTACAGATTGGCCCTTACTCATTTACGGTGAAACGGGAACCGGCAAGGAGCTGTTAGCTCGCCTCATTCATCATTGGAGCCCGCGCCGCTCTGGGCCATTCGTGGCTGTCAACTGTGCCGCTTTCCCTGAAACCTTAGCCGAGAGCGAGCTCTTCGGCTGCGAACGCGGTTCCTTCACGGGGGCGGGTCAGTCACGTCCAGGGTATTTTGAGCAAGCGGATCAAGGCACCTTAGTGCTCGACGAGATCAGCGAACTGCCTCTCGCCTTACAAGGGAAACTCTTGCGCGTGTTAGAACAACAATGCGTCCATCGGCTTGGAGCCACAAAGGAACGCCCGGTGTCAGTACGCGTCTTGGCGCTGAGTAACCGCCCACTTCCTGAGCTGATTCGCTTGGGACGATTTCGCGCTGATTTGTATCACCGCCTGAGCGCGCTCGAGTTGGAAGTGCCCGCCCTTCGGCAACGTAGGGAAGACATTCCCCTCTTGGCCGAATACTTCCTGCAGCAAGCACGCTCAAGGTTGCCGCAACCCCAACTGCGCTGGGCCACAGCTACACTACTCGCTCTCAGCAGTTACTCCTGGCCTGGGAACGTACGACAATTACGTAACGTGGTCTGGCAAGCAGCGTTAAGGGCCTGTCAGCAGGGCATGGCAGAGATTATGCCGCAGCATTTAGTTCTTACTTCGATGCCCGTTGGCACAACCAACGAAGCGGTGGCGGCTTCCTCGCCAGCCAGCGAGATGGTCAGGCCCTTGCCCGAACACGTTGCTCCCAAGCTCACCAAGGAAGCGGAGCTGACGAGCAATAATGACGTTCACTCAATCTCGCCGTGGCCCTATCCGAGTCTTCGCCTCAAAGACCTGGAACGTTACGCTATCCGAGAGGCCTTACGAATCAGCCAAGGCCACCGCCGACGTGCCGCCCAATTATTAGGCATTTCGCTCCGTACATTATTTAACAAGTTACGCCGTTATCAACTGATGGCCCCGCGATGAATATCTCAATTGAAATGGCAGCGTCCTCGACTTAGCTCCAGCCTATCAGCTATGACATTACTGTAGCCGATTCTTCCTGCGAGCGACTTTTACCGAGTGCGGAATTACCTGGTGAATCCGTCTGATGATTGACACGGATCCTAAGGTCCCAGGTCATTGTCTCGCACGTCACGATGCGGTAATTCGGTTGTTATAAGCCAGCCTGGCAGAGGTCGCCCATAAGCTGATACAGCGAGCAAGTTGAACACGCTGAAAACAATATTCCCGACCCGATTTGTCCACTCACACATTCATTCGCCATCCAAGCTCCGCAGACATTATCGGGATAATTGCTTTCGAAAATTAAGGCGCGCGAGCCTTGGCGAAGTTGGAGCTAGGCTAAGCTGCCGTGACGGTTGGTAACTACTCACCAATGATCAAATTCTTAGCGGTTTGCTCGTTGACTGTCACTTTCAAGGGCGTCCGCGCTGGATCCTGCCAAGCCTCAGGTATGCCGGCTTTTTGGCTAAAATCCAGCACGACAACTTTGTACACGCCCGGACGCACGCCAGAGCCGTTTGGTGGTGCCGGTATATGAAACTCCCCTTGAGGTGGACGGGCCGTCGTATAGGCTTGCAGCCCGCCATCCGCGTCGAGGAATTGGACGACGACCTCGTTCCGTAGGCCCGTGGCCAGCTGGATCCGTCCTTGAACCTCAAGATTCGTACTTCCCGCTGGACCCGACGCCCCTTGGCAACCAGCCAAAAATAGAAACAACACAAGTATAAGGACGCACTTTCTTGCATTCATGGCTTAAGCGAAAGGCACTATACGCAGTAGGGCATTACTCCAAATTCTGAGCACTGAAGGCTTGACCGTCATCCCGAACGCAGGCTTGACGGAAGACTGTGATGTTCACAGAGTAGCGAATTTTCCGAATGGAACGGTCAGCCATAACTGCGTTGAACGAACCCGGATGAGCCGACCCCATTTGCGCTCCGTTCTTATGGCATCCGCCATTCTGCCAACCACCAAAGCTTGTCTGCGGTACCCCGCTGGGATTGTCTTGAGAAGGTTGAAACTCCGCACTGCCGATAGTATCGCCATCGAAGCCGTCCGTCCAACCAGAATCATCGTGCCACTGCGAGTTACCTTGGCCTCGCGAATCCATTCGTTTCTCACCAATCAACACCACGTTGCTCGTCCCGTCGGGAACCCCGCCGTCTAAGCTCACGACACGTCCCGTGGGCGGATTCGGGTCGAACCTCAGGTCGCTAGCAATGACCATCCCGGTAGCACCCCAGTCACCCCACGGTGGAGAGGTATAGGCACTGAGAAGGCCGGACCTGATTCCACCATTTCCATGATAGTCCATGGGCGCCCGCGCCGTGTTAGCTATCAACTGGGGCCTGCGGCGACTGGGACATATATACGTCGGCACAATAGTGCTAATAACTACGCTGTCATTTGGCTGACGGAAAAGCGCGTCTAATTCGATGTAGGGCAAAATTTGATAGCCCCAGCCCCAGCTTTGGTTCGGCCCCATTGGGAACTGCCCACTGACCACCGTCCTTCCCGTCCAACAAGGGCCACCACCCGTCGGGAAGTGATTGAAATCGTTGTGGAAATTATGAAACGCCATAGCGATCTGGGACAGATTGTTGCCGCAACGCATGCGATTGGCCGCCTCTCGGACACGTTGAATCGCGGGCAGTAACAAGGCCATGAGCAAGCCGATGATGGCGATGACTACCAGCAGTTCAATGAGCGTAAAGCCGACACGACGACGCACACTATGAGACATGCCTACACCTCCCTTAGACAGAAGCGATGAATGATGCTCTGATGGGCCTTACTAAAAAGGCCTTACATTCTTCATGTTATTCTCATGAAGTTCACGGGCGGCGTCAAGAAAAAAATTTTTTCTACACAGTATTTGGTAATTTGCCCGGGGAGAGACCTCCTAAGCGGCGGCGTTGGCAATGCCTGGAGCCGTGTGTGTAACTGAAAACCCATGTGTGGACCGCAAATTATTTGTCGACTCGCTTCAGGCAACTCTTCCGCAGTGGTATAACGACAGTTTCTCCGCTATCATAGCGATATGGTTCTCAGTGCCGAGGAATTGCTGGAAACCTGCTATGAAAGCCGCACAACGTAAGCCATGGGAAACGAGCTATTTGGGCGACCAATTAGGTAAGCTCGTGCAGTGGGACAATCCACATCTAGCTGTGTGGTTGGCTGCCTTGATCGTCGGTGCGCTGGTAGCGCTCGCCTACTGGGCCGTCCCACGCCAAGCGCGCGAACGAATGACCTATAGCTGGCGTGAACTCTGGGAGTCAGAAAGCCGCCCATTTGCCATTTCGTTCGATGCCCCTGAATTCACTGCTAGTGCGATGAAAGAGTTGGCCGAAAGGCACAAAGGTACGCCCGTTCGCTTACCCGCCCTATTCGCGCAAGCTCAAGCCGAACAGGCTCTCGCCTTGCGTCAGATCAACAACTATGAGGAGGCCGTCCGGCATTTAGATGAAGCTGAGCGCCTGTACCGAATGGTCCTAGACGCGCAAGGTTTAGGCGCGGAGATGCGCGTACGTGCTTATTTGGGTCTAGCCCAAACCGCCGAAACACGTTTCTGGCTCGAAAAGGCGAAACTCAGTCCCACTGAGCAAGAGCGGCGATGGAAGCAACTGCTTGCTAAGTATGAGGAGACTCTATCCCTGGCACAACGAGAGTTACAAAGCCCCGCTGCGGATGCTCATCCTCTCGTGCAAGAGGTCGAAGCACATCTGAAACGCTTGCGCGATTCGCAGACTCAAGGCTTGGTTTTCTTTGAGCCCTCAGCCCCGTAGATGGGCACGGAGCATGATCTGCTGGTGACCTGCGAGGGTACTTCCTCGCTAAGCAACGTCAGGCACGTGCTCGGCCCAATTGTGATGTATTCGCGTGTTCGCCACTCATTAGCGTTTGGCTACTGAACGCACGCCACTATGTAGCAGGTACAATAATATGCGTCCTATGACGCTTAGCACGTGTTCTAGCTCACTAGGGAGTACTCAGCTTGGTAACGTTCGGCGAGACTTAGGTCGGCAAAGTGGAACTGATTCAAGAAATTGACGGTCGGCGGGTGCTGGAAGTAACGCTGCGCCATCGGCCGGAGTTGCGTCGGCTTGATCAATTCCTGGCTGGCGCACTACCGGGATTCAGTCGCTCTGCGCTGCAACGTTGTATTGAGTCGGGCGAAGTTACGGTCAACGGCGTCCCCGTGAAGGCCAGTTACAAACTTCGTGAGGGCGACCATATTCGGGTGGTGTTACCAGAGCCGCCCCGTACGGACGCGGTGCCCGAAGACATCCCATTGGACATCTTGTATGAAGACGATTACCTCGCGGTGATCAACAAACCGCCGGGCATGGTGGTGCATCCCGCGCCGGGGCACAAACGGGGTACGCTGGTCAACGCCCTGGTGCACCATTTTCGTCAACTCAGCGCGGTCAACGGCCCGACGCGCCCAGGCATTGTCCATCGCCTCGACCGCGATACTAGCGGCGTCATTTTGGTGGCCAAGGACGAACGCGCCCATCGCGAGCTGGCGGCGCAGTTTCAGCGGCGCACCGTGTATAAGGAATATTTGGCCATTGTTCACGGCGAGATCGATCGCGATAGCGATTACATCGAAGCGGCCATCGGTCGCCATCCCCGTGACCGTGAGCGCATGGCTACCTTCGACGACCCCGACGAAGACGAGGATATCAAGGACGCCTGCACTTATTACGAAGTCGTGGAGCGCTTTCGTGGCTTCACCTATGTACGTTGCCTACCGCGAACCGGACGAACACATCAAATTCGCGTCCACCTGGCGCACATCGGCCATCCTATCGTGGCCGACGCCGACTATAGCCATCACAAGGAACTGCGCCTCAGCCACATTTGGCCCGAGTGCCCGCCGCAGGATGACTGTATCCTGACCTCCCGGCAGTTGCTCCATGCTTTTCGATTGCGGATACGACACCCCATCACAGGCCGCGAACTTGAATTCAGCGCCTCCATACCAGCAGATTTCGCCCGCACGTTAGACTCGTTACAAAAACATCGTTCGCTGCAAAATAGACGCACTTGAAATTACGCGGCGATCAAGACGCCTTTGAAAAGTCCCTATGGAATGTCTGTCCCGTATAGCATCTCTACTAGTGGCCAACGTTCTAATATATCAGCGGCACTTTATGCAATTAAGACTTCTAATGTGACAGCCAAGTAAGGCACTAAAATACTCATGGAAGGCATGTTAGTATTGGGGAACGCTTATCTCTGAGGAAAGAAAAATGGCAAATTGGAGAGTTTTTTCTTGCGAGTCTCTGGGACTGTCGGTTTTGGAGGGCCAGCCAGCTTCTAAAGGCGATGGCTATGACCTGTCGGAGTTTGTTTCATGCACTGCGGTTTGCTTGGATTCTTGCCACATGGATGAAAGGACACGTGTGCATGGCTGGCAATTTGTGTGGGAAGAACTCGATGAGCTTTCACGCTTAGAAGATAACTGGGATTCTCAAGGAGCTATTGCGCCGACTAAAGATGTGATAAACGGAGCGTTCAACCTTGCCCGTGACTTAGCCGTTCTGGACTACCCCCCACCGCATAGAGTAGTGGCAAGCGTTAATGGGACGATCTATCTAGAATGGGACACCCCGATGATTTTCCAGGAAATCGAAGTTACCTCTGCATGTGAAGCTGAATGTCGTCGCGTTGACAGATGTACAGAGAAGACATCTACTTGGCTATTGAAGTGGTGCTAGATGACAAAACGAGAAAAACGGAATATGTTTGTTGTTGCGTTGAAACCTGTATGCCAACCAACTCGTGACCGAGTTTTCGAATGAAACAGGAACACGAGCCTATCAGTGGAGATGAATGGTTATTGCGTCGGGTGCATCGGCAATATTTTCGACCTGGACAATTCATGGTCATTTCCCCGAATGCGTTCGAGCCACGTGTCCGTGGTCGAGCCCCCGACACCGATGGTATCAGTCTGTTTCGGGCTGCGTGTTTATCAAGGCCAGAGGAAGTGTTAAGTCCAATTACTCCAAATAAACGTAAAGACTACGGAGTAGTGCGTATCTCTGTTAGGTTTATCAAGAGCTTGGGACTGAATGTTGTGAGCCGGCCCGTCCCTGACTTGCCAGGGCATGTAGTTATTCCCGAATTGAACGCCTACGATTACGCCGCAAATAAGTCGAGGTTTACGCCCATTAAGATGCGCCTGGCTGAAGAAGCGAGTCAGAGAGGAAACACATTAATTTGGCCCGAAGGTGTTTCGCCTTAGCTGAACTGGTGGCGTGCAGTGCATGACACTGTGGAATGGAGTCGCACTTTGGATCGCATTGATCTACTGGCAGGGAAGCGGTCATCCTCGGCACTAAGGGGGTAGGATGGTGCCTGGGGATAGCGTTTGGAGGAAGGCGTAGAGGTCGGCCCAGGCGCGGTCGTCCAGGTCTCGAAGCAGGCCATCAGGCATAAGTGATCGGCTGCTGACGCTGCGACGTAATATATCCTCGGTGGCCAGTCGGAGCGTTGTGAGGGCGTCAGTTTGCAGAATAATCCCGTCCGCGGATTCGAAGATAACGATGCCAGAGTACACTTGGCCTCGCGAGGTTTCTACGATTTCCAAACGATAGGCGGGGGCTACGTCACGGCTGGGAAACAGAATCGCCTCGAACAGGTCTTCACGAGAAAATCGGCTGGTTACGCCGGCTAAGTCCGGGCCGATGCGACTGGTTCCCGTATGGCAGGTAATGCAGCCACGTTCGCGGAATATCTTCTCACCGCGAGCTGCGTTGCCCTTCGACCAGTCAATGCGGGCAAGCCGTTGCCGCCAAGTTGTGTCTTCCTCGTCACCCAGAATGAGACGCCCGAAATTCGGGTGGTGCTTGAGAAAACTGTCCCATAGCTGACGGTAAGTTTCCCGCAGACTTTTGCTGTCCGTTTTGGTCTCATTCGGGACTTGCCTGAGCCCCATCGCTAGACCATAGAGCCGCGCTATTCGTTGGCGCAAGTCGGCCCAACGCGGTTCTACGAGCCAGGAACGCAGTCCGCGTAACAATAAGGCCAAGTGCTTTGGCTCGCGGGAAATGGGGAGCCGTTCGAGTGCGTCCAGACACAAGCGTGCCACTTCAGGTTGGGGCGCCGCCAAACCTTCCAGGTAGGCTTCTCGGTCTTGCTCTTCGGGCCGTTGGGCCAAGTACGTTAGGGCGGGATAGCGCAGCACCGGGTCATCTAAACACCTGCGAAAGGCGCGTTGCGCCTTCTCAGTAGGCAGGGCCGTGAATAATTCCAATAGTGGGGGCGTCCACAAGAATGCAGGGTCGCGCATCGCTTGGTCGTAAAACCGTGAGGCGGCCACGGCTCGTTCTGTGTCGGGAAGGGCTAGGGCTAAGACAACATGGCTGGGCTGTACCAACATCGGATGTCGGGCCAATTGCTGAGCGAGCTGCGAATCGCGTTGGATTAACAGGTGCACCAGTTCAGCCAGGCGGTCGCCCCAGGTCAGCTTGACACGGAGATGTTTGCCTTCCAGGCGTTCGTGGAGTTGTACCAACACATGGGCCACTTGTACTGCGAGTTGGTCGGGCCAAGCTGCCCTGGCGCAGGCCAGCACAATCAGGTAATGCACGTCCCAGGTGGGGTCCGAATCGGCTTTCCAAAATGATGCGAGTTTACGAGGCAGTTCAGGCGAATCATCGCGGAGCATGGCTAATAAACGTGCGGCCTCCTGGTTCCATCGGGAAGTTGAGCCGGGCCAGTGATGGTGTAGTGCTTGCGTTAGCCGTTTCCGTAAGGCTTCAGGGGGAGCATGGCGTAAGGTGTAGCCCGTGAGGATTTCCACCGGAGGCTTATCGAGTTCCCAGTCGCCGCATGCCAACATAATCATCCGCACTGCATCGAAGCGCGTGGCCTCTGAAAGACTGTTGCTTTCGAGGATGCTTAAGGCTTCCATTACAACTTCCGCCAGGCACGCAGCGGCCGGTTCGCGCCAGCAATAGGCTAAGCACAAAGTGAGGCGTGCGTTGGCTGGATAATTCTGCCGTTTTTCCCATAACTCGCGCCACGCCGGCTCCGACAGCTGACTGGCCAACCGCGCTGCCGACTGACGAACCCGTTTGTCTCGGTTGTCGAGGGCACTGACAATGACTTCGACCAGTTGCCGCTCGGGAAACGCACTTTTGTGTTGCCGCAACGCCTCCAAAGCCCGGCAGCGGACACGGGGGTGTTCGTTCCGAGCCAAGTTGATGAGCACAGCGTATGCCGCTCGGCTAAGCTTGGATTCGCCTCGTGTGTCGCTATTACCTGAAGACGGCTTAGTCGGTTCGAGGCAGCCTAACGACCAGGCCGTGGCTGACCGCACTAGTTCCGAGCGATCTTGAGCTAAAGCGTGTGCAGTTTCGTAGTCCAGACCGCCAAAGAGTTCCGTGAGGATTTCCACAGCACGGACACGTTCGGCGACAGCGCGTTGACCGTCGCGTGCTGCACTCAGAAAAACGGCTTTGCCGAGTTGGCGGGCTAACGGTTGCCAACGCGCACGCGACCAGGCCTCGAGAGGTTGAGGAGCGCGTAACACTTTGTCTAAGTCAGTGGTCTCCTGTGGCTCACCCAGTGCGGGGCCGAGATAACGGATGCGGTAAACGGCCCCGCGCGTGCGTCGGCCACCGATACAGACGAACAGTTCCCCGTCTTTCCCGACGGCCAAATCCGTCGGAGCAAATCCCTCCAGGCCCGTTGGTTCGAGGAAAACTTCCGCCTGGCCGCGAAACGTTGCTCCCTCGGAGACCAGAGGCACGAAATAAATCCGGCCAAAAGTCCAATCGGCCACGAACAACCCTTCGTGATACTTCTGCGGAAACTGCCTGTGCCGGTAGACTACCACACCCGTGGGTGAGCCTCGCCCTATGGCCCAAAGCATTTCGACATTGTCCAGGTAATCGTCGCAGCGAGCCCAGCTCCGCAAATAGCCCGGCAGGCGCCAACCGTGATGAGCGGACCAAGCGATGTGATAAATGCGGGTCGGTACATACCAAGGCAGCAGGAACGTCCGTTCTACATCGCTGTCGTAAGTAAACATTTCCCCCGCGGGGCCGAAGTCGAAGTCGTAGGGATTACGGAAACCGTGGGCCACGACTTGCACTTGCCACGGGCCTTTTCCGGCGGGCGGGGGACGTAAGCGCAACAAACATCCCGCTTCGGGACGACGAATCGGGGAGTTGGGGTCGTTGACGAGTTCCGCCGTCACCCGAGCGTCGTTGCCTGCTATCACATACCACCAACCATCGGGTCCCTTACGCACGGCATGACCGCCATGCTCCCCGAACGCCAGAGGAATAATCTTTTCCGGCTCATCGGCCAAACGACCTGAGTCGTCCACGCGTTGATAGCGGGACAGCCAACCGTCGCCGCAATAATAGACATACTCCCCATCACAAAATAATCCCATGCCGCCACTGCGTGGTGTTGCCAACACCGTGGCCTGATCGGCGCGGCCGTCGCCATCGGTGTCCTGCAAGCGTTTGATGTAGCCAGCACTGGTTACAATGACGTGTCCTTGCTCGTCGAGGGTCATGGCGTAAATGTCGTTGGCCAGCTTTTCATCGGCAAACAACTCCATCACGAACCCCCTGGGCAACCGAAACGCAGCTGGACCATCGCTGGTCAATAGCGCTGCGGTAACGTTGAGCATCACTAAAGCCAAGCCCAGGAGCCGACCGTGTTGACCCACCACTTTTGTCATTTTCCCTCGCATGGTTGCCATGTCACTTTAGCACTATTGTGTATGTTTCCAAAAACATCCAGAGATAGAGCGTGTTACTGGTATCGGGCCGGCGCGTCCTAAGGAAGCTAGGTGCCAAAAGACCGGGTGAAGATACGAGTCCCTCCAAAGAGCGATTAGCTTGGTTCTAACCATTGCCCTAATAACCTATCAGAAGAAACCGCATGGGTTCATCTCCCGGAACTGCCACAAGCCAAGCGTCATTGGCTCAGGCAGGACGTAAAAGGTAACCGCTTGCAAGAAAGCCCCTGCAGCAGAAGCTGGGCTTTGCACCTTGGTAAAGGAGATGCGCTATGCGTTACGCCGCCATGATGCTGACGGTAGGAATGTGTTTGCTGATGGGCTGGCGAGGTCAGGCTCAGGACAAGCCTGGAACGCAATCTGGCCCGCGCGCCTCGTTTATTGACTTAGTATCGCGGACGCCGCTGCGCCATCTGGGGCCGACGGCAATGAGCGGCCGAGTGACCGACCTGGCCGTAGTCGAGAGCAAGCCGAGCACGTTTTACGTGGCTAGTGCCAGCGGAGGCGTGTGGAAGACAGTGAACAACGGCATCACCTTCGAGTGTGTCTTCGCAGGGCGCCCGCATGCTTCCATCGGTGCGGTGGCGGTAGCGCCGAGCAATCCGGACGTAGTTTGGGTCGGTACAGGAGAGGCCAACGCACGCAATAGTGTATCCTGGGGCAACGGCGTATTCGTCAGCACGGATGCAGGGAAAACTTGGCGACACTGTGGGTTGGTCGAGACGCGGCACATCGGTCGCATTGTCGTTGACCCGCGAGACCCGATGGTGGCTTACGTCGCGGCAATGGGGCGCTTCTGGGGCTGGAACCCCGAGCGAGGATTATTCAAGACCACCGACGGTGGCAAAACTTGGCACCATGTCTTGCGGCTGGATGACCAAACCGGCGTCATAGACGTCCTACTCGACCCGAACAATCCCGATACGGTGTACGCCGCGGCTTGTCGCATTCGTCGCGACGCCTTTGGAGGGGGTAATCCCGAAATCATGTTCGGGCCCAAAGCAGGTATTTATAAAAGCACCGACGGTGGTAAAAGCTGGAAGCGCTTGACCCGTGGATTGCCCGAAGTTCAACTGGGCCGCATTGGCCTGACCATCTACCGCCGCGACCCGCGTATCCTTTATGCAGTTATTCCGACCGAAAAGACCAATATTCGCCAAGTCGCAGGTCAACCGGCGCGGGCCAACCACGACCCGACCACGGGCGGGATTTTTGTGTCGCGCGATGCCGGCGAATCTTGGACGAAAGTGAACGACCTGTGCCCGCGGCCTTTTTACTTCGGGCAGATCCGCGTCGACCCGAACAATGACCAGCGGCTTTATGTCCTCGGCATCCCGCTCTACGTTTCGGACGATGGGGGGAAGACTTTTCGCAGTGGCGCTCCGCGGGTGCATGTAGACCATCACGCTCTCTGGATCAATCCAAAGGACTCCGACCATCTGATTTTGGGCAATGATGGCGGAGTGTATCTCAGCTATGATCGCGGTGCTCACTGGGAGTTTTTGCCGAACTTACCGATTGCGCAGTTCTATGCCGTGGGCGTGGACTTGCGAAAACCGTATTGGATTTACGGTGGACTGCAAGATAACGGTTCCTGGGGCGTGCCCAGCGCCACGGCGGACGTTCGTGGCATCCTGACGCACCACTGGATTCGTGTGGGCGGAGGCGATGGCTTTTACTGCCAGCCCGATCCGACCGATCCCGCGACCTTGTTTGTGGAGATGCAGTACGGTCGGCTCCAGCGTGTCAATCTGGCCACGGGAGCGGTAGCGAATATCTCGCCGCAAGCACCGAAGGGCCAACCACCGTATCGCTTTAATTGGAACACGCCACTGCTGTTGTCTCCCCACAATCCACGGATTGTTTACTATGGCGGAAACTTCCTGTTCCGTTCCCTGAATCGGGGCGATACCTGGGAAGTGATCAGTCCTGAATTAACGGCGACGCCGCGCGGCTCGTTGACCACGATCGCGGAATCGCCCCGCCGACCCGGTGTCCTTTGGACGGGAAGCGACGATGGGCGGGTATGTGTGTCGCGCGATGGCGGGCGCACTTGGACCGACGTGACAGCCAAAATCCCCGGACTACCACCCGCAGGCCATGTGACCCGCATCGAGGCCTCGCATTTCGAGTTGGCCACCGCCTTTCTCAGTGTGGATCGCCATCGCCAGGAGGATTACCGCCCCTATCTCTACATGACCACCGACTTCGGGGAGACATGGCGCCCGCTACACGATAAACTGCCTGCCGAGGGACCGATTCACGTCGTTCGGCAGAGCCCACGCAACCGCCACTTGCTTTTTGTGGGCACCGAATTTGGACTTTTCGTGTCCTTGGATGAAGGTCAAACCTGGCAGCAGTTGGAAAAGTTGCCGCCCGTGGCCGTGCATGATTTAGTCATCCATCCGCGCGATCCTGAGCTGATCATCGCCACACATGGTCGCGGCATCTATGTTCTGGACATTCACGCTTTGGAGCAGTGCACGCCCGAAGTGCTCGCCCGACCGTCCTGGCTGTTTCGGCCTCAACCGGTCGTGGCTCATACGCCGCGACTCTTCCAGGGACTCAACGGAGCCAAACATTTTGTCGGCGCCAATCCGCCTAACGGAGCGACCTTAGCTTTTTATATCAATGAGCATCCCCGCACCGATGTAGTTTTAGAGGTTACAGACCTGCTGGGCGAGCAATTATTCACGGCGCGACTCACGCCAAAACCCAATCTGCAAGGCATCCATTATTACCACTGGAACCTCCGTCGGCCCGGAAAGCCCACCAAACCCGGAGTACCTGCCCTGGGACCGCGCGTGCCGCCGGGTGATTACGTTGTCCGCTTACACGTGAGTAACATGACGTGGACTCAAAAGCTCCGAGTCGAAGCCGATACACGCTCCGACCTTTTCGGCTTGGCCGCGGGCGCGATTGAAGAAGAATTCGTAGAAGAGGGGAGCACTGAAGAGACCGACCGATAGTATCATAGTATCCTTGTTTCCTTGGACTCCAGCGTAGCTTGTGGTAATACCAATCGGCATGATTGCCGAGCGGGCACACAGTTGCCGAGCGTGTGCCGATGTCTACGTTGCAAATCCATTTCGGCTCCTAGGGCCAACATTCGATGACATTCGCGGCGTGTCGTGCCCGCAGTAGCTGAGCCTCACTTCAGAGTAAGGGTGATTCAACGACGATATTCCAGTTGCCGCGCTCAAGTTCGGCCGACATGGCTGAGTCTCGTCGGTGAGGAAGGAAATCTTGCGCAGGGCATTACTCGCTGAGCCTGGCAATCTCGACTCCAAGTTTGACCCATGGGCACATGCCAGCTTACGGTTTACTTCGCGTCACCGCGAAGCCAGAGCGGAAATTTGGAGCGACAGTAGCTTAGTGGCGCAATTCCAGCCGTTTCGCTCGTTTCCCTGGTGAATTTAGGAAGCATGCTTCCAACCAGGAACAGCGGAACAAACAAAATCCACTCCAACCCCTGATCACAGGAGAACGAACCATGACGAGCTTACCCATGACCTCACTGAACTGGCGGAAGATCCTTCTTCTCGGCTGTCTCATGCTCTGGCCCTGCTCGAAGAGCCATGCCCAGCCGACCCATCGCAGCATCGCCATTGGTGTCGAAACCATCCACATTGCCGATGAAGACGACGGTATGAACCGTGCAGAACCCAATCTCATCGCGATGCGGTTCTAATCCCGTGTGAGTCCTGAGGCAGTAGGCCGACTGGCCCTGGTGCCAGGCACGCTCTCGGTGACCAACATTATGAGCGGCCACAATAACTTGGGTCGCGTCGACGACAATTGGGCCGACGAAGGTAAAGACGATAAAGGTAAGACCTACACGTTGCCCAAAAACCATCCCCGCTATGCCCAAGCCATGTTCCCTTGGGGCGAAGAATACTGGGTACTTGGTGCAGTCATCACGCACATGGAAGAGGATGGCTTCGCCTATTCCACGGCCGAATTACTGGGCGACAAGATTCGCGACGCAGTGGAAACCGCGCTTCGCGATGGTAGTTTCGACGCCGCCGATGCCCGCCAATTGAGTAACGTCATCCTCCGTAAGGTCTCGCGCGACTTGAGCCGCGCCGCAGGTCGGTTCGACGTTGGGGGCATCATCCGCGGTCTGGCCTCTGCGGCGGACCCCGACGATTACGGTGGAACGCAAGTGGTGGCCGCAGTGGCCGCTCCGGGCAACCGTGTCTTCCTGTACTCGGGTGCCCCCACTACTGATGCCGCCACCTTGTTGCGAAACACTCGCGAATTGGGCAATGGCACGCATTCGCTCCGTCTCAAATCCCCCGCAGGCGACCTCAGCCACTTGCCTCGGGAAGCACGATTTTGTGGCGAAGACGGCGTAAACTGGAAGGTCTCGATGTGGAAACAATTGCGCCCGGCACCAAAGCCCGGCCCGATCATACAGGTGCGTCAATCGACCAGTCTGATGCTTGCCATTCGAGCCGAGATGCGCAGGCCCAGAGCTACCCGCATTGTCGTTGCTCACTTTTTCATTCCGAGCCAACTCTCACCGCAGGCTGCGCCGGGCAATGCACTGTGAAAGTGAAATCACTGTTGGCTGATGGTTGCCTATTGCTTTAGTCAGATCAGCTTGACTCACCCCGCGATTTCTTGGACTTAGTCGGTTTCTCTGTCGTGCTCGGCGGCTCAAGGGGGCAAAGTCGTTGCACGGAATCGAGCAACTGATCCAGGCCGAACGGTTTACGGATGTAGTCGTCGACACCGAGTAGCTCGGCGTAAGCACGATGCCGGCTGCCTTCGTTGGCCGTGATCATGATGACCCGCGGCGCACCTTCTTTACGTGCCTTCAGTTTTTCCAGCACGATAAAACCGCTTTTCCGCGGCATCATCATATCCACCACTACCAAATCGGGTTGATGCTTTTCTGCTAAGGCTAAACCAGCGTTGCCATCTTCCGCCGTCAATACACGGTATCCCCGACTCTCTAACACCACACGCATGCTTTGGACAATCTCTGGATCGTCGTCCACTAATAACACAGTCTTAGCCATGGGTGAAATCCTCGTCTTGTGGGTTCGCGCTCTAAATCATAAACTGTTTTCTAAACCCCGACAACTCGCCGGTATTTCCGACCATAATTCCTGAGCTTGTATATCGGTATCCCGGCGGCTGAGGATAAGGGCAGGATATACGTGGAGGCATTGCCTTGCACCGTCGCCTCAGTCGTTCGAAATTAGACCAGGTAGCTTCGCCAACCACTCTCATGGCCGTGCTTACCATGTTTGATGACAGGATAGAAACGGGTCGGCCAAGACGGGCCGATCAAACAAACCGGCATCGACCCGCGTGCAAATGGCGGTGCTGAGTAGCGAGTTTATTTTTTCCCCAGCTGCAGAATTGAGCTTTCCGTGCAGGTAAGGCTGGCTGCTCAGGACAAATCGGATGATTGACCACAGTTTCGCGTTTCCCGGCGGCATATCATGAGCCATGCCTGAGGTTTCCCGGCGCGTTGGAGCGAAAGCAGGAAATTGCGTGGATAACGATACCGTCTAGCGTGGAGGCTCTAGACATATCGTTATCGGTTCTAAGATTTTCCTGGCATCTTATAAAGGTCATAATAGGCGCCAATTAGGTAAGGGGAATCAACTTCATCGGTATGTGCTGTGCTTTTGGCGGGCGTTCGGGAATCTATGATAGCGTCTAACGCTCCAGGCAGATTGATCGGACATCTGTTTTGAGCGCAACCAGGTAGCGGCGTACAGCTATGTCTCTAGTAAGCCAGCTGTTGGTTTTGAGCGCGTTTCCCTCGTTCTTGACAAAGGCGATGCGCCCATGGCACACTTAGCATCGCTTTCAGTTTGAACGCTCCAACCGGTAACGTGGTTTACCCGAAGCGACTGATATTACCGCCGGCGGTGTCTTGGCTTGACCACTGTTAGCCGAGGGCGCGCTCTGCTCTGCGTTACGCAAACGGCGCACCTAAGTTTTGGGCTGCCCAGCAAGGGCCGCCAAATTGACTCATAACCAGTTCCACTACCAGTCTCCTTGCAATGCTAACGTCTGCAGTGGCAGGCAATTGTTGGCTCCTGCGCTATAATCACACACTTTTACCTTTTACCTCATCGTAGTCCTTAGCCTTGCGCAGCAGCAATCGCTTGTTTACGTCTGACAGTGCACTTTAGCACAGGGACTGAAAAACAGAGCTTAGCAAACAAAAGCTTTGCCATCTCCTAACCTTCACCTCTGAGCCGAACCGAATGACAGCGCGTCGCTAGGATGGGATAATCAACTTATCTAAGCTTGGTTTTATTGGAGAACAGACGTTGACTAGTAGCGAAAGTCACGAGTGGTCGAGAGGCTGGAGCGCTACCGCGGCCTTGCCGGTGGTATATCCGCTACAGTTTATCGCTAGTCCAAGTACGGCTGGGCCGCTTGGTAGCGATTTTGCTGGTGCAAACGTGATGATCATGCCGACAACAAGGGCGGAACCGTCTCTTCCGAGGAGGAACAAGCGTGCCCAGGCAAGTAGGTAAATTGATTCTGGCAGCAATCGCGATCATTTGTTGTCTGGCCGGTAAGGAACAAGGGGAGCGTGCTTGTAGAGGTAAGGACGTTCTGCCCGATAGTTTGCAATTGGCCAATCATCCTATTAAGGGGCGTATCCTTGATTTCACGCGTAACCATGGCCAGGATCGGCGAATCTGGTCTTATGCGCTGGGCAGTCGTCGCGACCTGTATGTGTATCTGCCGCCCAATTATCGCAGAAGCCAAGTTTATCCTGTCATTGTTTATCTGCACGGGATGTGGAATGATGAGCAAGAGTTTTTGAGCGTGGCGCATTATTTCGACCAGGCGATAGTGCGAGGCAAGTTACCCCCGAGCATCATCGTGGCACCGGATGGACGCACGGATGAATGCGGGGGAAGGATTTGTCCCCATAGTTTCTTTATCAACGGCCGGGCGGGAGATTTTCAGGATTGGCTGCTGTACGATGCTCTGGGCTTCGTCGCCAGTCGGTTTCCGATCATGCCGGATAAAGATCAGCACGCGGTCATAGGCGTGTCGTTGGGGGGCTTCGGAGCCTACAATCTGGCGATCAAACATCAAGATAAGTTTCGCTTCGTCGCGGGCATCCTGGCGCCGCTGAACGTGCGCTGGATGAGTGAGCGAGGCGACCCCCGAGCGTGCTTTGACCCCTTCAATTGGGGCTGGCGTAATAGTCTGCTTGACGGCCAGGAGGTGCTTGCCTGTTTAGCTCACGGGTTGATCAAAATTCGTGTGGCGGAAGTTTATCATCCAGTTTTTGGCGACGACTGCTATGCGATTGTTTGCGCCAGCATGGAAAATCCAGTGGAGCTGCTCGACCGTTTTCGTGTTCAGCATGGACAATTAGAAATGTTCGTTGGGTATGCGGGTAAGGATGAGTTCAATTTCAATGCGCAGGCGGAGAGCTTTATATACTATGCCCGCTCGCGAGGTTTGCGGCCTCGAGTGCATGTGGATGTGATCGGCACGCATAACGACGCCACGGTGCAGCGGATTCTGCCCGTGTGTATCGAATGGTTAGGTGAACGGATGAGAGCCTATGGGGTGATTTGCGAGGTGCAACCTGGGTCAGGCAGTGCGTCGGACGCGGTTAGTTGTCCCCAGGAACCAAGGGAAAGCGCAGCGCCGGCAGAACAACCTTCCAAGGACCTGCCCTTGCCCGCGCCAACGCCTGTTCCTACGGGTCCACGGCTACCTGAGCCGGAGCAACTCCAATTGCCGGCAGTTAGCCCGACCTCGGATGCGGCGAAGAATCCTGTCGGTTCGCCGGGTAGCAGTCGGCGCTCGGGGCGATGGTATCGGAACATGCCCAAATGATGTGCCTGCTTAGTTCAGGTGCGTAAGACACTGGCTTTGGGCGTAACCTGATGAAGATTGGGCTTGATTTCGCCATCCAGTTCACGCAACGCCCACAAGATGCCGCTCACGAGGAGCTTCTGAAAAATTCCATTCGTCCAAACGTCTTCTCGGTGTCCCATTGAAGTATAAAAGACGCGTCCTTGGCCATGATATCTGGCCCAAGTCGCTGGGAAAGGCGGACGCTGGTACATGGCCCCTTGCATGCCTGTCGTGTCCTGGACCAGAATCACGTGCAAATCGGGGGCAAAGTTTTTCAGGGCGTACCATTCCTCGTACAGGACGAAGTCTTCAAGATTCTTCAGGGCAGGGAAGGGTCTGCTGACAACTTGCATTCGTGCCTTCTGTTGAGCGCCGTGGACGATGAACTCACCACCGAGCATGACGATGTAAGGATCGCGTTGTTCGGGAGGCTGGTTTTCATCCCGTCGGCCGGGTGAATGGAAGGTGTCAGCCGCGCAATGAGAGCCGATGAAACCCTTTCCCTGCTGAATCGCTTCCAGAAGCGCCTTTTTCCCAGCCGGCGACATGGGTGGGTATTTATCGGTGCCCGGCTGAGTTAAGTCCCCAGTGGTGTAAAAGAAAAACGCGTCATACTTCGCAATCTCCTCGGGAATAAAAACGCGGCCATCCTTGGTGCAAACGACTTCAAAGCCGTATTGCTCGCCCAACTTGGTGACAATATTCTCAGCGTGGCTCAGTTGGTCAGGTTTGGGACGGCGAATTACGCTATGCTCGAATCCGCTCGATTTCGTGAACATGAGCAAACGCTTCTTCTGTTTGGGCTTTTCCTGCGCCTGCAAGAGGGAAAAATCGCTGACACTCACCAGACCGCTAGCCGCTAGCGCCAGCCAATCACGACGCGTGAGCATAGGCACACTCCTTTTGTCACTGGGGAAGGGGTAGATGCGGGAGGAATAGCCTGATGCCAGAATGTGGCGGGTACAGATAACAGCATTCTGGAACCGCAGGCCTAACCAGGCAAGTCCCAAACTGAGTTCGGTTCCCACACACCAGCGGGAGCGCACGTAAGTGGGTTGTACCGTGGTTGTCCAGCGGCGTTAGGCTCGGAAGTAATTTAGAGTCAACTGCACATGGTATAGAACCTCGCTGAGACTCTTAACAAGTCGCGTTTCATCACCTTTTGCAGCCAACTAAGGACTCGACGGCGTCGAGCAACGCAGGAGCGAGCTGTTGGCGTGATAGCTTACGATACTGTCCGGCAAGCGGACCTAACCAGGCGGTTGTGGCCACGCTCTCTAGCAGATTAGCCACCATTAGGTCGGCCGCAGAATTAATCCTCGAGGCTTCGGCGCGGGCTAAGAGCGTTTCTTCGCTCACGCCAGCCTCCAGTTTGAATTTCACTAAGACACCTTGGAAACCCCAGTCCCGTCGGATTTGGTCAACTAATTTCGGGGTCGGTACCAAACGGAGCCAAACTTCGCCATACATGCTGGAGATCTTTGGGGCAACCTGTAAAACAAACCTCCCTCTGTGCTCCGAGGTCGAGCATGGTTTTGGCTGATTGTTGAGTGGTGCGAAGTCGAGAGCCTCTTCTGCTAAGCCAGTTTTTTTGTCATCGGAATAAGACACGGACATTACATTACCAGAGTTGGGGACGTAAACGTTGGCAACGCGATAATCACTGACGGCCGCGGAATGGATGATTACGTCATACTCCTGTCTGGGAACTAACTCAGCTAACATGTCATGTAATTCGTCGAAAGTGCGGAAGCGTTTCACGTGCCAACGAGCGGCGGAACGTAGTTGTTCGCCGACCAATTGGGGTGCAGAGGTCAGGAGCGTTACCTCATGGCCACGGCGGTTGGCTTCCAACGCGATGCGAGTCCCTGTGCGACCCGTGAAGACGCTGGTAATCACGCGAACCTGGTCAATCGGCACCTGGGTAACACCAGCGGTGACAAGCAGGCGCATCGTTCTAGTCCATTTCGGGTTCGTCGGCGGAAGTGAGGAAGTCCTCTTCGAATTCTGACTGTGCCCTAACCGATTCTTCGGCAGCACGTGCATGCTCGCCCCGGAAAAAAGCGCGGCCCATGACTGTGTAAATCGGTCCGCTGCGTTCCAATTGACTGGCCATGATGCAGATTTCCGAGGCCGTCATTTCGCCTAAGCGACAGCGGTGCATTTGCTGAATAAGCTCGGCTATTTTTGGCACCGGTCGGTCTCTCTTGAGCCGGCCTAAAGTGATATGCGGAACATATCGCCGTTCTTCCGCACGGTAACCCAGCGCATGCAAGGGGCGTTCGAGGACTTTATGCACTTGTTGCAACTCTTGCGCCCCTTTTGTGATGCCCGCCCAAAGTACACGAGGCCGGTTGGTTCCAGGGAAACATCCCAGCCCTTCGACGCTCACCGAGAAGGGGGCGAGGCCGGCTACGGCTTGCTCGACTCGGCGACACACCTCGGGGACTTCCAAGTCCGGAACGTCGCCCAGAAAAAACAAAGTAACGTGCAAGTTTTCTGGCTCGACCCATTTCACCTCCGGAATCGCCGCCGCTAGCTTTTCTTGCAGTGTGGTCAGCTTCTGTCGAATGTTCTTGGTCAATTCCAGCGCAATGAAAGTACGGATACGGCGGGCCATGATTCCTTCCCTTGGGCGAACATACGATGCTCGGCGGTATTGTATGCGCTGACTCGGCGGTCAGAACGTGATCATGCGGCGATACTCTTCGAGGCGTCGTTCGATTTCCTCGCGCGTAGTTTGCCGCAACCTATCCAAGCTGAAGCCTTCCACGGTGATGCTGGCGATGACCGTGCCGTAAGCGATAGCCCGCCGCAAACGACCTGGGGGCGGACTCGTATCCGAGGCTAAATAACCCAGAATGCCCCCCGCGAAACTGTCGCCAGCGCCCGTAGGATCAACCACATTAGGGGTAGGGTAACCAGGCAGGACGAACACACCGTCGCGGCTAAATAAAAACGAGCCGTGCTCCCCTTTCTTGATGATCACGAATTTCGGTCCCAATTCGCGAATTTTCATGCCCGCGCGTACCAGATTCTCATCCTCGGCCAAGAGGCGTGCTTCGCTGTCGTTGAGCAGCAAGCCGTCGAGACGGGGCAACAGTTCCAGGAGAGCGTCGCGTTGCGTTTCGATCCATAAGTTCATCGTGTCGGCCAAAACCATTTGCGGTCGTACCATCTGGTCTAAGACCCGCATTTGCAGTTGCGGACTGGAATTACCTAAAAAGACGTAAGGTAACTCGCGGTAGTGCTGCGGTAATGTCGGATTAAAATCCGCCAGCACGTTGAGATGCACTTCTAACGTGTCACGATTGTTCATGTCGGCATGATAACGACCGCGCCAGTAAAACGTTCGTCCGCCCCGGCGAACTTCCAAACCGCTCAGATCGATTCCCCGCTGTCGCAACAGTTCAATGTGCTCCGTGGGAAAATCATCACCCACTACAGCCACGAGATGAACCTTAGTAAAGAAACTCGCCGCATACGAAAAATAAGTTGCCGAGCCGCCCAGGACGTGATGAGCGCTGGCCGTTGGGGTTTCGATCGAGTCAATTGCCACCGTGCCTACCGCTACGATCGACATCGCTACTTTCTCTCCGTTTGCACAGGTGCCTGGACCCGTGCCAGTGCCAGACGAATGCGTCGGATGGATTCTTCCCGACCGAGAATGGCCAAGATATCGAAGAGACCTGGCCCGACGGCTATACCCGTGGTGCTGACCCGCACCGCGTGGATAAGGTCAGCCGCCTTCACGTTCTCCTGTTCGCAAAACTCGCGTAAGACCGTCTCTAAGGTGGCAGGCTCAAACGGCTCGGTACGCTCGAGTACACTTGCGAATCGCTCTAGCAGGTCAGGTATGCCCGGCTTAGCAACTCGCTTGGCGAAGGCTGATTCGTCATACTCCGGGTCGCGGAAGAAAAACGCTCCGTAAGTCAGGATATCGGAAAACAGTTTCAGCCGATCGCCACACGCCTCGACAATTCGACGAATCTTATCGCGTGTGGCTGGATCGATAGGTTCGGAGATCAGGTTGGCCCGCACCAGATACGGCACCACGCCCTGAACTTTCTCATCCACGCTCAACTGCCGCATATATTCCCCAGCCATCCAATACAACTTGTCCGGGTCAAAGCTGGCCGGAGCGTCGTTGACCCGCTCGAAACTGAAATGCGCAATCATCGTTTCCAGCGGGATAATTTCGCTGTAGCCGTCGAGGCTCCAACCTAAGCGTCCGAGGTAATTGACCAACGCCTGGGGCAGGTAACCCAGTTCCCGATAATAAGCGACGGTGGCCGGATTCAAGTCATCGCGGCTGTCAATCTCTGCATCCGTATATCCCAAGGCCCGAAGTTTGGCACGCACTGCTGGGGTAACGAACTTTTTCATATCCCGCTTACTCAACTTTTTCTTAGAACCAGGTTCGTTGACGACCGGAACGTGGGCAAACGCAGGCAGCGGGGCTCCTAGCGCCTCGAAAATCAGAATCTGGATCGGCGTGTTAGAAAGATGCTCGGCGGCGCGGATAACGTGGGTAATTTTCATCGCGATGTCGTCCACCACCGTCGCGAAATTGTAGAGCGGTGTGCCATCGCTACGGAGTATCACCGGATCGCCGAGCAAATCCGTTTCCCATTCGACACGTTTGCGGATGAGATCGTCGAGCGCAATTTTGCGCCCGAGCGGCACTTTCAGGCGCAAAGGGAGCTGTCTCTCCTGCCAAAGCTGTAACGCTTCCTCCGGCGCTAGATTTCGCCCCCTACCACGATGTATATAAGGTCGCTTAGCCAACTCCGCGGCCCGCCGCTCCATCTCCAATTCTTCCTTAGTAGCCAAGCAGGGGTACGCTTGGCCCGCGAGCACCAGTTTTCGGGCCGCCTCCTGGTACAACGGCAAGCGTTGCGACTGGAAATATGGCGCGTAGGGACCGCCCACTTCGGGGCCTTCATCCCACAGAATGCCGAGCCAACGGAAGCCGTCCAAGATCGGCTGCAAAGCCTCGGGTCGATTTCGCTCGACGTCGGTATCATCAATCCGCAGGATAAATTGTCCGCCGTGCCGACGGGTGAAAAGCCAATTGAACAGCGCTGTCCTCACGCCGCCTATATGCAAATATCCTGTCGGACTCGGGGCGAAGCGCGTCCGCACCGACATGCTAGCATTTCCTTGAAGTCGCAGATTATCCCCCCAAAGAAGTTTCCAGCCCAAGAAGCCTGCTGGAATCGGGCTTAAATGGTGGAAATTATTGGCTAAGAATTATTGGCATTTTATCGAGCGCCCCGCTTTAGGGGAAAACTGGGTGGCTGCTTCCCGCTCGTGCAATAGAATAGAGAACGGTCTGATTGACCTTTTCAGGCAGCATTAGTTAAAGCAGGTTGAGCAAAGTAGGAGAATGGATATGAATACGCCAGCCGGTCGCCAGCCACCTGGTTCGGGGAAACCCTTTCAGGACAGGAAGTCCTCCCCGAGTGTTTCACCTTCGTCGGCGACCAATAAGACTGCCGGGGAAAAGTCAGCCACTATGGAGAATATAGCTGCAGGCGAGGGCCAGTTGTTCGGTCAGTATCGCGTGGTGGCGAAGTTGGGCCAAGGGGGTATGGGAGTCGTTTACCGTGCGGTGCACGTTCACCTGAACAGGCCTGTGGCGTTGAAGATTTTGCCGCCGGACCGGCTGCAAAACCCGGACATGCTGGCGCGTTTCCAGCGGGAAATGCGGGCCGCTGGAAGCATCGAACATCCTCATATCGTCCGCGCGCTCGACGCGGGCCAGGTCGGCAAGGTTCATTACCTGGCAATGGAGTTCGTGGATGGGCTGGATACGGCGAAAATTCTCAAAAAGGTCGGGCCGCTCCCAGTGCCCGAAGCTTGTGAAATCATTCGCCAAGCGGCCTTAGGTCTACAGGCCATTCACGCTCGAGGCATGGTTCACCGCGACATCAAGCCGGGCAACCTGATGCTGGCCAGGCAGCCGGCTGGCCCGCCTATTGTGAAAATCCTTGATCTCGGTCTGGCACGTCTCAACGACTCGGCCCTGGGCGACCAGCAGCTGACCCAAGGCAACATAATTCTAGGCACCCTGGATTTCATCGCGCCCGAACAGGCGGCTCGCCAAACTGTGGACATCCGCGCTGACATTTACAGTCTCGGCGCTACGTTTTACGCACTCTTGGCAGGCAAACCACCTTTCTCCGGTCCCGAATATGACAGCATCTTGAGTAAACTGCGGGCTTTGGCCCTCGAGGACCCAACTCCCATCGAACACATCCGTACCGACGTACCTCCGGCTTTGGCTGAAATCTTAACCCGGATGCTGGCCAAAGACCCCAACCAACGTTTCCATACTCCCCAAGAGGTGGCGGACGCTCTCCTACCGTTCTGTGCCGACGCCAACCTGGCGCCGCTCCTCGAAGGCCGTTTGCCTCCGCGGGACAGTACTCGACATGTCAGTACGCCCACCGGTATCTCGTTCTGGGAAGATTCTGGTCAACGGGTGAGGCGACCTCCGCATCAGGCACTGCCCCCTTGGCTGATACCTGCCAGCGCGGTCGCCATCGCTTTATTCGTGGCTGGCGTAGTCCTTTTAGCGGTTTTCGCGCTGTATCGCTCGCCGAAACCTTCCAACGACAACGCAGTTCAAGAGGCCACCCAACGGCTCAACCAATCTAAGCCTCAGGAAGATCGTTTACTTAACCGTCCGGCAGTCACCAAGCCAACAAGTCCTGCCTCTAAACCACCTCCTGCTTCGGCCAGCCTGGCAGAATCGTCGTCAACGCCGCGCGTATGGGTCATTGGACAAGACGTAGCATCGCTCCCCGAGGCCGTCGCCCGTGCTGGTGATGGGGAAATCGTCGTGCTGCCGCCCGGTGATTACGAACTGACGACCACCTTCGTCATCTCCAAGAGGCTGACCCTGCGCGGTGAAAATGCTGAGAGAACGATTGTCAAGTGTGCTGGGATTCCCGTTGGCCTTCGGATCACGGCCCCTGAGGTGCGATTGGAAAAACTGACCCTGGAGCACCTCGGCCACCAGCCCGCCGACTTAGTTCAAGTAGAGTCAAAGAACGTCGTGATCACGGATTGCCATTTTCGCAAGACAAAAACGCCTCCTCCCTTGGGACCGCATCAATTTCCTCCACCTATCGGATTTGCCATCAAGATTGCGCCCGCAGCTTCCTGCCGCGTCCGTTCTTGTACCTTCACCGATACCGAACGCGGGGCGGCTTTCATACTTCACCCTGCCCAGGCGGAATTTGAGGCAAACCGCGTCTCTGGGACCTGGGATGGGTTCCTGATTCATAGTGCTTCCGAGGTGCTCCTTCGCCGCAACCACGTTGAAAACAGCCACACAGCATTTTCTATCAGCGAAGCCAGCTGCGCCACCGTGGAGGACAACGAGGTGGTTTCGTGCAACAACGGAATCAGCATCCGCGGTAATAGCTCCCCGACGATCATCCGCAACAACATACGTAACAATAAACTCAACGGCATCATTATCGTCAGTGGTGGATTTCCCAAGATCGAAAACAACAGGTGTGAGGCGAATGGGCAATCAGGAATCCATGTGGCAGGCAAACTCGCGCAACCGATTCTCTCGGACAACAAGTGCTTGCGCAATTTCGAGCACGGGATCAGCGTGTTGGATGGCGCCCGGCCTCTGTTGCGAAAAAACCGCTGTCAGGAAAACAAGGGTTACGGCATCTATGTCCGTCAAGCAGAACCCCTTCTGGAGGACGAGCAAACTCTGCTTGATAATGGCCAAGGCCCCATCTTTCACGACACGGGGGATGGTCAATCGAATAAGCCAAAGGCTTCTTCTCCAGTTCTGCCGCCAGAGGTTCCCGCTCACATACGCAAGTGGCTCGTGGGCAAGGACGTTCCCACCCTGGAAGCTGCGCTGGCGCAAGCCCGACCAGGAGACTAGATTTGTTTACCTGCGGGCGATCATCATTTACCGCGAGGTTTAGTCATTGCCAAAGCCATTCACTTGCACCGCAAGGACCGTTATAAGCCTTTCGCGAGAAATGTAATTTCAGCAAGAATCGCGCGAGCGGGGCCTGCTTTTTTATGGCGACCGTACAAGTTAAGAAGTGCTCAGCCACTGTCAATCCATGTAATGGTCTCGTAGCAGGTTTTCATTCCAGGATACGTATTTCAGGCAGTTGCATTTTGTGCAATAGCCAGAGTGGCATCGGACTATGGAACGGTGATTAGCCTACTGTCATCAACTGTCCCTCTGAAACAAATAGCCATGATGGTATCTGCCCCCGCAAAGACAGCCGACTGGTGGCATACCCCAACCAACGCGTGGACAATCTCTGGTATGGCATCCGCTATCAAGCTAGAACAACGGGCCGCTGTGTAAAAAATACACGCTCCGGTAACAGGTATGGTATCGGCTTGCTTGAACAAGCTTCCCCCATAGTCGAAGAGAACTCCTGCTTGCACAATCGCCTTCACGGCATCGTTTGTGCTCAGCATACCACTCGATTGATTCAAGCATGTCCGGAAATCCTGTCTTACCAACATACCGGGCCGAGCATTCTAAGAGCCATGCTAAGCAGTGTCGGTCCTCGTCAATTTGACTATAGAACTGAAAATAAATATGTGCCTAGAAAAAAAGCAGACTAGCAACTAGGAGATCTGCGCGAATCTTAGTCTAATGGGACTTATCAACGGCTACATCGTAGGCAGAGCAGAGACAAGAGTGGAAGAAGGAAAAGCGCGACTAACATGTTAGCAGATTTATCACACTGGACCTAAACGCCAAAAACCCGTCGTCGCTAGTGCATGGTGGCACGCCTATAATGCAATAAGGATATAGATATGGTGGAACCCGCAAAGATATAGGTCTGTAATCAAGATGAGCGGACCCTTCATCATAACCAACTGTCATAATGTATTTCAGTGTCCATTTACTTTCAGACTGTACCAAAGCTCACGCTCCCGCTCGGCGCTAAGTTTACCGACATGAATAAGAGCATAAGCGCTGACGGCGATTTCTAGCTAAATCGGTTCATAATAGTGAGAATACCTATATGGCCTAAACCTATCAAGTGATGCGAGTCAACTTCGTTTCTGCTAAATGCCATATTTTCGGCATGCTTATGATTATGATGACAAGGGTGCACTGTGCCAGGTGTCACGCTATGTTAGAATCCGTCAGCCAATAGAGTAAGTAAGCACCGGGAGGCGGCCAGAATCATAGCGCCTCGTTATCAGTTTGCCGCAGATAAGCGAGGCCAAGGTCCCCGGGACTTACAGCCATAGAATAAGTCAAGCAACCGTCTAACTGGTCTGCCAAGGGATCAAATGCGCAAATCTAAGTGGTAGCCAATGTGCCCGGGGTAATTGATTGGTCCGTGCTTGTATATAAATTATGCTTGTATATAACTGGGTCGTAAAATGGCAGAGTCATTATCCCGAAATTCTGGTGAGTATGGCTGACGCGGAAAGTGGCGAAACATTATAGCTGTGGCGTCATGATATCATGCGAGTGCAGTGCCCCCGACTACCGCTATGCAGGCTCGCTCAGGTAGGTTGACTCGCGCTACGGGTTTGAAGGCCCTTGATTGATATAACTAGTGTTATGAGTAAATAAAGCCAGCAAATAAATGCGGCGTGGAAATCGTGGATGGCGATGAGCATCGTGAGGTAACCACGCATGGACAACATGCGCTCAGTGAACCATGCCTGAAGAATGACTAGACTGTAGAACGCAACGGTAAGCGACTTAAGAAGCGATATACCAATGCCAATTGGCAAATTGGAGTGATGACGACAGTGTAGATAGCGATTTAGCCTAACAGAGCAGACTGTCACTGTTCCGAGGCCATAGCAGCTTGGATACGTTAGCTAATCGTCTAACATTGTCCATGCAAGCAGGTTGCCTAGATTCTTATAGCGCCCTAAACAAATCCAGTAGCATAAGTTCTGAGCGGTCATGTAGCGCCCCTGGATACCATTGCGAGGCTACCTTTTACAAAACCTAACTATACAAAACTGGGAACGGTGATGCTGCTGAGGGGCTAAGGAAACGATGGATCTACTTTTTACCAAAGCCAGTCATGCCAAGTATCCCTTGTAATCGCAAATGGTAATATTAGTGAATGCGCTCTAGAAGTCCTTTGGATACTTAGAGAGGAAAAACGAGACGTCAGGTCCGACTTATCACAGACTTTCTGATTTCTTCCGACAGTTTCCCAATGGATTTTTTGTTGTCATCATAGTTAACGTGCAAAATGTTAAGGAGGCGGTTAATAGATTACATATCTTCAGATTCTGTCTTTTGTGTAATATCGTGGCTACTACTTTCTCATTTCACTTATCTGAGATAATCACCCTATGGAGCAAGCAATACCACTTGGGCTGGCCTGAGTATCGTCATTGCGAATATAGGTCTTAAGACACCCCTGGAGTAAATGCAAGTGGAAGCCCTTATGGCTAATCTGACTATGCTGATAGGGACGTGATTCTATCGTCCGAGCGAAGACTTTTTAGAGAAAACTTAGACACGGAGTGGAAGTGTTGGTCTTTGATTGGATGCCGGGTCTTCCAATGATTAGGATCGAAAACGTTCAGGGTTGCCACTAGTGGAATGCACAATGCTTATGCTTAGGGTGAACGGTGACATATCGGACATAGCGGTTCTTACGAATTTTATTGTGGATTCTCAGGGGTACGCTTTGCTGCTTTGGCGGGTCACTCGAAACCAATGCGATTAAGTAAGTTAGCGAAACGGTTAGAAAAACGTCCCAAGCGTCCATTGTATAGGCCAAATAGTAATTTTGTTCTTCGGGCCGGATTAGTTAACGGACGCTCAGAAGTTCAACCGATCATAAAGTCATTTGGGCCTGACGTGGAGTGATGGTGGGGCTGGAGTAGGAACAATGCCAATCCTGACGAAAGTTGTTAGGTGTGCTGCTTAGCTGGGCGTTGCTAAGGAACTACTAAGACTTAGTGTATAAGATCCCGTGCTGGTCGAGCCAATCTACCATGCTAAGGCTGCCAGGGTAAGGAGTCGGTACCAAGGTCAGTCATGAGGGGTGGGAGCAGGTTCGGGAGCGTGGGGCCAATCGGTGGGGGTATAGCGAATGGCCAAGTAGGGGGTTTCGATGCGTTTGTTCTTTTCGAAGCGGCTGGTCATCACGGCGTCGAGGATGCCTGTGGTCAGTAAGGTGCGTTCCACGGGGTAGGCAGGATGACCCGTGTGGATCATGTGTTCGATGGCCTTAAGCTGATAGGCGAAATGGCCGAAGGGACGACGATTTTCCAGATAGAAATGTGTCCCGAGTGGTTTTGCTTGACCGCGCAGTTTGCAGGTGAAAACAAATGCGCCCGAGAAGCCTTCGTACACGAAGCCGTTCATCATGATTGCGGCAGTGTGCAGTCCGTCGCGATATTCGACTAGAAAGAGCCCGCCTTCCGGGTTGCCTGCGACTGCTTTCCGATAGTCACCTTTGGCTCGGCTCGGTACCAACTCGATACCAAACTCAATCAGTTCGCGGGGAAATGCGCCTTGGTCTATCGGTTCCCACATTTTGGGGCCAGTGAGACAAGTGACCGCGCGTACGCCTGTCTCGAAACCTTTGCGCCGTTCAATCATGCACTGCATCATTTCGAGCATGTGGAAACCGTAGGATTCGAAAGGCCCGTAGCCCAGCGCGACGACGGATTCGATTTCACAGCCGCGGGGTAAGGTGAGCGGCGGTTTGCGCCAGGTAACGGGTAAGGACGACCCAGCCATGAACGGAATCATGCGTTTTCGCGCTTGTGCGTACATCCAGAAAGCGTCATCCCAGGTGGCGGAAAGATGCTTGTCGTTGAACACGGGTACCACCTGGTTACATCGGTCGAAGGTACGTATGGTCTCTTCGAAGAAGCGTCGGCGGGGGTAGAGATGTTGTCCTTTCTCGTTGAACGGGTAGTTACCGTGCTCGCCGATGATCAGGACACCGTCCACGACCAGTTTATTGCCCCCGAGTGTCAGTGCCTCATCGATGGTTTTACACAGGCGGAAACCGTGCTTTTTCGCTAAGTCGCGGCTCATGTCGTTTTTGGGAAATTGGTCTACATACATGGTGGCCAGTTCGAGGTCGGGGAAACCGCTGCCTTTATGGTCAAACCCTTCGATAATTTTGCCAACGATGACGTCTGCATGGGAATTGAGGCGATACTCGGTAACGATCGCGGCGACTTTCTTCTTCGGTTTCATGGTGTTCTCCCTGCGGCCGATGAGCGCAGCACCGACTGTTCTTGCAAGGGCGTGTGATGGTGGGGAAATTAGGACGTCTGCGGCCGATATGGTTCGATGAGGCCCTCGATGGGGCTGGAGGCTGAGGCATAAAGTCGCTTCGGGATACGACCCGCTAGGTAGGCTTGACGCCCTGCTTGCCAAGCCCAACGCATAGCCCAGGCCATGCGCACGGGGTCTTTCGCTTGGGCGACGCCGGTGTTGAGAAGTACCCCATCGCACCCGAGTTCCATGGCGATGGTAACGTCGCTGGCTGTGCCTACCCCGGCGTCCACGATCACGGGATAGTTGGGGTCGTTCTCTTTCAGGTATTCGAGAATAATGCGGATGTTATTAGGGTTGAGAATGCCCTGGCCGCTACCGATGGGGCTGCCGGCAGGCATGACACTGGTGGCACCTGCCTGTTGGAGTCGGCGGGCGAGAATGGGGTCGTCGGTGGTGTACACTAGTACGTGGAAGCCTTCGGCAACAAGGCGTTCAGTAGCTTGGAGGGTGGCAATCGGATCGGGCAGGAGTGTTTTGGGGTCGCCGAGCACCTCTAATTTGACCCAGTCGGCCCCAGGGTTCCCGTAGCCTTGTAGGATTTCTCGTCCCAGTCGTGCATGGCGTACGGCGTCTTCAACGGTGTAACATCCTGCGGTATTGGGCAAAATCGTGTACTTGTTAGGGTCGATAAAGTCGAGAATGTTGCGTCCTTGTTTATCGAATAGCCGTTCGCGACGAACTGCGACGGTAACGATTTCGCAACCGCTGGCTTCGTGGCATTGTTGCATGATTTCGAAACTTGGATATTTGCCCGAGCCGAGGATGAGCCGACTGCGAAAGCGAAATTTGCCGATGATAAGCGGCTGATCTTCCGGTTCGGTGAGTTCGCCACCGCCCACTAAGGTTACAATTTCCACACGGTCGCCTGGCTGGAGCACGTAGTGTGCATGTTGGCTGCGGGGCACGAGTTCCTGATTGATTTCGACGGCAATGCGGCGTGGGTCGAGCTCTAAACGAGCCAGTAGCCTGGCCAAAGTTTCCCCGGGTGGCACTTCGGTGCGTTCGCCGTTGAGCCAGATAATAATCCGAGCGGCTGGCTCTGCGCCTTGGTTCAAGTATTGGCAGTGCGAGAATGGCTCCGTCATAGTTTGCGACCTTAACGACGAGGGTCTGCAGGTGATTGTAGAAATTAGCGCGGCCCTTTTTCAACCATAAGCCCAGGCCGGACTCGGGTGATAATCATGAAGCTTCTTAAACCTTCACGAACAAAGGCTGGACACGTGGTACTTATTGCAAATCATACGCGCTTACTCGCTAAGCTCTAATGTGCTGGCGGTTTGGACGTTTGGCAGTTCCTTGAGGAAGCTACCAGCGGTCTGAGCTTCGATTATGAGATTTCCCAGCCCTTGCGATATTCTTTACGGAGGAAACGTTCGGCTTCGGGATCGTTGACAGCCCGACCGTTGGGTGCATCCCAGCGAATCGGACGGCCGAGACGATAGGCCGCGACTCCCAATAGTACAGTCTCAGTTAGAAGACCGGCGTAGCCGAAGTGGCATAGAGGTTGTCCCATACCACGGCAGGCTTCTATCCATTCGCGGTGGTGCCCTTTTGATTCGGGGATGAAGGGCTTGGGTCGTTCATAGTTGGCGAAGCGCTCCTGGGGCAAGAGCTGATGGTTGCTGTAGTCCGCGATCAGCATGCCCTTACTGCCGACGAAGAGCACGCCGTCGCCCCAGGTGGGGAGCAATCCCGGTTGCTCGAAATACTTTGGACGTTTTCCGCCGTCGTACCAAGTCAGCCGCACCGGAGGCAAATCGCCGCGGGACGGAAACTCATAGTGCACGATGAGCCAAACTGCGGCGGATTCTGGATGGGGCTTAGGCCCTTCAGCCGCTACTACGACGGGGTGTTCCAACTTCAAGGCCCAGAAAGCTAGGTCCATATAATGGCAGCCCATGTCTGCTAACGTACCTCCGCCAAAATCCCACCAGCGACGCCAGTAAAACGGCACGTAGGTCGGATGATAGGGGCGGTATGGAGCTGGCCCTAGCCATAGATCCCAATGCAATCCCTCAGGAACGGGAGGAGTTTCTTGAGGTCGCTCGACGCCGCCAAAGGAGCGGGCACACCATACATGGACCTCCCGCACTTCTCCGATGGCGCCGGTCTGAATCAATTCCACGACCCGCCGATAATTGCTCCCGGCATGAATTTGCGTGCCCATCTGGGTAACGCGTTTCTCCCGGGCCGCCGTTTGCCTGACCAGCCGTGCCTCGTGAACTGTGTGGGTCAGCGGCTTCTCGCAGTACACATGGCAACCTGCTCTCAGGGCCAACAACGTAGCAGGGGCGTGCGTGTGGTCTGGCGTGGACACGATTACTGCGTCGAGTTTTTCTTTGTCAAGCATCTGGCGAAAATCTACGTAAAACCGCGCCTTACTGAAACGTTGGCGCAAGGAAGCCACTTCCTTGCGGCTCTCATGGACGTCACACAGCGCAACTATCTCCCCGCCCGCGGCCACGACTCCATTAATATTGGCTGTGCCCTGTCCAGCGATTCCGATGGCTCCCACCCGCAGGCGCTCGTTCGCTGCGTAGCTCACCGCGCTGCCCCGCATAATCCACCAACCTGTGCAAGCTCCCACGCTTTGCAAAAAGGTTCGGCGACGCATGCTGGACTCCCCATCGGACTGGCCAGACTAGCCCCGAGTTACAGTAAAAGCCCTGGCAGACGATAACGCATTGTAGCGAAGGCAAGACCATTCGCCACGGCCTTAGTATGTCGGTTTTTTGGTAGGACAGTCCTTTGCCCGTTTGGATACAGCCCACGCTGGCAGCACTCTAAGTTGCTAGAACTTTGCGAGCGGTTTTGCCGATATTACGCAATGTATTGAACTAACGCCGTGATCCAAGGTCGCTTGCAAGTGTGAGCCGCTACGACACTAAGCCTAGGCATACGTCGTGAATCCCGAGGAGTGCCATTGATGATGCGAATTCGACCTGCGTGTGTCGCCCTTCTGCGTGCCACGAGCCTAATAGTGGTTAGTTGGCTCAGTTCCCAATCACCGCTGTGGGCAACCCCGACGGTCGAGCAAATGCTGGCATTTCAGCCGAAGCAGAAGGGAGTGGCCATCTCAACGCCCACCGCTCGGGAATATGCTCAGTGCCAAGTGGAGTTAGTGCAGGGAACTCAACCGGGGGCCTCAGGTTGGATGCTTCGCGACCCCCAGGGACGCATCTTACGTCGATACATGGATACGAATGGCGACAGATATCCCGATCAATGGTGCTACTATAAGGACGGCGTCGAAGTTTACCGGGAAATGGATACCAATTTCAACGGCAAGGCGGATCGTTATGTTTGGCTCCACACTGCAGGGATGAAGATCGGCCTCGATCCTGACGAGGATGGACTCATTGACGAATGGTCGGCCCTGTCGCCTCAGGAACTCAGCCAAGTGGCTCTGCAGGCCATCGTGGCTAAAGATTACCGCCTATTCCAGACTTTGTTGGTGAAGGAACAAGACCTCCAAGCACTGGGGCTTCCGGCCCGCGAGCTCGAGCGCATTCGCGAATTGCGCAAGCACACCCCGCAAAAGTTTCAGAATCTCTGCACATCGTTACCCCACTTGAACGAGAGCACCCGCTGGTTGCATTTCGATGTGGCTATTCCAGGACGTATCCCTGCGGATAGCTTCGGCATGAAGCGCGATGTGCTCATGATTTATCGCAGTTTGATTATCGCAGAAACAGCAGGGAAGCAGGACGTGATTCAGCTGGGCGAGTTAGTGCTCGTCGGGGAAGCCTGGAAACTAGTGGACTTACCCGGCCCGTCTACCGCGAGTGACCAAACGACGGCACAAGCTCCTGATGAACTACAAACCCTGCTACGGCAGCTGGCCGAGCTAGATCAAAAACATCCGAGTGCGTCCACGCCTGGACCGAATCCAGCGCTGGCAAGGTTTTACCTCGACCGGGCCCAGATTATCGAGGCCATTCTGACGAAAGTGCGGGAACCCGCCGATCGCAGTTTGTGGGTCAAACAATTGGCTGATACGCTCGGTTCCGCCGCTCAAGTTAGTCCGCAAAGCGATCGCACCGCTATGAACCGTCTGATGGCCTTGGCCCAACAACTACAGCGCAGCGAGCCGAACTCCGACTTGGCTGCCTATGTGACCTTCCGCGAAATCAATACCGACTATGCGGTCAAGTCAGCCTTAGCGACGAAGCCTGAGGATATCCTCACCTTGCAAAACGCTCATGTCGAGCGCTTGGTCCAGTTCGTCAAGATGTTTCCCAAAGCCCCAGAGACAGCCGAGGCTCTGTGGCAGATTGCCATGCACCTGGAATTGCAAAACAAAGAGGCCGAGGCGAAAAACTATTACTTGCAATTGGTACGTAACTTCCCCTCAAATAATCCCAATGTAACTAAGGCCCAAGGAGCCCTGCGCCGCTTAGACCTGGATGGAAAATCCTGGGAACTTACCGTGCCAGTGATTAGCCTGAATGGCCAGAACTACAACCCTGCCACCTTGCGAGGTAAAGTCGTGATCGTCTATTACTATGCCAGTTGGTGTAAATCCGTTCCGGAAGACTTTGTCCGATTGCGGAAATTGCAGCAAGAGCTAGGCAGTCATGCGCTGGAGATTATCGGTATCAACATTGACGAAAATCAGAACGATGCGTTGGCTCTAGTGCGTAATCATAATCCGCCCGGAATCCAGCTCTACGCCGGAGGTGGGCCCGACGGTCCCGCAGCCACGTACTACGGACTCATGGCGTTCCCGCATATCTTCCTCCTAGGACGCGACGGGAAAGTTCTCGACCATGCGTTGGAAATGAGCAGTCTCGAGGCTATGGTGCGTAAAGCCGTCAATCGTTAGCAGAAGGCTACTCACGAGGCAACTCAGTGCTTGTCCGCGTCTGGCACCCTCCTGACGCGGAAGAAAGATTTAGCCCTGTAAACCGTTGAAGTCCTAGTCGTAACGAACGCCGAGACGATCCAAGATGGCGCGGAGTGCGGCGACGGCTTTGGGAAAAAGTTCTGGGCCTGTTACACCGCCGGTTGGTCCGCCTCCGAGCAAATGCGGCTCGAGCGTCGCGAAGCCACGGTAGCCGCGTCGCACTGCGTCGGCAAGCACCTCGGGAATCCGGCCTTGGCCTTCTCCCGCGGGGCGTGCCTGGCTCTCACCGCGCACCCAGTCTTTGATGTGAAAGTGTACCGTCCAATCGCGGGTCTTCACCCAACCTTCCCATGGATCATAGCCGCAGAACACGTAATTCGCGGGGTCATAGACAGCACGAAAATTGGGATGATTGAGCGTCGTGAGCAGATCGAGCACTCGTTCTGGGGAGTCGCCATAAATACGATGCTCATTCTCATGCAGAAGCCGCACCCCGGCCTGTTCCGCAATTTCTAACTTACGACGTAAGCGCTCCAGAATTTCCGCGCGGTAGGGACTCCAATCCATATTACCCTCGATTGGACTTGATACGCCATCCGGGGGATAGTAGCTGAAAATGCGGATATTCGGGGTACCAAAAATCTGGCAAAGTTCAACAGCGCGACGGAAACGTTGCAGATGAGGTTCGAAGGGATCCGTGATCTTCACCTTACCGATGGGCGAGCCGATGGCGCTGAGTCGAAAGCCTCGAGCGTCCAGTCGGCGTTTCACTTCGCGCACCTGCTCATCGGTCAGGTCAAGCACATTGGTCTTCCAAACGGAACGTAACTCGATATGGCGAATGCCACATTCTTCCAGAACGCGAAGTTGCTCTTCGAGATCAGGTGAGATCTCATCGGCGAATGCTGATAGGGTAAAATGGGCCTCAGCCATGGCTCGCTCCTTGCAGCCAGACATTTCCAAAGTTAGCACGCATAACAGTTAGGGAATGTTATAGTCTTAGCGGATGACACGCGTGCTTCCTAGCTCATGCGCTAATTGGGCCGAAGTTACGCCAACCCAGGAGCGACTACTGCAAAGGTCGGGAGAAGCCCAGAATTTCCAAAGGCGCTTTTGCCACGACAAAGGTCTTTTCGCCGTATTGGGGAAAGCGTATGGTGGCGCGCAATCCCGGCCCGATACCGTTGACGGAGGCCACTGAACCGATGCCATACACTTGATGGCGCACCCATAATCCGGGACGCCAAACGGATTCCTCCGAGGGCCCAGCGTTGGCGGATACTTTCGGGGACGCTGCCGAGGATAAGGCAGAATCCGACATGCAAAGTCCTGACGCCGCAGTTATACTATGCGGCAGAGGAGAGGCACCCCGGGTGAAGTCTTCCACAACGACATATTCTCCCGGCAGTTCGTTGAGAAATGAGCTGGGCACGCAGTAGCGTGTTGTGCCGCGAAAGAGGCGAATTTGCGAGCAGGAGAGATGCAGTTCGTCCTGTGCACGAGTCATGCCCACAAACAGCAACCGACGCTCCTCTTCCAGTTCGTCTTCGTCTCCCCGGGACCGCTCGTGAGGTAGTAAACCTTCTTCCAGGCACGGGAGAAATACCACAGGGAATTCAAGGCCCTTGGCTGTGTGCAGGGTCATAACCACGACAGCGTCTTGCTCGCTGCGCAAACCATCGGCGTCGCTGACCAGAGCAACGTGTTCCAGGAAGTGAGTGAGCGAGGCGTCCCCGGTTTCCTCCGCTAAGACTTCCGCGGCTGAGATCAGTTCCTCGATGTTAGCCAAGCGTTCGCGGTCTTCTTCGTGGCGGCTTTGCAGCAACTGTTGGCGATAGCCGGTACGCTCGATCACCGCAGCTATGATCTCTGCCGCGGGTTGTTCCAGCAGTTGCCGCAAATCGCTTATCAGACGAGCAAAGTTCTGGAGCGCACCGACGGCGCGGGATTGCAAATTGGGCACACGTTCTGCATGCCCGCACGCTTCGAGCAGACTTAGACCGCGTGGAGCTGCATACTCACGGAGCCGATTGAGCGTAGCATTGCCAATTCCCACGGAAACGGCCGTCACCGCTCGAAGGAAGGAAACATCGTCTTTCGGATTCAACAACAAGCGAAGGAAGGCCAGGACGTCGCGGTTTTCTTTGCGTTCGAAGAAGGCCAATCCGCGAACGATTTGGTAGGGTACACGATGCCGCAGAAATGCTTCCTCAAAAATGCGGGATAAGGCATTGATACGCAGAAAAACTGCGAAATCGCGGAAGCGACGACGCCCTTCCGCGACGTTGCGCGCAATGTAGTGGGCAACAAACTCGGCTTCCTGATCACTATCTGGGAAAAATCGCAGCCGAACTGGTTCACCGCCCGTGCGCGTGGTGTAGAGCTGGCGTGGTTTGCGGCGGCGATTGAACGCGATGAGATGGTCAGCCACGCGCACAATCGCCGCGGTGCTGCGAAAGTTTTCCTCCAGGCGGACGATGGTACAGTCCGGGTAATCGCGCTCAAAATCGAGGATATTCTGGATATCAGCCCCACGCCAACGGTAAATGGACTGGTCCGGGTCGCCCACGACGCAAACGTTGGGGTAATCGCGGGACAGCTGCCGCAGAATCACATATTGGGCGTGATTGGTATCCTGGTATTCATCTACCAAAATGTAACGAAAATGGGCGTCAAGCTCGGCCCGCCAGTCGGCCAGTTCGGGGGCACGCAACGCCCGCGCCAGGTAATAAAGCAGGTCGTCGAAATCCAGAGCGTTCAACGCCCGCATTTTGCGTTCGTATAAGGGGTAAATCTCGGCCACTTGTTGACTGAAATAATCGCTGGCGCGGGCAGCAAATTCGTGAGGGCTCAGTAACGCATTCTTAGCGCGGCTAATGGCCGACTGCATGCTTTCCAGGCTGAAACGGACGTTGTCCAGATTCGCTTCCTCCAGGACGTCGCGTAACACTTCTTTGCGGTCCTCTTGGTCGTAAATGGTAAACTGTCGATCTAGTCCCAGTCGGTCGGCGTACTGGCGGAGGACGCGTGCGGCGAAGCTGTGAAAGGTACCGATCCACACTCCGCTACCAGGTACCAATTGCTCAATCCGGTTCCGCATCTCCTGAGCAGCTTTGTTAGTGAACGTGATGGCCAGAATTTGCCAAGGTTTTATACCGCTGGCCAAAAGGTGCACGATACGTCGGGTAATCACGCGGGTTTTGCCCGATCCCGGTCCGGCCACGACTAATAGCGGGCCATCCACGTGGGTAACTGCTTGCCTTTGGGCGGCAGTGAGGTCAGCTAAGTAAAGGAGGTCGCCCGCTCGACAGAAAGTTCGACCCACGGGCCAAGGATGGGGATAGCGCGTTTTTTCTAATGCAGAAGCATCTCCTGTGGGCAATACTAATTCGTCTGGCTGCCATTTGCGGGTGGCTCGTCTGCCCCGCTTAGTCATAATTCATCCCTTTGGTTTACGCTTCGACCATAGGAGAATGAGGAAAATTTTAGTATCAGCGGCTAGGCATCCATCACGACAGCTGATGTCGCTTTAGCCACTGTACGAATAATTGGTATATTGACTTCGCGCATGGCCAGCGCCAAGATGGAAATGATCCATGCACATTTATGGCATTGGCACTGATATTGTCGAATGCCGTCGGATCGCGCGAATGTTGGAGCGCCACGGGGACACTTTTTTGCGCCGCGTTTACACCGAACGGGAAATTGCGTACTGTCAGAAACGGAAGCGAGCCCTGGAACACTTTGCGGGACGATGGGCGGCCAAAGAGGCTGTGTTCAAGGCGTTAGGCACCGGTTGGGCCAAAGGCATGGCTTGGACAGACATCGAAATCGTGCACGATTCTTTGGGACAGCCACTGGTTCATGCACAAGCGACGGTGCGCGACTATATGAAATCTGTGGGCATCGAAAAAATCCTTCTGAGTATCTCGCATTGTCGGCACTATGCTACCGCTTGTGCTATTGCCTTAGTAGCTAGTCCCGACAATCTCGAACCGTTGACGGAAGCTAGTAAACCTCTGCCTCCTGATACACACGAAACCTAAGTCATACTCCCATATCATCGCGCGATTCAATTTTGAAGGTCGAGGTCAGTCATGAGTCGCTCTATTAGTATCCCATCGAATCATCGCATATGCGGCTTGGGCCTATTGTGTCTGACCGCAAGCATCGTGCTGGCGATGGTATCGCTCAGCGCGTTGGCTCAGACACCCGTGGACGAAAAAGAAGAAGCAAAGCCACCCAAAGTGCGTACCGATCTGCCAATCTTGCCTCCGCTCGAAACCTTGGCTAAAGCAGCGGTCTCGCCTTTAGGCGAGCTGCTTCTGGAAGCCGAACGCATTCAGCATCCCGCAGTGCGAGACTTGCTGCGCCGTTTGGGCTATCCCCACGATCGCGTGGTGCTGCGCGATGGCAAAACTCTGCGCGTGGCACCGTTGCCGCGAAGGTTCGAGACCGACAAGTTACCGCAACTCAAAGTGCAGGTCGTGGATGCTACAGGACAAGTCGAAGCGCAGCGAAGCCTGCTCCGCGAGGAAGTTCAGCGAGTGGACTATTACGAAGTGTTTGCTATCCAGGAAGCTTTACAACTTGCCCAGGAAGCTAACCAACTCAAGCCCGCCATGACGCGGTCGCAGGCGTTGCAGGTAGTGGATTTCATCATCGAACAGGTCCGGACGTTTCACACCGAGGCCTTGCGTCAGGGTTTACGAGGCGAGGGCTGGGACGAAATACGTCAGCGCTTAGAGAAACAAGAGCGTCAAATCCGCGTGGAGCGCCTCCAGGTCTTGCAGCAGGAGGAACGGTTCGACGAGGCAGTGCAATGGGCAGATCGGTTATTGTCGCTTTATCCTGGCGATGCCGAGATGGTGGCTCAGTTTCGCCAGCTGATCGAAACTACATCCGACCGAGCCCTGGCACGAGGTGACTTCGCAGCAGTGCGCCGAGCTTTGGATCGCTTGCGCACGCGCTTGCCAGGAACTACGAGTCCCGCGATCGAACGCTTCCAGCGGGTGCTGCAAGAACGAGCCGACTTCCACCTCAAACAAGCGCAAAAACTTCAGGAATCAGGTGACCTGGTCGCGGCCTGGCTCGCAGGAGCCGAGGCCGCTCGCCTACTGCCCAATTGGGAACGTGTACAGTTGTTCCAACGCCAACTTTTACGCGAGTATCCGTTGCTAATTATCGGCGTGCCCGACTTGCCCCAAAGCATTTCTCCCGCACAAGCTTGGCATCTCCCCGAGCAAATTGCCGTCGCCCTGACCTACGAGTGGCTCGTCGAACCGCGCCAACCGCCTTTGATACTGCAAGGCTATTGGAGTAGTCCCGGATTCAGCCCTTATCGCGACCGGGGCGGTTGGCGGCTGGCTCTAACCGGAGGGACGTTGCTTGCAGGAGACCCCACAGGCGAAAGGCCAGTCCAAGCCCAGGATATACGGTTCAGTTTGGAATATGCAGGATTGCCCCAACACGGGTACTATGACCCCCGGTGGGATCGCCGCTGGACACAGTGGACTTTGCGCCACGATTCGGCAGGATTTCTTATCCTAGAACGAGCCATGCCCCCCGTTGACCCATTGTCTTTGTTGAATGTTCCCATCCTGGTAGCAGGTGGACAACGTGTCAACGACTCGAGCGATGCGACCAAATCAAACGCAACATCCAACATAAGCCAGGACCTGCTGGGAACGGGGCCGTATATGCTGGTTGAGCGTACAGACAACGAATGGGTATTCCGAGCTCGGCCGGGTTGGTCTCGTCCCCACGCGCCGGATGGCCCTTCGCTTCGGGAAATTCGCTTGCGTCGTTATCGGGACGCACGGCAGGCCCATGAAGACCTCGAATGTGGCGCCTTCCACTTGGTGGTCGGCTTGACCGCCCGGGACGCCGATCTGTTCAGCAACATTCCCCACGCCCGTACCGTGTGCCTGGCTCGACAAGAAGCGGCACTCACGGGATTTCCCTTCACTCCGCGGGTTGCCTGGCTCGGTTTTAATCGCCGAAGGCCCGTCGTGGCTTCCCAAGACCTACGCCAGGCCATCTCTGTAGCCCTTGACAGGGACAGCTTACTGCGCAACTTCCTCCGCGGTCGCGACCCTACCACGTACCGTGTCAGCGGCGGACCCATACCCCTAGCTAGCTGGGCCTACCATCCCGATTATTCACCGATCATCCGCTCCCCTTATCGTCCCGCTCTTGCTCGTGAACTGTTTCAAAAAGTCCGGGCGAAGGTTTCTCCTAACGAAGCATCGAGCAAGACAGGTTCACAAGCTCCCTTGACGTCACTAATCACATGGGTGGTAGCTGACGATTCCCTTTCACAACCATTGGTCCAGGCGTTGGCCGACCAACTGGCCACGCACGGGGTGAAGCTCGACATACGCCGAGTAACGCCTCAAGAACTTTGGGCCGCCTGGTTGAAAAGCGATGTCCCGTACGACGCGCTATTATGGATAACCGAATATCCCCATGAAGGCATTACTCCGTTCCGCTGGCTCAGTCCTGCTCCCCCCGGTCAGACTTGGCCTGACCCATTTGGTTTAGCCGAAGACCCTGTCATCGCTCAATTGCGCCAACGTTATCTGCAAGCCGAGGACTTTACCTCGCTTCGCGCTACCTTACACCAATTGCATGCGTATCTCGTCGAGCAAGCATGGGTCGTCCCGTTATGGGAAGTAGATAGTTTCGTAGCCTGTTGGCAAAGCTTGCGCGTGGGCCGATTCCACCCGCTGTGGGCTGTGCATCACGCCGAAATTTGGTCGTGGAATTAACCGCTTTGTTGCCTGGCCGTTAGGTGAGATTCTTCTAAATTGAGCGCCGAGCTAGAACGTCGACGTTCAGACCATACCCCTGGCTGATCCATCGGAGACCCAATGCATGAAAACTTACGCCTACGGTTACCCTCGACTCGGTGCCAACCGCGAATACAAGCGCCTCATCGAAGGATATTGGCAGCAGGAAATCCCGGAAGTGCAACTCCGGGAAGGTCTCGATCGCCTGGAACGCGAGCGTTTGCGAATTTATCATGCATCAGTTGACTATTATCCCGTCGGCGAAATGACCTTCTACGACCCGATGCTCGACCACGCCTTGATGTTCGGTCTTATTCCTGAGGCGATCGCAGACGGTCTACGCATCGGACGTTCCTGGGATGCTCCTCTTGACTTGGCGGCCTATTACCGCCTTGCTCGCGGTGCCCAGGCCTGGGAAATGACCAAATGGTTCAACACCAACTATCACTACTTGGTTCCACCCGTCGCCGAGGAATCCGACTTCCGACTGGTCTGGGCTAAGCCTCTTCTGGCTCGAGCGCAGTATCAGATGGGCGTACCTTATTTGATCGGGCCATACACCTTTTTAGCCCTCAGTAAAGGTTACCCACGCGCCGCTTGGCCCAAGCTCTGGTCGAAACTTACCCCCGTTTACTCGGAGTTACTAGCGCGGTGTCGGCAAGCGGGTGCAGAGTTTGTGCACCTCGATGAGCCGGCACTCGTTAGCGACGTGCCCCCGGAGCATTGGCCGCTCATTCACCAGGCCTACGAACAATTGGCCCAACAAGCCCCCATCTTGCTTTTCACTTATTACGAAACACCCGCACCTTGGGATGCGTTCCTTCAGCTTCCTGTACGAGGTTTCGGCATAGACTTGGTGCATTGCCGCGGGGCCACGACTCTGCGCGAATCGTCGGTACAAGAACTGATCACAGCTCTGCAACGTCGTCCTCTCCACGCACAACAAATTCTCATACTCGGCATCGTCAATGGACGGAATGTCTGGAAGACCCATCTACGGTCCGTGGCCGAATGGGTGAAGCACATCCGAGCGGCGACTCAGGCAGAAATTTGGCTCAGTAATGCTGGCCCCCTGGCTCATTTACCAGTAAGCGTCTCCGTTGAGCAAAAGCTGGAACCCGCTCTCCGGCAACGACTCGCTTTCGCGAACGAGCGTTTAGTCGAATTGCGATTATTACGTTATCTGCTCGACGACGCCGCTCCACGCTCCGAGGAAGATGAAACTGCTTTACGCGAGTGGAACAACTATTCCCCAGCTCCAGATTCCTGGAACATCTCGACCATTCGCCAACGCATCGCTTCGCTCACTGACAGAGATTTCATACGTGACGCTCCGTACGACGAACGCGACCGATTGCAGCGCCAACGCCTGCGCTTACCGCTATTTCCCACTACCACTATCGGCAGCTTCCCGCAAACCGAGGAAGTACGCCGCATGCGCAATGCTTACAAGAACGGACGCATTTCCGCCGACCAATACGATCAGTTCATTCGCGACCAAATACGCCACGTTGTTCAAGTCCAAGAACAAATGGGACTCGATGTTTTAGTACACGGCGAGTTTGAACGCAGCGACATGGTCGAATTCTTTGCGGAAAAACTCATGGGCATTGCCCTGACGCAGCAAGGATGGGTGCTCTCTTATGGCACACGCGTTTACCGCCCTCCCATCATTTATGGCGACATCGTCCGACCCCAGCCGATGACCCTCAAAGAAATCACGTTTGCGCAATCACTCACCCAACGGCCCATGAAAGGAATGCTGACAGGACCGGTCACCATCCTGGCCTGGAGTTTTGTGCGCGAAGATCTGCCCCGACACGAAGTCGCCTGGCAATTAGGCTTGGCTCTGCAAGACGAAGTTCGCGACCTCGAGTCGGCCGGCATCATGGTCATCCAGATTGACGAACCTGCCTTCCGCGAACTCGCTCCCATTCAGCGCGCCCACTGGCCTGAGTATTTCCATTGGGCCGTGAAAGCTTTCCGACTCGCCTCCCGAGCTAAACCGGAAACCCAGATTCACACTCACATGTGCTACTCGGAGTTCAATGAAATCTTGCCTTACATCGAGCAACTCGACGCTGATGTCATCACCATTGAGGCCACGCGAAGTCGCGGGGAGGTGATTGAAGCTTTCGAACGCTATAGCTATCCCCGACAAATCGGCCCTGGGGTTTACGACGTTCACTCCCCGGAGGTCCCAACCGTAGAAAGCATACTAGCGATTCTGCGTCGCGTGGTGCGCGTCATTCCGCCGCAAAGGGTTTGGGTTAATCCGGATTGCGGTCTCAAGACACGCCGCTGGGAAGAAGTCATTCCCGCACTTCGGAACCTTGTCCTCGCCGCCACTCACCTCCGCCGAGAGTTCCCATTAGGCCAATGGAGTATGCTAACGTAGTAAGGCAGACTGAAAAGGAAATAATTTCTGCTGGTTATTAATCTCGCGCCTATGCAAAATAAGTTTAGACCGGACCCGCAAATTGTCATCCAAGGTAGCGAAGTTTCCGAACTGATCGGCTAGATTTCGGGATGAGCAGCCGAGCGTGATTTATATAGTTGCCAGCTTCACACCCCCGCTAAAGAGTTTGAGCTTCGCATCATGTTAGGATGCTATCTAGGATTATGCTAGCTGTTTTGACAGAGCTAATGACACTTCTATGAGCGGATGGGAACCTATATTGGTAGGTGGGCAATTTTATGGAGTGTGGCGAGCCTTTCGCGTTAGTCGCTCTTTAGTACCTCATGTTCAAAGAACATAGATTTCACTTTCGCATCCCCATCATCTAATGCTTTGGGCTCGGCTTAGACGCCAATAAAGGTTTTCAGGTTGATAGGAGACTATCTTATAGTTTACCAAATCCGATGAATGCATATTAAGCCCTACCCCGTGCACGTTCCGGTCAAATATCCGGGGAAACGGCACTATAAGGGCCCCAATCGAGGAAAACCTTCCAGCAACCCGTTAGGTAAGAACCCCTCGGATATTTGGGAAATCGTAGAGCGAGATTGGGAAACCTTGGTATGGGACATCCTTAATGTCAAGTCGAACCACCCGGAAAAGACTGATCATCCTTGCCAATTTCCGATGCAGTTGGTAGAGTGCTACGTACTGACCCTCATCGGTCCAGCTGACTGGATACTTGATCCTTACATAGGGGTAGGTCTGTCACTGTGGGCTGGGTTGATGGGCCAGCGTCGCAGGCGCCGAGAATGAACAGAATGATCTAAAATCGCCTGTCAACACATACGCGCCCCATTCACCGGCGCATTACCTTATTCTCCGCTGAGGCGTCGGATTTACTATCCTACGGGTCATGATAGCATTCCAGTGGACTGGCTTCCAAAATGTTGATAGAGGATTGACGCTGTGCATATAAGTTCCAAATTATCGTCAAAAAGACAGAGTCTTCTCTGCAAGCTCATGCCAGTAAACTTCTTATAGTGGCCAATCATCAGCTCTATAGATGCCAGTTGTTAGAAGTTCAAACGGAATCAAGAATCAAGTATGTAAAACTGGTTGTTTTACAGTCCTAGACATTTGAATATGACATTCCGAAATATATTACATGAAATTGGTTGGCAGCATGTGCGTGTAACTTGTCACTATACTGAGATTATTAAGCGTTATATGAGAAAGGCTAAACCCTCTGCTCGAGATTTAGGCGACTTTCCCGAAATAGACTTCGCGAAAGAAAGAGCGGGTGTTGAGGTTCAATTCGGCAAATATGTATTTATGCTCTACGATCTATGTGCAAAGATGGTTATTTTTCACAAACTCCATTATATAAACGCGGGAGTAGAGTTCGTTCCGACAGAAGCCATGTCTCAACAGATGTCCATGTGTATTGCTTTCTTTAAATGACTAGCCTAAGGCTTAATAGACCTTGGGGAGGCATATATGCATATTCCCGTACTCATTCTTGGCGTCGAACCATAAGATTCACCGAGGTATCCCAAGAACTGTGACACCGCCGATTACCAAAAGGGAAAAAGCCAATCAGACATAATGTCCTTGTCAGCGCGTAGTTCTTTCAGAGAGGCATTGGGATATAGCGATAACAGCGAAAGATGTAGCTACCAAAGGCTCGTCTTCGCGAACTAAGGAGAGAGGATTAGTCCAACTGCCATCGTGGCCCTGTCGTTCCGCGAGTCCGACTACCAGGTGCTTACGCTTCGCTTCTAAGTCGGGAAACAATTCCGGACTTAGGGCCCATGTTTGTGCCAGGGATGCGACGTAATAATAGTAAACCGCGTTACGATTGACCTCATGGGCGGGCGCATATTGGCCGGGATGCGTCTTGGCATTGAAATGCTTAGTTAACCAGGTTGCCGCCTGGGCGATACGGTCCCTATCCTCAGGGCAATTACATAGTACTAATGCTCGTAGTCCGTCTGCTGTCGTGCTCCCATAAGAATGGAACCGTAGGGGTTTCCAGGTGGCAACGCCACCTTTATTTCGTACCGGGTCGTCATAAATGAAATGAAAGCCCCCATCGTCGTTTTGGCAACGGCGCACAAATATTGCTGCCGCTTGCCGAGTAGTAGCGTCTAACTCCCGCGCAGAGGCCAACGCATCCAGGGCAAACACTGTGGCGGAGAGATTCGACTCTAATAATGGCGGACTAAACTTATCAGGCTCAGGTTTTCTGGGGATAATGCGACAGTAACCCCAACCTCCGTAGGCCTTGTCGGCCGGTTTCCAACCGAGTTTATCGGTCAACTGTCGGTCCTTCAAGTAACGAACCCATGCCGCGCGTTCTCTTTCGCGGCCCTGAGCTAACGGGTGACTTAGTACGCGTATCGCCAAGGCTGCAGTATATACAGGATAATCAAAACCGTCTTTTGGTTCGAGAACGCTTCCGTGATCACTAACGTATTGCGCGAGAAATCCAAAGCCACGCTTGATAGCCCGCTCTAAATCTGGATGCTCATTCTGCTTACCATATGCATACTCCAGCGCTAGGAGCACCAACGGCGTCAAGGCAGTGCCGTCGCGAAACGTGGCATAATATTCTGAACGCCAGGAGCCATCTTCCATCTGCTTCTGTAACAGGAAGTTTATCCCGTGAGTTAGTGCTTCATTCGGGTTCGGCGCTTTATCTTGATTAGCTGCATTTTGGTTGTAAGCGTTATCACAGCCGAGAGTCCATGGAATTGATAGCGCCAATATCATGAAACTCGCAGAGCCAGCATAATTTCTAAGCATTCCGTCCCTCCATGGATGCATCAGTAGCCTCGTAATCGCCTAGTAAACCAATAAGCCCCTATCCAGCTACTCCGATGCTTAGGATCGCTATTATAACTGAAAAGGCAGGTAGCAAAGCTGCCTCTACAATCATGCTTCTGACTGAGATACCTAGCTCATGCGCTAGCCATTACGCACTAAGCCGACGTATGACTTTTATCTACGTCCCGATACTACTTTTTAGGACTGTCGTTTGCCGGCTTGGCGCGTGCTTCGCGGATGACTTCGGGAGCGAACATAGTGCGGTCGGCCATAAGGACTAGCAAGGCTGTGGCGGTGCAGAACGTTCGCCCCGTAATGCAGTGATGACCCGCCCACGAGCCGTCCTGATTCTGGGCTTTCTCTAAGCCTTGCTTCATACGCGCATCCCACTCTTCCCACTCCTTACCGCCACGAAGCACTAGCGTTTCGCTGATGTTGAGGAAACTGAGGAATTCCTCGCCACCATTGCTGCCGAAACCTGCGACGAAGCTCTCATCCCGCAAATTCTGAATCAGTCTGCCTTGGGTCTCCTCGTTGCGTGCACGCAGTTCTTCAAACCGCTTTAGGGTTACCTCGGCTTTCTGTCGCTCGGCGGCACTGGCCTTGGTGTCCTCTAAAGTGCGTCGCGCACGCGCCGCATCTTTAGCTAAGCTGTTAATTACATCCTGGAAATTGCCCGCGGTTTGGGATCGGCTGTAAAGAGGAATGCCTGCGTCCCCAGCAACAGCAGGAGGTGCCGCGACTATTGCTTCTTCACGGCTTCGGGCCGGCAAGCCCGGTTTACTGTCGCTTCGATCGGAGTTGGCAGTGCTGGTCGCTTGAGCGAGAATCCTATCCAACGCTTTTTCATCCACAATGGCACCGCGTTCCTTAGCCCGTGCGATGCCTTTATTAGCGATACCTACCGATAATGTTGGTGCCCAGCCCACATTATTGACGAACGTGCCGTCTGGCCTTTGATTCCGTACAATCTTGGTCATGGTCTTTTCTAGGCCGTTGATCACGCGCTCTTCCAAGTCCCCGGCCTTGCCTCGAATCTCGGCCAGTAACAAATTAGCCGCGAATAGATCCACGTAGGGGCCAATCTTACTTTGAATTTGCGTGCCTCGCACGTTCCCCAGTTGCAGGGAGTCCCAGTCCGCCTTCTCCACGTGTGCCAAAACGAAAAGCAGACCTTTCCGCACTGCGTCTTTATATTCCCCTTCAGTAACGGTATTGCCAGCACGTAAGAGGGCTAATAAGGCGAAGCAGGTATTGCCCACGTCGGACGGATCTTCGACATTGGGTCCCTCAATGCGCCTGCCTCCGTCTTGCGTGCGCCAACCGCCTCCCTGGTTCCAGCCGCCATCGGGTTGCTGACTTTTTACCAGGAACTCTAGTCCTTTCTTCACCGCGGGACTCAAAGGCTTAGGTTGAACGGCGTAGGCCACTTCTGGGACTTCACGTTGAACGCGGACTAGCACATCGGTCTTGGCCGCCGCATCACGCGCTAGGCTCGGTTTTGCCTGCTCGGTTGGGTTCGGATTCGGTTCAGTTGGTGACCTGTCCTGGGCCAATAATGCCAGCGCTGAGCCACACACTGCTGCTAGCGCCACCAAACACCATCGAGCACCGCTTATACGCTCTGACATGTTGGCTTCCTTTTTGGTTTGAGCCTGACATTTGGTACCTCGGGCCGGCGTTGCAGGTACCGAGGAGCCGACCCTCACTGAATGTGACGAACTCAGAGCACCTTGCGATTGCAACCAAGTTTTGGAACGGCGAAACGGAAGCTCCGCGGGAGGCTCAGCGCTCGGCACGCAGGTCGTTGAGCATTACACGCGGGAAGGGGGTGCGGTCGGCTGTGAGAACCAAGATCGCGGCAGCAGTGCAGAATACTCGACTGGTGAGGCAGTGTTGTCCCGACCAGCTTCCGTCGGCGTCCTGCGATCGTTCGAGAATTTCTGCCATGCGGCCGTCCCACTTCTGCCAAGCCTCGCCTCCCTCAAGCACCAGCACCTCACTGACGTTCCAATAACTGAGTAATTCCTCGCCGCCGATCGTGCCAACCCCTTGAACAAATTGCGGTTCTTGGAGCTTGTCTAACAATTCCCGCCGGACGCCGTCAAAATGCTGCACTAACCGCTCGGCTCGGTGGGCGGCTTTCTTGACATTTTCAATCTCTAGCGGATCGTTAGCGAACAGTCGCATGCGAGCTAGTTCGTAGCGATAGGCATTCGCAATGTCGTAGATATTAGTGGCACCTTGACTGACGCGATATAAAGGAACGCCCGCATCTTCTTCCCGAGGAACTCCCAGAGCGAGTTTGTCTGGCCGCGCGGGTCGCCTTAACACGGAAGCCAACGAGTACTCGAAGGCCCGTTGGCAAAAGATGTCATCGAAGCGACCGCCGTGAATGCGCGCCCGTGCGACGCCCTTGTTGGCCAAGCCCATCGCGAGCACAGGGGCCCAACCTTGTTCATTGCCCCGATACCGTCCCTCGGCTGTTTGCAAACTGAGTACTTTGTTGAGGGTCTTCTCGAGACACACGGCTACGCCATGTTCATGCTGCCCCGCTTTCCCACGAAACTCAGCGAGGGCCAAATTGGCCAGGAACAAGTCAGCAAACATCCCGAGCTTCGATTGAATCTGAGAAACGGGAAGAGCCGGTTTGGGCCATCGCGGAGCTTTGTCCTCTTCACTGACTACTCTTATGAGAAATGCCAGACCCTTGTTGACCGTTCTTTGGTAGGGACCATTATTGGCGCTATTGCCGCTGCGTAAGAAGGCCATTAGGCAAATTGCCGAGCATCCCAACTCTGATGATGGTCCATGAGCTGCTCGCTCGGTTGGTGTCCAACCGCCGTCTATATTTTGCTGTTTGGCCAACCATTCTAAACCTTTCTTCACCGCATTACTCAGTGGTTTCGGCTCGCGCACCGTGGTGACGTCTGCGATATCGTAGAAATCCACTACGGCCAACTTCTTGACGGGGGGCTTAGCTGCGCCCGGCGCGGCATTTCCTAGTTGAGTTTCCAACGCAGCGAGAAGGAAGCAGAGGCTCAGGGCGAGAAATGCTAACCATGCGCTTCGCTTCATAGCTGCCCCCCTTCATGTTAGCCGTTGTGTAACGCTTTGCAGAGTACTTCTAAGTCGTCTCGATTTGCCTGCTCCTAGAAGTCATTGTAACAATTCCTTGCACTTGCAACAAGTAAAATCGTCTAAATCTGCCCCAGCCAGATACTGGTGCAAAGCCTGTGCGCTTAGCGTGAGAATTAGGACGAAGCAAAAAGCCCGTGATGGAGGCGTATCCGTGCTTAGTACCGTACCGGCGCTCAATAGGTAGCGCGGCCCCCGCTGACGTCGTAGCATTGGCCAGTGACGAAACTCGCCTCCCGGCTCACCAGGAAATGGACGACGGCGGCGACTTCCTCCGGTCGTCCGATTCGACCCATAGGAATGCGCGACACCATGTATTCGACGGTGGTTTGTGGTAGGCCTGCGAGGATAGGTGTGTCAATCACCGCAGGTGAGACGGCGTTGACCGTGATGTCGCCTTGTTGTACCAATTCTTTGGCGAGCGTTTTCGTCCACGCGATGAGTGCCGCTTTGCTGGCGGAATAGGGCCCCAAAGTTGGATTTCCCTCCTTGCCTGCGATGGAAGCTATGTTGACAATGCGGCCGTAACGCTGCTGCAGCATCCCAGGTATCGCAGCTTTTGCCCATAGCACGGCCCCATAAAGGTTGACGGCGAAGACCAACTCCCAATCGGCCCGCGTCAGTTCCCAGGTTCGCGCGGCCCGTCCGGTAATACCGGCATTGTTCACTAGGATGGTAATCGGACCCCAGATGGTTGTAACTGTCTGCAGTGCTTGAGCGATATCATCTTCGCGGGTTACGTCGCCTATGAGTGCTAAGCCCGCAATATCTTGGGCGACTCGCTGAGCGCCCACGGCATTACGGTCAAACACGGCAACGCGTGCACCTGCTGCAGCTAAGCGTCGGCAAATCGCCTCGCCAATGCCCTGAGCCCCGCCTGTAATTAGGGCGATTTGTCCGCGCAAATCAAAAAAACTTGGCTTCATGTAGGCTTTCCCTTGGCTTTCTGCTGACCAGAATATAGACCTCTGCTACATAACCCAGAATATTCGATACAGAACAAGAGGGCAGATGATGAGAGACGCTAGCCTGGTTATCGTCATTACTGGTGCTACCCGCGGCTTGGGACGGGCGATGACGGCCAAGTTCATCGAATTGGGCCATCGCGTCGCAGGCTGTGGCCGGTCGGAGCCTCAGATTCGCCAACTCCAGCAGCGCCACGGTCCGCCGCACTTGTTTGAGGTCGTAGACGTCCGCGATGAGCGCCGCGTCGCGCAATGGGCGAGCATTGTGCTCGAGAAACTGGGGCCGCCCGATATGCTGCTCAACAATGCTGCGGTCATCAATCGCAACGCCCGACTTTGGGAGTTATCCGCGCAGGAGTTCGATGAGGTGATCGACATCAATATCAAAGGCGTAGCCAATGTCTTACGCCACTTCTTACCCGCCATGATCGCCCGAAAACAAGGAGTAATTGTCAATTTCAGTTCGGCGTGGGGCCGTTCTACCTCGCCTGAGGTGGCGCCTTATTGTTGCACCAAATTTGCTATCGAAGGCCTAACCAAAGCCTTAGCCCAAGAACTGCCCGCTGGTATGGCGGCTATTCCGCTCAACCCAGGTATCATCGACACCGACATGTTGCGAAGTTGTTTCGGTTCGAGTGCCGCCAGTTATCCATCCCCAGAGGAATGGGCCGAGCGAGCCGTGCCCTTCTTGCTGAAACTTGGGCCCAAAGACAATGGCCGATCGCTCTCCGTCCCTGGTGCGTAAGCGCAACTCTGCCCAAAGCTGGAACCGCCGGAGGCGAGCTAGGAGACGCCCATGAAGTGCATCTGGATCGTGGTGCAGCGCCTGCAACCTGCGTATCTGAGCTGCTACGGCAGCGAGTGGCTCGACACTACCACGTTAGATCGCTTAGCCACCGAGGGCGTCGTTTTTGACCAATGTTATGTGGATCGGGCTTCGGTACGAGGAGTGCGGCGAAGCTGGTTTACAGGCCGACACGGCTTCGGCGGCGTCAGCCGCACTCCCGGCTTGCTTCGCTTATTGTGGGAGCATGGCGTTCGCACCGTCTTTATCGGCGATGAGCGTAGTCCCAGCTTGCGTGGGGTCTGGGCCAGCGGTTGGGAAATGGTGTATGTCGTGCGAGAGGAACGTCTATCCGAACTGGAACAAGAGAGCTTGACTGCAGGATGTATTCAGGCCGCTACCGATTGGCTGAGCCGTTATGGAGCTAGTGATCACTGGTTGCTGTGGCTGGAACTGGGGGCACTGCAACCTCCTTGGGAGGCCGCGCTCTATGATGAGGAAGCGGTGCGGGCTCTCGAAGGCGCTCCTGAACAACCGATTCTCGAACCCAAACTGGGCTATGTGGAACGGGACTTGACCAGGCAGGAAAGGGAAGTGCTGCTATACAGTTATGCAGGAGTTGTTAATGGCGTGGATCAATGGCTGGGCATGCTCGTGGAATATCTTCAGCAACGTGGCATTTATAACGAGGTTCTTTTGGTGGTGACAAGTGATTGTGGCTTGCCGTTGGGTGAACATGGCGTCGTTGGAGATGTGGGGCCGTGCTTGCATGAAGAACTGTTGCATATTCCGCTTATTCTCCGTTGGCCTGGGGGAAGGGAGGCAGGTCGGCGGGTGCAGCAACTGGTACAACCTGTGGACTTCTTCCCGACATTGCTGGAATACTTCGAAGCCCCCATCCCGCGGGAGATCCACGGCAAGAGCGTGCTGGGCGTAGCGCGAGGAGAACACGTGCGTCTCCGGGAATATGCCTGCGCCATCGGCCGTTGGGGGACGGAGGAATGGTGGTCGTTACGCACGCATAGCTGGTATCTGATTTTGCCGATGCGGACGCGGCCTGACCAACCGATTCCTCCGCCGCGTCTCTATATCAAGCCTGACGACCGTTGGGAAGTCAATGACGTGCATAAAGATTATCCTGACGCTGCCGATCACTTGGAGCTGACGCTACGCCGCTTCCGCGAGGCTGCCATTCAGGATCGCTTGGCAGAGTTACCGGAATTGCGAGACGATCTGCTGCGCATCACGGTACCGTGATTAGTCCTTCACGGCGCTGGTCTTGTCGGCCGTGGGAAAATTATCAGGCACAGGGATCGTGACTTGTCCCGTAGCCGCCCATTCGGTGCCTCGCCGTAATATCGTGATAAAACCGATGCAGCGCATGCCGTTGAGGTCGTGACCCAAGGGAGTATGAAATACGCGACCTTGACCGTAACTCACCGTCCAAACGATCGGCTCATGCACACCCGTGCCCTTGGAAAAAGCGGTGGCCAGGATATGCAGGTTCTCGGCGGGGCCTCGCAAGTTGTCATACAACTCATCGCGAGTATGCCGCCATTCACGGGGAAGGCCACGGGTGATGGGATGATCGGCGTCGCGGATCACTACGGTAAACTCGCCCGTATAACGGTGGCCAGAACCGTCGCCCTTTCCGCTGGGCAGCCGCACTAGCTCTCCCTTATCGTTAAGATAAATACGGTCTCCCTGCTTCGGATTGCGCCAACCTAGTCCGATCATGCGGTTGTATTCCTGCCAGTTGCCAAAGGCATTGTTGGCCGCGTGGACGATGACCAGCCCGATTTTGCCCTCACGCAAACGGGACTCGAATTCCTTTTGAAACTCGGCAGGCCAAGGACCTCCGTTATAGTTACTCAAAACGACGTCGTACTTGCTCAAGTCAGGGGGAAACGGTATGGTCGGCACGCGTCCGGGTTTATCTCCGGGCCGCAGGTACGACGACACATCCACCTCGAATCGGCCGCTCTCCTCGAGGACTCGCTTCATAAACGGCGTAGTGCTGCGCCAGTCGTGGTTATTCTGACCATCCACGATGACCACACGCACTTTTCTCGGTGCCTCTTGCTGTGCCCCAGCTGCATACAGGGACACCGCGATAGCGAGACAGCAGCCGAACAGTATCCCTCGATTAGTGTGCATCGCAAGCTCCTTCACCCGCTGGGTTACCACAAAACTGGCCGGTCTTGGAGGCTGGATTGTCTTGGTAGGGCAAGGACAAATTATGGTTTTGAAGACGCACGACAAGCTTGCGGCAATGAATTCCTCCTAAGGGAACCAGTTGCTGCAAACTGTCATCGTTTGGGCAGTTGTCTGCTCATTGCAGAAGCTCCTGTCGAGCGCGGCATGGTTCAGAACTCTCCGTGGCAAAACCGCACGCGGTATTGGCGCTGGATAGGGAGGGCGGATGACATGGCTAGGGTTTTGGGGCAAGTCAGCACTGATAAACCGCCTCCGGATGATTGCGCCCTGCTTACGCCAAGCTTTTGAACTTGGTGGGCTAAACTTGAAGGCAGAATCACAATCTTGAGCGTTCGTGAACAGGGCCGGTTACATCCGCGCTTGCGACCCGAGATAAAACGTTTTCAAAATACCTAATTTTTCCGCAGCCGAAGTAATTTGCGACATATGCTACATGTTTAGTAACAAAGAATTTGGCTTTTTATGGCAAACCATCAATCAACGATGAGCATCCATAAAAGAAGACACTTCGGTTCTGCAAAGTCGTCTGTTTGTGCGGAACGTAAGGGAAAAGTTCGCGATAAACGCAATGAATATGGCCTCGGAATAATTATATGTGGGATTCTACTTTGCTAGTCGCGGCTCTTGAGTAGGGCCATCAGGATGTAATAGAAGAGCGTTACCACAGAGGCAAACAATCCCAAAGCGGCGGCTACGTGTTGATCCGTGCGATAGTGATGCAATATGTTGGAGGTCTGGTAGATGATGGCGGCGCTCAGTAAACCAACCATAGCCAGGGAGAACCATAGACCCAGGTTGAACCCAAAGAGAATGGCCGCCACGATCAGACCCAAAGCCATCCAACTGGCCACCCACACGATCGGGCCGAGGAAAGAAAAGTCCTTCCGCGTCGTGAGCACGCAAGCCGTCAAACCGCCAAATACTGCCAGGGTCAGGATGGCGGCTTGGCCAATTAGAGTCGGCTCATCGAGAACAAAGGCGACGAGAAATAAGAGGGGCAGCACGATAATTGCCTCGGCAACGGTGTACACCGCCAAACCTAAATACTGCAGACCAGGAGAAGCATCCGATAATGCCCACTTTTCAGCGAGCCAGCCGACGAGCATAAAAAGACCCAAGACGATGAGCCAGCTGTATTTCCCCGCGCCAAATAGCATTAGCCCGATTAATTCAAGCGACAGCGGCGCCAGGGGAACCAATAAGAGCCATTCGATGGCTACGAAGGCCAGGAGCGCACCCGCAACGTGGGCATACACACGCCGAATAAAAGCGGCTCGCTCAGCAGGCAGAGCGTAGGCCGCAGGCACCGTCCCCGCATAATACTCTTCATATCCTTGATAAGCCGGCGTTGGATTGTAAGACATGGCGGCCTCCCCTGCTTCGTGGTTTCGCGTATTGGGTCAAATCGTTTCGCGTTGCTATCTCATTCTAGCTACAACCAGGTTCGATTCAAGTAGCAACTCGGCTTTTGTTTCCAGGAGGTGCCATTGTTGACGGTGTAAGGCGTCCAAATGGGCCAACAGTGCTCGCTCGGGTGAAGGCAGCATTTGCGTCAGGCGTTCGGCCAACGAAACGGAAGTTGGGGTTTCTGAGTTAGTAGGGGATCTGAATCTGGTGGCTTGGCGTAGATCGCGCAAGTATTGCAAGAAAATTAGCCGCAAGTGAGGGCAGCTCCGCAGCAGAAAGTGCGTCCAAGCCCAGGCCTCGCGGTAATCTTGGGCAGTCAGGTCGCTGAGCGACGTGAGCTTTTCCAGGCGTTTTAAGCTCGGCGTCCAAGGCGCTGATGATTCCGCACGAAGGGCAGCTAAATGACGATGGTGCACGCCGTCGTGTTGGGCTGGCACCTCAAAAAATTCGGCCAGCCCTTCATCTAGCCATAAGGGAAGGTTAGGGCAAGCGCTATGAAGTTCCGCGTGGGTCAGTTCGTGGCGCAGGTCCTCCAGGATTTGGGTGCCCCAGAAGGCGAAGACTAGTAAGTCTTCCTCGCTCGCCATACTAGGCTGCGCCACGAATAAGGCACGTCGGGGAGGCAATTGGCGAAAATGTGCATGCACGTAACGCTCATAACTGCTACGGTCGCGAAAGATGTACACGTGCACCAGCGAATCGGCGTCCGGCCACTGAAGTTCTCGACGGATCCGTTCTGGCAGTTCCGCTAATTCGAGGAGCAAAGGATGCCCGCGTTCCAGCGGAATATCCGAATGCACGACATATCGGCTGCCAATACGCACTTCGCTGCGCTGCGGTAGCGTGGGATCATCGGATAACGATGATGGGGTATGTGCACACCCGTAGACGCTGATGAGAAACAGTACTAAGAGCGTCCATCGAGAACTGCAGTAAAGCCGCCAGCTTGGTAACATGTTCCGTAGTGGCGCCGAATCAACCGGCGAGTTTGGCCAGTTTCGGCATTGGTATGCTGAGCGTGGATTGGGTCATCCACCGGCCGGCGTCAGGCGTGCCATGCCAGCGTTGCATCTGAATGGTCTGCACGCGGGCCCGCTCTTCTTCGTCCAGTAATTCCAAAAAAGCCGACTGATATCCTGCACGGACTTGTGCCGATGATCTTCCCAGGTACAACAGCATCTCCGAACCGTTATTGAAAACGACGAGAGCACGCCACAATTGGGGCTTAGTCTCATGCAATCCTTGCGACATGGCTTACCCTCCTTGTTGAATTGACTACTCGTCTGTGGGCGGGCGATTATACCCAATCGTTAGCCCGATGTCAAACCTATTTTTCCATTTTATTGGTGGCTAATTGTAAGTTGATCGGGTGGTGAAGCAGGACGCTTGTAGCTCGAGAGCGTATGACTCGCGAAGTAAACGCCCCTCGCTTACCCGAATGGAAGGATACCGGGGAGAGCCGCTGGCACTTCGAAGGCTCACTCATAGAGGGGTTGCCAAGCGGGGCCACCGTGGGACTTACCAAAGTAATCGGGGTAAAGCATCTCGGCAAGGAAGTAGGCCGAGTCTATTAGTCTAGGCCCGGGACGATTGAAATATTGGCAGCCGTCGGCTACGTAAACTCGGCGATTGCGCACTGCGCGTAAGCGCCACCATCCAGAGCGGCGTTCCAGACAGCCAATCTCCGCGCGGCTCCGTGCCACGTCCCAGCCACAGCAAATGATAATGATCACTTCGGGGTCTGATTCAATAACAGCTTCCCAGTTGAGGTAATGGGAGGGCTGACCTGGCTGGTCGAGCAGGCTGACGCCGCCCGCGAGTTGCACTAACTCGGGCATCCAGTTTCCCGCATTCATCACAGGGTCGAGCCATTCGAGACATAATACCGTCGGTGGCCTCGACGCTTTAGGGAGCCGACACTTCAGTTCTTCCAGACGTTGTTGTAGATGAGCCACAACACGCTGTGCTTTTTCTTCAGCGTCCAGTGCGCGACCGATGGCGAGCATCCCTTGCCATACGTCGGCCAAGCAATGAGGTTTGAGGGTAACGATGGTCGGAGCGGGGGCGGGTTGCCCATTAGCGCTCCTCCGACTTGAAGTGGAATCAGGCGAGAAGCGGCACCATGAAGCCAAGGCCCGTTCGACGTCCGACAAGCTCACGGCACAGACTTCACAATGATCCTGGGTCAGGATGACGGTAGGCTCCAGGGCGCGGAGCAAATCCTCGTCAATCCAGTAAATAGGTTCCCCGAGGTGCCAGAGCGCTCTGACTTCCTCATCAATCGCGCGACTGGAGCCGTTGACGTTAATCCTTGGTCGAGTCAATACGGGGAGTCTTTGCACCTCCTCAGGAAAATCGCATTCGTGAGAACGACCTACCAGAAACTGTCCCATGCCCAGGGCGTAAACGGTTTCCGTAGCACTAGCTAACAGGGAAACGATGCGCATACGGTTCATGGGTGGGGATAGAAAAATTGCACCGCTTTTCGCAGAGCCGTCTGCCAAGCAACGCCTTCTATACTGCCATTCATGTCGCCCATGGGCAGCATGTCCATGTCCATCATCGGTTCGACATGCATGGGGACAATGACTTTGACGAGCACGTCAGGTTGAATACCCTGAGGTGAGATCGGGGTGCCCGCGGGCGTGAGCCAGCGAGCAACGGTCAGGTAGGCAGCGCCTGCGTGGCCCTCGGCTAAGGGGATGAGATGCTGGAGTACAGCTTTGCCCCGTGTTGGCTTGCCGACAATTGCCACTGGAAGACGAACCGCTTGTGCCTGAGCTTGCAGGGCCGCCGCCACCATTTCCGCGGCGCTGGCAGTGTTTTCATCCACTAAAACAATGAGCGGAATCTGCCAATCGTTGCCCCGCCGTGCATGATAGGCTGCAGTCAACTCAGGCAACCTTCCTTCGGTACGCAGTAGAATGCCTTCGGAAATAAAGCGGTCAGCTACGTCTAACGCTGCCCGCACCGACCCACCGGGATTACCTCGCAGGTCCAGAAGCAATACCCGCAACCCTCGCTGGTTCAGTTCCTCCAACGCCTGATCAAGCTCCTGGGGCGTGTTTGGCTGAAATTGTGTGATGCGGATATAACCGATGCCCAACATACTATCCAACATAGTCGTCTCGGTAACGCTGGGAACGTCCAGGCGTCGGCGGGTGAGTGTAAACGATTGCGGCGTGCCATCGGGAAGCACCACTTCGAGGGTAACGTTCGTGTCAGGCTGGCCTAACAGACGCAACATTACTTCTTCTGTGCTTAGGGCATGCAGCGGCTCCCCGTTAACACGAGTCAGCTTACTACCTGGCACAATACCATGGCGATGGGCCTCGCTTTGGGGGGCGACGGCTATGATCACCACGCCTTGGTCTGTGGCGAGCACCGTAAGTCCCACCCCAGCCCATTTCTCTTCCACTAATATTTTTTCCAGCACCAGCCCCGTGGGCGTCACATAAGCACCATAAGCGTCCACCGATTCGCAATGAGCAGCTAAAAACTCCCAAACCAGGCTCGTGGGACGCATCGGCGCGTATAACGCGGCCCGTTCCGCTAGAGATCGCACCAACCCAGTTAGTTCGCTCCACGCCTCTGGACTCCGGCTCATTTCCATTTCGAGCAAGGAGCGAAGTTTTTCGAGCTGACTCGCCGATGGCTTGGCTCGAAACGCGACTTCCCGATATATCCGATTGTTCAGAGCGAGTAGGACTTGCTCACAGCCCCGCCGCCAAAGTTGTTCGACGGTGATGTGGTCTATAACCACCTGCTCAATCAGTCTCGTGAGCTCGTCATAGGCGGCCAAGGCTTGGGCCAGCTTCCAGGTGGACATAATATGGCGAATGGCCCCGTCGCGATAACGCTGGGCAATCCGCTCTTGAATCAGGCAACGACGAAGCCCTTCTTGCCAACTAGGATTGTCAGGTTCCGCCGTTATCAACTGGGCGTACACCTGGGCGGCTTCGAGCCAGCGTTGCTGATGCTCCAGCTCCTGAGCCGACGCGGCTAAAGTAGACGCTGCCGTCGGCTTGGTCTGACCCCAGCCCGCTAACGGAACGACAAGTCCGCTGACTAATATCGCCGCCACCACGCTGCCTGCTCGGGCCCGCATGCGTTCAGTTCCTATCCCATCAATATTGGAAGAGAATCTTGCTTCAGGCAATTGGCAATTATTCCAAATCTACGACGTTCCAAGGCCACCGACCAGTGCCATTCAATGGTATGACGATACCCAAAGTCGGCGGTTCGCCTCCGAGCACATTACACCAAAGAGACGTTGTTAAGTCAAAGGGACAATTTCCGGTCTATTGCGGACTATCTTGCCTAGCCCGCGCCAATACAGGCCGCCGTTAGCTTACTAATGGCATTCCGGAATCAATGGCCCTGCTAACTCCTGTAGGAAGAAGAGTTTGCCTGGCAAGGTAGGCATGTAGGAACTAGGAATCCAGGGAGTGGGTTCGTGGTGCAGCGTCATCCAGAGCGATAGTCCTTGCCACATCATGCCCCGCCCCAGGGCTCCGTCAGCCCCGCCGATGATCCAATCAGCGGCCAAGAAGAGGGCGGGGCCGATGGTGTTGGCAAAAGCCGGGACTAGAGTGGTTCGGCTTTTGAAACTGTGAATGGCATTCTGCTCGATGGTGAGCGGATGGAGTTTAGCGCCCAAGCGATGCGTTTGTGCCTTCCATTCGGCTTCCGTGGCAAACTCAGCGGCGAAGTGCGGTTCCCAGAAGGCGATATGACAAACTCGACCGATGCCGAAAATGGTTACCAACCGCGCGCCTTGTTTGCGCAAATCCGCAATCTGCTGGGCGTAAGTGGGCAGTTCCGTCTTCACCGCGAAATGACGCTGTTTGACGGGTACGGTAAGACTGCCGAGCGGGCCGTAAAAGGCCTGTTCCATCGCATGTTGAAATGAGCCAGGACTAGTCGGCGGCAGGGTGTTGCCCTGGGCGTCTGACCACTCGTCCATATTAAAGCCGTGCACATGCGCGCAGCTCGTTCCCCATTCCTGAAGAAAATAAACTGCCCAGCGATACATGCCCATCGGCCCGACGGGTAGGATCAGAACGAGCGGTCGGCCTTCGCGGTGCGCTTGATAAATAGTGCTGGCGATTTCGTGCCCCATCTTGACATCAAAATCGGCCAAATCACTACAGGGAATCGGGCGAAACTGCGGATGCCACCAGGTCTCGCGTTCGTTCATACGCTCGGGCGGTCGCGCCGCCAAGGCGTCAATTTTGGCTAAGTCCCAGCCCGCGGGCAGAAATCCCTCCATCAGCGAACCGCGTATGGTGTCCAAGAGCGTCATGGCCTATCCTCCTCAGTATCATTGGTTCTCGCCCCGAAACCATGAGGACGCCTGGGCTCAGCAAGCAATCGCCTCGCCAAAGGTCAATGCTATTCGCAGCCACGGGATTTTCACTACAATGGTTTGACCTATGGACGAATAATATCACGTGCTTGCCACTAATGAAATAGTCGTGGCTACTGATTTGGGCTAAACTTGGGACGACGTGTAAAGGGAGGTGATACGAATGCGACGGTATCTTCGACTGGCTTGGCTAGTGGGCTTCGTGGGGTTGCTTCCGCTCTGGGCCCAGGACCAACAAAAACCCGAAGACAAATCTAACGAAAAAGCGCCCACCGAGATGAAGTTGGTTTTCAAGCCCAACCAGCAATACTTCCAGAAGATGACCAGCACCACGAATCAGACGCTCAAGATACAGAACCAGGATGTGAAACAGAACCAGGAACAAGAGTTTATTTTCAGTTGGACGGTAAAATCCGCCTCGCCCGAAAAGGTGGAATTAGAACAGCGGATTGAAGCGGTGCGCATGGCCATCACCATCGGTAGCAACCGTATCGAATACGACTCCAGGCGCAAAGACCAGCCCGAGAATCCTGTGGCCAGCTTCTTCAAGCCGCTAATCAATGCGTCATTCACCCTGACGCTCGACCCGAAGACGAATCGCATCTTATCCGTGCAAGGGCGCGATGCTTTCGTCAGTCGTCTGCGTGATGCCAATCCCAACATGGCGACGCTGCTGGGGCAAATCTTGTCCGAAGAACAAATGAAGCAGATGGCAGAACCCGCCTTCGCGTTTGTTCCAACCACTCCGGTGGCGGTGCGTGGTTCGTGGGAGCGGGAAGTGCGCCTCAGCCTTGGGCCGTTAGGTTCGTACGAAGCCAAGTATGTCTACACCTACCTGGGTAAGGAAAAGAAAGACAACCTAGAATTGGACAAAATCGAGGTCAAAGGCTCGATCAAGTATCGGGTACCCGAATCGGCTCAAGCAGGCGGGTTACCCTTCCGCATTGAAGAAGGCAACCTGGAGGCTAAAGAAATCAGCGGCACCATTTATTTCGACAGCTCCAAGGGCCGTATGGCGAGTTCGGATATGACGGTGCGGCTCGCGGGCAAGCTTACCATCAGCGTCGGCGATCAAAAGGCGACGGTCGATTTAGAGCAGACTCAGACCACCAAGGTCGAAACCTTCGACACTATGCCCGATGAGAGCAAGAAGCCCTGAGAACTAGCGATGGAGATTCGCCTCTTTGTCGGGACAGGTTTCATCTTAGCATATGAGCTCCTCCGGGAATTTACTGCTTGGCAACATACTTGGCCTAGGCTTGCCTTGTTCACTGGTTAGAACTGAGCCTGTGTAACAGTTGCGCCCAAGTGGACTAGCAATTACGGCAGGTGCTTTACGCTTGTGCATGATTCACATCTTCTCAATCAGAGCTAAGCCCTAATAGGGCTCACAGCTTAGTACCAAGGCTTTGCTAGTCTGTTTCGCTGTCCACGTTCTTTGTACATCCTTCGCATAGAATCAACGCTAATAAATAAATTGGAGAGTGGGAATTGAAAAGTTTGAAAAATTTAGTAGGCTTATGAAATCTGGAAAAAGAGGGGAAAGAAGGAGATACTCATGTCCTTATATCGCGGAGTAGGCCTCGTGGTCGAGTCTCTTGAATCACGATGTCAACCAGCCGGAACGGTCACCGTCCTGCAAAGCGGCGGAATCGTCCGCTTGCTAGGCGACGCCGCTAACAATGACGTCGCGCTGACGGCTACGGGTAGCAACACCCTCACCATCGCGGGACTCTCAGGCACCTCAATAAGCGGTCCCACGACGGTTATGGGGGTGAATCGAGTTTATCTGGAATTAGGCGCGGGTGCCGACAGTACATCCATCACAGCCCCGTCCTCTTTTTCCGGTCAGATCATCGCACGGGCATCCCCAGGGGACGACTCCTTCAATATCGGAAACGGTCAATACGATGGGAGTATCGTCGTTCTGGAACAACATGGTAACGATAGCTTGGTGCTGACCTCAGGTGTATTCACCGAACCGGTAATCATACGTACCGGTTCAGGGAATGATAACGTGTCGAGTTCAGCCAGTACCTTTTGGAGACGTTTTGAACTCAGTACCAGCCGGGGATCGGACAACGTTAATTTGAGCACAACGAACTTTGCGGATCGCGCTGTGCTGCACACTGACGATGATAACGACGTGTTGACCTTGACCAATCTGGTGTTCAGCACACACTCCCGGTTCGACCTGGGCACAGGCCACGACCAAGCCGTGCTCAACAACGTTACGTTTCCAGCGGGTAAGCCGCAGTCGGTGATCATCGGCGGACTCGGCGTGG
>JANXCQ010000109.1 GCA_025060195.1 Gemmatales bacterium | reverse complement strand
TTGCCTGATCCTGGCACACCGTTTGGTCTCGACGTAAGCAAAACGCAGATAACCGATGCGGAGCTGAAGGAATTGGCCGCCTTGCAAAACCTCACTGCACTCGACCTAAGCGAGAACCCAATCACCGATGCGGGGCTAAGCAGGCTAGCCCCGTTGAAAAACCTCACCACGCTGAATCTGGGGAGAACGGCAATCACCGATACGGGGCTGAAGGAGTTGACCGCGTTGAAAAACCTCACCACACTGCAGCTGAGTTACATCCAAATCACTGAGGCGGGGCTCAAACAATTAGCCGCCATGCAAAACCTTACCACGCTCAGCCTGAGCTTCACTCCAATCAGCGATGCGGGGCTGAAGAAGTTAGCCGCATTGAAAAATCTTACCACGCTCAGCCTGAGCTTCACTTCAATCAGCGATGCGGGACTGAAGAAGTTAGCCGCGTTGAAAAACCTCACCACGCTCAGCCTAAGCTTAAACGCAATCACCGATATGGGGCTGAAGGAGTTGGCCGCGTTGAAAAACCTCACCGTACTCGACCTGGAGAACACCCGCATCACCGACGC
>JANXCQ010000108.1 GCA_025060195.1 Gemmatales bacterium | reverse complement strand
GACTGGCTGAGTCCCATCTGCAGGGGCACGTTCGGCCTACGAACCAGAAAATAGGGAGCGAAAGCACCTTCCTTGCACGTGGCTTCCGCGTCAGAGGCAGTTACGACACCTTCGCCTCATTTCGGCCACTAGGGGGCTTTAGTTGCCCGAAGGACCCGAGAATCTAATCGTCCTTTACTCCCTCGGCGTAATCTGCGGCCTCTTACGTGCCGCGCCACGCAAGGCATCGCCGTGCGCCGGTTCTAAGCGGCGGGGCTAGCTTTGGCGTATCTCCGGGGGTGACAACCGCAGATTACACTGATGGACGCAGACGAAGACATAAAGCACTGGCTGCAGGAAGTACGCGCTGGAGCACGTGCTCCTGCCGTGAAGCGTATGCTTAGTTTAGGCCGCTTATGTTACCTGATTATGGGGAAGTCGGGTTTGCTCAGGTTGGTGTTTCGGATAGAGGGGTTGTCGGCGGGAATAGTTGTAAGGGGCGGAATAGATCACGGACGGGCACGCGGAAGCCTGGTAAGACGTCGCCGCCGTCCAGCGTGTCCGATTCCCGCAAAATTTCGCCCCGCTG
>JANXCQ010000107.1 GCA_025060195.1 Gemmatales bacterium | reverse complement strand
TGTAGTCAATGGTACTCTGGGGCAGGCCGGACAGAATGGGCGTTGCTATTACCGCGGGCGATACGGCATTGACTGTAATATCACCCTGTTGCACCAGTTCCTTGGCTAGCGATTTCGTCCACGCTATCAATGCTGCCTTACTGGCCGAGTAGGGGCCCAGCGTTGGATTGCCTTCTTTTCCGGCGATAGAGGCGATGTTGACAATGCGACCGTAACGCTGCTGCAGCATGTGGGGCACTACCGCTTTAGCAAACAGTACCGGGCCAATCACATTTACGGTCAGGACCTGCTCCCAGTCTGCCCGGTCCAACTCCCAAGTCCTGCCGGCACGCCCGGTAATGCCCGCGTTATTGACGAGGATAGAGATTGGCCCCCAAGTGGAGGTTACTGTCTCCACAGCCTGCGCGATGTCCGCCTCGTTCGTCACATCGCCGATCACCGCTAGGCCGGTTATATCCTCCGCGACACGCCGTGCGCTGGCAACATTACGGTCAAAGACCGCTACCCGCGCCCCTGCCGCTGCTAGGCGTAGGCTGATGGCTTCTCCGATGCCTTGGGCACCGCCGGTTACGACA
>JANXCQ010000106.1 GCA_025060195.1 Gemmatales bacterium | reverse complement strand
ATGTTTCAATCCCCTAGTGGTTGGGGTCTAAGTTGAGATCCGTAGGAAAGTACCTGTACCACTTGCCAAAGGATCACGTTTCAATCCCCTAGTGGTTGGGGTCTAAGTTGAGATTATTTTTTGGCCCAAGCGATAAGCACACAAGGAGGACGTTTCAATCCCCTAGTGGTTGGGGTCTAAGTTGAGATCGCGTGGGCCTTTTCGACTATGTCCGCTAGTACTTGGGTTTCAATCCCCTAGTGGTTGGGGTCTAAGTTGAGATAACTGAGGACAGCGAGATAGAACTGATGGAATTGCTAGCGTTTCAATCCCCTAGTGGTTGGGGTCTAAGTTGAGATATAGGCCGTCATACGGGGGTTCCAGATTTTGACCCCGACGTTTCAATCCCCTAGTGGTTGGGGTCTAAGTTGAGATGATAGCGGCACAACTAGGTGTAGATCCAGATAGCATTGTTTCAATCCCCTAGTGGTTGGGGTCTAAGTTGAGATCATACATACTGGCCTTAGCGTCCTTCGGTATCTACTGGGTTTCAATCCCCTAGTGGTTGGGGTCTAAGTTGAGATCGCGGTAGCCATACGCTTAGAGCG
>JANXCQ010000105.1 GCA_025060195.1 Gemmatales bacterium | reverse complement strand
AGGCGTCGGCGGTGGCGGCGGCGCCGGCCACCTCGGCCAGGATGCGGGCACCGCGCGCCAAAGCGTGCTCCAGCGTCTCCAGCACGAACACCGCCGCCCCCTCCGCCGGCACGAAGCCGTCCCGGTCCTTGTCAAAGGGGCGGCTAGCACGCTGCGGCTCGTCGTTGCGGGTGGACATGGCGCGCATCACACAGAAGGCGGCCAGGCCGAGCTGGGAGATACCGGCCTCCGTGCCGCCAGTCAGCATCACCTCCATCCGCCCGCGGCGCAGCACCTCCATCGCATCGCCGATGGCCTGCGTGCCGGCGGCGCAGGCGGTAACCACCGTGCTGTTGTAGCCCTTGAGCCCAAGCTGCAGCGCGATCTGGGCGGCCGCCATGTTGGGCAGGCTTTTGGGCAGGAAGAACGGGTCCACCCGCATGCCGCCCTTTTCCACGATGGTGCGCATCGCCTCATCGATGTTGGGGTAGCCACCGTTGCCGTTGCCGAGAATCACCCCGATACGGGTGCGGTCCTCGCGCTCAAGGTCCAACCCCGCCTGGGCGATGGCCTGCTTGGCGGCCGCCACGGCGAACTGAGAGAAGCGGGCC
>JANXCQ010000104.1 GCA_025060195.1 Gemmatales bacterium | reverse complement strand
GGGGTCTAAGTTGAGATGCTGTGGAAGGAGCCAACATCCGTCGGATGGGTCCCCCGGTTTCAATCCCCTAGTGGTTGGGGTCTAAGTTGAGATTGTTTACGTGTTTGATCGGGAGAGGATGGAGTACGTCGTTTCAATCCCCTAGTGGTTGGGGTCTTAGTTGAGATTACAGGGAGTGGTCAAGTTAAGGGAGGCGGCCATGCCTAGTTTCAATCCCCTAGTGGTTGGGGTCTAAGTTGAGATTCCAGGCCCTGGTTTTGTTGGCCACGGGCCTGGTACAGGTTTCAATCCCCTAGTGGTTGGGGTCTAAGTTGAGATGCGGGGTCCCCGATTTCGACCCTGATATTGACGGCCTGGTTTCAATCCCCTAGTGGTTGGGGTCTAAGTTGAGATAAAGGTAGAAGACTACTGGAGAATGGATCTGTCTTGGTGTTTCAATCCCCTAGTGGTTGGGGTCTAAGTTGAGATGGAAGAAGTACTTCGCCGGAGAGAATTGGGTAACACTGGTTTCAATCCCCTAGTGGTTGGGGTCTAAGTTGAGATTCGACCCCGACATCGACGGCCTGGAGGTCAAGGAGGCCGTTTCAATCCCCTA
>JANXCQ010000103.1 GCA_025060195.1 Gemmatales bacterium | reverse complement strand
CTGAACGTCAACACGAAAAACGCGCAGCCCCGCCCTATCTCAACTTAGACCCCAACCACTAGGGGATTGAAACGGCAATAAGATTGTATCGGCGCGCGTATGCTCGCTGTATCTCAACTTAGACCCCAACCACTAGGGGATTGAAACCAAGTTTTTGTGGTTGGTATTATAGTGAGCGCTTCGGTATCTCAACTTAGACCCCAACCACTAGGGGATTGAAACAATCAAAACTGCGTAATATTTTGTCTAACTCGCCGAGATCTCAACTTAGACCCCAACCACTAGGGGATTGAAACGCCTGGTACGATGACATCCGTTTTAGGATGTTTTCTGTAATCTCAACTTAGACCCCAACCACTAGGGGATTGAAACTTCCCCATGTGGCCCAATACCGACCAGTGTGTAATCGTATCTCAACTTAGACCCCAACCACTAGGGGATTGAAACGTCCGCAACGACAAATTCTTCCCACCAGGATTTCGCATCTCAACTTAGACCCCAACCACTAGGGGATTGAAACCTTTGACGCCCTGCCAGTAGGTGGCCGATGTCCATTGGCATCTCAACTTAGACCCCAACCACTAGGGGATTGAAACGCGGGT
>JANXCQ010000102.1 GCA_025060195.1 Gemmatales bacterium | reverse complement strand
ACTTCATTGAACATCTCAACTTAGACCCCAACCACTAGGGGATTGAAACCTTATGACGGCCGGTTAGCTGGCCGACCGTAAGCGGGGATCTCAACTTAGACCCCAACCACTAGGGGATTGAAACGCGAAAAACGATATTGGATCGGTGGGCATGGCCCACCCCATCTCAACTTAGACCCCAACCACTAGGGGATTGAAACAGACCTCCCAGGGCCTGCAAAATCCTCGGGTCCATAGCCATCTCAACTTAGACCCCAACCACTAGGGGATTGAAACGCTCTGCGTCGTTGGTTGTTCCCAGGAACAGCTCCGTCATCTCAACTTAGACCCCAACCACTAGGGGATTGAAACAGACAGTTATAGTCTAATGCTATTTCTAGTTCCTTAGCATCTCAACTTAGACCCCAACCACTAGGGGATTGAAACCCTTCTTTCTGGTACAGGGTGACATCGAGTCTCCAGATCTCAACTTAGACCCCAACCACTAGGGGATTGAAACTTCGATGGTGGTAAAACATTTATCGGTATCATCATTGTTATCTCAACTTAGACCCCAACCACTAGGGGATTGAAGCGACGCCAACCCTAGTGGTAGCCTGCGGGACATAC
>JANXCQ010000101.1 GCA_025060195.1 Gemmatales bacterium | reverse complement strand
ACTCCGCTTCCATTCTTCTAACGTTACTCGCCTCAAACCATCTCAACTTAGACCCCAACCACTAGGGGATTGAAACTGTGGGAGACACGGAGTGGGATGGCAACGACCCCTGCATCTCAACTTAGACCCCAACCACTAGGGGATTGAAACGGTCCCTTTAGGCATAGACCGTACTCTAGCCTTCACTTATCTCAACTTAGACCCCAACCACTAGGGGATTGAAACACTTTTCCTTGAGAAATTGCGGTAGGGTCCGTAGAGTATCTCAACTTAGACCCCAACCACTAGGGGATTGAAACGGTGCTGGGCAGGCAACTGAATAATCGCATAGGCCCCATCATATCTCAACTTAGACCCCAACCACTAGGGGATTGAAACGGATCGACATGTCATGGTATCAGAAAGAAGGCGAATGTATCTCAACTTAGACCCCAACCACTAGGGGATTGAAACAAGTAAACCAGGTTACAGATCAGAGGTTGCAGTTGGAGATCTCAACTTAGACCCCAACCACTAGGGGATTGAAACAAAAAGCAAAGGAGGCAATGTCCGTTCAGCAGTAGCATCTCAACTTAGACCCCAACCACTAGGGGATTGAAACAAGGCTAAGGAGATG
>JANXCQ010000100.1 GCA_025060195.1 Gemmatales bacterium | reverse complement strand
TGTGGGCACTTCGGAAGCTTTGATAAAACATCATAATAGCTGGAAGCGTAAGCTCAATATTACTACTGCCATTTTCTGCTAGGGCATTGAAGGAACTGCGTATACTATATGGTGCCTCTGTGTTGTTTCCGTCTTTAGACACCTGTGTGACTCTGTAACACTCGTTGCCATTGAAAACTACCAGTTTTTCTGGTTTACCATCTGTGTCCATTACAAACACTAGTCTGCGGTTCATATTGGTCTCCTTCGTATGTTTTTGGGTTCATCGTGTATTGTATGAGTTTTTGGTGCAGAGTCAAGATGTGTTTTGTAAAATCGGAGCGGCAGGACTCGAACCTGCAACCTAGGGATTAGAAATCCCTTGCTCTGTCCAGTTGAGCTACGCCCCGACTTTAGCAAACAAACATAACAGTAACATTTTCATAACTTTGTGTAACCTTTCGGGTTCATTGTTACGTAATGTTTGTTTGTAGGCTTGGTTATTCTTTAGTGGTTTCCAGCATAGACGTATCGAGAAATGCTCTTTTGAGGCTTTCATAGCAATCACGCTTGAGCATTGATTGGTACAGTTTTGTAGCCTCTGCTACTACTTCTTCTGCGTTTGACTCTACTTCGTTTGGTAGCCTGAAGGT